>JAENZQ010000008.1 GCA_016841185.1 Anaerovorax odorimutans
AACTTTGATATAATTTCAATAAACGTTACTGTGCCCTGTTTCGGTAATAACACCGTCACTTAGAAAGTTAATATCTATAGTTTTAGGAAAATAATAATCGATCCCCCGCTAAAATTTTTCGGTTTCATACACTGAATCGTAGCTGCTACGGAAGGTCGAAATGACCTGACCTTCATCCACAGGAGGAGAAAAAGCCAATTGTTCATCTTTGTTTTGAATCAATCTGGCGGCTTGAAGCGGAAGTTCCGGTATTTTCTTTAAAAATCCAACGGTTCTTGACGGTATTTCTTTAAAATTATATTCTGTTGTAAGACTTGTTTCAATGATACTCAACAGTTTATTGGTCATAGTCAGATCTGCTTTCTTCAAACTGATAACAAATACCACAATAATGATACATATCAGAATCTGAACTATCATTCTGCTGCCGGCCCTTTTGTTTTTTTTATAATATTTTATTCCCATAGTTCCCCTCCAAACATTTCCTCTATAAAAAGATATTTTTTATTCGTAAGAATTATTACATATATTAGGAAGAAAGTTGGAGGATAAGCAGGGACAATCTTTATAGTTATCAGGAAGTCAGAGAAAAAGAGAAGCGTACCGCTAAAGCGAATGGCAACTCTTATCATAATATTCTGTTAGGGCTTCGCGCAGTCTCAAAAACGAAATTAAAATTTCTTTCTCGTTGCGAATGGCAGCTCTAACTAATCATAGATTAGAGAGTCCCACTTTGAACCCTTTGCGGGTTCTGCGCCCCACTCAAAAAAAACAAGACCTCATAAAAGAAGTCTTGTTTCTATTGGTGCGAAGAGCGGGAGCAGTAGCGATGACGAAATCACAGATTTCTATCGCCTTGCAAAAGACCTACATCAGAATCTAAGATTCTGTGTTAGGGCTTCTTTGAACCCTTTGCGGGTTCTGCGCCCCACTCAAAAAAAACAAGACCTCATAAAAGAAGTCTTGTTTCTATTGGTGCGAAGAGCGGGACTTGAACCCGCACGGGTTGCCCCACACGCCCCTCAAACGTGCGCGTCTGCCGATTCCGCCATCCTCGCAGATTAAGGCTCTTTAATGATCTGCCATGTTTCTGCTCCTTTGTAAAAATTATAAAAAACAGGATTTACTTCACCAACAAGTTCATTTGTTGAGATAGCGCCGTATTTTTTATACAACAGGCAGTAATATGGCAAATCTTCATTTAAAATCGCTTTTATTTCTACAAATAGTTCTTTCTTTTTTTCATAGCTAAGGTTTCTTTGCAGTTCTACAAGCAAATAATCCAGATAATCATTCTGATAACCGATAGGGTTCCCATAACCTGAATGAAGGGCAAATCGAAAGTCCATTAAATGAGAAACACGCCATCCACCCAGATACAAGTCAAAATTTCCCTGACTGATATATTGAGTGTAGGTGTCAAAGCCAATATATATTATATTAGAGGAAATACCTATTTTGTCAAGACTTTTCTTTATTATTTTTGCACAGTCCATCCTGGTTTTATTTTCCGAATTTACCAGTATATTTAATTTAAGTTCTTTTCCGTTTATGTCTTCAAGAATAGAATTGTTGTCCCTATCTTCATAACCGGCTTCTTTTAAAAGCGCGATGGCCTTATCAGAATTGAAGCGATAAAGATTATCGGCATTATTGCCGGTGTCTTTCAAAAAACCCGGATAATAAATGCTTTCACTTTCTGCAGCTGCTCCCAGATAAATATGCTTGATGATTTCACCTGTATCGATGGCATAACATATCGCTTGCCGTATCCGCCTGTCAGATAATATTTTGTTATCAAAATTAAAACCTAAAAATTCAGCTTCATTTGATACAAAGTCATCAATGGAAAGAGTTTTATCCTCCAGATACTTTCCCCAGTCGGAGTTGTGAGAATAGGCAATATGTATATTATTGATTTCCAATAACCCAATAGATTCTTCAGGAGAAGGAACAATTTTAAAAGTCAGATCATTTAAAGGTTTCTGACTCCCCCAATATTGTTTATTCCCTTTTAATGAAATATATTTTAATTTTTCTATTTCATCAACCATATAAGGACCTGTTCCAACTGGAATAAATCCTGAAATGTTTTTATATATATTCCCTGACGATGCATCTTCCGGCAGAATAGGAAATACAAAATGTTCAATAGAATTATCGTAATTGTTATAGAAAATAATTTTTACCGTATTGTCATCAACTTTTTCAGCTTTTTTTATATTGTTAACATAAATATTATAGGGAGATGCTTCATACCCGTTGTGATTGATATAGGTATTGATTGTAAAAATCACATCATCTGAAGAAAATTCCGACCCATTATGCCAGGAAACATTTCTTCTCAAATGAAAGACGAGTTCATGGCCATCCTTCATGTATTCCCAACTTTCGGCAAGTAAAGGTACCGCCTTCAATGATTCATCCAAATCCACGAGGCTTTCATATATAAGCTTATTTAAATAATAGATGGATTCATCTTTACTGACCACCGGATTCAATGTCTTGAAATTCAACATTGGTATTGATACTTCGTTGAGGATAATGGGAATCCCTTCAATCTCAGTGTTCTCTTCAGATTTTTCTTTTGGTTCATTGCACCCTGGAATTGTAAAAAGCAGAACTATCAGGACGGCGGTTATAAATACTTTTAATCTATACAATTTTTGCACCACTCCCGGCCTTAAGGCCAAATTATATGAAAAGACAGCTTATAGAGTATGAATATGGATTAAAGTTTTATAGTTTGTAGTTCTCAGATAGAGCTTAAGGGTTAATGGATTTCATATATATCTTAGATATTAGATCATGAATCTTGCTGATTTTTAAGCGCTTCATCGATCTGACGGTACAAGTCTTTGAGGTTGCCGGAATTATCAAGAATCACGTCGGCATGTCTATTTCTTTCGCTGCGCGATAATTGGGATTCCATACGCTTTTTTATTTCTTTAAAAGAGAGATTATCTCTATTTTTGATCCTTTCCATTTGTGTATTTTCATCAATATCCACTACCCATATTTCATCAACGATTTTATCCAATCCGGTTTCAATCAATAATGGCGCATCAACGACCATAATTTTTTCATCGAATGTTTCTAATTGATCTTTTATTTCACGAACAATTCTTTCATGCATAATCAGATTCAGCATTCTTAACTTTCTTTTATCATTAAAAACAATATCCGCTAATAATTTGCGATTTAGTGTTCCGTCATGTTTCAATATTTCTTTTCCGAAATTCCGAACCAATTCATTCAAGGCATCTGAACCAGGCGAAACCATTTCCCTGGAAATTTTATCTGCATCAATAACGGATACACCTTTCTCTGACAGATAGTTGGAAGCAGAGCTTTTTCCAGAGCCCATACCGCCTGTTAATCCAATAACTTTCATAACACATTACCTCTATTTTAAACAATACCAATTATCACCGATATGCAGATCCACTTTAAGAGGAACTTTTAATTCTACTGCATTTTCCATTTTTTCCACTAACAATTGTTTGACTTTTTCTATTTCATCTTTATGAACTTCGATGATAAGCTCATCATGAACCTGCAGGATCAATCTGGATTTGGTATTGTCCTTCAAGGCCCTGTAAACATCTCTCATGGCAATTTTTATAATATCTGCTGCACTGCCCTGAATAGGTGTATTCATTGCCAGCCTTTCTCCGAAAGACCTAATATTGAAATTATTAGAAGTGATTTCAGGAACATGGCGTTTTCGATTCATGATCGTCTTTACATAGCCATTTGATTTACAGGATTCAATCATTTTATCCATATAAGCTTTTACAGTTGAATATTTTTTGAAATACTCCTGAATGTATTGAGAAGCTTCTTTTCTGGATATATTTAAATTTTCTGATAAACCATAGTCGCTCATACCGTAGATGACACCAAAATTAACTGCTTTGGCCCGCGACCTTTGAAGGTTGGTAACATCTTCAGGTGCGACATTGAAAACTTTTGATGCCGTCATGGTATGAATATCTTCGTCATTCATAAAGGCTTCCATTAGAGAAGGATCTTCAGATATATGTGCTAAAACACGAAGTTCGATTTGTGAATAATCTGCGCCCATTAAAACATAATTTTCTTCCGGTATAAACGCTTTTCGTATAAGCCTGCCAGCTTCCTGTTTTATAGGGATATTCTGTAAATTAGGTTCTGTACAGCTGATTCTTCCGGTTGTCGTAACTGTCTGGTTAAAATGAGCATGTACTCTGTTAGTTTCTTTGTTAATTAAAGGAATCAGTCCTTCAATATATGTACTTTTTAATTTTGCAAGAGTTCGGTATTCTATGATCAAAGGTATAATATCATGAGATTCTTTAAGTTTCTCTAAAACATCAATGCTGGTAGAATAACCGGTCTTTGTTTTTTTAATAGCCGGCAGTTTAAGTTTATCAAACAAAATAGGTCCCAACTGCTTTGTAGAGTTAATATTAAATTGTTCTCCTGCCAGTTCATAGATTTTTTGAGAAATTTCTTCTATTTCTTTTGTTAATCTCTCTCCGATTCTGGTAAGTTCACCGTCATCGATACCAAAACCAACGTATTCCATCTTTGCAAGAGCTTCTACCAAAGGAAGCTCAATTGTACGGTAGAGATCAATTAAATTCTCTTTCTTCAATCGTTCTTTCAATATTTCAGTTAATGTTTTAGTGATTTTACACCATCTAAATGCATAATCTGAATATTTTTCATTCATATCTCCAAAAAACTCTATTTGACCGTTCTGGTCAAAAAACTCCTTTTCGCCGGGCAAGTCCGTATTCAGATATTCCAGCGCCAAAGATTTCAAATCATAATTGCTTCTTTCCGGTTGGATCAAATATTGAGCAATGGCTGTATCAAATTCAATTTTAAAATCCTGTATCCCTAAATGAAACAGTTCATAGATATCATTTTTTATGTCATGACCTGTTATTCTTAAATTCAGTTTGTTGAAAGTATTATTTAATAAATTTTGAAATTCACTGTTTCCTATAGGAATATAATAATAATGGTAATCCGACAATAAGCCGATTCCTATTAGATCAGGCCTTTTAATATGACTTTCATCAGAAAATACTTTTATTGTTACTTCCTGTTTTTTTAGAAGTGATTTTTCCATTTTTTCTATGGCTTTTATATCATTCACCAATATAAAGTCCACATCATCTCGGGTTATTTCTAAGGTGGATTCTTTATGAACATTCTTCTTTAATTTTGGGATCAGGCTGTAAAATTCGAGACGGTTATAGAGATTTACAAGTTTATCGGTATCCGGTTCATTGAAAGTGTATTCATCAAAGCAGATATCAATGGGAACATGGGTATTAATTTCTGCCAAGCGGCGGCTCATAACTGCAGTTTGTGAGTGATCAATAATTTTTTGACGAATTCTTTCACTTTTCACTTCATTCACGTTGTTAACTAAATTATTAACAGAGCCGAATGTTTTGATGAGCTGCAATCCCGTTTTTTCACCAATTCCCGGAATGCCTGGAATGTTATCGGATGCATCCCCCATTAATCCCTTGAGATCAATAAATTGCTCCGGCGTTATGCCATATTTATCCATAAATATTTTTTTATCATATACTTCGAAATCACTGATTCCTTTTTTTGTAATAATCACTTGTGAAGAGTCGGAGGCAAGCTGCAGGGCATCCTTGTCACCGGTTATAACAAAAGTCTGTAGTTTGGCTTCCTCATTTTTTTTGACAACAGTGCCGATCAGATCGTCTGCCTCAAAGCCATCTAATTCAATTATTGAGATATTCATTGCCTCCAAAAGCTCTTTTAAAAGCGGAAGCTGTTGGGCAAGTTCCAGCGGCATTTTTTTTCTTCCGGCTTTGTACTCTGTATACTCTTTATGTCTGAAAGTCGGTGCTTTTTTATCAAATGCAACCACCAGATATTCGGGATCATATTCTTCAATAATCTTATTCAACATATTGTTAAAGCCATAAACTGCATTGGTATACAGCCCTTCTTTTGTCATCAAAGGAGGCAGCGCATAGTATGCTCTGTTTATAAGGCTGTTTCCATCAATGATCACCATTCGTTTATTTATCATTTCTAACTCCTTTACACTTCGATTCAAATTAATACGGACCGGAAGCGGTTACTATGCTTTAATCGACATATGAAAGTGTGCCCGAAAGCTCAACTTATACTTTCACTTGTCCTTACACTATACTTTTACTCTGCTTTCGCTTTTATTTATGTTTAAACTTTTACTTATAGTTAATGTCTATTAAAATGACAGATGTTTTGAATTCATTTTTTATTTTTTCCAGTGCATTGTTTTTTTCCGGAATCTGAACTGTTTCGATTTGCTCTAATCTTTTTTCATTACTTTCATTTTCTTCTTCATTTTCTGTTAAACCCATATCATTTTCTATCTTTGCGGCCAAACGGTTTAAAGCCATGATTTCGCTGTTCAGGGCATCATACTCTTCGGAATAATCACGGATATCCACATGATATTCTGTAATATTCGAATATTGTGTTATATAATCCAGACAGCCTGTGAAAAGTTCTGAAGGCATTGTAAGTTTTATTTCCCAGTCTGCAGATTCATTATCGGCAGATACATTCATAACAATATCCGGATGGGATTCCATGAACGGTTCAATAAAAGCTTCCACAGTCTCAAGAGAATCACTGCTAACATGTATCGATCCTTCATATGATTTAGCCGTATCTACAGAAGAAGGAGCGGCTAATAAAAACATATCGGTACTTCTTACGTCTGATTCTCCGAAATCATGCGTCGAATCTTCTATTGCGGATGTATCTTGATCTGCCGCCATTGTTAACGGCTCCTGAGCAGCATCATCTGCCTTGGGCTGTGGGCTTCCGGCAGTATTCATTTCTTTCTGGAGCTTTTCGTCTGAATCATTGGCTAATGTCCATTTTGAACCGATTGAAGAAGATTCTTCCTGTGCCGTGTCCTGACTGGTATCTTTCATAAACATATTCTGGAAGGCGGATACAAAAACAATTAGTACGGCGGCAGCAACAACACCATAAGTTCGCCAGTCTGTTCTAATCAGTTTATTTTTCCTTTTTTCAGTCAGCAGTTTCTTATGAAGGCCTTCTTTAAAATCAACGGGTAATTTAACCTCAGGTATATCATTGCACAGCTTTATATTTTCAGTAATCAATTGGTATTCTTCCCTGCAGGCAGAACATTCTGAAAGGTGCTTCTCGAATTTTTTTCTTTCCGAATCTTCAAGAAGATTATCTATATATAATGACATTTTTTCATTAATATCTTGGCAATTCATAGTACTGCTCCTTTCTTATACATATCTTTAGACCATACGGTTACCGGATTTGTTCCATAGTAGACACTACGATTTCCTTCAGCTTGCTTCGTGCCCGATTGATTCTTGACTTGACAGTTCCTTCCGAGCAATTTAATATCTGAGCGATTTCATCGTATGAGAACCCTTGAATATCTCTTAATATAATGACTGTTTTGTGGTCATAAGATAATTTATGAAGACAGTCTATAATTTGAGCTGAATTTTCTTTGTTATCCAGGATGATATCCGGCCGGTGAAGTTCATCTTTAATGTCCTCAATCTCTCCTGTCAGAGTATTCTGGTAATTGGTCAGGCTCATTGTATTGTTATCCCATTTATTTTTCTTTTTCAAAAAATCATAACAGGTGTTGGTTACAATTCTGTATATCCATGTATAGAAACTGCTGTCTCCACGAAATTTGCGGAGAGAACGGTATATTTTGATAAAGGAGTCCTGAATTACATCTTTTGCGTCTTCTTCATTGCCTAACATTCTTAAAGCAATATTATAAGCTTTGGATTGATAGCGCTCAATGAGCTTTTCAAAGCTTTCAACATCACCTTTTATTGCACGTCCAAGCAATATTTTTTCCTCAGATGACATAACATTAACCTCCTGATATTATGAGTCAGACATAATTATAACACATATCATTTCATCTTGTAAGATATACCGTAAATGTGTAATCTAAATAAAAAATAGATAACACATCTTAATTAAATAAGCCCCGTATAAATAATTATCCGTTGAGACTTGAAAAGGATTTATATTTATACAGAGCTCATCTTTTTTATACTAAGATATGTCTGCTTGATGGTTTCATTGAATTCTATTGTGTATGACTTCCATATTGCCCAGATTATTGATCAGGACACTTTTATCGATGTTATACCTTCTGCAGGCTTCTGTAATCGTACGTTCAAGATCTCCGCCTTCCCCCATAGGCTGATATCGAATACCATATAGATCAAATACTCGTTTTGCTTCCGGTATTTCTGTAATAATCTGTTGAACTGTTTTATTCTCATCAATCATTATGAGCCCTCCTTTCTCTTATCTGCTTAAATCCTGCCTCTTTATATCTTGGCTTTTAATTTTAACAGATACAATTAGGATGACTCAATTAAGAAATTATCATTCATATATTACTAAAGATTTCAACTTACGCACCTAATCAATGCATGTTCTAAATGCGATATCCAATATCAATTGGATTGGATTTCAATTCATAAGATAAGAGTATTAAAAAAGATGAAATAATCCGTATTTCATCTTTTTTCTCTATTGAATAGATATGATTATTTCTTAACTATTATCTTCTTTCATGAATCTTTTCGTAAGTTCTTCTTTTATATCATTGATTTCTATGCCTTTCTGAACCATTAGAACAAGAATATGGTAGACCATATCAGATATTTCATAGATCAATTCTTCCTTATTGGTATTCTTAGAAGCAATAATGACCTCGCTTGCTTCTTCTCCTACTTTTTTTAGTATTTTATCAATGCCTTCACGTAAAAGATAATTGGTGTAAGATTTTTCTTTAGGATTATCCTTTCGATCTTTAATGATTTTCATGACATTATCGACTATATCAGGATTTATCTTTAAATCTTTTTCGGCTTCCGTCAACAGCCGATAAAAACAGCTTCTATTTCCTGTATGGCATGCTGGTCCATGTTGGATCACTTCAAATAACAGTGTATCTTCATCACAATCATAGGATGCTTTAACCACTTCCTGATAATTTCCAGATGTTTCTCCTTTATTCCATAACTGATTTCTGCTTCTGCTATAAAACCAGGTCCTGCCTGTCTCAAAAGTTTTTTTCAGAGAAGTTTCATTCATATATGCCATCATTAATACTTCTTTAGTATGATGGTCCTGGATAATTGCAGGAATAAGCCCTTTTTCATCATATTTTAACTCAATCATCTTTAACCTCCGTTTAAACCTCCGTTTATTCTCATATGGATACCATTATTATTAAGATACTCTTTTAAATCTATTATATCTATTTCCCCAAAATGGAAGACTGATGCCGCAAGAGCAGCATCCACTTTTCCCTCTTTGAATACCTTTAAAAAATCTTCTTTCTTTCCTGCACCTCCGGATGCGATAATAGGTATATTCACCTTTTCGGAAATAATGCGGTTGAGTTCAATGTCATATCCTTGTTTTATTCCATCTGCATCGATACTGTTCAGTACCAATTCACCCGCACCTGATTTTTCACCTTGTATTGCCCATTGGACAGCATCGAGACCCGTATCAATTCTTCCTCCGTTAATGAAAACATGCCAATTGTCCCCGACTTTTTTGGCATCTATTGATAAAACGACACACTGACTGCCGAATTTCAAAGCGGCTTCTTTAATAATATCAGGATTTCGGACTGCTGCTGAGTTAACAGATACTTTATCGGCTCCTGCCCGAAGTACTTTATTAAAATCATCAATGGTTCTAATGCCGCCGCCTATAGTAAAAGGGATATATACTTCGTAGGCAGTTTTTTCCACGATATTGATAAAAATGTCCCTTTCTTCATTTGAAGCAGTAATATCATAAAAAACAAGTTCATCTGCACCTGCTTCACTGTAGATTTTTGCAAGTTCAACAGGATCTGATACATCCTGAATGTTTTTAAATTTTGTTCCTTTTACAACTCGGCCTTTATCCACATCTAAGCAAGGTATGATTCTATTTGTAAGCATTTTACTCCTCCATCTTGTTTTCAATATCCTCTAATCTGATAGCTCCGGTATAGAGTGCCTTTCCTACAATGGCACCATAAAGATCCATATTATTCAATTTCCTCAAATCATCAACAGTAGAAATACCGCCGGAAGCTATGAGGTTTTCAGCAACTGTATCCATGCGCTCCAATTCAACAAAATTAGGGCCCTGAAGCATACCATCCTTTGCAATGTCCGTATAAATAACAGTTTCAAGCCCGGAATCCGTCAGTTCCCTTGCCAGATCCAGGGCCCTTATCCCGCTGATTTCAGTCCATCCCTGAACAGCGACATTGCCTTTTTTAGCATCTATAGAGACAGCAATGTGCTCTTTGTATTTTTTTATCATAGATTTTGTAAACTGCTTATCCGATAGGGCACTGGTACCTAATATGACTCTTTCAACGCCTAAATCCAACATACGGATAACCGATTCTTCATTTCTTATACCGCCACCAAATTGGACTGGGATATGAACTTTGCTTATGATCTGTTTTATTGCAGCAATATTAACGGGATATCCTTTTAAAGCACCGTCAAGATCTACTACATGCAGATACTTTCCTCCTTGTGATTCCCATTTTGTTGCCGCATCTGCCGGATCTGTGCTGAAAGTTTCCATTTGATCAAAATTCCCTTGTTTTAATCTTACACATTTTCCGTTTCTTATATCGATTGCAGGAAAAACAATCATCTGATCATCTCCCCAAAATTTTTTAAAAGTTTAAGGCCTGTGGGTCCGCTTTTTTCAGGATGAAACTGCATTCCCATAATATTATTACGCCGTACCACAGCCGGAACCTTTACGCCGTATTCCGTCCAGAATACAACATCCTTTGCATTTTCCGGTTTAGCATAATAAGAATGGACAAAATAAACATATTCTTCCTCATTTATGTTCTGGGACAAAAAATCGTCTTTCCCTTTAATAAGATTATTCCATCCCATATGAGGAACCTTATTGGTTGAATCAAACCGGATGATTTCGCCTTTTAATAAACCTAATCCTTTCCATATCCCATCCTCATAGCTATTTTCATATAAGAGCTGAAGCCCTAAGCATATTCCTAACAGATATTTTCCTTTATTTACATTTTCAATAATACACCGGTCCAAGCCTTTGGACCTCAGACTTTTCATGCAGTCTCCAAATGACCCGACCCCCGGTAATATCATGGCTTTGCTGTTATTTATATCTTCAAAGGAAGATGTAACAGCAGAATCCAGATCTAATCTTTCTAATGCTTTACTTACGCTTTTTAAATTTCCGGCACCATAGTCAATAATTGAAATCATAAAATGTCAACATCCTTTCTGCTGAATTAATCGATAAAACCTTTCGTGCTCATAATTTCATCTCCATCTATATAAACAGCTTGTCTAATAATTCTTCCGACTCCTTTAAAAACAGCTTCAGTTATATGATGGCTGTTTTTTCCATACATCAAATTGATATGCAGCGTTATTTTTGCATGATTAACAAAAGCTCTGAAAAATTCTTCTACCAATTCCGTGTCAAATTCACCTATTTTTTCAGTTAGATAATCCACGTTAAAGACCAGGTACGCACGACCGCTGATATCTATAGATGTTTGGACCAGCGCTTCATCCATAGGAGTAAAATCAGATGCATAACGGCGGATTCCTGTTTTATCTTCAAGACATTCAGCTAAAGCTTTCCCTAATACAATACCGATATCTTCTACGGAATGATGGAAATCAACATCCAGATCACCTTTACAGTCTAATGTCAAGTCCATTTTTCCATGACGGGAAAAAAGCGTCAACATATGATTCAAAAATCCTATGCCCGTATTTATCTCGGATTTTCCGGAACCGTCTAATTCCAATAATAAAGAAATGTCCGTTTCCGAAGTTTTTCTCTTGATATTTGTTTCTCTCATCAAAAATACCTCCATAAAAGTTAAAGTATAACTTGTATGGGCTGGCCTTGCGCCTGCCCGCACAATTATAAATTGTTCATTTTTAGTCCTATCACATATTATCTTCTTTAAAGCGTGCTCTTATGGCGTTTCCATGGGCAGTCAGCCCTTCTTTTTCGGCAAAATCGATGATGTAATCCTTTTCGGCAGATAAAGCTTTTTTTGAATAATAAATCAAACTGGAGCGTTTCAAGAAATCATATACACCAAGAGGAGAAGCAAAAGAAGCAGTTCCTCCCGTAGGTAATGTATGATTAGGACCTGCCATGTAGTCGCCAAGAGGCTCAGGTGAGTACTTTCCGAGAAATACGGCACCTGCATTTCTTATATGATTTAAATATTGAAAAGGATCTTCTATCATCAATTCCAAATGTTCCGGTGCAATTAAATTTGAGACTGTAAATGCCGAATCCATATCTTCCGTTATAAAAGCAATGCCATTTTGTTCCATGGATTTTTGAGCAATATGAAGCCTTGGAAGCATTGACATTTGCGAAGCAGCCTCCTGTATTACTTTTTCAGCAAGTTCCTCACAGGTGGTGATAAGAATAGATGCTGCCATTTCGTCATGCTCCGCTTGAGAAAGCAGGTCTGCTGCGACACAAGCTATATCCGCATTTTTGCCGGCAATAATACATATTTCACTGGGTCCGGCAATCATATCGATATCAACGGTTCCGTAAACAATTTTTTTTGCTCTGGCAACATAAATATTTCCCGGGCCAACAATTTTTTTGACAGGCCGTATGGTTTTGCTGCCATAGGCAAAAGCTGCTACAGCCTGAGCGCCTCCAAGCTTATAGATTTCATCCACGCCTGCAGTTTTTGCCGCTGCTATAATAGCAGGGTTTATTTTCCCATCTTTTCCTGCAGGTGTTGTCATTGCGATTCTATTCACTCCGGCAATTTTTGCAGGGATCACATTCATAAGTACGGTGGAAGGATACGCTGCTTTTCCTCCGGGAACATAAACACCTACACTTTCTATAGGATTAATGAGCTGTCCTAATACAATGTCCTTTGATTTTTCATATTTCCAGCTTTTTTCATATTGTTTTTCGTGATAAGAACGAATATTATCCGATGCTTTTTTTAATACACAGAAAAAATCCTTATCGACTTCCTGCAATGCCTGCTCAACTTCCGGCTCGGTGACTTTCAGATCATTTAAATCTGCCCCGTCTAATTCTCTCGTAATATCAAAGAGAGCTTCATCCCCGCCTTTTATTACTTTTAAAATAATATCTCTGACGACGGTATCTACTGTTGAAAGGTCTTCTTCCTTCCTGTTTTTTAGTTCTTTTAGAACTTTTTCTTCATATCCTTTTTGCACTTTAATTACTTTCATAGTTGGTCCCCCTCGGAGCTTGTGCTGAGTGCTTTGATAATTCCAAGTATTTCAGTCCTTTTTGTCTTTAAGCTTACTTTATTGACAATTAATCTGGCACTGACATCTGATATTTCTTCTATGACAACAAGACCATTTTCCTTTAATGTGGTACCTGTTTCAACAATATCCACGATAACATCAGCCAATCCCATTAAGGGTGCCAGCTCTACCGATCCGTTTATTTTTATGATTTCAATAGGCTTGCCATTTCTTTCAAAATAATTTTTTGCTACATTGGGGTATTTGGTTGCAACCCTGATCTTTTTATGAGATTCCTTCTTAAATCCCACAGGTGCCGCTACAGCAAATTTACATCTGCCGATTTTCAAATCCATCATTTCATATACGTCCGGCATGCTTTCCATAATCGTGTCTTTTCCTGCTACGCCTATGTCACATGCGCCTCTTTCCACGTATATTCCCACATCACTTGCTTTTACAAAAACCAATTTGATAGAATTCATTGCATCAGTAAAAATAAGCTTTCTGCTTTTGGATGTATATTCAGGAAAATGTATCTTAATCTCTTCCAGTTTTTTTAGTGTGATATCTGCTAACCTTCCTTTTCCAAGTGCTATATTCAACATCTTTATGACTCCTTATACCGAATTAAAATTCTATAATATCCTTACCGAGGGCAGCAATGACTTTTTTATATCCGGATTGCCCATAAACCTCTTTCGGATTATTGACGCAACCTTCTACCTGCTTTGTTTCAACAATATGTCCGGAAGTTCTAAGTTCCATACTTTTTTTGAATGCCCATTGGCGATGCAGCGCATCAAATAATAACAAATAATCTTTTGTATTGTTGAAATCGTTTAACAGCCGGTATTGTCCGGCCGCCTCAAATACTTCATCCGTATTGATTCCAAATCCCGTTGCAGGAACTTCTTTTCCAAATTTCTTAAATAAGTCATCGTAGCGACCGCCGCTGATTACCGGTGTTCCGAAGTTTTCTATATAACCTTTAAATATCATTCCGGAATAGTAATCTAAATGATTGATCAGTCCCAGATCGGCAAAAACATATTTTGAATAACCATATTCACCAATAATTTTATAAATCTTTAATAAATTATCCGCTGAATTTTTCATTGTCTCGTTGATTGCTCTATCCTTTACTTTGAGAACAATTTCTTCAAAATCACCATATAAATATGGTACTTCTGATAAGAGTTCTTTATGAATCGGTTCAATTTTCTGAGAGTCAAGAAAAATGCTTAAATCAGCAAAATTTTTATTCTCTATCAATTTGCGGATGGAATTTTTTATATCCGGTTCAATATCAATTTCTTTCATGATTCCTTTAAAATAATCCGTTTGCCCCATGTCAATATGAATCCGGTTAAATCCCATGTCCTTTAAACTGCTTATGGCAGTAACAATTACTTCCGCATCTGCCTCCGGATCCGGATTCCCTAAATACTCTATGCCCGCCTGCAGGAACTCCCTTTTTCCTCCTGCTCGGAAATCAGAACTTCTGAAAACCGGTGTAAAATACATAAATTTAAGGTATTCTTCAATAGTATCATATTTTGTTGCAACCATGCGGGCAATAGGTATTGTTACATCCGGACGAAGAACTAAAATTTTGCCGCTGGCATCAATGAGTTTATACATATCTTCCGTATCTATTGCAGATTCAATCTCAGAAAACAAATCATAGTATTCAAATGTCGGCGTCTGTATCTGTCTGTATCCGAACCTTTTAAACACTTCTTTGACTTTTGACTGGATCAATTCTTTTTTTTCAAATTCAGATGCATTGATATCTTCCACCCCTTCAGGGATGAATTTTCTTTTATTAACCATAATTCTGCTTCCTCGCTTTTGCGCTTTATTACACTAAATTACTATAGCACTTGGATTCAATCTTTGTCAAGTGAAATATCATTGATTTTACTTGATCTTAATATACTTTTAAATTTAATGTATTATGATGACTTTATGAGAACTTGCAAATAGGAATAAACTGCGATATGATAACTTACGCATATTTTATATCATATTTTGAGGAGGTGCTTTAATGTTTGACTATCATGTACATACTTCATATTCGGCAGATTGTAATATAAAAATGAGTGAAATGATAGATTCGGCAGTAGAAAAAGGTTTTAGTGAAATTGCCATTACGGATCATATTGATTTTGATTATCCGGATTCTGAAATTGAATTCATGCTTGATTTTGAGGGCTACCATAGAGCTCTTGAAAAGCATCAGGAAACATACAAAGATAAAATCAGAATTGTAAAAGGACTGGAAGTCGGTATCCAGCATCATATTATTGAGGAATGTAAGGATATGGTTATGGATTACTCATATGATTTTGTCATCTGTTCCTTGCATGGTGCGGAGGGAAAAGACTTACACAATGGCGATTTTTTCAAAGACAGAGAAACCAAAGATGCATATATTGCATATTATACTTATATGTATGATTGTTTAAAGGCATTCAAGGCATACAATGTTGTAGGCCATTTGAATCTGATCGACCGCTATAAAAAATATATGACGGATAACGTCCGGTACATACAATATAGTGATCTGGTGGAAACCATCCTGAAAAATATCATTTATGACGGTAAAGGGATCGAAATCAATACTTCAAGTTTCAGATACAATATGGATGTTCTGACTCCCACAATAGAAATGCTTAAACTTTACAAAGAACTTTCAGGTGAAATCATAACCATAGGTTCCGATGCCCATACCCCGGATTATATCGGATATCAATTTGATTATATCTATGCGTTATTAAATCAGATGGGATTTAAATATATTGCGGCTTATAAAAATATGAAGCCTGAATTTATCAGGCTTTAGTTTGAAAAATAATAATGCCCGGAATGCCGTTAGGCTAACCAATTCACACCCTCACTAACAATTAGGTGGATGTTCTGTTTTCTGTTTCTGACTTCCACTCAAAGGAGGCTTGCCATACATAGAAAAACCCGAACTTCCGGATGCAAACTGTAGGTTGAATTAAATAACCTTTAACGAACACCCCAGGAACATATCTTATATTTTATTATATACGATAATAACATATTTATAAATAATGTCCAAATTGAAAATTCAAGAAATATAGGTTTTTTGTTACAATTTTATGTTAATCTTCTTCAGACAAGTCTTCCGAACAATTATGATAAACCTTCTGAACATCATCGTTATCTTCCAGAGCATTTATAAGCTTAGTAAGAGACTTTAACTCACCTTCTGTTGATGGTGCTGTTGTAGTATTTGGTATCAGTTCTATGTCAGATTCCAAAAGTTCAAATCCTGCTTCTTTCAAAGCACTTTTAACACTTTCATAGTCATCTGTAGAAGAGTATATTTCAAAACTGTCTTCATGGGCTGCCATATCTTCCATACCTGCTTCAAGAGCTGCTTCCATAAGAGATTCTTCGCTTATTTTTTCCGTTTTTTCTATAAGAAAATATCCTTTTCTTTCGAACATATATGTTACGCAGCCCGGAACACCGAGATTACCGTTGTGCCTGTCAAAATAATGCTTCATCTGGCTGCTGGTTCTGTTCTTATTATCGGTCAGAGTCTCAACAATGATTGCAACACCTCCCGGACCATATCCCTCGTAGCTGATGGCTTCATATGTTTCACCTTCCAGCTCACCGGTGCCCTTTTTTATTGCCCGGTTTATATTGTCGTTTGGCATATTTATAGATTTTGCTTTATCAATTGCATTTTTCAATGCAATATTATAATCCGGATCTCCGCCTGACTTAGCAGCAACAGTGATAAGCCTTGCATATTTTGTAAAGATTTGGCCTCTTTTGGCATCCTGTTTCTCTTTTCTCCCTGCAATTGTACCATGTCTACCCATAAAAACACTCCTAACTTAATTTACTTTATAAACTTATTATATAGTTAAATAAATACAATATCAAATAAAATGAGAGTAGTGATTGTGATTGGTGATATGGATTTTGTAATATCATTTCTCTACCTTCATCAAAAGAGAACGCATTTCTGCGTTCTCTGCTAAAACATTATTAAAATCTTTTAGTTTTTCATACTATGGACGGGAGCAGGAATCCGGCCGCCTCTTTCTATAAAAGATTTACTTGAAAATCCATTAATATCCATTACGGGCGCATTGCCCAAAAGCCCCCCGAAAACAACTTCATCTCCCACATCTTTGCCAAATACGGGAATAATTCGTACAGCAGTGGTTTTATTATTGATGACACCGATTGCAGCTTCATCTGCAATGATTGCAGATATTGTTTCCGGAGACGTCTTTCCTGGTATGGCGATCATGTCCAGCCCTACTGAACAGACACAAGTCATCGCTTCAAGTTTTTCAATATTCAAAGCACCTATTTTTACAGCATGGATCATTCCTTCATCCTCGCTGACAGGAATGAATGCGCCACTTAGCCCTCCAACATGTGAAGAGGCCATGATTCCGCCTTTTTTTACTGCATCATTTAATAAAGCAAGAGCTGCCGTTGTACCCGGAGCACCGCAAGCCTCCAATCCCATTTCTTCAAGAATACGTGCAATGCTGTCTCCTACAGCAGGAGTAGGCGCAAGGGATAAATCCACGATGCCGAAAGGAACATTCAGTCTTTTGGATGCTTCCGATGCAACCAGTTGGCCCATCCGTGTAATTTTAAATGCTGTCTTTTTTATCGTGTCTGAGACCACATCAAAAGGCTCATCTTTACAAGATTCCAGAGCCACTTTCACAACACCCGGGCCGCTTACACCCACATTGATAACGGTATCCGGTTCACCAATACCATGAAAAGCACCAGCCATAAAAGGATTATCTTCAACTGCATTTGCAAATACCACCAATTTTGCACAGCCGATTCCGTCCTGTTTTTCAGTTAATTTTGCAGTATGTGAAATGATCTTTCCCATTTGCCGTACAGCATCCATATTGATGCCGGTTTTTGTGCTTCCTACATTGACCGATGCACAAACTCTTTCTGTTTCGCTGAGAGCTTTCGGTATCGATTTAATGAGAATATCATCTCCCTTTGTATATCCTTTATGAACCAGTGAAGAAAAACCGCCTATGAAATTGACGCCTACTGCAATAGCAGCCTTGTCCAATACTTGGGCGAATTTAACATAATCCGTATCCTCGCATGCCTGGGCAATCAAAGATATGGGTGTTACAGAAATCCTTTTATTAATAATGGGTATCCCATATTCTTTTTCAATGTGTTCACCGGTCATGACAAGCTTTTCGGCTTTTTTAGTAACTTTATCATATATTTTATTCCGGCAAATCTGTCCATTTTCGCTGATACAATCCAAAAGTGAAATCCCCATTGTAATAGTTCGGATATCCAGTTTTTCTTTTTCTATCATAGAAATGGTTTCCATAATATAGTTATAGTTAATCATATAATGACCTCCGATTAAATATTATGCATAGAATTAAAAATGTCTTCGTGTTGGATTCTTATGGACAGGTCCATTTCTTCACCTTTTACCCTCAGTCGAGTCTGCAAATCTTCAAACTTTAATTCACATTTCTTTGTATCTACGATCATTACCATCGTAAAAAAATCCTGTAAAATAGTCTGGCTGATATCCAATATGTTGATTTGGTTTTCAGCAAGTAACGCAGTGACACCTGCAATTATTCCTATTCTATCTTTCCCTATAACTGTAATAACTGCTCTCATTATTATCTCCTTCCTGAATTTTATACACAATTCTTGGTATTTTCATATATTTTTTTATAAGCAGTGGACATCATAAGTTTGATTCTGTTTAATTGATTGACTTCACTTGCACCCGGATCGTAATCAACTGCAACAATATTCGCGTATTCATATTTTTTTCTAAGTGCTTTTATCATGCCTTTTCCGGTAACATGATTGGGAAGGCATGCAAAAGGCTGTAAACATACAATATTTGAAACTCCGCTTTCAAGCAATTCTACCATTTCTTCGGTAAGAAGCCAACCTTCACCATATTGATTCTCTAAAGATATAGTGGTTTGGGCTTTTTTTGCCAGTACTTGAATGCTGATAGGCGGCTCAAAATGATTGCTTTCTTCAAGAGCCTTTCTCATGGTGTTTCTGAGGGTCTCGATAATACTTATAACCACTTTATTTAAAA
Organism: Anaerovorax odorimutans; assembly: GCA_016841185.1. Classification (GTDB taxonomy): domain Bacteria; phylum Bacillota; class Clostridia; order Peptostreptococcales; family JAAYPU01; genus JAENZQ01. The sequence goes on from JAENZQ010000008.1 coordinate 19,483, forward strand.
ACATAGTGTTCCATTTGCCGGATAATTTATTATAATTAAATTCTTTACTATGCATACCATAAAGAAAGAAATCCATCAAATCGGGGACTACAGCTTCTCCTCCTTCTTTTTCAATAGTCTTTACAATATCATTGTTGGCAGTAGGGTGATACTTTACTAATATTTCTCCTACAACGCCGACTTTTGGTATTAATTTTTCCACAATTTCAATACCATCAAATTCTTTTACGATATTTTTTATATTTTTTTTGAACTCTCTGATATTTCCGTTTTTTACATTATCCAAACATACTTCAGACCATTTACTGTAAAGGCGATTGGTTGTACCTTTAATCTTTTCATAAGGCCGTATTTTATAAATGACCCGCATTAATAAATCACCATATAATATACCCATTACGATTTTCTTTAACATACGAAAATTGAGTTTAAATCCTTCATGCTTTTCAAGTCCGACAAAATTAGCAGAAATAACAGGTATCTGAGGCATTCCCATTTCTTTTAAAGCCTTTCTCAGTAAAGCAATATAATTACTTGCTCTGCAGCCTCCTCCTGTCTGCGAGATGATAACAGATGTTTTATTGATGTCATAGTTTCCTGATTTCAAAGCATCTATTATTTGTCCCAAAGTGACAATAGTAGGATAACAAGCGTCATTATTGACATGTTTAAGACCTTCCTCTACAGCATTCTTATTCACTGACGGCAGTACAACAATGTTATAGCCTTCAGTTTTCATAGCACCTTCTAAAAATTGAAAATGAATGGGAGACATTTGAGGGCATAAGATCGTATGTTCTTCTCTCATGGATTTTTTGAATTCTACACGATTGAAACGGTTGACATTATTTTGGGGAACAATATGGTGTTTTTCCCTCTCCTTCATAGCTGCTTTCAAGGAACGTATTCTGATCTTTGCAGCCCCTAAGTTACTGCCTTCATCTATTTTAATAACATTATACAGTTTATTATGATTCAATAATATTTCTTCTACCTGATCCGTTGTGATGGCATCAAGACCACACCCAAAAGAGTTTAACTGAATTAATTCGAGATTTTTCTGAGTTGATACAAAAGCTGTTGCATTATAAAGTCTGGTATGGTACATCCATTGATCCAGTACTCTTAAAGGGCGATCCACTTTTCCCATATGAGCCACCGCATCTTCAGTCAAAACTGCCATACCGAAAGAAAGAATGATGTTTGCGATACCATGATTGATTTCAGGATCCAAATGATATGGTCTTCCTGCTAATACAATTCCCTTTTTATTTTGATCATTAAGCTGATTAACAAGTTCTGCTCCTTTATTTCGTATATCCTGCTTGAACTTTTGATCTTCTTTTTCTCCGGCTATTACCGCATGCTTAGCTTCTTTTAAGCTCACATTATATTCCTTGAATTCCTCACAAAGCCTGGATATTAATCTTTTTTTATTATCATAAGGTAAAAACGGATGTAAAAATGTAACATCATGGTCTTTGAAAAGGTCATCCATATTATTTTTAATCACTTCCGGAAAAGAAGCCACAATAGGACAGTTATAATGATTATTGGATTCTTTATCTTCTATAACTTCATGTACAATAGAAGGATAGAATATGGTTTTGACACCGTGATTCACCAACCACCTGATATGTCCATGAACAATTTTTGCAGGATAACAGACCGTATCCGAAGATATGTTCTCCATTCCGAGTTCGTAAATCTTTTTATTGGAGAAAGGAGAAAGCACCACTTTAAAGCCTAAATCCGTTAAAACCGTAAACCAGAAGGGATAGTTTTCATACATATTCAATACCCTTGGAATACCTATGATCCCCCTATTTTTTTCTGGTTTTTCCAAAGGCTGATAGTTGAACAGCCTTTTTAATTTGTAATCAAACATGTTGGGAATATTATTTTCCGTGTTTTCCAAACCTTCTCCTTTTTCACATCGGTTTCCGGTGGTAAATCTTTTCCCATTGCTGAAAATATTGATGGTCAATTGGCAATTATTTTCACAACCCCTGCATCTGGAAAACATTACTTTGTATTTGAAAAGATCAATATCTTTTTCATGGATAAGGGTGGATGTCATTCCCGGAACATATTTTTCTTTTGCAATAAGTGCAATTCCAAAAGCACCCATTATCCCTGCTATGGATGGCCTTATAACTTCTCTTCCCAATATTTTTTCAATACTTCTAAGCACCGCATTGTTATAAAAGGTACCACCCTGTACAATGACTTTTTCACCTGCATCATTGGGATTTCGCATTTTTATTACTTTATACAAAGCATTTTTTACCACAGAATAAGATAATCCTGCGGAAATATCACCAATGGTAGCCCCTTCCTTTTGTGCCTGCTTGACCTTTGAATTCATAAATACAGTACATCTGGTACCCAAATCCACAGGTGATTCGGCAAAATAGGCGGATTTTGCGAAATTTTCCACTTCCATATTCAAAGACTTTGCAAAAGTTTCGATAAAGGATCCACAGCCCGATGAACAAGCTTCATTCAGCATAATATTATGAATGACACCTTCTTTTATTTTCATGCACTTCATATCCTGCCCGCCGATATCCAGTATAAAGTCAACTCCCGGCAAAAAGAATTCGGCAGCTTTATAATGAGCCATCGTTTCGATCTCACCAATATCAACAGATAAGGCTGTTTTAAGCAAGCCTTCACCATAGCCTGTAACCGCAGAATATGCAATATAAGCTGTTTCCGGAAGCAGGGAGTAAAGCTCTTTAAGCATCTCTTTGGCGGCTTCCAAGGGCTTTCCTTCATTATTCTTATAAAAGGTATAAAGCAAGCTTCCTTTCAGATCAATCAATGCAGCTTTTGTTGTAGTTGAACCTGCATCTATGCCTAAAAAACAAGGGCCGGCTGCTTTTGAGATATCAAGTGTTCTTATAAAATTTTTGCTGTGTCTTTCAGTAAAGTGATTATATTCCTCTTGACTGGTAAACAATGGATCCAGATACTTAATATCGGATATACCATTTTGGGGCACATTTTTTATAAGATCACAAATATCCTTCATTCTCACCGGAGCGTTCTTTTCAGATAGAAGTGCAGCTCCTAAAGCAACATAATAATGAGAATTTTCCGGAAAAATAATTTCTTCATCTTTTATATGCAAAGTTTCAATAAATCTTTTCCGCAGCTCCGGTAAAAAATAAAGCGGACCTCCCAAAAAAGCAATATTTCCTTTTATAGTCCGGCCGCAAGCAAGTCCGCCAATGGTTTGATTGACAACCGACTGAAAGATGGAAGCAGCAATATCTTCTTTCCTCGCACCTTCATTCAATAAAGGCTGGATATCTGTTTTTGCAAAAACACCGCATCTTGCAGCAATGGGGTAAAGGGTAGAATTTTTATTTGCTAAAGTATTTAATCCCAGAGCATCTGTTTTAAGCAATACGGCCATCTGATCGATAAAGGCGCCAGTCCCCCCGGCGCAGGTTCCGTTCATCCTTTGTTCTATTGTACTGCCATAGAAGGTTATTTTCGCATCTTCTCCTCCAAGCTCTATGGCAACATCCGTTTGCGGAATAAAAGATTCTACTGCTTTGCTGCAGGCAATTACTTCCTGTTCAAAAGGAAGATCAAGCTTTTGCGAAAGTGCCAATCCGCTGGAGCCTGTAATAGCTACGGTAACCTTTGAATCCGGGAATTCAGAATATATATCATTAATCACATCAGCCGTCTTTTTCCAAATGTTCGACATATGTCTGTCATAGTATTTATAAACAATTTGGTTGCTCTCGTCTAATAATACAGTTTTTATAGTTGTGGAACCAATATCAACGCCGAATTTTAAGATCTGATGAGTCATTTCGTTTCACTCCGAAAGAAGAATTTTATATAATTATAACTCAATTATATCAAAATGAAAGCTAAAAGAATTCTTTTTGTGATAAATTTTATTGATATAATCAAAACAAAGTTATCATTAAACATTCCTATATATACGAACATCGATTTTTCATACTAAACTTAAAAAAACAGTTTAATAACTGTTTTTTCATTCATGTGAAATAATCTTTAATTGATCGTATAATGCGATCTTCTTTTTTTGAATGGATTTGACGGGCATTTCTATAACACATTGGGCATGACTGACAATTTTGCTTATTTCCCAAGGCTGCATTGATTCTATCAAATAAAGGACCTCTTCTCTTTTGCCTAAAAAAACTGCATCAATTGGAAATTTCATAAAAAGCATATGAATGCCGTTACAGGGTTTTATACATAAAGCACTATCTTCATTCAGGCCTTTTTTTCCAATCAAGCCTGAAAGCCGTTCGTGAAAATTAGTTGTCATTTTGGCATTATTAAAGAGTATTTCGTTAGATTGATTAGTAATCATTACTTTTTTCATTTCAGGTTTCCTTCTATTCGGATAAAAGTTGTGTGAATTTTATAATAGACGGGCCCAGGATGATTACAAATATAGTTGGAAAAATAAAAAATATCAGAGGGAATAGAATTTTCACCGGTGCTTTCAAAGCTTTTTCTTGAGCTTTTTGCCGCCTTTTCTCCCGCATTTGTTTTGATTGGACCCTTAAAACATTTGCAATGCCAATACCAAGTTCATCTGCTTGTATCAGCGAACCGATGAACAAGGACAAGTCTGAAACGTCACATCTTTTGCTCATATTCATTAATGCCTCTTTTCGGTTTTTCCCAACCCGTATTTCATGTAAAGTCCTGCTGAACTCATCTGATATAACACCGTTCATCTTTTCTACAAGTTTATTGACTGCACTGTCGAAAGAAAGACCTGCTTCTACACTGACTGTTAATAAATCCAGAACATCAGGAAGAATCTTTTCTATCTCTTTTTTTCTTCTGCGGGCTGATTGTTTCAGATATAGTTCTGGAAAGTAAAATAGAAACAATGCTGACATCATTATAAAAATAATAGCACCTCTGCTCAGCAGGATATCCCTGATTGAAAAAAGACCTATGCTTATACAGGGAAATAACAACCCAAATACATATTTAAACAAAAGCCATCTGTCTGCATATGGGGATATCGGCTTACCTGCGGATTGCAGGTATTGCTCAATTCTGCTTTTCATCCTTTTCGGCGTTATTTTAGTAATTAACCTTTCTGTTTTTTTAAAGAAGGGAAAAATAATCCTCTGTCTGAAAGGTATATCTAATTCTGAAAGTTCATTCTTTACATCCGATTCACGGATTTTATTTACTCTTGTGAGCATCCGGATCCTGTCCTTATATAGAAAACTCAGAAGCAGGTAACCTATACAAAATACAATTATAAATATAAACGAAGATAAAATATACACCATGTTGGGGTCCTCCTAAAAATCTATTTTTATAATTTTATTAATAATAAGGTATCCAAGAAACTCATTTAAAAAAGCCGTACCCAATAATACGATCCCTATCTTAGTTGTATATAAAGGCTTCATATATTGAGGATCGATCATAAAAATAGCTGCTGCGATAACAATAGGAAGAATGGAGACAATAAGCCCTGACAGTTTTCCCTGTGCTGTAAGGGTTTTTATTTCACCCTTTATTCTGATACGTTCACGGATGGTTTTTGAAATATTGTCTAATATTTCGGCAAGGTTTCCTCCGGTCTGTCTTTGTATATTGACAGCTGTAATCATAAGGCTCAGGTCATCGCTCTCCATCCTTTTCAACAAATTCTCAAATGCTGATTCAAGAGTTACGCCAAGCCTTATTTCATTAACAAGTTTTGCAAACTCTTTTGAGATCGGTTCAGGCATTTCCCTGGAGGCTGTATCCACAGCTTGTAAGAAACTATGCCCTACTTTAAGAGAATTGGAAATCAATACGATGGTGTCCCCCAATTGGTCATTAAACACTTTTATTCTTTTGTTTTTCTTGATCTTTACAATGGACACTGGAATATAAAAGCCGATCATTAATAAAATAAACCCTGCTATTATTGTTCCAAACACTTTAAATGCCGCTATGAAAAAAGAAAGTCCAACAATTATTTGAATAGCAGTAAATTCTTCGCCTTTCAAAGGAATGCCGGCTTTTATCAGCTCCTTTTGATTTTTCTCTTTAAGTTTCGTCATAAGATTTAATTTAGTAATGGCTTTTCCGAATAAAGACAGGATTCCTGAAAACTTTAGATACTGTTTACGGCCTTCATTATCTGCCGGCTTTCCTACATTGTTTTTTTCTGTGAAAACATGCACTCTATTAATGAGTCGTGGTCGATTAAACAGGAGATTCAGTATAAAGTACAAATTCAGTAAACAACAGAAAAAGAATAAAACAATCAATAAGTGTTTCATCATGTCCCTCCACTAAAATATTCCCGGCGGCATAGTAAGGCCTCTTGATGTCAGATTATCTAAAAATGAAGGTTTGATTCCGGTGAACTTAAATTCTCCCGAAACCTTTCCTTTATTATCCAGTCCATGTTGATGAAACATGAAAATATCCTGCAGTATGATAACATCTCCTTCCATCCCCTGAACTTCAGTTATATGTGTGATCTTTCTGCTGCCATCTTTCAATCTTGTTTGCTGAATAATCAAATTAATAGCAGAAGCGATCTGTTCCCTTATCGCTTTAACAGGGAGATCCATACCTGCCATCAGAACCATTGTTTCAAGTCTGGACAACATATCTCGGGGTGAGTTTGCATGCCCGGTGGTTAATGAACCATCATGCCCTGTATTCATGGCCTGAAGCATATCCAGAGCTTCACCGGACCTGACTTCTCCTACTATAATTCTATCAGGACGCATTCTAAGACTGTTTCGTACTAAATCCCTTATGGTGATTTCCCCTTTCCCTTCAATATTTGGAGGCCGGGTTTCCAGACTGACCACATGTTCCTGAGATAATTGAAGTTCTGCTGCATCTTCGATGGTTACAATCCGTTCATTATGAGGAATGAAAGAAGATAATACATTCAAAGTTGTTGTTTTTCCGCTGCCGGTTCCGCCGGATACCAGAACATTCAGTTTCCCTTCTACACATATTTTTATAAATTCTGCCATTTGATAAGTAAGGGTCCCAAAGCTTACAAGATTGTTTATATCAAAAGGATCATCTGAAAACTTTCTTATGGTCAAAGAGGGACCCTTTATAGAAAGAGGGGGAACAATGGCATTGACTCTTGAACCATTGGGAAGTCTTGCATCTACCATAGGTGAACTTTCATCGATCCTTCTTCCGAGAGGAGCTACGATTTTTTCGATAACATGATAAACATGTGCATTATCCTTGAATTTTTTTTCTGTTTTCACTAATTTTCCGTTTCTTTCCACATATATCTGAGAAGGGCCGTTTATCATAATTTCAGTAACTTCTTTGTCTCTTAAAAAAGGCGTAATAGGGCCAAACCCAATGATCTCATCTAAAATTTCCGAGATTATTTTTTCTTTTTCTTTGACTGTAAATTTAATTTTTTCGCTTTGGAACATTTCTTCAGAAAGATTCCGGATATTTTCCTTCAGTTCATCGTATTTTTCTTTTGCCTTCTTATAATCTACTGCAAGTTCTTGAATAATCTTATTCTGGATTTTATTTTTTATTATCTCATTTGAATTTTCCTGAACATCATTGTGCCGCAACTCAAGTTTATGTTCAGATCTGTCTTTTTCTAACCTATCCCTTAAGGACATATTATCACCCTGCCTTATAGTGTAAGTATGCTCCGTAGGGACAGCCCTTGCGGCTGTCCGAACCAATTGCAAGTTCTGTAAGATCTCTGATCTTTAATTCCTAACCGGTTAATTGCTTTGCCAGTTTTGTAATACATTTGGAGATTTTATTCCTGCCTGAAGATAATACAAAAGGCGTTCCTTTATTAATGGAGGTGACGACGGTTTTTATATCTTCAACAATAACCTGTCCAACAGGCCTATCAAAAATAGAATATATATCCTTAAGTTTTATTCCGAATTTTTCGTTGGCTTTATTGATGACCAGATTTACTTTTTCATCGGTATAGCCCAATGATTTCATGATTCCTAAGCCTACTTTTACATTTTTAATGGATACAATATCCATTGTGGTAACGAATAGAATAGTATCGGAAACATCCAATGCTGTTAAAGTAACCTCATCAAAACTATTTGGATTATCAATAATAATATAATCATAAGCCTGTTTTAATAAATCAATTATTTCTTTAATGTGCTCTTCAGTTATATATTCTGCAAGCTCAGGGCTTACGGGAGAAGATAATATGGAAATGCCTTGAAAGTCCTGCATGAACAATTTAAGATTATCCAGTGTATACTCATCGCTCTGATTGATAAAATCCACTATGGAAGTAACCGGTTCCTTATCAACCATTAAGAGTATGTCTCCGAATTGAAGGTCCAAGTCGATTACAGCGACCTTTTTATTTATCTCTTTATGCAATTTTAATGCAGTATTTATGGCAATGGTGGATTTGCCTACACCCCCCTTAGTGCTGAAAACACTGATTATTTTACATTTAGTATTTTTAGTACGTTCCAAATCAACCTGATTATACTTTTCCTTTTTAATAAATTCCTTTTCATATACGGTTCGTATTGTATCAATCAGCGTTTCTTGGACAAAAGGCGTTTTGATATATTCCTTTGCACCGTGTACCATTGCTTTCTTTATCAAATGGACATCTTCCTTTTCGGAAGTCATGATTACAATTGTATGATCAGATTCGGAAGTTACTTTTTCAATAACTTCAAAACTATCCATTTCAATCATATTATAATAAATCAATAAAATATCCGGCTTTAGCTGCAGCGAAAGTTCCAGCGCTCTTTTACCATTTTCAGCTTCACCAATGACTTTAATGGTTCGATCCTTTGATAGATAAGTTTTGATAAGCTCACGGGTATCTCTTCTGTTATCGGCGATCAGTATTTTTATTTTATTCAATGGAAATTCACCTCTATTACTTATAAATTACTACCTTTCCCTTTTCTGTCACCAAATCTTCTCTGATTACTCCGGGTGTATAATGAATAGAGTCATCCCCGATACCTCTTAATGCCAGTTTTATATTGCCCATTTCTTCTCCCAATACTAATTTCTCACCGTCAGAAGGCTTTACTGCAACTGTAACAGCGTATTCTTCCGGCACATCCTCCCTTTCATTTTTTTTCTTGAGCACTTCTTTACTTACTGCTATAACCTGAATATTTTGTAATAAAAGAATAGATGTTTTTGGATGGACGATTTTGCTGTCCTTCATATCGATTACTTTTTCTTCAACTGTTACATAAATATCTACAAAATCATTGGGCTTTATCAGGTCTGCAACGCCGCTGAATTCATCAATAGCAATGGAAATTGCACGTTTGCCTTCAGGTATCAAAAATGGAAGGTGTGTTTCACCATCCTGCAGTAATCTTTCATCCGGAATTGATTCACCTTTTATGATTTTTTCTTTAGCTATTTTTCCTGAAATATCTCCTATGTTTCGAATCCCCATATTCAAGAGATCACTTTCCGGGACCTTTATCTCGGTAATCATGTTTTCTGAAATTGTCTCCCCGGGCAGTATATCTCTTGAGGCTACCGGAATTGTTGCGGTTTCTTTTACAGCACTCCCTTGCTGGATATTATTTAAATAATCATAAGCTAAATATGCCGTAATAAAGGAAATGATCATTGCAAAAATTAGTATTTTCTTATTCAGAGTTTTCATATGCACCTCCACATTATCTCATTAAACAACACTGAGGGAACTCGCTTCATTGAATAAGTTTAAGCCCATATAATCCGTAATTATTCTGGCTTTCTGAAATATCCCCATTGGTCACAAATTCTATGAACCTTCCCGTGATTTCTGCTTTCCCTGCTTTTTTATCTGCACCTTCCAGGAAGAAGAGCGCAAATCCAACGATCTCCACAGTAGAACGCCCATGATTTTGTAATGAATCTACCACAGGAATTGTCCATAGTCTTTTTGAATCCGGAGAATAATTGTCAAATGTGCTGCAATCTCCTGAAATAATACTGTATACGCCGCTGATTGTAGGCCCTGCCATGTTTCCCGGTTCTGTATCGATTATATCTCCTACTTTAAGACATGCTTCATATCCGTTTATAATGTTTTTTTTGTAGGCATTGGCTCCTGTACCGCCTAAAGCAATGGCACCATAATTTCCATGATAGCCGTCACCACTATTTTCTTTTAGAATAACCTGTTGTCCGTAAGTAAATTGCTGTTGTTCAACAGCAAAAGGACGAATGCCTTCATAAACCTCTGTAACAGACCCAAGAAGTGCTTTTGAAGCAACATCAATTTCGGTATCCGTATAACCCAATACTCTGGCAAATATATAATCCATGCGGTTTTTCAGCGCTACTTGAATACCATGATTACTATCTGTAACGGTAATGGATGCAATTTCTCTTGGAAATCCGTTTTTTTCAACATACTCCAAAGCGGTTTCTTTTGCTTTAACCGGTGAAGAAGGCAATTCTAAAGCACCGGCCAAAGCAGCAGCATCTGCTGTATTTTTCAACTTATTTTCTTCTATAAACGCAAGCCCTATATCCGTTACCAAAGTAACAAAACCCATAAGAACAGTCATTCCGATAACTACGATTATTAACGCAGACCCCTTCTGTTCGTTAAGCAGTTTTTTCATGTTTTCACCTTCTTTATTATTCCACACGCATACTGGTACGGCACTCAACAACATAAGGATCAGAAATGATATGACCGATTAAAGGTGTTATGATTTCTACTTCACAGGAAACTGATACCTTCGCTTCAGTTCCTCTTTTCCTTTCTGATTGCTGAGGATAGACAGTAATTTGCAGTGTTGAAGAATCAAGAGAAACTGCAGTTTGCCGGACCGTATGAATAATTTCCGTATCCGATTTGCCGACTGCAGCTTGTCTTGCTCCTTCTCTTGATGCTTGATTTGCAATAAGGTAAGCATTCATGACCCTGCCAAAATCAATCATTCCCATGATAAGTAAAAGAAGCAAGGGAAGTACAAGTGCTAATTCCACAACTGCCTGGCCTTTATTGTTTCTGATCAATTTCTTAACCAACTGCATTGTACTTCCTCCTTTGCTTTATGATATTTTGCCTATTTTTTTAACAATATTTGCGTTGTTGACTGTACATCTGAAAATTACGTATTACAGAGCATTGGTAATAGTAGTAAATACACCTGAAATTTCATCTTTCAGTAAGGTAAGAGCACCTATAAGTAAAATAGCTACACCTGCAATGATCAGAGCATATTCCACCATGCCCTGCCCTTTCTGGTTGCAAATAAACGATTTGGTTCGAAAAATCAAATTTCTTAACATTTGAATTCCTCCTTTATAATTGATAGTATCTGCTAATGATGGCTGAATAAAAAACACCGGGAAATAAAACAAGAAAGCTCAGATTTAATTCAACTCAGTATTCACCTCCTGATTTTTTAATGTAATAACACCAGTTTCTGAATCATATTGTACATCCAACCCAAATTCCTCGGATACAAATCTCAATGGCACATAGGTCCTGCTGCAGAATATTTTTGCAGGAACATCTATTTTTTTTTCTTTTTGATTTACGGTTACTGTTTTATTTTCAATAAATAAAATAATTTGTATTGATTCCTTTTGGATAGAAACTTTTTTCTCCTGTGGATACCACACGACATTTGCCCCCAAACTTTCGGTAACAGCTCTAACAGGAATAAGTGTCCGGTTCTCATAAATAATAGGAGGCGTATCGAATTTAAAACTCAACGTAGGAGAAACTATTTTTTCAACTGATATGGCAGTAACATCATCATATTCTTCTTCTATTTCGGCTTCTAAATTTTTCAAAATCTCCAATTCTCTTTCAGAATAGTCCATGACCGGCTCATTCGCCCGGCTGTAGAGATCAACTGAATTAAAGGGTATAAAAGTAAAAACGAGTAAAAACAGAATCATAATAAAAAATTTTTTTTTCATGTGATCACCTCTTTAAAATAAAAATAGCTTCAACCGATAATGGTTAAAGCTATTCCATACGCAAATAAATATATTTAATAATCACAATTTTAAAACAAAAATTATGATATTTCATATATTTTTTTACAAATAAAATAAAAACTTCGGCGACCCAGCCACCTTAGTCTATTGACCTTAGGCCTGTGATTTTGCGTCCTTACCTTTCGATAAGTTTGCCAGTATCGGTTTTTCATATTATATTCATATTTTATTTTTCGACTTTATTTTACTTTATTTGTCGTATCTTGTCAATAAAACTCAAAAATTTGTTTAAATTTTTGCAAAAAAAAAATGAGCAAGTCTGTAAGCCGAGTTCTGTATTAGACAGCCATCTATCTAGGCCTGCAGTTGCCAGCAGGCTCAAGCGACCTACCAACCGGGCGGCAGCGGGCTACTGCCTTTCATGCCCTGATTTGGTCTTGCTCCGGGTGGGGTTTACATAGCCAGCCAGTCACCAGGCTGCTGGTAAGCTCTTACCTTACCATTTCACCCTTACCCGGCACTCAACATAAATATTATCGTACATTTTAAAGATATTTCTTAGTTGATTTTATTACCAAAATGTTAATAATACTCAGGTTGATTGCCGGGCGGTATCTTTCTGTTGCACTTTCCTTAGAGTTGCCTCCACTGGGAGTTACCCAGCACCTTGCCCTACGGAGCTCGGACTTTCCTCGAATATCAAATGATACTCGCAGCTGTCTGACTTACTCATTAAGACATTATAACATATTTTTTATATCAAACAACCGGTAAAATTAGATATCAGATACAGTTTATGGTTAATGGACTTAAACTACGGAGTATGGATTATAGAATATGGAGTATAGAGTATGGAGTATGAATGAATTTAGAGGTTAGCGATTAGTGGTGTCAGAAAATAGGGTAACATCCATAGTTTCTACCTTTTCTATTATATATATGATATCTATTTTTTTTCTGCGTTTTTATCTGGCTTTGATCTACCTCCTGTGCCATATTCTACATTCTCTGTTTATACATATTGAAACGGGTTCAGATTTGCTTCCGACATCATTACAACAGCTCTGTTATTTAAAGCCTTGTTTAATTTATCCGCCATATTTTTAACAAATATTTTTTCCGTATGAAAGTGCTTTGCATCGATCAGTGCGATACCGGACTGGCGTGCAAAATGCGCATCATGATATTTCACATCTCCGGTTATAAACAATTGGCAGCCGTTATTTATTGCATCCTGAAGCAAGTCTACGCCGCTGCCGGTGCAGATACCGATTGTTTTTATTCTCTTTTCTGCTGTTCCGACAAATGAAACCGGTTCTTCTATAACAAGCTTGTTTTTTATCATATAACATATCTCTTCAAGCGTGCTCTCCTGTTTCAGGTCTCCTATTCTGCCAAGACCCTCAGAATTAATCTTGTTTTCCAGTTTTAGGACATCATATGCCGGTTCTTCATATGGGTGCGCTGAAATCATACAAGACAATACCTTTTCCAACTTCTCCCCGGGTACAATACTTTCCAGTCTATACTCACTGACCTTTTCTAATTTATCAGCTTTTCCTATGTAAGGATCAGCATTTATATTCGGCATAAAGGTACCGGTTCCTTTATGATAAAACGTACATCGGCTGTAATTATTTATCTCTCCTGCACCGGCATCACATATGGCATTTCTTACCTTATCTAAAGATTCTTCCGGTACAAATACAATCAATTTGTAATATCCCGTAACAGAATAATCCCTCAAAAGTCTTACATTTTCCAAACCCATAACTTCTGCCAGATAATCATTGTTCCCCCCGTATGCGGAATCAAAAGATGTATGAGCCGAATAGACCATGATGTTCTTCTTCAACAGATTTATGATGATTTCACCCGTTCGGTTTTCACTTGTGATTTTTTTTAAAGGACTGAAAATCAATGGATGATGGGTCACAATCAGGTCGATTCCGTTTTCCATGGATTCTTTCATAACCTCTTCATTTATTTCCAGGCATATCAATATTTTTCCTATTTCGTTAATCCCGGGTAAAAGCTGTATTCCTGAGTTGTCCCAATCTTCTGCAAGGCTTTCCGGTGCAATATTCTGAATGATTTTCAAAATGTCTTTAACAAGAATGGACATATTTCAATACCTCCTCTAATTTTTGTATTCTGTTTCTTGAATACTCATATTGGCTTGCCGCCTTTTCACTATCCTTATTTTTTGTATCTTTAAGGATTTTCCTTTCAATTTCTATTTTTCTAAGAATAAATGTTTTTAAGAGCGGGTCCTTTTTTTCTATAAGTTTATATCCTATTTCATAGTAAATGTCTTTATAATGGTGATCTGTTCCTGGAACTGCTATGATGATTTCGCAAATATACTTGCCTTCCCGGGCAAGTTTTTCATCTTGAATCTTAAAACCATTTTCAACCAACCATTGCCGCAGTTTGTCCTGTGCATTTCTGGGCTGGAGAATGAGCTTATTGAAGGATAAACTTTTCTTTTTATCCGTTGAGAGAATATCTTTGATTAAAATCCCGCCCATTCCGGCTATTATTACAGCATCGACTTCCTCATATCTCAGAACATACAAACCATTTCCCATTCTGAAATCCAACTTGCCTGCCCTCGCAATTCTTGTGTAAATATTATTCTTTGCAATATCAAGGGGATCTTTCCTGATATCCGTTACGATTATTTTATCTGATATACCATTTTCGTAAAGATATACAGGAATATATCCGTGATCGCTTCCGATATCCGCCACACTTTCACCTGATTGAATACTGTCAGCGATTTTTTGTAATCTTTCTGTTAATTGAATCATTCTAAACCTCTTTTCACAAGGTATAATTCTAAACCATAATTTTTAAATCTTAAATACATTAAAAAAATCTCCGTTGAGAAGATTTTTTTAATGTTATTCTAAATAGTCTTTTAACTTTTTGCTTCTGCTTGGGTGTCTTAACTTTCTCAGGGCTTTTGCCTCAATTTGTCTGATTCTTTCTCTTGTTACATCAAATTTTTTACCCACCTCTTCAAGAGTCCTTGCTCTTCCGTCATCCAAGCCGAATCTAAGTTTCAATACATTTTGTTCTCTCTCAGTTAAAGTATCCAGTACTTCGATCAATTGCTCTTTCAACATTGAAAAAGCAGCTGCTTCTGCCGGTGCCGGTACATCTTCATCCGGTATAAAGTCTCCGAGATGACTGTCTTCTTCTTCTCCGATAGGTGTTTCCAATGATACCGGCTCTTGAGCAATTTTTAAAATTTCTCTTACTTTTTCTTCAGGCAAATCCATTTCTGCGGCAATTTCATCAGGCCGAGGTTCACGACCGAATTCCTGAAGCAATTGTCGGGATACCCTGATTAATTTATTTATAGTTTCCACCATATGGACCGGAATCCTTATGGTTCTGGCCTGATCTGCTATGGCTCTTGTAATAGCTTGCCGTATCCACCATGTTGCATAAGTGCTGAACTTATAACCTTTTCTCCAGTCAAATTTATCGACTGCTTTTATAAGACCCAAGTTTCCCTCCTGAATCAAATCAAGAAAAAGCATGCCTCGGCCAACATAACGTTTGGCAATGCTGACAACAAGTCGAAGATTTGCTTCGCACAATTTTTGTTTTGCCTCTTCATCACCATTTTCCATAAGTTTTGCCAGATTGATTTCTTCATTTGCAGAAAGTAACGGAACTTTTCCTATTTCTTTTAAATACATCCTGACAGGATCATCCACACTGATCCCTTTCGGTATACTAAATTCTAAATCAATATCATCGACATCCACTTCCGATTCCGAATCATCTTCTGATATAATTTCCAGATCACCTTCAGTTTCAGACACGATATCTATTCCCATGGAAGCAAATGCATCATATAGATCATCCATTTGCTCTTTATCAAGCTCAACGTTTTCCAAATAATCCGCTATTTCCCTATAGGTGATCGTCCCCTTCTGCTTTGCTTTTTCCAATAGTTGTCGTATGTATTCAGTTTTGTTTTCATCTATATTGTTTTGTTCGAGACTCATTAATAATCTCCTCTTTCTATGGAATTATCCTTGCTAAGATTTTTCTGTATATCCAATAATTCATTGGTCAACTGCCGAATGTGTGATGCATCTTCTTCTTCATCCAGCACTTGTAAAACCTCTATAATTTCTTTCTGTCTTTTCTTTATTCTGTCGATTTTTATTCTGTTTATACAATCATGGAAGATTTGAACTTCTTTACCTGAAAATTGTATGTTTTCCAGGATATTATCCAGTGTCGGAATATCTTCATCAGTCAGATTATCTTTTAGTTTACTTACATCTATCTCTTCATCTTCCTCATAAAGAAGGTCAATAATATCATAGATACGTTGATGAGCAGTATTGCTGAACACTTCGGAGTATTTTCTTATTTCAGGGATGAATTCACTCCTTATAATCATGAGTTTAATTAAATTTTTCTCGAGAAGATTATTGTTCTTATCTGCAGTAGATAAATTATCAGGTTTTCCTTTTTTCTCATCATACTTTACTTTTGTTACTTCTCTATTATTACCATGTATTTCTAATTTAAAAGCATTTTCAGAAATTTTAGTTTCATCCGCTATTTTTTTAATATATGCTTCAACTTCCACTTGGCTCTTTATTTTTCTGAGAATTCTCGCAGCGACCTTTAAATAAGCTACTTTTCCTTCTGTTGTATGGATATTATTGTTTTTTTTAGCTTCTTCAAGTTTATATTCAATAAAAGGAACTGCTTCCGATGCAAGTTTCATAAAAGCTTCTTTACCGTATGTTTTAACATATTCATCAGGGTCCTTATATCCTTCTATTTTCAAAACTTTAACATTACATCCGGCTTCGTACAAAATATCCATTCCTCTTAATGCAGCAATTTTTCCCGCTTCATCCGAATCATAGGCCAGAATAATATTATTGGAATATCTTTTCAACATTTGTGCCTGTTGAACAGTAAGAGCAGTACCCAAAGATGCTGCCGTATTTTTTATCCCTTTTTGGTAAAGAGAAATAACATCCATATATCCTTCCACCAAAATAACGGAATCCAATTTCTGTATTTCCTGTCGAGATAAATTTAAACCGTATAAATTATTCTTTTTTTGAAAAATGATAGATTCAGGGGAATTAAGATATTTAGGAAGCGCATTCTTATCAATCGTTCGTCCGCCAAAACCGATGATCTTGCCTCTCGTATTGATAATAGGAAAAATGACTCTGTTTCGAAATTTATCAAAATATTTTCCTTTGCTGTGCGATAGTAGACCTAAATCAAAAAGAATTCTATCTTCTATATTCTTACCCTTAAAATATTTGTACAAACCATCCCAAGCATCTTTTGCATAACCGATGCCGAATTTTTTCAGTGTAGCATTATTAATTCCCCGAGACTTCATATAGGCATACCCGGCATTATTAGTTTCACAGAGGTTGTGATAAAAAAATAATGCCGCATCCCGATTAATCTGATAAAAAAATTCTTTCTTTTTTTCGCTTTTCTTTTCTGAAGTGGTTTTTATTTCAACACCGCATTCTCCTGCAAGCTTTTCTATGGCATCGACAAATTCAATATTTTCAATACGTTTGATGAACTCTATAACGTCTCCTGTTGCACCGCAACCGAAACATGTGAATATTTGTTTATCTTCGGAGACAATAAAAGATGGCGTATCTTCGCTGTGAAAAGGACAAAGCCCTTTATAGTTGGCGCCTGCTCTCTTGAGTGTTACATATCTTCCTACAATATCAACAATATTGCTTCTCGATTTTATTTCATCAATAATCTCCTCTTTAATAATTGTACTCATTAAAAAATCACCAGAAAACTTTATCAATTTAAATTAAATTCGACATAGTAATCATTTTTCCTTCTTTTTTTGTGAAAAAAATATATTTCTTTCATTGCCATCCTTTAGGAACAAAAATCTCTGTAAAAATATTAATGGCGTAACGATCTGTCATGCCTGCTATCTGGTCTTTTACGATTTCGTCGACACCCCATTCCCCTATCATTTTTTGATATTCTTCAGGTATTTTATCGATATTTTTTCTATAATAATCATATAGTGTTTCTATAATATTAAATATTTTATCCATTTCTTCATCTTTTTTTACAACGCTGCTGCAATAAACTCTTTCAAACATAAAAGATCTCAGTTTATTCATGAAATGAAGAAATTCTTCGCTCATTATAATCTCTGGCTTTCCTGTACTGTTTGTAACCACGTCAATTACTAAATTATTGATTCTCTCACGATTGGTATGTCCTAATGCACGAATACAATCCGATGGCAAGTGATTTTCCTTGATGATACCTGCCCGGATGGCATCATCAATATCATGATTGATATAGGCAATTCGGTCACTGATTTTTACAATCTGCCCTTCCAGTGTATATGGATCAATTTTTCCTGTATGATTTAATATTCCGTCTCTGACTTCATCTGTTAGGTTCATACCTCGTTTGCTGCTTCCTTTCTCCAGATAGTCAACGACTCTGAGGCTTTGCTCATTATGTTTAAATCCGTTAGGGTGAATTCTATCCAGATATTTTTCGCCGCTGTGTCCAAAAGGCGTATGTCCTAAATCATGGCCCATGGCGATGGCCTCCGTCAGATCTTCATTCAATGCCAATGCTCTTGCAATGGTTCTGGATATCTGAGATACTTCTAATGTATGTGTCAGTCTTGTTCTGAAATGATCTCCTTCAGGTGCTAAAAATACTTGTGTTTTATGCATTAACCGCCTGAATGATTTAGAATGAATAATCCTGTCACGATCTCTTTGAAATTCTGTTCGAAGGGTACAGCATTCTTCATGAATGCACCTGCCTTTTGATTCAGCTGATTTACATGCAAATTCAGATAATCTATTATATTCCTGTTCTTCCAATTGTTCTCTCATTCTCATTTTTTTAACCTCTAAAGTATTTTTATTTATTTTCTCCCTTCAGGTTGATTCTTAATTCTACAAATGATTTTAAATTCCTTTATTTTTTATTAAGAAATATAAAAAGCAATATTGATGATACTATTTTTTTAAACAAGATGTCAATGATTTGTAATCTATTTTTAACTATATTATTTACGTTGATAAGGCTATAATATTATTGAATTTAAATATTGGAAAAGCCCTTTTAGGAAATACAAAAATATTAAAAATGCAGACTGAAATTTTTATCATTTATAAGAAAGGAACATCAAAAAATGAAAAGGCCTATTAAGCTTACGGTATCTTTAATAACCGTTTTTACATTTCTGTTTACATTATCAAGTACATATTCTTACGCAAATTGGCAGAATCCATATTATGAAGAAGCAAAGCATCAAATTATCAGATCAGGCGTCGAGCATGAACAGATCCTTAGATTTACAGATAAAGGCTGGTACAATGTTAATATTCTGAGAGCGGATTTAGATGATCCTTATGTATCCCTTGATCTATTGTTCAATAAGGATGGAATCGGCAACAGAAAGAAATTGTCAGATTTGGCAAACCAGAATAATGAGGTCGCAGGGGGAATTAACGGAGATTTTTTTAATACCCAGGGAGCTGCAAGTCTGGGACCAATGCTTCATCAAGGAGAATTATTAACAACGCCATTTTACTTACCTTCTCAAATGGCAGTATTCAATATGACAGAAAAAGAACTTCCTTTTATAAATTATTGGTCTCTACCGGACATCACTGTTGAAAACCGTGAAAACCGTGCTGTACTAACCATCCATGCAATGAATAAAGAAACCGAATCTGGGGATATTGCCGTTGTCTATACCCCGGCATGGGGGGAATATACACCTCCTGTCAGCCCAAAGTTGAGTGCTGCAGTTCAAATGTCGATTTCCGACGGTAAAGTACAGTCCGTCAGCCCTGCTGAAAGTACCGGAAATCCAATCCCTTCTGATGGGTATGTGGTTTTTGCAACGGGCAGTTATGGAGAATATATCGTAAATTCATTTAAAAATAGAGACGAAGTTACCTTTGACATTCAATCTGATATAGATTATGAAGAATTAGCTCTTGCCTTTGGAGGAGGTGCTCTGCTTGTAGAAAATGGTGTTGTAAGAGAAACATTTTCTCACGAAATCACAGGCAGTCATCCAAGATCTGCACTGGGCATTGCAAGAAATGAAGACGAGGTTCTTTTGGTTACTGTAGACGGCCGTACGGCATCATTTCCTGGTGTTACACAAAAAGAATTAGCTCAGATCATGCTGGATTTAGGCGCTTATACAGCAATAAATCTGGATGGCGGCGGATCTACGGACATGATCCTGAAGCAGCTGGGACAAGATAATCTTCAGGTTGTCAATCACCTTTCGGATGGCAGGGAAAGAAATATCACCAATGGTATCGGAATAATTAGTTCGGCACCTTCTTCTGCTCTAAAAGGCCTGATATTGAATGTTGAAGATACAAATGTATTTTTAGGGACCACAAAAGAAATTAAAATATGCGGCTATGATAAAAACTACAATCCGGAAGATATAGACCCGTCAAGAGCTAATTGGTCTGTAAACGAAGGTATGGGAGAAATCAAAAACGGTATTTTCACACCCGTTCAGCCGGGCAAGGCTGTCATTACTGCGGAATATAAAGGAAAAGAGGAATCAATAGAGCTTACAGTTTTAAATGCACCCACTGCACTTTCCATTTCTCCCGAAAAAATAATCGTTTCACCCGGTGAATCCGTACAACTGAATATAAATGGTATTAATAATGAAGGCTATATGGGACCTATCGACCCTGAGTTCATAAAGTTTCAGGTGCCTTTCAATCTTGGTTTTATTAATAAGCAGGGTTTGTTTCAGTCCTCAGATCAAAACGGCACCGGAATTATAAAAGTTTCATTTGGAGAACTAGTTGCTTATGTACCTGTAATAGTAGGGTCTCAAAAAATAATTGCAGATGACTTTGAGAAATTAAACGGGACATTCCTCTCCTACCCTTCGGTAGTCACTGGTAATTACAATATTGTTCCTTTTAATAAAGACGGCAGGTTCTCAGGTGAATTGTCTTATGATTTCACCACTACAGATGCCACAAGAGCGGCATATCTCGTTTTCAACAACAATGGCATCACATTGGAGCAAAAACCGCAAAGTATTGGCATATGGGTTTATGGTAATGAAGGCGGAGGTCACGGGTTGAAAATAAAAGTTACGGATGCAAAAGGTGTATCAGAAAACATTACCCTTTCGCAGGCCGTTGATTGGAATGGGTGGAAATATGTTGAATCAGTACTGCCTGCTTCGTTAACGGCTCCCCTCAAAATCGAACGTGTATATGTCGTTGAAATCAATCCTGCTATTAAAGATACCGGTAAAGTCTATCTTGACAACTTGACACTTTCATATCCTTTAACTTTATCGGAAGAAGTCCCGGAAGCTGTGACTAAAGTCACCGATTCAGCCAACATTAAATCCGAATTGGAAAGCGAAAATGCTTTTCGTTTTTTCGCTCATGGAAGTGTAACGGATATTGATACACTGAAAGATAATTTAGTCATATCTCAAATGACCGAGAGCATTAATACGTTCAGTTCCATCAATATATTTGCCGGATTATTGGATACGGAAATAACCGGCCGGTTAAAAGCGCCGATAACCATAGCCGACAAAGGCTACTCCTATTCGGAATTCAATGACAGTGGTTTCATAACTCTGGATAATAGCAACAAAGGGCTCAGGCTTTCCAATGTAGCCCAATGGCCATGGATCCTTGATACACTGGATCATATTACAGTTAAAAATCTTTTTATCACTCTTCCTGAACCGCTGGGTTTTTATGACCCATTGGAAGAAAAGTTGTTTAAACAGATTCTGAC
The DNA here is from genome assembly GCA_016841185.1 of Anaerovorax odorimutans. Lineage (GTDB taxonomy): Bacteria > Bacillota > Clostridia > Peptostreptococcales > JAAYPU01 > JAENZQ01. The sequence continues at coordinate 41,260 of JAENZQ010000008.1, forward strand.
AGCACTCAAGGAGGAAGAGAACATCGATGTATGGGTATTATACGGTGGGAATAATGAATATAAAGTACACATGGAAAACGGCATTCACTATGTGGCATTAAAAGACTACCCGACAGATAATAAATATGATATTTATAAAGATCTTGACATGATGATTTTCACTGTCAATGGAGATAAAGTAACCTACCAGATTAAGCCCCTTTATACAAGAAATTAATTTAATAATATTGTAAATAAATAAAAAAGAACAAATTTGTTCTTTTTTATTTATTTCAGACTGAAGCCAAAGTAACTTATGAATTGAATACTGTTGTATAAATATGAATGACTTTAGCTATTTGGTTAAAAAAAACTTTAAAAGTATTGCAGAGATGCCGTAACAATTCCTATAAAATATTCTGATTCTCGGCGAATATGGTTAATTACTACCACTGCTATTTCATTGTTTTTTATTGCTTCACTCTCTGCCACAAGCTGATTTAAAAATGCTACAAAGCTTTTGCTCTCGTTGAGTGAAAAAACTGTAAACCTTCTAATATTTTCTGTCATAGCCGGAGAAATTATTCCCTTAGATCTGGTAATTGCTTCAATATAACGTACTGCATTACCTTCTGTTTTAGCAAAGGCCAGTTCCCAATTCATAAGCTTTTCCACATAATCCTGTTCCAAATTATCTGCTATTTGACGTATTACAACAGTGTGCTCACTTTCTTGATTTTTCCAGAATTCAATTTCATCTATAATCCTAAGCGGAGTTTTACATCCATAATAATACTGCACAAAAACACCTCTCCCATTTTTAATAAGTGCTGCCATTACTTACTATTATTGTATTCAGAAAAAATTAAAAAGTTATATTCTAATGACATACTTCAAACCTACGGCCCACCCCACTTCAAAAATCTCCGCTATAACTAACAATAGCCACTTTATATTCTTCATTCCTTTATTTAAAATAAAAAGTCCGGAAGATATATCTCCCAGACTTTTATTTTTCAGTGAACACAAATATAAATTGTGGTTGTCATTTCCGTAAAATTTTATCTCATCGCTTTTTCTTAATTGCCGCTTGTGCCGAAGCTATCAAAATAGACCAATCACTGTTTTTGCACATTATGGAACACTTTTTGTAACCATTGATTTTGTAGCTACTATAGTAAATGCACAAAAAATAAATGTTGGGGCTTAACTACAGATGCAGATTATGCTCATAATAATGTTATTTTAATGTAACTTGTTGCTGTATAAATAATAAGTAGCCATATACACTAACGGAAGTATTGCAAGAAATGATACTATATTTATTACGGTAAAATTCACACTATTAGATACCTCACCAAATTCAATAAAATATCGGCAAATCATTCCTACCAACAAACTAATAAATGAAACACTATATGCTTTTATAACCTTTCCCTTACCAAGTAAAGCAACAAGCATTGATGGCGTTATATACACTGCATTTGCTAAGTGTAAAATTATATTTGAATAGCCTGTATATTGTGGGAATAGTGGAAAAGCTGCACAACCAACGAATATTGCAATGTAAGTTATAAAAATTGTCCAGGATAGTTTCCTATTTTTATTTACCATCTTACTTAAATAGTTTATCTGTACCATCTTACAAATACTCCTATTATATAAATATTACCTATTGCACATTAATCTACTGATATTAATTATAACATGTTTTTTCATAGGCTCAGCTGATAAATAACAAAAGGAGGGTACCGCCATTAAAAAGTGACAGTACCCTTGTATTTTTATTTCAAGTCTTACTTCGATTGGTCTTTGGCGATTACAGCTGCCTGAGCTGCTGCAATTCGGGCAATGGGAACCCTGTATGGCGAGCAAGAAACATAATCCAGTCCCACAGATTGACAGAAATCTATAGAATCGGGATCTCCTCCGTGTTCTCCGCATATCCCCAGCTTTATGTCATTTCTTGTTTTTCGTCCTAATTCAACTGCAATTTCAATTAATTTGCCCACACCTTGCTTGTCAAGTGTTTGAAAGGGATCTGATTCCAGCACTTTTTTATCTTTGTATTCCCTTATGAATTTGCCGGCATCATCTCTGGAGAATGCATAGGTCATCTGAGTCAGATCATTGGTTCCGAATGAAAAGAAATCCGCATGTTCCGCTATTTCATCTGCCGTTACTGCAGCCCGTGGCACTTCGATCATCGTTCCGATTTTATATGAAATCTCAGTATCACATTCTTTCAAAACCTGTACGGCTGTTTCATTAACAATTTTTCTGACATATTCAAGTTCTTTACCGGATCCGATTAAGGGAATCATGATTTCAGGTATGATGTCAAGATTTTCTTCTTCTTTCACCTCAATCGCTGCCAGAATAATGGCTTTCGTCTGCATTTCGTAAATCTCAGGATAGGTTACGGCTAACCGGCACCCTCTATGGCCCAGCATCGGGTTAAACTCTTTCAATTCTTCAACCCTTGTTTTCAACTTATAAAATTCAATGCCGATTTGCTTTGATAAAGCTTGGATCTCCTCATCATGATGAGGAAGGAACTCGTGTAATGGAGGATCCAATAACCTAATGGTCACAGGCCTATCTTCCATGGCTTTAAAAATGCCTTTAAAATCCTCCCGTTGATAATCAATTAAACTGTCCAAAGCCTTTAACCGTTCTTCTACAGTATCAGCTACAATCATTTTTCTTACTGCAGGAATACGTTCTTCTTCAAAAAACATATGCTCTGTCCTGCACAACCCGATACCTTCTGCGCCGAATTTAACGGCTATGGAAGCATCCTTTGGATTATCTGCATTTGCTCTTACTTTCATATTTCGTATTTCGTCTGCCCAGCTCATCAACAGGCTGAAATCGCCGGAAAGTTCAGGCTCCTTAGTCTGTATCCGACCGCTGTATACAAATCCCGTATTGCCGTCAAGAGAGAGATACCTGCCTTCTTTGAATTCTTCTGAGCCGATATAGACCGTTTTTTTATGCTCATCCACCCGGATATCCGAACAGCCGGATACACAGCATTTCCCCATGCCTCTTGCAACAACCGCAGCATGAGAGGTCATTCCTCCTCTTGCCGTAAGAATACCTTCTGAAGCAATCATTCCTTCAATATCTTCCGGAGAAGTTTCAAGCCGGACCAAAATTACTTTTTCTCCATTTTTTGCTGCCGCTACCGCATCTTCTGCTGTAAAGCAGATTTTTCCGCTTGCTGCTCCCGGAGAAGCCGGAAGTCCCTGAGCTATTTTTTCGGCATTATCTAATTCTTTAGAATCAAAAGTGGGATGAAGCAATTGATCTATTTGTGATGGTTCAACTCTGGATACGGCCGTTTCTTTGCTGATTATATTTTCTGATACCATATCTACCGCTACTTTGACGGCAGCTTTAGCCGTTCGTTTTCCATTTCTTGTCTGCAGCATAAAAAGCTTGCCTTTTTCAATGGTAAACTCTATATCCTGCATATCCTTATAGTGGTTTTCAAGTAAATTTGCTATGTCTTTAAATTCAAGGAAAACTTCAGGTAAAGTTTTATCCATTTCGGAAATCGGCTGAGGTGTTCTGATGCCGGCTACAACATCTTCCCCTTGAGCATTGATCAAAAACTCTCCGAACAAATTCTTCTCGCCTGTTATCGGGTTTCGTGTAAATGCCACACCGGTTCCGGATGTATTCCCCATATTCCCAAAGACCATTGACTGAACATTAACTGCTGTACCTAAATCTGAAGGAATACGGTTCAGTTGTCTGTAAACATTTGCCCTCGGATTGTTCCACGAATTGAAAACGGCTTTTACGGCCATTATTAATTGAGTTTTGGGGTCTTGAGGAAAATTTTCAAGTGTTTCCTGCCTTACCAGTCTTTTATAAGCTTCAATAATTGCCTGATTATCTTCAGAACTCATATCCACATCGGATTCATATCCCTTCTCAGCCTTTCTGGCTTCCAGAATCGCATCAAATTTATGTTTTGGGATATGCAGAACAACATCGCAGAACATCTGAATAAACCGTCTGTAACTGTCATAAGCAAATCTTTCATTCTGTGTCAAATCTGCAAGCCCTGCAACACTTTCATCATTCAAACCGAGATTTAAAATGGTATCCATCATTCCAGGCATGGAAATCACAGCACCTGAGCGGACTGAAACCAGCAAAGGGTTTTCGGGGTCTCCGAATTTTTTCTGTGTTTTTTCCTCAAGCTTCTTTAAATTATACGATATCTGTTGAGCAACATCGTCAGATATTTGCTGACCCTCTGCATAATAACGATTGCAGGCTTCTGTGGAAATAGTAAAACCAAAAGGAACAGGAAGACCAATTTTTGTCATCTCTGCTAAATTAGCACCTTTTCCGCCTAAAAGGTTTTTCATTTCTTTATTACCTTCATCAAAAGAATAAACATATTTTTTTTCCATATTACTCCTCCCTATCTGAACCTCATAAGATCAAAAATAATACTTGCTGTCTCTTCTACAGCTTTTGTTGAAACATCAATTACAGGGCATCCTACCTTTTTCATGATCTCTTCAGCATAGTCCAATTCTTTAAGAATTCTTTCCATGCTGGCATAGTTTGCATCATTATTCAGTCCAAGAGCCTTTAATCTTTCCTGACGTATTTCATTCAGTTTAATTGGATTTGTCGTTAACCCGATGATTTTCTTTTTATCTATTTTATATAGCTCTTCAGAAACAGGAACTTCGGGAACCAATGGAACATTTGCGGCCTTTATATTTTTATGCGCCAAAAACATACACAAGGGCGTTTTGGATGTTCTGGATACACCAATAATGACCACATCGGCTTCCTTGATACCCCTTACGTTTTTTCCATCATCGTATTTCACTGCAAACTCGATGGCTTCAACTTTCCGAAAATACTTATCATCCAATTTTCTGATAAGGCCGGGTTCATTGGCAGGCTCTTGCTTAAACAGTGATGAGAAGGTATTCACTACATTAGACATGATATCCATCGTGGGAACCTGATGAATTTCAGCTGCTTCCAGTAGTTTTTCCCTAAGTTGCGGAACTACAATAGTAAATACGATAATTGCTTTTTCATTTGCAGCATCCGTTACAATATCTTCTATCTGACGGCCATTGGATATGTAAGAATATCTTTTCACCTCATAAGATACATCATTGAATTGACTGACTGCAGCTTTTACAATCTGGTCTGCAGTCTCACCGATAGAATCTGATACAACATATATATTATACATAATCATCCTCCTAAATTTTCATCCTGGCAAGATCAACCAATAATCGAGTGATATTGGTTTTAGATACTTTCCCGGTTATCTTAAGATGCTTTTTATCATCCACAAAGATTTCTTCAACCACAGGGAGACTATCTACCTCATGCTCAATAATTTTTATGGCAGCTTCCAAGGCGGAATCCGTATCTTTAATGGTAATAATATTGGGCATACGGGTCATAATCATGCCTACAGGAACCTTATTCATATCCGTGCCGCCCATGATATTTTTCAGTAAATCCTTTCTGGATACAACACCTCCAAGATATCCGCCGGAAAGCACATATAATGCACCTGTATCTTCTAAAAATAGCGTTACGATGGCATCATATAAGGATGATTGCTCGTCTACTACCGTCGGCAGGGATTTTATGTCCGATACACTGATTTTTTTAATCTTTACAGATATGATCTCGGCTTCTGAATTCCCTGAGTAATAATATCCGACTTTAGGTCTTGCATCGAATATTCCGATCATAGTCAGAACAGAAAGATCCGTCCTTAATGTTGACCTTGTCATGTTCATCTTTTCTGCAATCTGATCACTGGTGATTGGCTGATTTTTTTTTACAATTTCTATGATCTCTTTCTGTCGATTTGTTAATTCTATGAGGATCACCCCTTTCATACACATTAAACCTAATTGTGTTACAATATTTAATATTTATGATATATTATATACCGAATTATTTTAAATGTTAATACAAAAAAATAAAAGTTTAAAATATTATTTCAAACTTTTAATCCAAACATGCATTTATCAATCATAAATGGATTATAGATTATGGTTCGTAGTTCGTGATTCAAAGTATTTGTTTTAAATTAAGGTGTGAGTGAAAGAATTTAGAGGTACGGGCAAGGAGACCCGCCACTACATCTTTCACTCCTCCTCTCTTTTGTTTTTTTAAATCACTATCTTTTCTTCGATGTAATTTTTTAATTCAGAAATATTTACCCGTATTTGCTGCATTGAGTCCCTGTCCCTGACAGTAACCGCCTGGTCTTCAAGAGAGTCAAAATCGTAGGTAATGCAAAATGGCGTTCCGATTTCATCCTGCCTTCTGTATCTTTTCCCGATACTGCCGGTCACATCATAATCCACCATAAAATACTTGGATAATTCCTGATATATCTTCTCCGCCCCATCGCTTAATTTCTTAGAAAGGGGCAGCACGGCGGCTTTAAATGGTGCAATAGCCGGATGAAACCTGAGAACAATCCTTTCACTGCCGTCCTCAAGTTTTTCCTCTTCGTAGGCATCAAGTAATAAAGCCAAGGTTACCCGGTCAGCACCTAAAGAAGGTTCAATGCAAAAAGGCACATATTTTTCATTGGTCACAGGGTCCTGATAAGAAAGGTCCTGCCCCGAATGTTCCATATGCTGCTTTAGGTCAAAATCCGTTCGATCTGCAATTCCCCAAAGCTCACCCCATCCGAATGGAAATCTATATTCAATATCTGTTGTGGCATTGCTGTAATGTGAAAGCTCTTCCGCATTATGATCTCTCAATCTTATATTCTCAGGTTTCATATTTAATGTGTTCAGCCATTGTACACAAAAATCTTTCCAATAATCAAACCATTGAAGGTCTTCACCCGGTTTACAGAAAAATTCCAACTCCATCTGTTCAAATTCTCTGGTCCTGAATGTGAAATTTCCCGGGGTGATTTCATTTCTGAAAGACTTTCCGATTTGACCAATACCAAAAGGAATCTTTTTACGAGTGGTTCTTGCGACATTTTTAAAATTCACAAATATACCTTGAGCTGTTTCCGGCCTTAAAAAAAGTTCAGCTTTCGAATCTTCCGTTACACCCTGAAAAGTTTTGAACATAAGGTTAAACTGCCTGATCTGAGTGAAATCGGATGCCCCGCAGTCAGGACAAACAATTTTTTCCTGCTGAATATAGTTCTCTATTTTGTCGTTTGCCCAACCGTCAACAGTTATATTATCTTTTTTTTGATTTAAAATATAATCCTCCACAAGCTTGTCCGCTCTGAATCTGGATTTGCATTTTTTACAATCGATCAAAGGATCATTGAACCCGCCTACATGCCCTGAAGCTTCCCATGTTCTCGGGTTCATTAAAATAGCGGAATCTAACCCCACATTATATTCCGATTCCTGTATAAATTTTTTCCACCATGCTTTTTTGATGTTGTTTTTTAACTCTACTCCAAGCGGGCCGTAATCCCATGTATTTGCCAGTCCTCCATAGATTTCCGATCCGGCAAATATAAATCCTCTGGTTTTACATAATGCTGAAATCTTTTCCATATCATTTTCTTTGCTCATTTTTAACTCTCCTTTATGTATGATTTGTTCAGTATAGCCAAACAAAACAAAAAGCCCTTCATCCCGACAAAGGGACGAAAGACTTTCTTCCGCGGTTCCACCCTAATTGATACAAACTGAATTTGTATCCGCTTAACAATATATGCTCAGGAGTTCCCTTCGTCAAGTGTTCATACCGGTTCACAGCAACCCGGTTCTCTGAAAATGAAAAGCCTCAACTACTCTTCTCCGTCCATGCGTTGTGAAATTTTTCATGAATTATTTTAACACGGGATATTATACTTGTAAAGTATTAAAGTTTTAGATATCTTCATCATCATCATCTTCTTCTTCTTCTTCGGCTTCTTGGTCCGGTTCTTTATCCTTTTTATCATTCATTTTATTCTTCACCGACTTGAAAGCATTTTCTGATTTTTTCTTTACTTCATCCATTACTTCATCGGCTTTAGATTTTAAATCATCCAATTTTCCATTAGAAATCTCATTAAAATCTATTATTTCTCCGTCATCCTTAACTATTTCTATTTTGCATTTGGATACTAAAGCTGCAGCAGTGCCTGCAATTGCAGCCCAAGGAGCAAGTGCAAATCCGATTACACCTGCATTGACCGGGATGTTCAGAATGATCTCATCATCTTTTTTGAAAATGATTTTAGATACATTTCCTTTTTTTACAAATTCTTTAAGCTTTTCAAGGACATCTTTTTCATTGGCAAATTTAAATTTATTTTTTGTGTCAATGGTTTCTTCTATGTATATAATTGCATCCACAACATTTCCATCTGCTTTTTCCAATGCTTCCTTAGCTTCCTTGTAGCTCACGCCTGTACGGTCTTTTACCAGTTCAATTTTCTCTAAAGATATTTCCAAAAACAACACCACCTTTTTATTATTTTTTTGATTTTGCAATGTCATTGCAAAATCATTCCAAGCTTTCGAAATATTAATCACTGATACTGCAGGTATCAATAAAATCCATACTCTTCATATTATTTAATCCCAAATGATATTCCAAGTATCGTTTCATAAGTTTATTTAACAAATCAAGTATCTTATCATCAATAGACACTTTTTCCAGTTTTTTTATCGAATTGTTTATAATGTATCTCATCACTTCAATTGTATCATGATTTAGATTAAAAATCAATGTGTTGTTGCCGTAACATTCATTACATAGCAGCCCTCCTTCTTCAATACTAAAATAAACTCCTGTTTCTTTGTTTCCGCATCGGACACATTCATTTAACTGAGGCATTATTCCCAGATGTTTGAGAGACTTTATCTCATAAGCTCTGATAATGGGCAGATACTTTTTATTCCTATTCTCAATTATTTCCAAAAAATCTATAAGTAATTCAAATAAATACGGATCCGATTGATTTTCAGGCAAAATTCTTTCGGTAAATTCTAAAATATAAGAGCAATAAGCATATTTTTCGATACTTTCCCCTATTTTATAAAAGCTTTTTATAATATCTCCATAATTTATATTATAAATCTGTCTTCCCTTATATAAAGTATATTTACCATAAGTAAAAGGATGAAGTATTCCTGAAGATTTGCTTTTAGAGTGATACATGGTTCCGGAAGCTGCGCTTATCTTTCCAAGCTTTTCAGTAAAAAGCATGATGATCCTTCTGTCCTCTCCTGTCTTTACCTGTTTTAGAACAATACCTTCAGTATTTATCATTTAATCACCTGCTGAAATAGCCAAAGTTTTTTAATATGGAATTGTTCTCCCTCCAGTTTTCTCTTACTTTTACCCAAAGTTCCAGAAAAACTTTAGCACCAAACAACCTTTCTATTTCGATTCTTGAACTTTTCCCTATTCCTTTTAATTTTCGACCTTCTTTACCTATTATGATACCTTTATGAGATTTTTTTTCGCAATAAATCTCTGCCTTGATGGTAATCAGATCGTCTTCATCACTTAGAGAAACAATACTTACTGCGATACCATGAGGAATTTCATCTTCCAGGTAAAGGAGCGTTTTTTCTCTGATTATTTCACTGATTAGGAATTTTTCATGCTGGTCCGTTAATGTATCTTCCGGAAAAAACTTAGGCCCCTCCGGCAGCATCTCCTCAATTTTTGACAATAGTGCTTCAATGTTTTTTCCGTTTATGGCGGAAACACCATATATCTCATCAAATATACCAAGATTTTCATAGGATTCATAAATTTCTTTGAAAAGATCAGGCTCTATTTTATCTATTTTATTAATAACAAGAATCTTTGGTGTTTTGATATCTTTCAAAAGATTTAAAATATACTCATTTCCGGGTCCAAAATCTGCTCTCTCATCCAGAATGAATAATATGATGTCAACTTCATTTAGAGTTCTTACTGCCGAATCCGTCATATACTCTCCAAGTTTATTTTTGGGTTTGTGAATACCCGGTGTATCAATAAAAACCATCTGGGCATTCTCTTTTGTATAAACACCTCTTATAACATTTCTTGTAGTCTGCGGCTTATCGGATATAATTGCAACTTTTTCTTCGAGAACTGCATTCATTAACGTAGATTTTCCTACATTTGGCCTTCCCACTATACCGATAAAACCTGATTTATAACCCATCGTTATCTCCTTTGTCATAAATAAATTTAATAAGAATTGGGGATGAAATTTGTTTAATGCAAATTTCTACATAAATTATTCATTGTACATTATTCATTATTCATTAACAAAATTACAATTTAAATCCTTTCGGTAACAATTCCGATATTGTGTAGGTTTTTAATTTTCCCCGTTCTTTCAATATAATTCGAATATCACTTCCGAATTCAAAAATAAATTGTCTGCAAATACCACACGGAAAGGAAGGGACGCTTTCATCGCTTCCGGCAATGGCAATGGCTTCAAATTCTTTATTCCCTTCGGAAATAGCTTTTACCAGTGCCGTTCGTTCACCGCAAATGGTTGCACCATAGGATGCATTCTCAATATTACAACCGGTAAATACTTTTCCGCATTTTGTAAGAACAGCTGCACCGATTTTATAATTTGAATAGGGTGAATATGAAAACAGCATTGCTTCTTCAGCCTTGTCATACAGTTCTTTATCCGTCATTATAATCACCTTCTTTTTGATTCATATGATCATTCATAAGCTTATTTTCATAAGCATTTAATTTCCCACAGAAATCGGGGGAAAGAATCCCTCCGCTGACTACAAGTTTAATCGCTGTATCTACGGGCATATTCAAATATATCAGATCATTTTCCGGTATCATTACATACATCCCTGATGTGGGATTTGGGGTTGTTGGAACAAAAACGCTTTTTAATTTTTTCTTCACAACACCTTCTATTGCTGCAGGAGCAGATGCCGTAATAAAGCCTATAGTAAAAATGCCCTTTGACGGATATTCCAGCAAAACAACACTTTTAAAAGCCTTTCTTTTTTTCTGATAAAACAGAGTATCTCTGAGTTGTTTGATTGAAGTGTAAAGTACGCTCACCACCGGAACTTTTAGGATTGCGTTTTCCGTATTGGTTATGATACGTTTACCAATATAATTCGTAGCCAAAAAACCTGTTACAAATATCAGGAGAAGCGTCAGGATCAATCCCAGGCCCATAAAGCTTTTTCCGGTTACGGCTTGTACCGGCTTTCTGAATAAAGCATCAACTTTGAATACAAACCAGACAATAATAGTAACCGTTACTACTAAAGGTATCAGTATGGATAAACCGGTAAGAAATAGCTTTCTGAACTTTTTCATTCCTTATCCAACCTTTCCAACTGAAGCTCATTCATTATATTTTCTTCTTTTTCTCTCATTACAGTCTTTTCTTCTTCATTCATATGATCATATCCAAGTAAATGTAAGATGCTGTGAACGATAAGATAAATGATTTCTCTTGTTTTGGAATGCCCGAATTCAGCAGCTTGTTCTATGGTTTTTTCCAAAGAAATCACGATATCCCCAAGGCAAACACAGGGTTCATTGAAAGTAATCTCTTCTTTGTTTGCATATTGAGAAAATGATAATACATCGGTTACAGAATCTTTATTTCTGTATTGAGCATTTAAATTTCTAATCTCTTCATTATTAACAAAGGAAATACTGATTTCAACTTTTTTGTAGTCAATATTTTCTTTCTTCAAACATATTTCTGCCGCTTTATATATCTGCTCCGTCAATTGACTGTCTATGACAGTTTCATCGTTAAAAACAATCTGCATCCTGTCACTCCTTATTTTTTTCCTTTGTGTGTTTCATATGCATTGATAATTTTCTGGACCAATTGATGCCTTACAACGTCACTGTCTTTTAAAAAAGAAAAAGCAATGCCATCAATGCCTTTAAGTACTTTTACAACTTCTTTCAATCCTGAATCTTTTCCTTTTGGCAAGTCTATTTGTGTGATATCTCCGGTAACCACAACTTTCGATCCGAATCCAAACCTTGTAAGGAACATTTTCATTTGTTCCCTGGTAGTATTCTGTGCTTCGTCCAGTATAATAAATGAAGTGTCTAAAGTCCGTCCTCGCATATACGCTAACGGAACGATTTCAATCATTTCTCTTTCCCTGTATCTTGCAACACTTTCCTGACCCCATATGTCATATAAAGCATCATAAAGAGGTCTTAAATAGGGGTCTACCTTATCCTGCAAATCCCCGGGCAAAAAACCCAGCCTCTCACCTGCTTCTACAGCCGGCCTCGTCAGAATGATTTTATTAACTTCTTTATTCTTAAAGGCATTTATGGCCATAGCAATTGCAAGGTATGTTTTACCGGTCCCGGCAGGACCTATCCCGAAAACCACATCATTATTTTTCATGTTGTCTGTATAATGCTTCTGCCCTAAAGTTTTCGGTCTTATTGTTTTACCCTGATAAGTAACACATATTATATCCTTATTAATATTATTTTCGGAAAAGGATATCCCTTCTTTTTCAAGTCTGATCACATAATTCACCTTTTGAGTATCAAGAGTCTCTCCGGAATTAATGATCCTTCGTAACTCCGATAATGCCCTTTCTGCTTTTGTTGCATCCTTTCCTCTGATTATCACTTCATCCTGTCTTTGAGTTATATTTACATTAAAATTTTCATTGATAATCTTCAGATTCTTATCCAAGTTTCCGAATAATTCAGTTGTCTCATGGGGGTCATCAATCATTATTCGAACTTCTTCGTTCTTTTCAATGTTCTCCAAAAAAATCCTCCTGTTATATAACGATTAATATATTGGAATCATCTTGACTTCACAGCCGATTTCTTCTAATGATTCTATGATTACACTTATCTTTATTATATTTCTTTCTTCATCATACATCAAATCTTTATTTAATATTTCTGCATCTTCAGGAATATTTTTCTTTATGTATTCACTAATTTTTTTAGAGATACTGTTCTCCATCTCATTTTGTTCTTTCTGTCGATAAGAAATATCCAGTTCACTTAATTCAATCAGGCTTACTTTTATCGGAAACGGTATCATAACATCAAAGATATTTGAATCTTGCCGGATATAGTTTTTATATTCGATATTCTGATGACCGGTTTCTATGTCTATAGTTCCTGCTTTCAACCTTAAACCATATGATTTTTCTCCTGTTTCATTCTTTATTATTTCCTTTTTTTCTTCTGTAATGTTAAATCTATAAATAATTTTTGCATATACTTCGCCAAGAGAATGTATATATTTGATTTCTTCTGTTTCTTCATCAGGCACTATACCGGAAATCAAAATATCCCCTTCCTTTACAAATTCACCTGCCTGTACTACCGGCCTGCCATACTTGGTTATGACTTTCTCAATGTATCCTGTTTTTTTTGCTACAATATCACAGGGAATATCATAAGAAATGATTTCAGGTGCTTCAGATTTTTCAGCTATATCGATAATCATTTTGTTTCCTGTATATTGGATGCCTATCCATGCCAATTCATCATATTTTAGATAAAAATATTCTTTTAAAGCTTCAATATCTTCAACTTTCTTATTCCCCTCTGCAACACCAAACTCCATAAGGGCAGTACGGAACTCATCTTCATTGATGGTTTCAATTCCTTTTATCTCTATTTCAGTAATAAATAAGGATTGATAATACAAAAGATAAAGAAAAATAAGAAGCCCTGCTGCAAATCCTTTCTTTTGTCTTGCCTTTTTTTTAAACTTGGAAAAACCTGTACTTTTCAGTCTGGTGATCCTATATCTATTGCCGTATTTTTTTTTAATTATTTCATTGTAGCTTTTTTCTGAAATCATACATTCCAAGGTGAAATCATTTTTATTTTTGATTTGGGTTACCTCTATACCATTTTTCAGACATTCGGAAAGGAATTGATTGAGCCTTAAACCCTCGACACGAATTTTATATGAACCTTTAAAAAAATTTCTTGATAATACCGACACCTAATCACCCTTCTTGTTTAAAAAAAATTCGACTGAAATGATATTACCGGTAATAATTAAACGATGATCTTTTAAATCCTTGATTTCGATATTCTCACCATTGACTGTAGTAAACCGCTTACCCGTATCTGCTACCAACCCTTTATCCGTAAATGAAAGTATTTTATTTACATTGTCTAAAATGGCATAATTTCCGGATATGATCACTCGAGGGATATTTATAGAAAAATCATAAAGTAAATCCATATCAATATCCATTTATTCTTTCTCCCTTGTTCTTACTCTTATAAATAGTATGCTTAATCCTTGTTATAAATGCTAAATGTGTTTTCTTGTTGCTTTTTATATACAAAGAAAAAAGGCTAAATGATGAAGATAAATCAGCAGTTGAAACGGAAGGTGTAAACAACAAGATTAAAGTATTAAAAAGAAATGCATATGGGGTGAGAGGCTTTAATAGATTTAGAAACAGAATATTACATGTTATGAGTAGCTAAAATAAGAGGCTGACTCTCGCCAGCCTCATTGACTTTGTTTTACAAGTGCTCTACCCCAACATTTGAAATAGAGCCCTTTATCTTAATTTGATTCTTCGCTAAGACTCTCTTTTTTAGTAAGGACTTTATAAGACTGGGCAATGAGTATAACTGCAAGTATCAGTAAAAGGATTGCAATAATAACCAGCAGGAAATTACCTGAAGCGATGTTGTCTCTTATTAAGAATCCTAATGCGGTTATTGTAACAAAGAACATAATAATCATTGGTATAATGATCATCTTATTGGATTTATTAATATGTTTCAAGTAAGCAGCGACAGCCAAAAGTGCCAGAGCTGCCAGTAATTGATTGGATGATCCGAAGATCGGCCATACGGTCGTATATCCCATGAAACCCAAACCGCCGCCTGCACAAACCGTGACTGCAGTGGCAAAGTATTTATTTGTAGATAACGAAGTTGATTGTTCTTCATCCTTTTTTGTAAAGAATTCCTGAAACAGGAATCTTCCCAGTCTTGCAGTGGTATCCAGAGTTGTTAATGCAAAAGCAGATATAGCCAGGGCAACAAAAGAACTGCCGATATCATAGTTGATGCCAAAAGTGGTCATGAAAGTCCCGACACCATTCGAAAAGATATTGATAGGCGTGCCAAGTTCAGCTGCTTTATCTGCTGTTATAAATGCCACAGAAATAAGAGCAATTGTTGCAAGAACACCTTCAATTAGCATGGAACCATATCCGATCTTTTGTGCATCCTTTTCATTATCGATCTGTTTGGATGTTGTTCCTGATGCCACCAATGAATGGAAGCCTGATATGGCTCCACATGCAACAATAACAAAAAGCATAGGGAATAAAAATTGCCCATTGACATTGAATCCTGTAAAAGCAGGAATTTCAAAACTTGGACGGTAAAGAAGCAATCCTAATATGCCTCCTGCCATCATAGCGTAAAGTAAATAGGAATTAAGATAATCCCTTGGCTGCAATAAAATCCAAACCGGTGTGACAGCAGCAATTAAAATATATACCAATAGTATTACCATCCACACTTCAGTGGATAGCATGATCGGAAAGGCATTGCCAATCCAGATGCCCGCAAATAAAAGAATAACGCCTCCTACAGTTGCGACACCCAATGATATACCTTTTTTATTCACCAGTAAACCAAATATAATTGCCAGTGCAATGAAATACAATGATGTTGTGGCAACTGCTCCATTGCTTGCAAAAGTAGAAGCTACGATATTATTAAAAGCTGCTATAACCAGAATAAGTGCAAGCCATGCGAAAAGAATAAAAAGTTTCTGTCCTGAAGCCCCGATGTTCTTGTTGATGATTTCTCCGATAGATTTCCCGTCATGTCTCATGGATGCAAAAAGGGCTCCAAAATCATGTACGCCTCCGAAGAATATACTTCCGATAACAATCCAAAGTGCTACCGGTACCCATCCAAAAAATGCAGCGCTTATGGGCCCTACAATAGGGCCTGCTCCTGCAATGGAAGCAAAATGATGACCCAATACAACATAATATTTAGTTGGAACATAGTCAATGCCATCCTGTAATCGATGGGACGGTGAAGGATTTGACACTGAAATGCCCCATTTTTTTGCCAGCCAAGCACCATATGTTGCATAAGCAATAATAAAAATAATAATTACGCCAATGATCAATATTAGTCCGTTCATTCCTTTTTCCTCCTTTCATACACTAAACCATACAGGGTCAGAATTCATATACTTTTCCTATTTGGCCACCTCCTTTACTTGTATATATTTTTTCAAGAGTCAGATCTGCAAGAACAAATCTGATCTTGGCCCAACCTTTTAAATTAAATAAAAATGATCTATTGAAACGGTATTTTTCAAGTGTTGAAATGATACCGTCATTAGCAATCTTATCTGATATAATGATACAGGTGAAAATTGTAGACATATGTTCAAATGAAGGCTCGACTATATCGGCCAATGCTTCTTCTAAAATATGGGTTAAAATAATGAAATGGTTTTTGTTCACATTTTCAATATACTTAAAAAAACAATATTCATTATTTTCAGCTGCATCCAGTACAATTTTTTTTGAAGCGAAGTATTTTTCATTGCGCTCGTGGAATTCTGCTGTAAAATCAAACTGGTAATCGCCTATGCTGTATGATTCTTGAATATCAAAATGCCGCCTGAATTTCTTCAAAATATTCTGAATATACTCTTCATACTTCATAAAAAATCCTTTCAAAATATTCCATCTGTGTAGTATCCATATATATCCATTATTTACTATAAATATATCACTTTTTTATGTTATATTCAACTGATATTTGTCTTATGCCCATAAAAAAATGATTTTTCCTTAAACAATAAAAAATGACCCAGTTTTTGGGTCATTTTAAAATGCTTTCGACTATTTTTCGTACAAGGTTTCCGTCTGCCTTACCTTTAACTTTTGGCATTACAGCGCCCATCAATCTGCCCATCTCTTTCTTATCTTGTACACCTTCTTTACGTGCGGTATCCAATACAATTTGTCTTACTTCATCTTCGGAAAGCTGTACCGGCATGTATTCCATCAGAATATCTATTTCAGCTTCATATTGTTCAATTAAATCAGCTCGATTTCCTTTTTTGAAGTCTTCAAGGGCATCTTTTCGCATTTTTACCTGTTTTGTAATTATATCTACAACACCATCATCATTCAATTCTTTTCGATTATCAATCTCAGATTGCTTGATGGCTGCTCTTACCATATTGACTACATTTTTACGTATGCTATCCTTATTTTTCAAGGCATTCTTAAAATCAGAGCTAAGCCTGTCTTTTAAAGACATATACTTACACCTCATTCATTAAAACTTTTTAGCCTTTTTTCTTGCTGCTTCGGATTTTTTCTTTCTTTTTACGCTGGGTTTTTCATAGTGTTCTCTTTTTCTTAATTCAGACATTACTCCATCTCTTGCACATGAGCGCTTAAATCTCTTTAATGCACTTTCCAGACTTTCATTATCTCTTACGATTACTTGTGCCATATTTATCCCTCCCTCCGTACAGTGAATATTCTGCCATCACTACTACCTTTTAAAGCAAGTTAATTATAGCAGATAATATTATACTACAGTTGATGAAAATAATCAATATCAACCTGGCGGCCACTGCATTTTTCTTCCGCCTAATAAATGGAAATGAAGATGTTTGACGGTTTGAAAGCCATCTTCTCCACAGTTATTTACCACACGGTATCCATTATCTAATTTAAGAATAGATGCAATTTCTCTAATTTTAATCATCATTTTTCCTAAAAGATTTTGGTCTTCAATACTTACCTGATCCATCGATTGGATATGTATTTTAGGAATAATCAGGATATGGATCGGAGCTTTAGGCTCAATATCTTTAAATGCCAACATATCGTCATCTTCATATACGATGTCAGCAGGAATTTCTTTGGAAACGATCTTACAGAAAATGCAGTCACTCATTTTTTTCACCTCCCAACAGATATAACATGAGTATAACATATTATTATTTTTTTTGAAAATAAGTTTCAGTATATTTTTTCTATTTTGCCTGTTAATCCGTCTTTGAAAATATTTTCAACGTACACCAAAGCAAAACGGTCTTTTAAATCCGACTTATTTTTGCAGTATACTTTCAGATAATTATCTGAAAGGCCTTCGTAATATCCTGTTTTTTCATCTTTAGTTTCAAATAATACCTCGACAGAAGTGCAAATAAACTTTTTCATATAGTCATAAGCGGCATGATCCGCAAGCTGTAACAGATATTCGCTTCTCTTGTTTTTCGTAGAAGGATCAACCTGATGCTCCATTTCGGCAGCTTTTGTTCCTTTTCGTTTAGAATATTTAAAAACATGAACCTTTCCAAATCCTATTGATTTGACAAAATTACAGGTGTCCTCGAAGTCTTTTTGGGTTTCGCCGGGGAATCCTACGATAATATCTGTAGTAATATTCATATTATACCTCTGCTCACGCAATTTGTGAACAATCTCCTTATACCGGTCAGTTGAATACTTTCGGTTCATTGACTTTAATATTTTATCACTGCCGTTTTGAAGTGATAAATGAAGGTGTGAACACAACTTAGAAAACGACATCAGTTTGTCTATAAATACCTGATCCATTACCGCAGGTTCCAGAGAACTGAGCCTTATTCGGAATTTACCGCTAATTGCGTTAATATTTTCAATAACATCTAACAAGGAACCTTCTCCAGAATCAACTCCGTAAAGAGCTGCATTTATACCTGTAATTACGATTTCCTTATACCCATTGGCAATAAGCGTTTTCGCCTCTTTAAGAATATGTTCCCCTTTTCTGCTTCTGATATTGCCTCTGGCATAAGGAATGATACAATAAGAACAGAACTGATTACAACCCTCCTGTATCTTGATATAAGCGCGTGTTCGCATATCCATTGACGTAATTAACATTTCTTCATAATCAAGGAGTTCGTCATAATCTCTGATCTTTACGGTTTTTTCTTTCCCTTTAAATGCATCAGCATACTCTACAATTTTATTTTTTTCATTTATTCCTATTACAATATTCACATCTTCGAGGGCTTCTATTTCTTTTGGACTTATTTGAGCATAACATCCCGTCACAATTACAATACTGTCCGGGTTCAGCCGTTTGGCACGCCGGATATATTGCCGGGATTTTCGGTCAGATAAATTCGTAACGGTACATGTATTAATAACATTTACATCTGCCGGCTCATTTTCATGAACGATTTCATAACCTTTCTGTATGAATTTTTCTTTTATTGCCTGTGTTTCATATTGATTCACTTTGCAGCCAAGCGTATAAAAAGCAACTTTTTTCATCAGATTTTAACCTTCCAATTCATACAAAATCATTGCCAAAGCAGCTGCTCCGGCAGTTTCTGTTCTTAATATGGTTTTCCCCAAAGAAACAGAAATTGCACCTGCCTCTTTTGCATGCTTTACTTCACTTAAAGAAAATCCGCCTTCCGAACCTACAATTACAGCCAAATTATTAATCTTATTCTTATTCTGTTTTTTCAAAATATTTTTTATCATTGTAATTTTTTCGTCTTCATATAAAAATAAAACAAGTTCTTTATTCTGTATATCCACTAACATGTCATGAAAATCCAGCGGGTCTTCCACCTTCGGAATAATTCCTCTTTTACATTGCTTGGAAGCTTCATTGGATATTTTCTGCCATCTCTCCACCTTTTTATGAAAATTGCCTCTGTCCTTGACTACCGTTCTTTCGGAAAAAAAAGGAGTAATTTTAAAAACACCTAATTCAACAGATTTTTGGACAATGCTTTCCATTTTACTATGTTTTGGAATACTCTGATACAAGGTAATAAGAGTCAACGGTTCTCTTTGAAAAGGCTGTTTTTCTAAAACAACTGCTTCAACATGATCACGGGAAACATTTGATATTTCCGCCAAATACTCATATTGCTCTCCATCGGATACTTCTATTTTTTCTTTTGGTTTTAACCTGAGCACTTTTGAAATGTGTTTCACCTCTTCCGGATCTTGAATAGAGATAGTTGTTTCATTGATATTGTTTTTTAACACAAAAAATCTATTCATTAGCTTCACCCTTTATTTCCCTGAAAATTGAAGAGCCGCAGCCATCCAATCTTCTTTTCTCATGCGTACTAAAACGTTGAAACCGTTTAAATTAAGGGCATCCATTACCAAACCTTCTTTCTCAATCAATATACCGGATATAATAAAAATTTTACGCCCTTTTAGAATATTATGTATATTTTTTGATAAAGATATAATCATTTCAGCCGTAATATTTGCAACGACAATGTCTGCTTCCTTTTCAATATTTTTTACTAAATCCCCATGCCTAATTCGTATTTTATCAGTTAATCCGTTTTTTTCGACATTCTCTTTAGCAACCTCAACGGCGGTTTCATCAATATCTATTCCGGTAACGGATTTTGCTCCTAATTTTGCTGCTGCAATGGATAATATACCGGACCCGCACCCAATATCCAGTACTTCTGCTTTTTCATCTACATATGCCTCTAATAATTCTATGCACAGTGATGTGGTCTCATGGGTACCGGTTCCGAAAGCCATTCCGGGGTCGATTTCTATTATTATCTCATTGCTTTTTTTACTCACATATTCTTCCCACTCTGGTTTGATGATGATCCTGTCAGTAATTCTTACAGGTTTGAAATATTTCTTCCAGCCCTCCGTCCATTCTTTCTCAAAGACCTCTTCTGTCTTGATATCAATAGAGAAACCATTTTCAAAAGCTACTTTTTTCAGGCTGCTTATTACTTTTTTAGGTTTACCATAATCATTTTTTTGTAAATAAAAAATGATTTTGTTCCCACAGGACGACTGCTGTTCATCATAATAATCCCAGCTTCTTTCATTTCTATTAAGGGTAAGAAATTCTGTACTCTCAATTTCAATACCATCTATTCCGGACCTATATAAAATACCATACATCATGTCCACCTGCCAAGGTTCAGGTACCTCCACGATAAATTTTCTCCACTCCATAAAAACCACCTTCTTTAAAATTTTCAAATGGATAATTGAAAATTTGAAAAAATTCTCACTTTTAAATTGTTAGGGACAGCCCTTGCGGCTGTCCCTGCAAACCGTCTTTTTCCTATTAATTGATTATTTAATTCGGCTTAATTCGACACTTAACACTCAATTTCATAATTTTTTTCCATTTTTTTCAAAAAGGGTTTTGCATATGCAAAACCCTATCTGTAATATTAATTCTGGAACTCTAAGTTTTTATGCTTTATATACCTAATAAATCTTTTACATTTTCAAAAAAACTTTTTCTTTGCTCATGACCTTCCATATCAAAAGATGAAGCAAGTTTCTGCAACAACTTCTTCTGTTCGCCGGTCAGCTTTTTGGGTATTTCTACAATAACTTTTACGTATAAATCTCCCATTCTGCTGCTGTTTACATGTTTAATCCCTTTTCCCTTTATTCTGAATACCGTTCCGGATTGAGTACCTGAGGGAATCTTATAAGAAATTTTTCCATCAAGTGTAGGTACCACCAGTTCATCTCCAAGAGCTGCCTGGGGAAAAGTAACAGGAAATTCCAGTATCAGGTCCTTTCCGTCTCTTTTGAATAATTTATGAGGCTTAACTTCGATGATTACATAAAAATCTCCGTTAGGTCCTCCGTTTGTACCGGGTTCACCTTCACCCCTTATGGAAATCACTGATTCGCTGTCTACTCCTGCGGGAACCTTTACTTTTAATGTAACTTTCTTTCTGATCTTGCCTGAACCGTTACAAGCTTTACAGGGATGCTCTATAACAGTACCTTTTCCTCCACAGCGCTCACACGGTCTTACATTGACAAATTGACCAAAAGGTGTTCGCTGCTGAGATCTGATTTCACCTGTTCCATTACATGTAGGGCAAGTTTTTCTTGAAGTATTTTTTTCGGCTCCGGTACCATTGCATTCATCACATTCTTCATATCGCATTACATTAATTTCTTTTTCTGTACCAAATGCTGCTTCTTCAAATGAAATGGTTAATTTTTGTTGTATATCGGATCCCTTTGCAGGTCCGTTGCGCCTTCTGCCGGATGAAAAGCCGCCTCCAAACATATCAAAGATATCACTGAATATATCTTCAAAACCACCGAAACCTGCACCGCCTCCAAAACCGCCTGAATTGGGATCAACACCTGCATGGCCAAACCGGTCATACCTTTCACGCTTTTTAGGGTCTGCCAGAATTTCATATGCCTCATTGATTTCTTTGAACTTTTCTTCAGCTTCTTTATTACCCGGATTTTTATCAGGATGATATTGGATAGCTTTCTTTCTATAGGCTTTCTTAATTTCTTCAATGGTTGCACCTTGACTTAGTTCCAATACTTCATAATAATCTCGTTTTGACAACATCTCACCCTCTTTAAGCAATATAATCGTTCAGTCTGTATTTTAACAGCTTGAGGCACCAAGCTGGTGCCTCGTGGATTTTATTTCTTGTCTTCATCATCTACAACTTCGTAATCTGCATCAACAACATTATCGTCTTCCGATTTGGTTTCCTCGTTAGATTCCTCCTGTGGATTCTGTTGAGCAGCTTCCTCGTATAATTTTTGTGACAATGTATGGAAAGCATTGGTTAATTCTTCTGTTTTTGATTTTATATCGTCAACATCATCGCCTTCTAATGCTTTCTTTAATGCATCTGCTGAAGATTGTATTTTTTCTTTTTCGGATGCATCCACTTTGTCTCCGACTTCCTTAAGTGCTTTTTCTGTTTCATATATCAGAGAATCTGCTTTATTTCTTACTTCCACTGATTCTTTCTTCTTCTTGTCCTCAGATGCAAACTGCTCTGCTTCCTTGACCTTCTGTTTGATTTCATCTTCACTGAGATTGGTTGATGCCGTTATAGTAATACGCTGTTCCTTTCCTGTTCCCTTATCCTTAGCACTGACATTGACAATGCCATTTGCATCGATGTCGAATGTAACTTCTATTTGAGGAACACCGCGAGG
This sequence comes from Anaerovorax odorimutans, assembly GCA_016841185.1. Classification (GTDB taxonomy): domain Bacteria; phylum Bacillota; class Clostridia; order Peptostreptococcales; family JAAYPU01; genus JAENZQ01. Next base: position 64,212 of record JAENZQ010000008.1, read on the forward strand.
AGCCGGTGGGATTCCGGTAAGCTGAAATCTCCCCAAAGTAATATTATCGGCAGCCATTTCCCTTTCTCCCTGTAATACATGTATATCTACAGCGGTCTGATTATCAGCGGCAGTTGAAAATATCTGACTTTTCTTTGTAGGAATTGTCGTATTTCTTTCTATAAGTTTTGTAAATACTGCTCCAAGTGTTTCTATTCCCAATGACAGGGGTGTAACATCCAAAAGCAGAACATCTTTAACTTCGCCTGTTAATACGCCTGCCTGAATAGCTGCTCCGACAGCAACGCACTCATCTGGGTTTATTCCTTTATGAGGGTCTTTATTGGTGATTTTCTTTACAGCTTCCTGAACTGCCGGTATTCTGGTAGATCCGCCTACAAGAATAACTTTATCGATGTCACTGCTGGTAATATTGGCATCTTTTAATGCTTTTTTCATGGGCTCTATGGTTTTTTCTACCAAATGCCCTGTTAATTGATCAAATTTGGCTCGAGTGATATCCATATTTAAGTGTAACGGCCCTTCTGCAGTGGCTGTAATAAAAGGTAAATTAATACTTGTGGTCTGAGTTGTGGATAATTCTTTTTTTGCTTTTTCTGCCGCCTCTTTTAATCTTTGCAGAGACATTTTATCTTTTCGCAAATCCACTTTATTTTCTTTCATAAAAGATTCCGCAATAAAATCAATCAAAACATCGTCGAAATCGTCTCCGCCAAGATGATTGTTACCGTTGGTTGCCAATACTTCGAATACACCGTCGCCCAGCTCAAGAATAGAGACATCGAAAGTTCCTCCGCCTAAGTCATAGACCATGATTTTCTGATGCTCTTCTTCTTTATCAAGACCATAAGCCAAAGATGCTGCAGTCGGTTCATTAATTATTCTTTTTACATCTAATCCTGCGATTTTACCTGCATCTTTGGTCGCCTGCCTTTGGCTGTCTGTAAAATATGCAGGAACGGTTATGACCGCTTCCGAAACTTTTTCACCTAAGTAGCTTTCCGCATCTGCCTTTAATTTCATTAATATCATAGCAGAAATATCCTGCGGTGTATATTCTTTACCGTCAATTTCTGTTTTAAACTCAGTTCCCATATGTCTCTTAATGGACATGATGGTTCTATCCGGATTGGTTACTGCCTGTCTTTTTGCAGTTTCCCCTACCAGCCTCTCACCGTTTTTTGTAAAACCGACTACCGAAGGTGTCGTTCGGTTACCTTCCGCATTTGGTATTACAACAGGATCTCCGCCTTCTAATACAGATACGCACGAATTAGTAGTTCCTAAATCAATTCCTATTACTTTTCCCATTTTGTTTTCCTCCTTGATTTTTAGTTTTCAATTTAATATAAATAGCGTTTTTTCGCTGAGATGTTCAGTAAGATTTATAGGCATGAAAGGTTTTTTATGTAAGATTATTATTCAGACACTTTTACCATACTTGGACGAATAACCTTTCCATTAAAAGTATACCCTTTTTGAAAGACTTCAATAATCATATTACTTACTGTATAATCAACGGATTCTTTCATGACAGCGTGATGAAAATTCGGATCAAACTCGGAATTTTCAGTGTTTATTTCTTTCAAGCCGTATTTAAATAAAATATCCCGAAGTTCATTGTAAATCATCTGTACACCTTCCATAAGTGTCTTTTCACTGGATTTATCACTATCCATGGCTCTTTCAAAGTTATCCAATACGCTTAATAATTCTGTAATAATGGTTTCATTGGCATAGCTGAATATTTCTTTTTTCTCATTTTCCATTCTCCGTTTATAATTTTGAAAATCAGCAGCCAATCTTAAATATTTTTCATTTAATTCATTTCTTTCTCTTAGTAATGTTTCATAACTCTGCATCTTTTTATTCTCTTGCTTTTCATTATTTTCGGCTTCGTTTTCTTTATTTTCTGTCTCTTTCGTTGGAGATTCATCAGCAGTATTATGATCCTCTTTCTCTGACATCTCATTTTCTAATTCATTATTCTCATTCTTTTCTTTCTCTTTTTCTTTTTCTTTTTTCATAATACACCACCTAATTCTTTATTTGAACTTTTAATCCTCGTCTTTTAATTTAAAGGCATTGCTGATATTATCTGTCATATATTCAATGATAGAAGTAATTTTGCTGTACTTCATTCTGGTTGGACCAATAACTCCTAATTTACCAACCGTTTTACCATTGATACTGTAAGTAGCTGTTATCAGGCTGCAGTCTTTCATTTCTGTATCCGGGTTTTCCTGCCCGATGGTGATCACTACGCCGCTGTCGCGGTTCATTAACACCTCGGCAATATGTTCCTTCTGGTTCAGCATTTCTAAAAATTCTTTGGCTTTCTCAATATTATAATACTCAGGCAAAGAAAAAATATTAGTCAGCCCGTCCATATACAAATGAACATTCAGCATATTTTCTAAAGTAGATAAAAAATTGGGCATAACATTCTTCATGATCCGGCTCATGGTTTCTATGTCTTCTTCAAAGTCTTTTATAATTTCCATCTTCGTAATGGAAGACAGAGTTTTTCCTTTATAATTATAAGTTAAAATCTTTGAAAGAACATTTAAATTTTCTTCCGTATAAGTATTTTCGATTTTTAAAATCGTGTTATGAACATTACCGGTTTCCGTGACGATCATCAAAAGTACGCTGTGTTTGTCTATAGGAACGAGTTTTATATATTTGAGGATATTTTCATCATTTTTAGGCGTCATGGCAAATGCAGTCAAATTGGTAAGATTGGATAACAATTTTGATGCATGCTCTATGGTACTGTCCAGTTCCACAAGATTATCCATGATTTTTTTACCGATGATCGCTTTTTGCTGTTCACTAAGGACATATTTATCCATTAATTTGTCCACATATAGTCTGTATGCCTTATCGGCAGGTACTCTTCCTGCTGAAGTGTGAGGCTGTTTAATATACCCCATTTCTTCCAAGTCAGCCATCTCATTCCGTATGGTCGCAGGACTGATGCCCAGATTGTATTTTTTTGAGAGTGTCCTTGAACCTACCGGTTCGGCAGAATGTATGAAATCATCAATAATAGCCTGTAAAATTTTTAGTTTCCTTTCACTTATATCCATAAAAACCACCCTCTTGTTAGCACTCTATGCTGTTGAGTGCTAACTCATATTTTTAAATTATCATTTTACAATAATTTTGTCAATACAATAATTTACAGTATTATGAATTTTGACATAATGCTGTTGGAAACATCAACTCCCCTGTCCGTCAGCATCATTTGATTTTCTTTGATTTCAATCCAGTTTCCTGAAAGCAGATTATCGATTTCTTTTGGAAAAAACTGTTCTATCGATCCTTTGAATCTTTCATTAAAATCATTCAAACAAATACCTTTACGTTTTCTCAAACCGGTAAAAATAAATTCTGAAATGTCATCTTTGATTTTATTTTGATATATCCATATCCGGTTATCTTCCATATTATTTGCATTTTGAATATATTTATTTAAATCCCTTTCATTACTGAAGCGCAGATTCCTTAAATAAGAATGGGCTCCCAGCCCAATTCCTAAATATTCCTCCATCGACCAATATTTTAAATTATGCCTGCATTCATAACCGGGTACCGCAGCATTGGAAATCTCATAATGGATATACCCCTTCCGTCTTAATTTATTCACTGCATGCCAATACATGTTCCGGTCCTCCTCATCATTTTCTGTCCATTCTCCGGAACTGTACCTCTCATAAAACGGCGTGCCTTCTTCATATTTCAGACTATAAAAGGAAATGTGCTCGGGCTTTAACTCGATAATTCCCTCCATGGTATCCTGCCACTTTTTCATACTCTGATTAGGAATGGCAAAAATAAGGTCTGTATTGATATTACGAAAGCCGGCTTCACGTGCTTCATAGTAATTTTTATAAAAATCCTGTACACTGTGAACCCGTCCGATAAAATTCAGCAATGTATCATCCAGCGCCTGAACGCCCATACTGATCCTGTTGATACCTGATGAAAGAAAAAAATCAAGTTTTTCTTTACTGAGGGTTTTGGGATTTGATTCTATGGTAAATTCAATATCATTTGCGATATGGAAATTATTATAAATGGAGACTATTATCTTTTCCAATGACTCCTCAGGTATTAAAGAAGGCGTCCCGCCCCCCAGAAAAATTGTGTCGACGGTGTAATCATTCAAATCCTGTTTCCGTTTTTCTATTTCTTTTATTACAGCATTACAATAATCAGCTATTATTTCATAGCTGATTTTTTCAAAAGAAAGAAAGTCGCAATAATGACATTTCTTTATACAAAATGGAAAATGGACATATAGGCCCAGCGGCTTCATATGAATCACCTATTCGTTACTTCTTTTCATCATACTTCAAAACTGCCGTAAACGCTTCCTGGGGCACTTCCACTTCGCCAAACTGACGCATCCTTTTTTTACCTTCTTTTTGTTTCTCCAACAGTTTTTTCTTACGGGATATATCTCCGCCATAACACTTGGATAATACATCTTTTCTTAAGGGTTTGACGGTTTCACGTGCTATAATCTTTGCGCCTACGGAAGCTTGAATAGGAACTGCGAACATATGTCTCGGAATAACCTCTTTCAATTTTTCGCATACGAATTTACCCCGGTACTGTGCCTTGCTTTCGTGAACAATCATAGAAAAGGCATCTACCGGTTCCTTGTTTAACAGTATGTCTAACTTCACTAATCTGGATCTTTCATAACCTTTCAAATCATAGTCCAAAGACCCGTATCCTCGCGTCTTTGACTTTAATGCATCGAAAAAGTCATATATGACTTCATTCAAAGGCATATCATAATGAAGTACCACTCTATTGGCATCCAGGTATTCCATATGTTTCATAACACCCCGCCGCTCCTGACACAGCTCCATAATATTGCCCACATACTCATTGGGTACCATGATATCTGCCTCCACAATAGGTTCTTCCATATAATCGATTTGCTGTACAGAAGGCAAATTTGAAGGGTTCTGAATCATCTCAACAGCACCGTCTGTTTTTACCACCTTATAGATAACGCTGGGCGAAGTAGTGATAATGCCCAGATCAAATTCTCTTTCCAGTCTTTCCTGAATAATTTCCATATGCAGCAGACCTAAAAAACCGCATCTGAAACCAAAGCCCAGAGCAGTTGAGGTCTCAGGCTCAAATACAAAAGCAGCATCATTGACCTGAAGCTTTTCAAGTGCATCTTTGACATTTTCATATTTTTCTCCCTCAGCCGGGTAAATACCGCAATATACCATTGGTATGACCTTTTTATATCCTGGCAGCGGTTTCTCAGTAGGATGTTCCGCACCGGTAATGGTATCCCCCACTCTTGCATCCGCAACTTGTTTTATGCTGGCGGTAATATAACCGACATCACCGGCTTTCAAAGAAGAGACCGGCGTTGGGAAAGGAGCAAATACACCCGTCTCCGTTACCTCATAGTTTTTTTTGGAGGCCATCATTTTTATTCTGTCGCCCTTTTTAATAGTGCCGTCAAAAATCCTTGTATAAACAACTACGCCTTTATAATTATCGTAGTATGAATCAAAAATGAGTGCCTTCAGGCTTTCATCCGTATTCCCTGAAGGGGCAGGTATCCTTTGTACAACTGCTTCCAGAACATCCTCAATATTGATACCTTCTTTGGCAGAAATCAAAGGCGCATTCTCCGCCTCTATTCCCAATATATCTTCAATTTCTTTTTTTACTTCATCCGGCCTTGCACTTGATAAATCAATCTTATTAATAACCGGTACGATCTCCAGATCTTCTTCAAGTGCCAAATAGGCATTGGCCAGTGTCTGAGCCTCAACGCCCTGAGTGGCATCAACAATCAAAAGAGCACCTTCGCAAGCCGCTAAACTTCTGGATACTTCATAATTAAAATCCACATGCCCCGGTGTATCTATAAGATTAAATATATATTCTTGTCCGTCTTTTGCTTTATAAACCAATCGGGTGGTTTGAAGCTTAATGGTGATGCCTCTTTCTCTTTCAATATCCATATTGTCGAGAAATTGTTCTTTCATGTCTCTTTGAGAGATTAAACCTGTCTGCTCTAATATTCTGTCTGCAAGAGTAGATTTGCCATGATCGATATGTGCAATGATACTGAAATTTCTGATATTATTCTGACGCATTCTGTATCGTTTCCCTTCTCCCATTTAATTCATGATCTTCCTATAAGAGTATTATCCTTAGTTCGGAACAATTATAACACAATATATGATACATAAAAAGTACTCGAATCAAAATTAAATTTGCCGAGTACCTCTTGGATTAAAATCTTCATTGGTAAATAAAAGCCTTATTTTCCTTTTTAATTTATATATCAAGACCCGGGTCTTTTGAATTGCGGAATCGCTTGTACTTTGAATGCTTTCCATGACCTCCTTATCATGAACATCAATTTCTTTTCCAACGAAATAAAACTTTATGGTTTCACTGTTAATCCGTTTACATCCGATAAACATTTCCCTTTCATAACCCATCATACTGCTGTACTCATGATCCACTAAAACAATCCCTTGAAAAAAAAGAAAGACCATTAAAAAGACCAGCAGTTTTTTTCTACGAATACTTTTTTTCTGTTTTTTTATTTTTATCTTTTGTTCTAAACGTCCCATTTATTGACACCTTTATATGTTAAAACTACTTCTTGATATCATTGATGACCGAATAAAGTATTTCGGCAAAACAGTCGGCTGTTTTTAATGCCTCCTTGATATCATTTTCATTATCCCCTATTTCAAGCAATATATAGTAATCTGTAACATATTCGTTAAACTTATACGGTTTTTCAATAATTCCATCATCCAAACCAGGATAAATAAGATTTCCTTTATATAAAATATAGTCCGCAAATGTTTTTAATGCTTTATAATTCTCATTGTTTGTACCTACAACAATACAGTATTTTGCAGCCTTAAGATTATCTATAACAACGGTATTTTGATTTTCCGGCTTATAATCTGCTGCATCACGGTGGATATCTATTACTATTTTAACCGATTTATTTTCTTCTAATCCCTTTTTAATGGTTTCGAGGGACCTTCTGTAGGATTCATTATAGGAGGGATAATCATGTATGGTTTTATCGTGAATGACTTTTACCCCTTTGCTTTCCAACTGCTTCGCCATTCTTTCTCCCACTTCTCTTACTGTGCCCGGTTCCTCCACAGAATGATAATTATCTATTACCACCGGCTCATAAGATTCCGTCGCATGAGTATGATATATATAGACAATAGGTTTCGAAAAATCCAAACTGACCTTTTCAGGCATTTTTGCTTTTTCAGAAGAGATGATCTGATAATTGATGCCCTTATCGGTTTCATCATTTTCTATTTCCACCTGTGTCTCCGATCCCGGATCATTCCTTTCAAAGTAATTGATACGTTCAGTTTCTGAAGAGGCCGTTGCCGTACCATTGCCCGATATTACCGGATATATATTTTTAATAATCTTTTTAAAGAAATTATCGCTGTCTGCTTTTTCTTCCGGTACAATTCGGCCCACATCCGAACCTCTGCTTACAACAGGAAATACGCTTTTGATACATTGTTTAAACATGTCATCTTCCCCATTGGCTTGTACATCGGAATAACCCTCAAAAGAGACATACACCAAAAAAAAGAAAAAACAAACAATCACTGCAACCATGATCAATAGAGGAAGATGTCCTTGTTTTTTCAAAAAATGCACCTCATTTCATAAGTCTTTCATCTTATAAAGTATATGAGGCGAGAATATTTGTTATGATTAACTATTTTTAATTCAGATATTTATTTACATCTTCAAGCTTTAATCCCGGATGCAGTGAAATGTTGAGTGAATTGGCAATGATTTGAGAAAAATCCTGAACAAGTGTGTCGATATCATTAGCCGTTACGATCATCTTTCTGCTGCATGAATTCAGCATTTCATTCACTATATTGCCGTTGTTTTTAAGCACTTGGGACAATTGGCCGAAATAATTTCCGATTTTTTGATCTTTGCCGCACTGTCCCAGCTCTTCGATGGTATCAAATACCACGGTAAAAGAATCAATTACAGTCGGAACCCCTATGGCCACGACTCGAATCCCCATGCTGTCACTGTTTAACTGCAGCCGTCTGTTTCCAACACCTGCCCCCGGGTTAATGCCCGAATCCGTTATCTGAATGGTCGTATTGATCCTTTCCACTCTTCTTGCCGCCAGAGCATCTATGGCAATAATCAAATCCGGTTTCACCTTATCTACGGCACCTTTGATGATCTCAACTGTTTCTATTCCTGTTGTCCCCATTACACCCGGAATAAGAGCACTGACACAAGACATTGACTCGTCCTTCTCTTTCTTATACGCCAGAAAAAACTGCCGAGTCACTTTTATTTTAGATACGGTCAAAGGACCTAAGGCATCCGGAGTGACCCTTTGATTTCCCAGCCCTACAACTAAAACCTTTAAATCGTCTTTAAATCGAATAATACTCTGCAATTCCTCCGATAATGCCATGCTGACTTCATCCTTCAATTCGGAATCCGCATTACGCAGTCCGGGAACTTCTAAAGTTATATAATTCCCTTTAGGCTTGCCCAATGCCTGACTACCATGTTCATCTGTTATTTCAATCCGTGTGATATCCACACTTCCTTTATTGGCTTTATCCACCACAACACCACTTATCTCCACATTATTATTCTCATCATACATTTCCTTGCTTTCTAAAGCTAAATCTGTCCTGAACAAATCAAACACCTCCGTAAAAAAACTTCTGATTTGAATGACTCTTTTATTTATTCTGTACGCTATGACAAGTCTTAATCTATCTTTTCCAACCCGCATATAAATATACAAACCTATTCAATAACACCTTTTTGTATCGTGTTATAAAAGAATGAAAATATTGCATACTATTAGAGAATAAAGAAATGTCATCGCGAGCAAAGCGTGGCGATCTCTTTTTTGCCATCGTACAGTTTGTAGGGATAGTCCTTGAGGCTGTCCGGGTGAAGAATAGAAAATATTTCTTGATTAATTTTGATATTAGTGATAACATAATTCAAGCAGTATTCTGCGTGAGAGGGGTGAAATAATGGCAAACATTAAATCTGCAAAGAAAAGAATTCTTGTAATCAACAAAAAGACCGCAAGAAACAGAAGAGTTAAGGAACATCTTAAAGCAATTCTGAAGAATTTCGAAGCAGCAATAGCTGAAGGAAATCTTGAACTTGCAAAAGAAAAACTTAATCTGGCAGAAAAGAAGCTGAGAAAAGCTGCATCCAAGGGTGTTATCCATAAGAATGCCGCATCAAGAAAAGTTTCTAAGCTGACTAAAAAGTTTAATTCTGCGGTTAAAAATGCAGGTTAGCCATCACCCGTTCATTCCCCACCAAAGCGTACAAGTTCAGTATGCAATAAGAGAGAGGTCGTTCCTCTCTCTTTTTAACGCAAAACTCTTCTATTTAATCCTTAATCCATAATCCATACCCTATCCTCCATAACCCATACTCTATACTCCATACTCTCTCTTCATTCCTATTCATCATTCATAAATCCCTCGAATATAATTTATCAGAAGAACAGGAGGTACCAAATGAATGATAATACAATTAAACCCAAAAAATATGACTTCAGTCTGATAGAAGGCATCTCAAAAAAACAATTGGATCAGCATTATAAACTTTATGAAGGATATGTCAATAACCTCAACAAAATATTACAGATCCTTCAGGAAAAATCAACTTTAACAACAGGTACAACATACAGCGAAGCAAGGAGTTTAGCTTTAGGAGAAACCTATGCCTTGAATGGCACAAAACTACACGAACTGTATTTTGAAAACTTGGGGGATTCTAAAAATCAACCCTCCGGATTAGTCCTCAATTGGATTCAAAGAGATTATGATTCTTTTGAGCAATGGCAAAAAAGATTTACGGAATACGCTTTATCTGTCCGCGGCTGGGTAATATTTACCTTCGATCCCATAGACATGAAAACACATATCATCGGGCAGGATGCCCATGATGTGGGAAGTATCTGGTGTTCAGCCCCTTTACTGGTTTTAGATGTATATGAACACGCTTATATGATTCAGTTCGGCATTGACAGAAAGGCCTATATAGATGTGTTTTTCAATAATATTGATTGGGACATCGTCAATCAAAGAGCTGCGGAAGCCATGTTTACTTATTTGATGTTGACTCATGGCAATGAATAAATGGGCAAAGTGATTTGCCCATTTAAAACTTTTTTTATGTCCGGCCATTTTTCAGGAGATATTTTTTTGTGATTTGTTTTCGATAATTCTCTACGGCCTTAAAATTCATATTTGGAATATAATTACTCTCAAGATCATCATGAATTTTTTTTGCAGACTGAATACATTTGATTCCCTTATTGAGAAGCTCATCCATCAGTTTTTCGCTGTCTTTGATCATCTCTTTATACTTACACATTCCGTTCCAATGTATGTAATCATTCAAATTAATAATTTCCTGGGCATCTACCTTTAACTTGTGATAATAATTGGAAGATACAAATGCAAGTTTCAAATCCGGGATTACGATATGCTCTATTTTGGCTTCAGGAACCATTGGACAAAAAAAGCATTCCATATCAAAACCCCTGTATTTTGCATTTTCTTTTACAATATTCAGTATTTTACTTCCGTCAATTCCTACAGGGCCTTTAACGACATATATTTTTTCAAATCCGTCAATGAGACTGTCGATATAATTTACATTTCCCTGTGGCGTCAAGGCACTGGCAAAAAATTTCTTTACCTTACCGGTTCTCTTAGAAAGCTCTTTGTGAGAAAACTCTATATTCACCAAACGGGCAGCTTCTTTATAGATTTCCACGTCATCCAAAGCATTCTCATAGATAGAATTCATATTATCGTACATTTTTCTGGCGGCACCAAAATAATTGTATGCTTTTTCAAAATTAAACTTGATCCATCTGTTGCATTTCAAAATATCTTCTTTATTGACCCTGATGCCTTCCTCGTTCCAGAAATCGCCCAGATTGACGATCATATCCACCGCCCCCGGATTCTTCGGGTCCACAACATGGGGTGCTGTCCCGTCTATCAGTGCGATCTTTAAGTCCTTGATGACGATTCCGTCCAGGGAATCCGCATCGGATGAGCAGTGCATAAAATCCACATCATATCCCTCTTCCAGCATCTCTGTAGCGGTCAGCTCCATAAAAGTGGACTTGCCTACCCCCGGACCACCCTTCAGGCATAGGATGCGGTCAGCTTCCTGCTGGTCCAAAATATACTGATAATAGGAAAAAAACCCTATTGGCGTATTGCTTCCGGGGAAAATGTGCCTTTCCTTACCTTTCAAAAAAAGACCTCCTTTTTAAATGTTCAGATACATTATATTCAAAGGAGATCCATATCGTGCATGTATATATTCATATATCATGTGACAAATTTGCCCCGTCCTCAATAACTTCTTATTCTATTCCTATCATCTTCATGAGATATAAAGCATTCCTGGTTTTAGAAATACCTGGTCTTATCTTGTAATCAAAACAAATTTGGTTGTCTTTATAATATTCTTGAAAATGGTAATTTTTAATTACATTCTTATTTTCATTTTCCAACACGCCTAACTCAAGATCATGAGTTGATATAAGACCTAAATATCCTTTACCCTGCAGTTGCTTGACCAGCCTTTTTGCTCCGATATGCCGATCATAAGAGTTGGTTCCTTTAAATACTTCATCGAGTAAAAAAAACACTTGTGTATCTTTATTTGTTGATTTTACTATTTCTTTAATCCTCAATAATTCTCCATAAAAAGAGGATATCCCTTTCTCAAGATCATCACTTATTCTCATACACGTATGAATATTAAATACTGAACATGTCATATATTTCGCGCAAACCGGCGCCCCTACATAGGCAAGCAATAGATTGATTCCTATTGTTCTTAGAAAAGTGCTCTTGCCAGACATGTTTGAGCCAGTTATTAACAATATTTGCAAAGGTTCTTGAATGTTTATATCATTACAAACCTGTCTATTTGTAAGTAATGGATGTCCTATATCCTTGGCTTGAAGGAATGAAGGCTTCTCTGTAATTTGGGGAATTGCCCAATCGGGATAATCATAGGCGATAGTGCCTAAGCTAGATAGTGCTTCTATTTCACCTATCTTTTCTATCCATTCCTCCAGTATTAATCCTGATTCACTCTTCCAGCGCTCCAGTTCTATTAAGCATTGATAATCCCATAAAAAAATCACATTAATGGGAAAGAAAATCAAATTATTTCTATTTTCAATTCTGCTTATTAAAACCTCTAACCTTTTCAATTGCCGAATTGCTGAAAATCCTCCATCATCACTTAACCCTATACTTAATTCCTTAAGATATTCAGATTGAAATTTTGTATTTCTAAGATGACTTAGTATTCTTTTGTATACCTTGATACTGTTATGATACTTGTACACCCTTGCAAACTCTAAATTTCTTTTTTTCAAGTTAATAATGAGAAGAGTTAACTGAAAGACAAGAAATAATATTGGAATACCTTTATTTATGTTATGCATTATAAAAGCTAATAATAAAGTACTAACTGTGATAATTGGTAATACACGAGCCAAACCAATGATCCAATGATTTGAATATAATGAGCATTTCCCTTTTGCCCAGCTTATTAACAACTCAAAATTAATATTTGCTTCATTCAGTATCCTTCCTTCTACTTGCAGTTTTTGTCTGAACCATCGTTTAGTTGATAATTCACTTATAGCTTGCTGTCTTTTAGTGATTGTATCTTTATCTTGATAAGGATTGCTTAAGACATTTGCAAGTCTATCCCTTCCCGTATAAGTATTTGCTGAATTAATCCACTGGAAGAGAGATCCCTGCCCAAAAACATCAAGGTCATATGAAAACTCGTGTTTTTCATCTTTAAAGTCTTCTCCCTTATCATTAAACTCCGTCCATCTACCTTCTAATCTCATAATAGAATGTATATTTACATCTATAAGGACAGCTACATAATTATATACTGCCTTAAGTTTTCTATGTCTATAAACAAGGTAAATAAATATTAGTATCCACAATAACGATATACTCAAGGAAATTATGTATCCTCCCAGGTTGCCTGTAAGACTTAGAGTAATAATTACAGCTCCTCCAACAATCAGCCTTAATAAACTAATGACATTTATACCCCTTGATAACTTTTCTAATAAACGTCTATAATATCCGACTCTTCTTTCATATATCTTTTTTGAAAGCATTAAATTAACTCCTTATAAAAATGTCATAGGGGACGGTTCTTTTTGACACGGTTTACTCTTTAAATTAATCTTCTTTAATTATACCATTATTTCTATAATTTGGATTCAACCAAAAAAACCTGTTTTACTCAATTCACGAGGCATTCTGTTCATTAATATCACCTTTTATTGATAATTATTAAAATTTTTATTATAATTAGAAAAGCATTTCAAAGAATTTATATAACTGATAAGAAATAATATATAAAGTGGAAAACATTTTAAGCAAAGGAGAATCCGATGTTATTTACTTTTTTAATAGCTTATTTAATATTTATAATAGCTTTAGAAAAAATCGTTATAAAGAAATTTAATATAAAGAAGAAGAAAGGATTATACAAGCCTGTCAATAAAGTTCATAAATGGTCAGAGATAATATTTATTATAGTAATATTGACAATAATTTTTTTTGTTAATGAGCTGCAACATTATTTTTTTCCTATATTTTCCACTATATTATTCAGCTTTCGTGCTTTTATGGAATGGAAATTTGAAAAAGAGTCAAAAGTATTCATCTTAAGCATTCTGTCTGGCAGTTCAGCTTTACTAGTTTGGATAATATTAGTGTTGTTTTTTTTCAAATAATTATCGTTGACATTCTTTATAATGTAATCTAAACATGTCTGTTTCATCGTGTTCTGTTTACTTAATTTAATTATTTTTCATGAGATCCTCTAACTGCTTTAACATAGGAACTTCTTTTTGTGATAAATTCCAAACAAGCTCCAGGCTGTTATTTTATCGCTTCCTTCATTCGTTTGACATAATCGCTGACCGGCCCGACACAGTCAGTCCCATATTGTTCAATTATTTTGACGATTGCACTGCCTACGATCACACCATCGCCATAGGCCGACATTTTCCTGGCCTGTTCCGGAGTGGAGATTCCAAATCCAATCGCACAGGGTATATTCTTTACGGCTTTTACATAGGTTATCATTTCTGCAACATCATTGGTGATTTCGCTTCTGATACCGGTTACTCCGAGAGATGAAACGCAGTATATAAAACCGTTTGCGGCATTAGCAATTGCATTGATCCGCTCCCTTGAGGTGGGCGCAATAAGTGAAATCAAATCGATACCATATAACTTGCATAACGGCTCCAGCTCCTCCTTTTCCTCAAAGGGCAGATCAGGAACTATTATCGCATCCATCCTGCACTCTGCCGCTCTTTTCAAAAACCTTTGGCTTCCATAGGCGAAGACGGGATTGATGTAAGTCATAAATGCAAGGGGGATATTTGTTTTTTGCCGCACTTTCAAGATGATATCAAAAATTTTGTCTGTCGTAGTGCCGGATGATAGTGCCCTTTCATCTGCCCTCTGAATAACAATGCCTTCGGCAACCGGATCTGAAAAAGGTATCCCGATCTCAATGAGATCGGCCCCGGCCTGTTCCATTCCTAAGATCAATTCTTCCGTAGTCGTGAGATTGGGGTCTCCTGCAGTGATGAAGGGTATAAATGCTTTTCCGTTTTTAAAAACATCTGATATTCTACTCAAAAATACTCACTCCTTTATAACGGGCGATGGCAGCAACATCCTTATCTCCACGGCCCGATAAATTAATGACGACAATCCTGTCTTTATCCATCTCAGGTACCGTCTTCATCGCGTAAGCTACTGCATGAGCGCTTTCCACCGCCGGGATGATACCTTCCTTTTGGGACAGATAATCAAAAGCCCTTACAGCCTCATGGTCTGTAACAGGAACATATTCTGCCCTGCCGGCATCTGAGAGCATGGCATGCTCGGGGCCTATTCCCGGATAATCCAGCCCTGCCGAAATAGAATAAACAGGGGCTATCTGGCCGTATTCATCCTGACAGAAATAGCTCTTCATACCGTGGAAGACGCCTACCCTGCCATTGGTTATGGTTGCTGCGTTTTTAGGGTTATCCACGCCAAGCCCTGCTGCCTCGCACCCGATAAGCCGTACTGAAGTATCATGAATAAATTCATAGAATGCGCCTATGGCATTGCTTCCCCCTCCGACACATGCAATAACTGCGTCCGGCAATCTCCCTTCTTTTTCTTTCAATTGGCTTTTTATTTCTTTTCCGATTACTTTCTGAAAATCCCTTACAATCATCGGGAATGGATGAGGGCCCATTACCGAGCCAAGTACATAATAGGTATCTTCCATCCTTGAACTCCACTCTCTTAAAGTCTCGTTCACAGCATCCTTCAGTGTTTGAGTACCGGAAGTAACCTCATGTACTTTAGCGCCTAATAGCTTCATACGGTATACATTAAGCGCCTGACGGTCCGTGTCCTCCTTTCCCATGTAGATTTCACATTCCATGCCCATAAGTGCAGCTGCAGTTGCAGTCGCCACACCATGCTGGCCAGCACCTGTTTCCGCAATGACTCTGGTTTTTCCCATCCTTTTGGCCAGCAGCACCTGGCCTATTACATTATTGATTTTATGAGATCCTGTATGATTCAAATCTTCCCGCTTCAGATAAATCTTTGCACCGCCAAGATCTTTTGTCATTTTTTCGGCATAATAGAGAAGAGAAGGCCGGCCTGCATAGTTATGCATCAAATAATCCAATTCTCTGATAAAATCAGAATCTTTTCTAAAATTCTCATAAGAATTTTCAACTTCTGCAACTGCATTCATCAGTGTCTCGGGAATAAATTGCCCGCCATAATCTCCGTACCTGCCCTTTTTCATATTCATTGTCCCCTTTCCCTGTCAACCATTCTGATCGTTTCAATGATCTCTTTTATTTTACGCTCATCCTTTACGCCGTCCGTTTCAACTCCGCTGCTGATATCCACGCCATAAGGATGGTTATCCAGAATTGCCCGGCCTATACTGCAATTATTCAAGCCTCCGGCTAAAAAATAAGGTTTGGTTAATGCCGGTATCAATGCATGGTCAAAAGCAATTCCGCTGCCGCCTCTTTTCCCTTTATGATAGGTATCCAGCAGGAGGAAATCGCAGTCTAAGTGCTCGGCACTTAATATCTGCTCCTTGGACCGTACGGATACAGCTTTTATAACCGGACATTTTAAAGCCTCCTTCAGTTCCTTAATATAATCTTCGTCCTCATCCCCATGGAGCTGTACAATTTCAATGACCCCCGCATTAAAAAGACTCACAATCATCTGCACGGACGCATTCACAAACACGCCTGCCGCTTTGATATCGGGGCTCAATTTATCCTTCAGCATGTTTGCCTGACAGGATGTTATCTGTCTTTTGCTTTTAGCAAACACAAAACCTATATAATCCGGCCTCCATCGGTTTACTGCTTCAATATCCTGTACTCTGGTCAAACCACAGATTTTGATTTTCGTCACAGGCAATCACCTCTTAGTTCCCGTAACACACTTCCTTTGTCAGTGCTTTTCATAAGTGCTTCTCCGATCAGCACTCCATTCACATCAGCCTTTCGCAGCAGCTGGATATCTGCAGCTGTCCGGATGCCGCTTTCAGCAACAAATAATACATTTTCCGGTACTGATTTTCTAAGTTTTAAGCTGTTATGGATATCTACCGTAAAATTCTTTAGGTTTCTATTATTTACGCCTATGATTCTTGCCTCCCCATAAAGGGCCGAATCGATCTCTCTCTCATCATGGACTTCTACCAGTGCAGAAAGACCCAGTTCGTCACAGATATAGATATATTCCCTTAGGATCTCTGTGCTTAAAAGCAAACAGATAAGCAGCACTGCTTGAGCACCGATGGTTTTCGCTTCGTAAAGCTGGTACTCATCGATAACAAAATCCTTTCGCAAAATCGGCACTGATACTGTCTTTTTTATCCCTGTAAGATGATCATCATTACCCATAAAATATTCGGGTTCCGTCAGAACCGAAATCGCAGCGGCGCCTGCCTGTTCATATTCTTTTGCAATGTCCAGATACGGAAAATCGTGAACAATGAGCCCTCTGGAAGGAGATGCTTTTTTAACTTCACATATGAAATGTATGCCTTTCTTAGATAATGCACTTTCAAAAGAAAATGCATCATTAGAATCATGCTCCATTGCTCTTTTTTTCATTTCTATCAATGAGATTTCTCTTTTCTTTCTGTCTACTCTGGCTCTGGTTGAAGCAGCAATACGATCCAGTATCATACCGGCACCTCTTTTGTCAGTTTTATGAATTCCTCCAGTTTTGCTGCTGCTTTGCCGCTGTCAATGAGTGCTTCTGCCTTTTTAACACAATCTGAAACTGAACAGTTATCCATTCCCAGATACAGTGCCATGGCCGAGTTTAGAATCACTACATGGCGCTTGGGCCCCTTCTCAATACCATATAATATACTTCGTGTAATTTCTGCATTCTCTTTTGGCGACCCTCCTTTAAGGTCTGACAGACTGCAGCAGGAAAACCCGAATTGTTCCGGCGTGATATCATATCTGGTCAGATTCCCGAAACGTATTTCACATACACAGGTTTTGCCTGTAAGTGTCACTTCATCCATGCCGTCACATCCGTTGACAACGATTCCACGTGTCACACCCAGGTTGGCAAGGACCATCGAAAGGGGTTCTACAAGTTTTTCATCATAGACGCCCATAAGCTGCATCGTAGCCCCGGCAGGGTTGGCTAAAGGTCCCAATATATTGAAAATGGTGCGTACACCCATTTCTTTGCGTACCGAAGCAGCATATTTCATTGAGGAATGATAGATGGGAGCAAACATAAAACATATATTGCTCTTATTTAACACTTGTTCATTCTGATCCGGTGACAGGTTCAGATTTACTCCCAGTTCCTCAAGCACGTCAGCAGCACCGCTCTTGCTGGATATCCCGCGGTTGCCGTGTTTGGCTACAGGAACGCCGCCTGATGCAATTATAAATGCAGAAGTAGTTGAGATATTAAAAGTGCCGGTGCCGTCTCCTCCGGTACCTACAATGTCTATTACATTTCGTACCGGACGGATTTTAAGTCCTTTTTCACGCATAACTTCAGCACAGGCTGTTATTTCCTCCACCGTTTCCCCTTTCATGCGAAGGGCCGATAAAAGTGCGCCCATCTGAGCCTGGGTTGCCGACCCTTCCATAATTTCTGTCATTACTTCTCTCGTAGTTGTAAAGTCAAGATTCTTTCCATTGAGTATTTCCTGTATTGCTTTCTGTATCATCTAAAACTCCCCCTGTTCAATAAAAAATTTTCAAGAATGCTTTTCCCAGACTGTGTTAATATGGATTCCGGATGAAACTGCAATCCGTATACCTGATACACTTTATGCCGGACTGCCATAATTTCGCCGTTATCATCCCATGCTGTCGCCTGCAGCATGTCGGGTATGGTTTCTTTTTCTGCAATAAGGGAATGATACCTTGCAGCTTCTATAACATCCGGCAGTCCATAAAAGATCGGGCTGGTATTATCCAATAGGATTTTGCTTTTCTTTCCGTGCATAAGACGCCGAGCATAACCGATTTTGGCCCCATAGGTCTCACAGATTCCCTGGTGCCCCAGACATACGCCAAGAATAGGAAAGAATTCTCCCAAACTCTTAACTGCTTCTTCACACACTCCGGCATCTTTAGGATGCCCCGGGCCCGGTGACAGAATGATATGGGAAGGATTTAATTTCTTTATTTCCTCTACTGTCATATCATCGTTGCGTATAACCAGAATATTTTGATTTATGCTGCCGGCCAACTGAACAAGATTATAGGAAAAGCTGTCATAATTATCTATTAACAAGATCATAAACAAATCCTCCTGCGTTCTGAATGGCATTCATAACAGCAAGCGCTTTATTGCCGGACTCCTCATATTCCCTCTCGGGCAAACTGTCCGCCACAATACCTCCGCCTGCCTGAACATACACCTTTTCATTCTTCTTAACTGCCATTCGTATAGCGATACAAGTATCCATATTACCGGTAAAATCAACATACCCGATAGCCCCGCCATAGATTCCCCGGGGAGATTTCTCCAGCTTCTCTATGATTTCACAGGCACGGATCTTTGGCGCCCCGGATAAAGTCCCTGCCGGCAGGACCGACTCAATGGCACTGAAACCGTCATATCCGGTAAGTATATCGCTTTCGACCTGTGAACAGATATGCATAATTTTTGAATACCGGTGTATCATCATATACTTGGTGACTTCTACCGTAGAAAATTGAGAAATCTTGCCCAGGTCATTTCTCCCTAAATCCACCAGCATATTATGCTCCGCCAATTCTTTTTCATCTTTAAGCAGTTCCTGCTCAAGCTGTTTGTCCTCCATATCCGTTTTTCCCCTTGGCCTTGAACCGGCTACCGGAAATGTCGTCAACCTGCCGTTCTCCAGTCTCACCAATGTTTCAGGAGAAGTACACATAATCTCATCTCCGTCTATATTCATATACACCATATAGGGCGATGGATTGGTAGTCCTGAGCACCCGGTACGGATTTATCAGACTGTTGTGATATGAGGCCTTAAATTGTCTGGAGATAACCGCTTGAAAAATGTCGCCTTCGCGAATATATTCCTTTGTTCTTTCCACCATAGTGCAATATTCTTCTTTGCTGACATTGCATTTAAATTGCACTTTTCTTTGAGCAGTATATTGCAGCACCGGTGGACTATTATTAATGATATCTATGATTTTATCGATATCATCCAATGCTCTTTTATAATTGTCTGTTACATGGTCCGTTTTCATATTAACGATAACGGATACCTTTTGTTTTAAATGGTCAAAGGCAATAACTTTATCGAACAACAGCAGGTCAAAATCATTCCAGTTGCCTGATTTTATTCTTAACTGTGGTTCTGCATATGCAAGCATGGCATAAGCAAAATAACCCACAAACCCACCGGTATATGGCGGCATGTCATTTCTCTTTGGCGCCTTGTATTCCTTAGCAATATCTCTTAAAACATCCAAAGGTTTTTTTGTTTTAAAGCTGGAAATTTGATTTTTATCTTCCAAAGTAACTGTATGATTCTTACAGGTGATTCTCATCAGCGGATCAAATCCCAAAAATGAATAACGCCCCCACTTTTCTCCGCCTTCTACACTTTCCAGAAGATAATAACGTTTACTGATCCCAGCCAGTTTCTGTAATAATAAGATAGGTGTAATAACATCTGCATTAAATTCCCGGCATATAGGAACCACACTGTATTCTTCGGATAATTTAAGTACTGTTTCATAATCAGGTTCAATCATATATTTTTTCCTTGTTTCATCAATTGATGGGATGAAACTCCTTTCTTGAAATTTGACGAGTTTTTAGGGTAATAAAAAAAGCCTTTGCCCCTGACAAGGGACAAAAGCTTGCAGCTTCTGCGGTACCACCCAAATTGGTAATTATAAATCACCCGCTCATTTACGCACCATCATGCGTACTCTACTGATAACGGACAGAGTTCCCGTCGGCGTCTACTCCCATTCGGTTTCAAGCCGCCCTCGCAAGTCCATTCGGCTGAGTCCGGTAATACCGCATTCTCATCATCTATCGGCTCTCTGAATTACCTTTCTTAACTTACTTTTCTTGCTCACCGGTTTGATTATTTATTTTATTATATGGGCAAACCCCTAATATGTCAATCAAAATAATTTTACATAATAATTCTTCATTTGTTTCCCTCTCTGGTAAATCCCTGTTTATCTATGTTTTGGATCATTCTATTTTTTATATGAAGCATTATAAATTCGATTGAACCTTTTATTATTCTCGTACCAGGCAACTATCCCTATCAGTAAAATGAGAGATTTGACTAATACTCCCCAAAAAAACATACCTTTTCCTTATATTAAAAAAGGTATGTTTATTTATTTTCTCAAATTTCTAATGATTCAGGGTATCTGGATAAAAACTCCAGCATTTCATTGGGAATATCTATATTCATTATTTTCATAATTTCCTTGTTTTTAAAAAATGAATATACAAGTTTTTTATTAATTTCACTACTATATTTTTCAAATCGATCCGTTACATCACCGGACAAATCTTTAGACAGTATCAATAATTTAGAGTCCGAATCATTTCCAAAGTCTATCTTATCCAAAGTAATGCTTTTTATTTCCGTAAAGCTTTTTGTAAAAAAATGAACTTTTCTATTTTTTATATCATATACTGCACTCCATGTTGTATCCTCTCTTGATACTTTTTTTAAGATTTCAAAGCTATAATCTATATAAGACATATCCTGAGGTATATGATTCAAGCATTCTGCCGCTGTTTTAAAACGTTTCAGTGAATTTTTCATGTATGGATCAAAATCTTTAGAAAGATTTTCACTATTTAGATATTTTATGGAATCTTTATAACTGCTGTTGGATAAAGCTTTTATCTCAAGTTCTTCATTTTTTAATATAATACTTTTTCCTTCGACAAATTCAATGATAGCTGTATTTTTAAAGCTGTCACAAAGCATAAAATGAATCGTCCATGCTGATTGTGAAATTCTTATTTGATGAATACAGTTAATAGCTTCATCAACCGTACCACATGTGTCCAACAAGTATTGAATACATTGCAATTCCTGTATTGCCGGCCTGTCATCGGTCTTGGGATATATGGTCTCCGGAAGTGTCATTTGTGCAATAACCAACCCATTTTCATTCATCCCGCCTGAAGGAAGCTCTTTACTGCATTGAGAAAATGAAATACTTCCATATTTTGAAACCCAATGAAGCGGCTTTTCCGGCGGCATAATCAATGCTACCTTTGAAATTCCTCTCTTATTTGTAAACAACATAAAATTTTCTATAAAAATATCTTGATTATTAGCCGCTATTACATGGTCATTATTTATCAGACATATCGTCGTACACACTGTATATACCTCCTACAGCAAAATTATTTTATTAACTCATTTATACAATTTTAGTTTACCATCCGGATTAAGCTTCTCAAGCCATATCATTTTGAGTATTTCCAGTTCTTCACTATAATCGGTTTTTTCTTCTTTTTCATCATATTCCAGAAGCTCGAGCACTTTAATTGTGAATGCATCTTCTCCAAATTTCTTCCAATCCTGTTGCAGCTCTTTTATGGGATGCCCGCCCCATTGAAGCTGAAACTTGAATCTATTTATAATACTTTTTGTGTCTTTATCAACACCTACAAACGTTTTACCATTTATATTATTTTTTATGATGAATACGCCCATAGGCGGCTTCATTTCTTTATATTTTTGCTTTAACTCTTTTTTAGTATCCACAGCAATTACTCCTTTGCTTTTGATTTTCTGGCTCTGGTTTTTTTTACATTCGAACAATTCCTACAAGAGGGGCTGCAGTACTTTTCTCTTTTACTATTTGCTATAAAAATATTACCGCAGTGTTTACAACGGCTGAGGAAGATTTTTTCATCCGTTACTACAAAAGCATATATGGTTTCTATTGTTGTTTTGAGTGAATCGAACTCCCAGGCAATGGTTGTTCTGTCTAATTGGTTGATTTTGAACCCGATCTTTTCTGCATGAAAGCGATCAGTCATAACCGTCACGTTTTCTGTTAAATAGCCTGAAGCTTCCCGATACGTCAAAAGCTGATAGAAATGTGAAACGATCATTTTTGCAAAATCAATAATCCAATTGACCTGCTCCGCATAAAACCTTGAAAAAATCAGATCCATCACAACAGGCCGTTTTCCATAGAATTTAGGTGAATCCTCACTTTTCACGATATCTACACATTTTTTATATTCTTTAATTTCAACATCCCCTTCTTCCGCAAAAGGGATAAATTGTCGGATATATTCTTTTCCGTTCATTGTTTTTTCTTTAGTAACAGGATTGTTTTCAATAAATAAAACATGTTCATCCCCAATAATATTCCGATTATATACACAAGAACTGATAAATCCAAATAGACCATATTTCTTGGCGAATACCAGAATGTTATTCTTGATTTCTAAATTCATTTCAGGTTTATTCAGAGCTTCCGGTCTTAACGCGAGCTGACCTATCCGCATCAGATCCAGCAGCAAGTCCTCTGCTACATTAAAGGGATTATACATACTAAAAACAGCATCTTTAGTTGGTACAATATACTCAGTATTTGAACTTTTTTTATATTCATAATCACTGTATCGTATCCAGTCCGTTGCAAAGCTTCCTATTAAATTAATTTTTCGATTCATCAGAATTCCTCCAAATAAAAAGATATGTAATAGTAGTAATATAATTAACTATTACATATCAATTATACTAATATTTATGGATATGTCAATCATTTTATTTTTAAAAAAATTCACACAGATTCGCTACTTATAGAGAAAATCCTCTTCTTCCAGGATCGATAAAAATATTCCTACCAGTTCAGGGTCAAACTGTGTTCCTGAGCAGCGCTTCAGTTCCTCAACTGCCTCTTCTTTACTTTTAGCTTTACTGTAAGGCCTTTTGTTAGTCATGGCATCATAAGCATCTGCAATAGCTAAAATGCGGCATTCTATCGGAATCTCAGTTCCTTTAATTCCCAATTGATAGCCTGTACCATCCCATCTTTCATGATGTTTCAAAATCAAATCAGCCACACCAGCCAAATCCGGAGAAGCTGCTGCTATCCTGTATCCTTTTTCAGGATGTTTGTACATCGTATCCCTTTCTTCTTCTGTTAAAGGCTCCTCCTTTTGCAGAATATGATCAGGAATGCCTACTTTCCCCAAATCATGAACCTGTGCAAGAAGATTAAGATCGGCTATTGTGCCGGATGTTAGATTGAGCTTTTTACCCATCTTCTCGCAATAAACCGCAAGCCTTTGAGAATGTCCCTCTGTAATATAATCCTTCTCTCCTAAAGCAGCCATTAAAGAATGAATGATTTGACTTCTGCTGCTTTTCTTCTGAATCAGCTTCTGATGGTACATCTTTTCGTCTGCTTCCTGAAGTGCTTTAGTTAAAGATATTTTCTTATCCGCTACTGTTGTTATCCCTATTGAAATACTCAACGGTAATGACTGGTTTTGCTCATTATGTATTTTTACATTATGTTCAATTCTTTCTGCAATTTTTTCACCTTTTATCTGGTCTGCCAAAGGCAGAACCAAAGCAAATTCATCACCGCCAATACGAGCGATAATATCCGACTTCCGTAATGATTTTTCCAGAATTTTAGAACAGGTTTTAAGCAGTATATCCCCTTTATCATGCCCGATGGTATCATTAATGATCTTCAGCCCATCCACATCACAGGACATAATGGTAATAGGATATTCTCTGCTGTTCTCAAGCCTTTTTATTTCTTCTTCGAATAAAGCCCTGTTATAAAGCCCTGTTAGTTTATCGTGCATACTCAGATATTCCAATTTTTCCTGATAATTTTTTCGTTCCGTTATATCCTCTATGATACCTGCTCCTCCCATAACCTTCTTATCTAAAGAAAACAAAGGTGCGAACAGTACTCTGACAGGGGTTTCCTTTTCGGCTGTAACAGAATGATAGATACCTTCATATTTTGCCGTACCACCTTCAAGGGTTTTTTGAATCGCCTCAACAACCTTTATATTCTTCATCATTTCAAGCATATTAAATCCTACAAGCACCTCCTGGGAAGATCCAATAATATTGGCAAAGTTTTCGTTACAATCTGTAATTACGCCTTTTGTGTCAAAATGGAAAATCCCTAAAGGAGAGTGCTCAAATATAGAACGGTATTTTTCTTCGCTTTTTTGTAATGCTTCTTCTGATTGCTTTCTCTTAGTAATATCTCTCAGAATAAATATTTTACCCTGATATTTTCTTTTTTTCCCTTTTAATACTGAAACACGGATATCCATCCATCTTTCTTTTTCCCCTGTCTTTAACAAAGCCTCTGAATTCACCTCTCCACTTTCCATAGCTTGGTTTTTTTTAATCGTAAAAGAATCAAAAAATCGGTCAATATGCATTCCTTGGATATTATTTTCATGATCAAAATACTTTTTAGCAATATCATTCATATCCACAATTCTCTCATTAGAGTCCAGCACAAGAATTGAATCCTGAATGGATTCGAATACATTTGAACGCGCTTCCGACATGAAATCAAACATTTTATAATGAGTCAGATTAAAAAAATAGATAAGTCCGTTTAGTGCCAGCCCAAAAGGAATTAAATCAATGCCCATTGGTGCATAACCAAACAGATGCAACAGAAAAAAGATATACGAGATAAATGAACCCAGAAATAAAAATAAAAACCGTTTTTTATAAATATTAAATGTTTTTATATAAGTATACAACAATAATGAACTGCCAAAAAAGAAAGCAATCATCAGATATGCCATGTGCACCCAATACCAGATGCCTCTTTCTATAATCGCTATGGATAGTCCATTGATATATTTAAGAGATATGCTGCTGTAAAATAAATGATGCAGTTGATTTGTATTCAATAACAGGAGGGTTCCCACAGGAATAGCCCACAACAAAGCCATAACAGGTTTCTTTAACCATTGCGCATGTCCGCAATAACGAATGGTAAAAATAATCCATAATACAGGTATTATTGCTATCCCGAGATACTCAAATCGCAGCCATAAAAAAAGTGTCTCCACATCGGCACTTCTGACCTCAAAAAAGTAACCTGCCGAATAAATGGCCGCTGCGATCATGAGAAACCCAAAACTTATATTCCCTTCTTCACTTTTTGCTCTCAGAGCAATATAAGAGATAAATAAATATACGCCTACTATTATTAATAATATATTAAAGAAGAAAGTCATTTTTCTCCTCCATCCCGACATATTCATGCAAAATATACTACACTTTGAATCCATCATACACAAATTGAATTTTTTTTGCCACTCTTTTTGCAAAATTATTCCAAAGATTAAAAAAACACTCATGAGAGTGTTTTTCTATTCATTTTGCAAGGTGCGCTAAGTATTTAATTCATGAAGATACTGCAGATAATCATTGTA
The DNA here is from genome assembly GCA_016841185.1 of Anaerovorax odorimutans. Taxonomy (GTDB): domain Bacteria; phylum Bacillota; class Clostridia; order Peptostreptococcales; family JAAYPU01; genus JAENZQ01. The sequence continues at coordinate 90,331 of JAENZQ010000008.1, forward strand.
ATTCTCTTTATCAACTAAAAATACCATGTCTATTTCACCCTGAGAATTATAAACCATAATTAATAAATCAATTTTATTGTTGGGTTGCCATAATTGTTAATTCTATATTATAAATGAAATTAACAAAAGTGTTCATTTATCATCATTTCTACTTCTCTGAGCCACTCTTTACGTTCTTCAAGCGTGCTGACTTCAATTACTCGGAACATCTTTCTATGAAAATTCTTCACGCCGCAGAAGTCAAATATACAATTTTTCCATATGGTTTCAAGAGGATCTTTAAACATTTCCAATTCACGCTGTTCCGGTGTGTTCGAGGTATTAAATACCATCACGACCTTGGTTTTTAAAAGTCCTATCGGGACACCTGCTCCTTTTTCATCTTTTTCTTCATCATAGGCCACACCTTTTCTCAGTACCCGGTCTACCCAGCCTTTTAAAATAGCCGGGGGCTGTCCCCACCAGTTGGGGTGAATAATAATAATGCCTTCTGCTTCAATGATTTCCTTACAATGATGCTCAACCAACATATCCTTGGAAACACTGTTCACCAATTCATAACCGGACATAATTGCATCAAAACCTTCTTCATACAAATCGTGGAAAAACACTTCATGCCCTGATGCTTTTAATTTACCGATGACGGTTTCTGCAATGGCATAATTGAAGCTTTCCTTGTTTGGATGTCCGAGAATAACAGATACTTTCATTTTAATCGACCTCCAAAAGAGTATTGTTTGGAGTATTTTACCATATTATATATTTAAATGATAGCAGATCGAAACAAGTTGTTTCCAACAGCATTCACTTCCAATTTTTCGCTTAATATTTCATATATATATATAATTTCACTTACAGGAATTTTAACACTGTAATAATTTTCAATCAGACTGAAACTCTTCCTTATAATGCTGATAAATTTATGATTATTCCGTTTAAAAGCGTTCAGTTTTTGAATATCTGTTTCATCTGCATGTGTTTTAGTAACTAACCTTTCTATCAGGCAACTTAAATGAATATATAAACAAATCTTTAAATCGTCAGTGAATTTATAATTTAATTCATATTGTAAAGTCTCTATAGATATTTCTAACTGATCGATTAATTTATCCGGATTTAATATGGTAATATAACTCAGCACGCTTTCCAGGGTGAAATACTTAAGCAAAGATTGTCTGACTTCCGCTATTTTATCAGCCGGGACAATACTGTTTAATACCCATTCAAAATCACACTTATCGGAAGATGAAATTAAATCTTCTACAAATATAAAGGGGATATCCGTAATGTTGGGGTTATTTGTTCCAATGATAGCTTTTACATCATACTGGTTAAAAATATTGTTATTGTTTTTTTCTTTACTCAGCTTCTCAAAACTATATGGAATAATCTTGATATTTTGAGTATAAAGACTTAGGCTTTTGCTTAATAAATCTTTGATTTTTATTGCAGTCCCAATACCCGTTAAACAAGTTACAATGATGGCCTGTTTCTTTACGGTTGAGGGAACTATTGTTTTGCATTTGTACCCTTCCAGTTTTTGAACATTTCTAATGATTTCTTCCACTTCCAGCTCTTTTATGATTCCGTTCCCGATTTCTAAAGCAAGTTTTGTCGTCACATTGTTAACGATTCCTATTGTTCCACACAGTCCACCTTCAAGTCCTTTATATATTTCCTCTAATGATCCCATATCCACCAGAATCATTATTCCTTTAGATACATTAACTTCCTGCAGATATTGTTTGATTCTCTTTATAATATTCTCTGTATCCGTTTCAACCGGCATATCAAATGATTCAAATATGTTGCTGTTCAACAAATGATTTGTAACATTTGCAATGCTGCTTGCGGTTGAATAACCATGAGCAAGTATGATTGCTTTTGTCCTTTGCGGCAATTCCTCTTTATTGATATTCAGCATATACAACATTATGATCATCATTTCCAGCCTGCCAAGTGATAAATCCAAATTGGACTCGAGCAATTGAACGATTTTACAGGACAGCTCATATTCATGTGTATAATGCTTTTTGAAAAAATTCAGATTTTTGACTATCTTAGATTCATAATCTTCCAGTACTAAGAATCCATAATAATTTTCTACCGAACGTTGTATAAAACATGTCAGCCTGTATATGTCATTATCATAATATTTGATGTCGTATTTATCTTTAAGAAAATAAAAAATATCCTGAACACATTTATAAAACACATTGAACCGGACATGCCTCACATCCTCTTTCCCAAATGATTTTAAATTCAAAACCAATTTACCGAAATAATCGTCGATAAGGTTTTGTATCTCCTCAAATATCTTATCTTCGTTATTATCCTTTATGCAAGAAAATAATTTCAACAAGCTTTCGCAAAATTCTTTATACATGCCGATCTCTAAATGGTCAAACCCAGAGCCAATATGCTTTGTGCTGTTGTTGCTCACGCTTATATCGTCTAACATATTCCCTTTTATAAAACCCTCAACATAATTGATCCTTTTGCTGTACACGCCCTGCATCAAATACTCCGGCAATGACATCAAATCAACTTTTATTACTTCGTCTTCCGGATCGTTATTGTTCGAATAATTGCTGTATGCTCTCGCACAGGTTAATTTTATACTATTCTTGAGTTGTCCGATATTTCCGCTGAAGTCATTATCTAAAAAAACCTTCAAAACATGTTTTGAGACTTTCAATTCACAATTAAGAAGCTTCGATTCTTCTTTCAAAAAGCTGTATATCAGCTTATGTTTTTCAGTCAAAGGCCTTTCGTTTAAAGGAAGCATCCTTATTATAATAGGAATCCTCCTCATAAAAGTATTTAATAATACACACTCCGGTTTTTCTGTAGTAGCAAAGACAAACCTGACATCGGAATGCCTGTATTTTTCATTTTCTCCGACTCGTGTAAAAAGCCCTTTATCCATAAAGAAAAAAAGCAATTCCTGTCCTTCCGGCGGCAACCGGTGGATTTCGTCTAAAAAAACGAAACCTCCATTTGCTTTTTCAATTATACCTTCTCTATCTTCTTCTGCCCCTGTAAAAGCTCCCTTTTTATATCCGAAAATGCTGGCCGATAAAAGTTCCTTATTGTTGAAATACTTTGCACAATTAAATACAATAAAGGGCGCCTCTTTATCAATATAACCTCCGGCCCTGGCATATTCGTATACATTGCTTGCCAGTAAACTTTTACCGCTGCCTGTTGGCCCTGTGATTAAAACGGATAAACCGTTGGGAGGGTATTTTACTGCCGCCTTGCATTGTTCTATTTGATACTCCAGGCTTCCGTTGTATCCTATCATTTCACCGAAAACATTTTTATTCTGATCACTTATTGATTCACAGTGTTTATGCTTTTCTATTTTATTGTTCAATTCCTTAAAACTTTTGTAGATTGCCTTTTCGCCTAAATCGACTCCAAAAAAATCTTGCATTCCTTCTTTATCAAGATAAAATACAGGTCTGGTATTAATTTTTACCACCTTATTTTCCCTGTTATACATGTTTAACTGATGACTGACATATGTCCTGTTCAAATTTATCGTGCTTGCCAATTCTTCTGTTGTTATGCCATATTCTTCTTTATCCTGTTTCAGAGCTTCCAACATCATTTTTTTTAATGTCATTATAATCAGATCTTTATTATTCATCGAAAAACATCCTTCCACTGTAAAACATAAAGAACCCTATAAGAGATTATACATCTTTTTTAAACTTACTTATACATATATCTATCTCAAGATACTGTCCCACCTATGTTTCCATCGTACACGGCACGCCTAAAAAACTATTTTCTCTTTATAAAGCTAATTTTACCATTATCAATAACTTTCGTCTTCTAATTCTTTACATAAAACAGTTTGCTGCCTGCTGTGCCTTTTTTTCCATCTCTTTCATTTTCAGTTCTGATATGATCTGCCTGGCTTTCAAAATCGTTACCGGGCTCATACTCAATTCATCCAGTCCCATACCTATCAGCAGGGGTATCATGTCGGGATCTCCCGCTGATTCACCGCACATGCCTACCTGAATTCCTTCCTTATGTCCATTTTCTACCACTATTTTTATCAATCTTAAAACCGCAGGGTGAAATTTATTATACAAATGTGCGATATCTTTATTCCCTCTGTCCACTGCTGTTGTATATTGGATGAGATCATTTGTCCCAATGCTGAAAAAATCCACTTCTTTTGCAAAAATATCCGACATGATTGCTGCTGACGGTATTTCTATCATCATGCCTACTTTCATATTTTCATTGAAATATATATGTTCATTTACAAGCTCTTCTTTAACTGTTTTAAGAATTTTTTTCGCCTTTTTTAATTCCTCCATGCCTGATATCATAGGAAACATCAGTTTTATATCGCCGTATGCACTGGCTCTTACAATGGCGCGCAATTGTGTTTTGAATATGTCTGTCTGATCTAAACAAATTCTTATTGCCCTATAGCCTAAGAAAGGGTTTTCTTCATTCGGAAGGTTCAAGTATGGCAGGTCTTTGTCGCCTCCGACATCAAGAGTCCTTATAATAACAGGTTTGCCCTCCATTTTTTCAGCAACTTTCTTATATGCCTCAAATTGCTCATCTTCGGTTGGCAATGTGTCACGGTCCATATATAGAAATTCTGTTCTGTAAAGCCCTATTCCTTCCGCATCATGTTTCAGCACACTGTCCATATCATCCGGTGTACCTATGTTTGCTGAAATTTCTACTTCATATCCGTCCTTTGTCCTGCTTTTTTTGCCGATGAAGCTCTTAAGCTTGTTTTTTAGAGTTTCATAGTCTTCTTTTTTATCCATACAACTCCGAAGTGTTTCCTGTGCAGGATTTATATGTATTGTGCCTTCATCCCCGTCAAAAGCCAGTATATCTCCTGACCGGATACTTTCTATTTCTTTTCCGGTTCCCACTACTGCCGGTATTTCAAGGGACCGTGCCATTATAGCGGAATGTGAAGTTTTCCCTCCTTCTTCGGTAATCAAACCAAGAATCTTTTCCTTATCCATCTGAGCCGTATCAGATGGTGTTAAGTCTTTTGCAACTATGATGCCGCCCTCTTCAGGAATGAAAAGGTTTCCGCTTTTACTGCCCATTAAATTATTTATTACTCTTCCTGTCACATCTATTATGTCTGCCGCACGTTCACGCATATATTCGTTATCCATGTTCCGAAATATTTCAACAAACATATTGGAAACTTCTTTTAAAGCCCATTCGGCATTCACTTTCATTTCGTAAATCTTTTTTTCCGCTTTTCCAAATATCTCCGGGTCATCCAGAATCATCATGTGGGCTCTGAAGATTTCTGCTTCATCTTCCCCAACTTCATTTTTTGTCTTTTCATATAATTCCTTGATCTGATCCTTGCTTTCAGATAACGCATTTTTGAGTTTTTCTATTTCTTTTTCTATATCCTTTATTTCTTTCTTATAAATTTCTGTTTCTTTATTCTTATGGAGAATTGCTTTGCCAACGGCAATGCCAGGCGAGACGCCTATTCCTTTCATAATATACCTCCTATTCTCCAAAACCGCTTTCTACCAGGATTTTTAGTGCTTCTACCGCTTCCGCTTCATCTTCTCCTTCAGCTTGTATTATAAATCTGATCCCTTTTCCTGCACCCATACTTAAAATAGATACAATGCTTTTTGCATTGTATTCATTTTTTTCTCTTATTAGTTTTATATCTGATTTATACTTTGACGCTTCTTGAACAAACTGACTGGCCGGCCTTGCATGCAAACCTGTTTTGTTTTTTAAAACTACTTCTAACTGCTTCATAATTGCCCTCACTCCTTTTTCAAGCAAATCATCGACCTCTGTCTATCAATATTGTATGACCATGCATTATGACTTCAGATATATGAATGCCATCATCAAATACGATCAGATGGGCATCCTTTCCAATTTCTATACTGCCTTTTCTATCATCTGCTCCAATAGCTCTTGCCGGATTTAATGATGCCATCCGTACAGCATCTTTTAAAGGTATACCTGCTAAATGGATCATATTGTAAACGGCTCTGTCAAGTGTAAGTGTCGATCCGGCCAGTGTACCGTCCGCAAGCCTTGCTGCACCCCCTTTTACAAACACTTTCTGCCCGCCAAGAAAATATTCGCCGTCTTCAAGCCCGGCAGCCATCATGGCATCCGAAATAAGAATGACTCCCTCAACACCTTTCATTTTTACTGCCAGTTTCATAGCTGAAGGATGTATATGTATCCCGTCACATATCATTTCACATCTGACTCTTTCATCTGTAAGAACAGCACCGATGATTCCAGGCTCTCTATGTGAAAAACTTCGCATCCCATTATATAAATGTGTCGCTTGAGATACTCCCCTTTGTATCGCTTTATCGGCCTCTTCATAAGATGAATTTGTATGCCCTGCAGATACAGTAATGTTGTATGATTTCAGAAAACTTATTGCATTACTTGCGCCGGTTAGCTCAGGTGCTAAAGAAACAACCTTTATATTGTTTTCGGCAGTATTTATAAAACCTTCCAGTTCGGCAATATCAGGATCTTTTATATACTGAGCAGGCTGCGCCCCTTTTTTTTCTCGAGAAAAATATGGGCCTTCTAAATACAGACCTAATACTTGGGACTTTAAAGGGTTCTTTCTTTTCATGTAATTTACGGCATTTTTGATCGCTTTTTCGGTTTCTTCTCCTGAAGCGGTCATCGTGGTAGCTAAAAATCCAATAACGCCATTTTTGATGTGGAACCCAGCCATTGTATCTAAAGCTTCAAATGTTGATTCCATCGCATCATGACCGGAATTTCCGTGGTTATGGATATCGATAAAACCAGGAGATAAATATTTCCCATTTAAATCCAATATGTCTGAAAATTCGCTTTCACAACACGCTTTATCTTTAATGATATCTTTTATTTTGTCATTTTCGATTATTAAAGAATGCTTTTCAAGCACCTGATACGGTGTTATGATCTTTGCATTTTTTATAAGCAGCTGCATATTCATCCCTCCGAAAATTGATTTTTTATCTTCATTTTATAAATACCCGCTGCTTCTTCATCAAGCAATACGGTAACATCATTATGCAGTAATAATGCAGACGCAGGTATATTAGTCGTCGCTTTCTGCTCTGTTAATAATTTAGCTATTATTTCAGCTTTTTTAATGCCGCTTGCCAGCAGCAATATTTTTTTTGCTTTCATGATGCTTCCTAATCCCATGGTAATTGCCTGACAGGGGACCTTTTCCTTTGAGTCAAAAAATCTTGAATTTGCCCTTAACGTACTTTCACTCAACTTTGTTAAATGTGTCAGCACTTCGATTTCGTCGTCAGGTTCATTGAATCCGATATGCCCGTTTTCCCCGATCCCAAGCAACTGCAAATCAATGCCTTTATGCCTCCTTATTTCAGCTTCGTATACTTTGCAATGTGACTCGGCATCTTCTGCCTGCCCGTCCGGCACATGTATATTCTCCGGATTGATATTGATATGCCTGAAAAAATTATGCTTCATATAATAAAAATAACTTTGTTTATTTTCAGGAGATATCGGATAATATTCATCCAGATTAAAAGATATTACCCGTGAAAAATCCAGTTTTTCTTCTTTATGCATACGTATCAATTCTTTATATGTTCCAAGAGGTGTACTGCCTGTTGCTAATCCCAGGACCAGGTCAGGTTTTTCCGATATTGCATCCTGAATTATTTCAGCAGCTTTTTTGCTTAATTGAAAAAAATCTTTTGCTATATATATTTTCACAGCTAATTCCTCCAGTGTAAAAACAAGTAATGAAGTGAGTCCCATCAGTGGAAGTTTCAGAACTGTCGAATGGGATAAATGTACTTATCTTTATATACTTGTTTATATATGTTTGATTCTGCTTTTATATCTGTTATATAAATCATCGTTGTCATAATGGTCTACATTTTGACTGACATAAATCGGCAAGTCAAAACCTTGTGATTTTAACCTTTCTAACGTTTCGACCAGTATACTGTTAACAATAAAGCATCCGCTTATCGTCGATGCAGGCCCGGACGTTACCCCATCAAAGGCCACAAGCCCGTCCCCGGCAGGAACACAATTATCGATTACCAGATCAGCAAGCTCAAATAGCCGCTTGCCGCTCTCATGTCTTGACCGGCAGGTTTTAGAGAACTCTGCTGATGTAATAGAAATCAAATACAGCCCTTTCTCCTTCGCCAACATTGCCATTTCTACCGGAACACTGTTTCTTCCGGAATTGGAGATGATCAGCATAATATCTTCATTGCAGATATCATATTGGTCCCAGATTATCTCTGCAAGTCCGTTAAGTCTCTCCATCCGGCCGCCTTTCATAGCTCCAAAATTTGTTAAAACGGCATCATCCAGCATAGCATTGACCGGACCCAACCCGCCCGCTCTTACGAACATCTCTATTCCTATCATGTGTGAATGTCCTGTACCAAAAACATGGATGATCTTGTCTTTCATTATCGTCCGTGCAAAAATATCGGCCGCTTTTCTTATATTGTCTGACTGGGTATCCCGGATCTTATCAATCAGTCCATGTATTTTGTCTGCATACTCCAAACTCTTCATACTTGATTACCTCCGTCTCTTTTATTTTCTTTCTAACTGTTTTTTATAAACTGAACCATTTTTTTATAATTAAGCTTTTTGAAATCATCCACCATCCAATCGGCCGACAGCAAACCGTCATTATTGATGCAATTTTTAGTATATCTTATACAAAAAACACCGCTTCGTTTTGCTGCGAGAATTCCATTAAGTGAATCTTCAATCACGACGCATTCTTCAGGCAACAAATCCAATCGTTTTATGGCTTTTCTGAAAATTTCCGGGTCCGGTTTGCTGCTTGTGACCATGTCCCCGCTTATGACCGTATCGAAAATATTATTTATATTCAATTTATCCAGAATAATTTTCACGATTTCATCTGGTGAAGAAGTCGCTAAAGCTATTTTTACTGAATTAGATTTCAAATCCTGTATCAAATCCGAAAAACCGTTTTCCAGTCTCAAATTTTCCTCATTTATGAGCCTGTTTATAATTTGCTCTATGCTCAAATCACATAATTGTTCGACCGGTATTCCTTTTAATTGATATTTTTCTTTTATATCCCGCCACATATTGTTCAGTGAGCTGCCAATATAAGAATAGTATTCTTCATCACTGATGATCAAGTCAAGATCAAGAAAAATCTTCTTTCCTACTTCGATATATAATGGCTCCGAATTTACGATAACGCCGTCCATATCAAATATTACGCCTTTCAACACAATTCTCTCCCGTATTCTGTTAAAACAAGTTTAACTGTTTTTGTTCTTGATATATTTTTCCAGCACATCGGCAAACCTTTTTGTGATTAAATGAGGCCTCGTTATGGCACCTCCTATTGTTATCATCCATGCGCCTCTTTCAAAAGCTTCTATCATCTGCTCTATTGTCCAGTACCTGCCTTCCGCATTTATCGGTTTTTGGGTACGGCTCACCAGATCTTCGACCAACTTTAGATCCGGGCCTTCTTTTTGTGTACTATAATTTGTATATCCCGATAATGTGGTTGATATAATATCTGCACCAAAAGCATCTGCATAAATGCCCTCCTCTAGTGTGCTGATATCTGCCATGACCGGAACGTTGAGCTCATTTTTTATTCTACTGATCAGCCTCTTTACCGTATCCCAATCCCGGTTTCGGTTTGTGCAATCCAAAGCGATGATGTCTGCACCGGCTTCTTTTATTGATTTTGCTGATTCAAAGTCGGGCGTAATAATGACATTCTCTTTGATATCTGTATGTTCATCCATGATTTTATTGATCCCTATGATCGGCAGCCCTGTAATCCGCCTGATCGCTCTGATGTCTCCGGGCCAACAGCTCCGTATTCCTTTTGCCCCCCCTAACTCCGCTGCCTTGGCCATCTTCGCCATTATTTCCGACCCATACAAAGGTTCATTTTCAAAAGCCTGGCAGGATACAACCACTCCATGCTTAAGGTTGTTTATAATTTTGCTCATTTATAACTCCCTCCGATTAGTGAATAAAATTTATAGATATCCCGGCACAAGTCATGTGCCGGGATATTGTTTTTTATGGTACTAAAATTCCGGTAACAGAGCATGCAACGGAAATGATAATAAATATCAAGAAAATCCAGCCGATATTCATTTTTTTCTTATCCAGTAAAAACCAGCTCAGCAATGTCAGCAGCAGAGGAACTAAAGATGGGAATATACCATCCAACACAGGTGCGATGCTTATTGCCATATCTCCGGAAGTATATCCTAAACCAACATTGGCAGAAACATATTGAGCCGAAATCGCACCGATAACCATTAGTCCGACAATATTTGCTGCCCTTGTAATGAGATCTTTTTTCCCTCCTCCGAGTATCATTTCCGCCGAATTGATGCCTGCGGTATATCCTTTTCTGAATAAGAACCATGTCAACGGAAGCATGATGCCTAAATAGGTGATCACATAAAATATCGGACCCGCTAAACTGCCGGTATCTTTAGACAATCCAAGTGCAATACTGAGCAAGATAGGCACCAGCGTGCCGGCCATTAAAGAATCCCCTATGCCTGCAAAAGGCCCCATTAATGCTGTTTTAATGCTGGAAATCAACTCATCCGGGATATCTTCACCACAAGATTTTTTCTCTTCCATTCCAAGAACGATACCGGGGATTATGGAGCCGATCAAAGGCTCTGTATTGAAAAACTGAGCATGCCGCAATAATAATTCTTGCTTATCTTCTTCTTTATCATATAATTTATCGGCCACCAGTCCCATTATTCTGGAAAAAGCGGGTGCCTCCATTCTCTCCATGTTCTGGCATGATAAGCTATACATAATCCAATTTATATACACTTTGAAAGTATCTCTTTTCGATAATTTGTTTGCAGTCATTACGCCACACCTTCCTTTGAAAAGGATTTGTTGTACTTGATGTCCAGATATGCAAATAACAATGCGATAATCGTTGCCGGTATAATGGATATTTTAAATACGGCGATCAGTACAAAGCCAAACAGAAAATATAACAGCTCAATATTGTCTTTCATGATAAACTTAAGCAATAAACCAAAACCGACTGCAGGAAGCATGCCTCCTAAAACAATAAATATGTTCCCCAGGGATTCAGGTATAATATTTACCAATTTAGATACATAAGCTGCCCCGTAATAATTTGCCAGCAGAATTGGAAAAAACCTGACAATAAATTGTGTTATATTACCAATGATCGGCACTTTGGTTGCCAATCCCAATTTTCCGCTTTCAATCCATTGCTCCTGTTTATGTACAAATAATACATTTACGGTTACAACCAGATAGACAAATGCTACACCAAGAAAACTCAATGGAACGGAAAGGCTTACAGCATACTCAGGCGTTGCACCACTGACTATAGCTAAGGGTATTCCGATATATGCTGCAAAATTAACATCTCCGGGCATTGACAAACCAGGCGTGACAAGCCCTATATATAATGCCTGTATTGCCGCTCCAATTAAAATTCCTGTTTGGATATCTCCTAATATAATACCGATAATTGTCCCTGCTATAAGGGGCCTGCCTATTGTATACCAACCGCCCATAAGCCCTAAAAACCAGGGCCCGTAAATTGAAGAACTATAACCTATCAATGCAATCAAAAAAGCCTGGAACAAACTCATAATACTACCTCCTTTATTTATTATTGTTTTATGTTCGTAAGCATTTTTTCTCTAATCGAGCTCCATTCAATTGCCTTTTCATCCGGGACCTGCTGAAAATAAACCCTTACGCCAAGAGCCTCGATCTTTTCTATGGATTCTATTTCTTCTTTTAAAAGATTTGAAAAATATGTAGCTTTGATCGTTCCTCTTCTGTTACTCATTGGCCCTATATTAAATTCTTTTTTTAAGCCTTCCGAATTTTTAAAAATTTTTAATGCAACTTCAGGCGCTTTGACTAAAATTAAAGTATTCAGCTTATCGTGAATGGCTTTACTAATTTCGTCATAAGACGCATCCGGGTCAAGTATTAACAATGCTACATTTGGAGGAACTGCCATTTTATAAACACTGTTTATCACGGGATTAGATGCAGTAAATTCATCGATCAGCAATATCCTGTCGATATGGAAATCATTTAATACCTTTACGATGCATTGTCCATGAATCAATCTGTCGTCACATCTTAAAACACTTATTCCCAAATTTTTCACCTCCTTTATTCATTATTTACACTGCTTTTCATGATTGCTTCTTTTGTTATCATCCTAGGGCAATTTTCCCCGCTTTCCATTACTGATTTTATACACGTCTTGAAATCCGATTTTCCGGCATTTGTCAAAGCTTGCAATACCATGCTTAAATTGACATCTGTTATCAGCACCCCGTTTTTTTGCGTTATAACAACAGAAGACACATTGGAAGGCGTACCGCCAAACATATCACTGAATATTATCCATTTATCATATTTTTTGTTTCTGTCAATACTCCGGCAGATTCGATTTTCTAAATCCTTCAATGATTCTCCCACATGATATCCAATTGCAAATAAAAATTCTTTTTCTCCCACTATCATCTCAGCAGCATTTTTCATTCCTTTAGCCATATCACCATGTGTTACGATTATTACACCTATCAAGAAATTACCTCCTTAGCTTTGTTGTTTTAAATGTAGCAACTATTTAAACAGCAACAATCATGCCATATAGATTTGCATTCTAAATAATCATGTTTGTATTTAGAAATGATACTTAATGAAATGTTGAAATGTATTGATTTTCAGTACTTTTTTTATTTTGAATAAAAATTATCAATTTTTAACACCACAACACTGGAAATTTTTTTGATAAAACTAAAGTGTCTTTATATTAACACTAAGAATAAAAAGTCATATATTGCGCTAATAAAATACAACAAATCATGATAGGCGTTTTTATTACCGTCACAAGCCCCGCTGCTAATTGAATAAAAGTTCAAAAATATAATATGAGCCGGCAGATCTTCGATCCATCGGCTCGATTATAGATAAAGAAACAATTATTGATTTTTAAATGTAAAGCCACAAGGCATTCTTTCTTTGCAACCTCATCTTTATACTTCCTCTTTTCTGAAAATTCCTCCGGATATAACCATTTTCATAACTTCGGAAGTACCTTCATATATTTCGGTAATCTTGGCATCCCTCATCATTCTTTCCACATCAAAATCCTTGGTATATCCATTTCCTCCGTGGAATTGTACTGCCTTTGTTGTCACATACATGGCCGTTTCGGAACAGGCCAGTTTTGCCTGAGCAGCTTCAACTGTGCCTGGAAGTCCCTTTTGTCTCCTGTCTGCTGCATGATACAGCAAAAATCTGGCTCCGTCTATTCTTGTCTTCATCTCTGCCATTTCAAATGACAGAGCCTGAAACTTATCGAGGGTTCTCCCGAATTGCTTTCTTTGTTTCATATATTGAACGGTTTGGTCAAAAGCCCCCTGTGCAATGCCTAAAGCCTGAGCAGCTATTCCCAGTCTTCCCACATCAAGGGCCGTCATGGCTATTTTGAAGCCCTTCCCTATTTCACCTAACAAATTTTCTTTTGGTACGATGCAATCTTCAAAAAACAATTCAGCTGCAACAGAGGCTCTTATACCCATCTTGTTTTCTTTCTTTCCTCTTGAAAAGCCAGGTATACCTTTTTCTATGATAAAGGAGCTGATTCCCCTTGTCCCTTGCGATTTATCCGTCATAGCCATAACGACATACACATCTGCAATACCTCCGTTGGAAATAAATTTTTTTCTTCCATTAAGAAGCCAATGATCCCCCTTATCCACTGCTTCTGTCTGCTGCATTGCTGCATCTGTTCCTGCGTCAGGCTCTGTCAGTCCGAAAGCCCCAAGCTTCTTTCCGGTTAATAATTCAGGCAAATACTTTCTCTTTTGCTCTTCTGTTCCATAAGTAAATATAGGCCAGCAGCAAAGCGCATTATGAGTCTGTACGATAACGCCATGGGATGCGCATACTTTTGACAGTTCTTCTATGACCATGACATATGACAAATAATCCGATCCTGCGCCTCCGTATTCTTTAGGAAAAGGCATCCCCATGACACCCATTTCCCCTAACTCTGTAATTGTTTCAAAAGGAAATTTTGCCTCTTCATCCAATTCTTTGACAATCGGGGCAATTTTTGTTTCAGCAAATTCTCTTATCTTCTCCTTTACCATCTGCTGTTCTTTTGAATAACTAAAATCCATTCTCTTTCCTCCTGTTCTCTATGTTTTCATCGTAAGAACTTTATTTATCACAGTAAATAGGATTATTGAGCAAATTCAATATTCCGATACTATTTCAGATTTTTTATAATCAGGCCTTGCTGAATATTTTTTCATTCATGATTTGTATTTATTTCCATTTAATCTTATTATTATTGTATCACTTATTTTGAATGATTTCACAAAAAACATTTTAATATAAAACAAATTAAAAACCTCCCTGACCGGCTTATCTAAAAACCTTATCAGGGAGGATGTTCATCGAATTTATGTATTATTTTTTGCCTTTTGCCGTCATATGCCGGATCTCAATCTTAATCACTTTTGTTTTATTCCACATGGCTTCAATATATTTCTCTCCGGATTTCATAAAATCTTTGGAATACTTCTCCAACAATAAGATAAGTGCTTTTCTTTTTTCATCCTGAAAAACTTCCTCAGCCTTGCCAAATGCAATGACACTTCTAAATTTTGTACTAAAATCATCTGGAATCAATTTAACATCACTGACGACACAAAAGGATACATTATTATTAAATTCTATATTCTCAAGTTTATGTCCTTCTGTTGCACAATGAAAGTAAATACAGTTGTTCTCATAGGCATAGTCCAAGGGTATACCATATGAATATCCATCTTCTCCCACAGTGGATAAAACACCATACTCACAATTTTCCAATAGTTCAAATGCTTCCTCCATAGGTAATTGCTTGTCTTTTCTCCTCATTTCTTTAAACATATGCGTTCTCCTTTGACATTTGCTTATTGATTTTCTAATAGATGAAAAATGACCTGATATATCGATCATCTGTAATAAGATGATTATATCATGAATTCTAAAAATTTCTAAAAATCTTTTTTTTAACGAAATTTACATCAGCTTATTTCTTGAAAGCAATTCAAACACTTGCTTATTGTCAACCACTTCTTCTATCGATTGGACACCCATCTGTTTTAGGATTTTCATGACATTTAAATTATCAAAAGGTGTCATGATGAGAGAGTCCTCACCAAATTCATTTACATATTTCGTTGCTTCCTCCACATCAATATTGGTGCGGGGACCGCCTACGCAGCCTCCGGGGCAGCCCATACCTTCGATAAAATTATAAGGGACGCTTTTGTTACTTGACAGATCATCCAATACCTTTTTACAATTTTGAATACCATCTACTTTTTTTGCTCTGAGTTTAATAAGCCTAGTTGGCTCCAATCTGTTTACTACCGACTTTACAGAAAAACTTACGCCACCGGTCCTTGCATAGATCCTTCCGCCAAAAGATGCCTGGTCTTTTTCATCAGAAGGTAAGCTTTCAAGGTTGATTTTTAAAGAATTGAATATTTCCTTCAATTCACGAAAATTAATAACAAAATCAATACTTCCTTTCAGTTCAGGTTCCTTTATTTCAGCCTTTTTAGCAATACACGGTGCAACAAAAACGACTTTGGCACCTTTGTACAGGTTTTTTAAAAATCTTCCCGATGCGATCATTGGCGAAACAGAAGGAGACATAAACTTGAATATTTCAGGATAACTCTTTTTGGTCAGATTAAACCAGACTGGGCAGCAACAGCTGGTTAAAAAAAAGTCTTCTTCTGTCTTTACCAGATGGCAGAATTCAAAAGCCTCTTTTATCGTAAGGATATCTGCAAAAAGTGCAACTTCAACCATATCTTCAAACCCTATAAGTTTCAAGGCCGACCTTAATTGCCCCATTGAAATATCTCCAAATTGACCGACTATGGCAGGGGCAACAGCTGCATATATTCTTGTCTCTTTATCTTTTAACATTTTAATCAATGGAATAAATTCTATTTTATCTGCCAATGCTCCAAAATCACAGCTTGTAATGCAAGTTCCGCAGCTTAGACACTTGTTATTGATAATAACCGGTTCTTTCCTTCGTCTGTAAATATCTGTTTCAAATTTAGATGTCTCAATACTGCATTTACAGTTTTTTTCATCGCAATACTCACATACCCCGTTTATCTTTGCAACTACAGGCTGCCCCACTCCTTTATATTGTTTAACGATATCCAGTTCATCCCTGAAATCCTTGTTGCCCCTCGGGTCCAAACCCATGGCCACACGAATATGGTCCTTGATAAAAGGAATATCTGAGTCATTAAAATGATATTTCTCTTTTATTTCTGAAACTAAATGATCCAGATCTTTAACGTTATTTAACTTACCATTCCAATACCGCTTTACCAATTCTCCGAATATATGCATTCGTTTCTCTTGAAAATTTTTAAACTTTTCTTCCACAGAACAACACCCTTTCAAACTGCTTATTCAATACATTTAAAAACCTCCGAATGTGTTTATTATAATCTTAACCTTTCTCAAATATTCCAATGTATTGATATATCCATAATGCTGCCGGACAACCGGGTTTACAGCATATCTTCCTTCATTAGCTGCACATTGGTTCCGTTGATTCTGTAAAACTCCTCAGAAGCACGTTTGCCAATTCCCTCAGGATATTTTTCAAGTGCATCCAGGTATTCTTTTTCATCTATCCCGCACAATTTTCCATCTCTCAAAATTAAATATCCATCCACTGCGGCATGAGATACTTCATATCCCCTTGCACTATATACAAGATTGGGGACTATATTTCTCATGGGATAAGTATAAACAGGCTGCATAGAAAGACTTCTTAAATCAATTGCAATAAAATCAGCTTGCTTTCCTGCCTCTAAAGATCCGATCCTGTCCTCCATACCGATAGCCCTTGCGCCTTCGATGGTAGCCATTCTCAAAGCCCTCCATGCAGGCATTATCTCGGGGTCGCAATATTTTATCTTATTGAAAAGTGCTGCATTCTTCATTTCATTGATTATATTATGACAATTGTTACCGGGTGCCTGATCCGAGCCCAATGCACAGTTTCCGCCTGCATTCTGGAAAGAAACGGAGGGCGGTACAATGCCATCGATAATGCCAATGGAGCCGGGACACAGTATCATTGATGCACCGCTTTTCGCTACCGTTTCGGCCTCATCATCGGTACAGTCTGTCAAATGAACCGCTATCAAAGTATCATCCAGATAACCAATTCGCTTTAACCATGAAACAGGCCGTTCACCATAACGTTTTTTAATCTGATAAGTCTCACGGTCACCCTGTTGAACATGCATATGTATCTTGGTTTTTCGTTCCTTAGCCGCCTTGCGGATTTTTAACAAAAGATCAAGACCGACAAAATCAGCTCCCTGAGGCCCAAAAAGGATTCTGATCCTTCCATTAGCCTTATTATGCCACTTATTATAAAGTTCAATATTTTCTGTTAAGCTCATTTCTCCTTGTTCATCATCAAAATCATACAATTCACCAGGATGGTATACTCTTCTTTTTGCTGCCCGGATTGTTTGAGCAATATTTCCCCGAGCGCCTATTTTTTCTATAAAACGGCATACATTATCCATATAAGATTCAAAATCTCCTAATGTGGTTGTTCCTGATTTTACGGCTTCAATAATGGCTGCACAGCTTCCGGCATCTCTTTCCTTCCGGGTCAAAACATTATCAAAGGGCTGCAGACCATACATCATCCAATTTTTTGTATCCTGTGCCAGCCCTCTCATGATATTAAAACCGGTGTGCATATGTGCATCAATAAACCCGGGAAATATGGCATGATGAGTGAGATCCAGCATTTCATCGGCTTGATACATCTCTGCCTCCTTGTCCCGGGTAATAAAACCTGATATTTTTCCTCCGTCAATCACCATGGAGACCTTATCCTTATAACCGACTCCTTTGCCTTCCATAGTATAAAAATGCGGTGCCCTGACGATCAGATCCACTGCTTTCATTCTAATACCCTCCCATAATTTTTCGTTTTATAATTTTATTATGAATCTTTTTCCAATATTTATCAATTAGAACGATAAAAAAAGAAAGACCGCTTCCGCTAAATCTTTCTCTTCTGGTTCACCTGTCCTCTGTACCCTGATTAATTCCATAGTTCGTGATTCACTATAGGGGCACGGCTTGCCCCCATAACTGCCTTTTATTCTATCGGCTCCAGACTTGCCTGAAAATGTCTTAAAACAGGCGGTTCCCATGTAATCCGATACCCTTTTACGGAATCTGCCCGTTTTTTGATATTGATCAGTGCATCTGCCACGATATCAAGGTGAGCCTGTGTATATACACGTCGAGGTATTGCCAACCTTGTAAACTCAAATTCCGCATGAAGCTGCTCTCCTGTATCCGGATCGTTTCCCAACATATAGGAGCCGATATCGCAGGAACGAATACCTGCTTCTTTATAAAGCTCAATAGCAAGGGCCTGACCCGGGAATTCATAATAAGGAATATGCGGAAACATGGCTTTTGCATCCAGAAATACTCCATGCCCTCCAACCGGAGCCTGATAAGTTATACCGGCTTCATCCAATCGTCCGGCAAGGTACTCCATCTGTCCGATACGGTATTTCAGATAATCTTCATCAAGTCCTTCATAAAGGCCAACAGCCATAGCTTCAAGATCCCGGCCGGCAAGGCCGCCATAAGTAACATACCCTTCATAGGAAATGGTCCGTCCTTTAATCAGTTGATATAGTTCTCCGTCATTTTTAATGCCTATAAGCCCGCCTATATTTACAATACTGTCTTTTTTTGCACTCATTGTAAACATATCTCCATAACTGAACATTTCTCGAATAATCTCTTTAATGTATTTATCTTTGAATTCTTCTTCCCGTTGTTTTATAAAATATGCATTTTCAGCATATCTTGCAGCATCAATGTTTAAAGGGATTTCGTATTTTTTACATACTGCAGCCGTATCTCTCATGTTCCGGATAGAAACAGGCTGGCCTCCGGCAGAATTGTTGGTAATGGTCATAATGACAAGAGCAATTTTTTCCGGTCCATGTTTTAATATGAGCTGCTCCAGCTTTTCGACATCCATGTTCCCTTTAAATGGTACCCGGAGATTGGGATCTCCCGCTTCAGGAACAACACAGTCGATGGCTCTTGCACCTGCCAGTTCTACATGTGCCCTGGTGGTATCAAAAAACATATTGGATATAGCATATTGTCCTTCGCCCATCAGCAGACCAAACAGAACTTTTTCACCTGCACGGCCCTGATGCACCGGCTGGATATATTGATAATCAAATATATCTCTTCCTGCCTCTACCAGTTTAAAATAGCTTCCGGCACCTGCATATGATTCATCGCCTCTCATGATACCTGCCCATTGTTCCTGACTCATGGCATTTGTACCGCTGTCAGTGAGCAAGTCAATATAGACATCTTCCCCCCGAAGATTGAATACATTATACTTTGCCTCGGCAATTTTCTGTTCCCTTTCTTTACGGGAAAGCATTTTTATGGTTTCAACCATTTTGATCCTAAAAGGTTCCGGTACATATTTTATTGACATAAAACCACCTCTTTTTTAAATTTAAATAAATTATATTAACTTTTCAATGTTTTCTATACTATCCAAATCGCATATCACATAACGCCTGTTCGCCTTTTTTATGATCCCTTTGTCTAAAAACTCATGAAGCACTTTGCTGACAGATACTCTGGATGACTTAATCAGATCTGCCATGTCCTGATGCGTAAAAGGCACATCAATAAGAATACCGTCCGGATCCGTTTTGCCGTACATTCTTACAAGATAAAGCATTACATTGGCAACACGATACCGAATATCTCCAAAAGTAAGCCCCAAGACCTGATTAAAATGGAGACTTGCCTTACGGGATAAAATAGTCATAACAGCCTGGTTTATCTTTGTATCATTCCCTAATTTTTTTAAAAATACCTCCGCAGGAATTTTATAAAGCCGACAGTCCACAAGAGCCACTGCCGAATATTGTTCGGGATAGCCTTCAAAAATACTTGTTTCTCCGAAAATGCCGCCTTTTTCTGCAAACATCATTATTTTTTCCTTACCGTCCCGGCTTAATACGCGCATCATAACTCTTCCGCTTTTCACTATATAAACGAACTGATTGATCTGACTTTGCCAGAAAATCACTTCTCCGGCATCAAATGAGGTTAAATATTGCGGTTGGACAAGATGGTCCCAGATTTGCATATCTACTTTCAGCCAAGGGGATGTGCTGTCAAAAGACTCCATATTGACACCTCTTTCATCATTTATATTAAAGCTATCAATATTGTATCCCTTACCAGTTAATCGTACCATGTTTTTGAACACAAAAATGTAAAGTACTTTACATTTTTTATACATTTTTTTCCTAAAAAAAAACCTCTGAGAACAGAGGTTCAGACTGCTGAAAAACTCATTGAATCAGTTAAAAATGAATAAACCTGTATAAATATAAATTCTTTGAGAGTTTGGGTCTTTTTCTGAATATTGAATCCTCTTTTCTCCAAATTCGATACTGATGATTATATTTATACAGGTTTATTCATAAGAAGGTTATATATTAACTTTTTCAATAATCCCGTTTTCAATAAATGGTTCTAATGCAATTTCTTCCGTCATTTTTTGCCGTATAGAGTGCTTTATCTGCCTTTTCCAGGACACTTTCCACGGAAATGTTCTGGTCAGGGATTACGGAAGTGACTCCGATGGAAACTGTTACTACTTGATTTATCGGAGATGCAGAATGTTCTATCTTCATATTCTCAATACCGGAAAGAATCCTTTCGGCAACACGGATTGCACCATCCATTTTGGTTTCCGGCAAAAGCAGCATAAATTCTTCACCCCCAAAACGTACTACAATATCCCGGGGCCTTTTGGCATGATTTTTTATAGCTTCTGCCACCTCTTTAAGACATTTATCTCCCTGCAAATGACCATATGTATCATTATATTTTTTAAAAAAATCGATATCGATCATGATCAAAACAATGGAACTCTTCAATCGCAATGCACTGTTCCATTCTTTTTTGAGTGCATCATCAAAATACCTCCTGTTATAAAGGCCTGTCAGCGCATCGATATTAGATATTTCATTCAATTTTTCAGTAGTGGCTTTCAGTTTTGACTGTGTGATATCCGACAGTCTGACAATGCGTTTCATGTGTTGATACAGCACTTTATACTCTTCCAGCAGTTCCCTGTAATGATTCTCGTCTTCAGGTGTGCTGAAGGATCCTGAATCAATGAGTCTTTCCGCCTTAGATATCATCTTTTCTTCTTTTGTAAAAATATTTCTCATATCTCCTCCTAATGATCATAGAAAGACAATATTGAATGGCAACAGATCCATATCCTCTTTAAATTCTTCACCGAACTCTATGGCTGTTTCATTTTCTTTATCGCATTTCCAGTTTACAATGATTTTTTTTCCTTTTTTAACTTCTTTCTCTAAAAAATCAAAAAGTGTCATAAATATTTTAGAAGTACTGCTGTTAAAATAAAGGATTTCAAATTCCAATACCATTTCTTTGGTGCTATTTTTCAAATATTCTTTTATCCAACCGATAACAGGGGTATAGAATTTAGCAGCATTTTCTGGAAAAGACTCCCCTTTTATCTGCAGTATTCCCGATTCCAGATCAAAATTAATTTCAGGAGTCGATTTTGTTCCATCCAATTTTAGGTTTTCCATTTTATTTCCTCCCTACTACAACTTTAATACTGAAAAAAGAAAACTGTTCATCGATATCAACAAAAGAGTACTCTAATGGCTTGCCTGACTTTCTTGCCATCTCGATAAGTCCCAGTCCGCCGCCTTTGCTTCCTGATCCGGATTCCATCCGCCTTCGTTCTTTGTACAAAGATTTCAGCTCATCTCTGCTTAAAAATTTAATTTCCTCAAGCCGTCTGGCTAAATTGGAAATATCTGCTTTCTTTATACGGTTTCCGCAATAAATATAAAAATCCCCGTTATCTTCCCTGCCTATGACGATAGTTCCTACTCTCAGCTCGTCGTCCGAATCACCGGAACCTCCCAGTTTTTCTGCCGAATAATTCAGAATATTTTGCACTTGTTCGACAAAAATAGAGAAAACAGATAAAGTAGCGGCATTATCTATCTCTTCGGCCTCAAGATTTTTTCGAAGGGTACATCCGACTCCTTCTATACTTGACTGTGCAATAGGTCCGCTGTAACAGAAAATCATATTTTGTAATTTAAGCTCTTTATAAAGATTGTATAGGGACATTTCCATGATCGATCCTCCTTTTTATGAGATCTTGAATCCTAAAACAGTAATATCATCACGAATCATCTCATTTTGGCTATAAGCTTTTTTTGCATTTATAATTTCCAGCCTTTGTTCAGTCATTTTCTTGCATCCAACTGTTTTTAATAAAGACAGCAATCTACTCTTTCCATAGGGCAAACCCTTACTTCCGCCAGGCTGGTCCGTAAGTCCGTCTGTCACAAGATACAAAGAGACATCTTTATCTTTTTTTATCTCTTTATTTGTAAAACTTTTTTCCTCTTCTCCCAAGCAGTCTATTGTATCACGGCTCCCCTTTATTTCTTTAATCCCATTTTTATCTAATAAAATCAGAGAAAATCGAGCCCCTGAAAACAGTATTTTTTTCTCTTCTGATACAAAAACAACTCCTGCATCCAATCCGTCATGAGTAGTTAACTCATCTCCGCTTTTCATAAAAGATTGTTTCATAAGCCTGTCAAGTTCCTGCAGTATAAAAGCAGGATCATCGTGGCATATCTCATCAACTATATGATTGAGCATCGCATTGACAGCTGCTGTCATGAAAGCACCGGGTACACCATGTCCCGTACAGTCACCAACAATGACCAGGAAGCCATCGTCAAAGTTTTTTACCCAATAAAAATCTCCGCCTACCGTATCCCTTGGTTCCCAGATTACAAAATGCTCTTTTAAAATATTCTGCATTTCTGTTTCGGACGGCAATATGGATTCCTGTATCCTTTTTGCAACTTCAATACTATCCTGTATCTTTATATTTTTTTCATTTAATTCCTTTGTACGTTCCTGCACCTTCTTCTCCAATTCCTGATTAAGCTGCAGTGTTCTTTTATAAGGGTTTGCTATTTTAATCGTTAACAGGTAAAACATGACGATCATTATTACAATAATAAACATACAGGCTGCTATGGTATTCCAAATAATGGTTTTCATAAAACCCATGCTCTCTGAACGCGGAATTTGAATAATGAGTTTCCAATCTGTGTCTTTAATGGTTTTATACGCAATATCCTGTAATGCACCTTCATCATCTTTGTACTGCATGGCTTTAAAACTGACCGTATCCTTCTGAGGATCAATGATGGATGCTGTTGTGTCATCAGGTAAAAAGTCCTCTAAAGCTTTCCCGAAATATATTTGGTTTTTAGACAACTGAATTGTTCCTGCAGCGTCCACCAGCCATATGTCATTTTTTAGTTCATCTTCACTCTCTTCCCTGAGATTTTCTATTACATCATCCAGCCTCATTCCAACGCCGGTTATGGCCAAAGGAGCAGAAGGGTCTCCCACCATTGCATTGATCCATACATAGGTATCGTTCAACTCTTTATTGGCATCAATATTGATTTGATATTCTTTTCTTATTTTTAGAGTGTTAAAAAACCAGTCATCATTGGGGTCTTCTTCAGAAACGACATCCAGCAGTTCAAATTTCCCATTATTGTAAGACCAATAATGATTTGTTAAAACACTGGTTAAAAATGCCGTATCAAACCCAAAAGTATTTGCCAATTGCCGCATTTTGTCTTCAGTGAGATTCCCTGTCATTTCATCTTCGTTACTGCTTTGAATCCACCGGATAACAACGGGGTCATTTGCAAGGATCAAAGAAGCATTTACGGCTTTCTCTATTCTTGCTTCAATGGTTGAAGCAATAGATTCTGCCATATTTTTCAAATCACTCCTTTTCAACTTTTCAACAACTGCATTATTCGTTATCACCATACTGGTAATACTCATAAAAAGAAGGGCAATTACAATGGCAATACATCCCGCAAAGATCACTTTGAGTGTATTGTTGTCTAATGAGTTTTCTTTTTTATCCGAATCTTTTTTTGACAAAATCCTTGATTTCATTAATTTCTCCTGCTTAGCAGCATCTTTTTTATGCAACTTTCTTTTTATCTATTTTACATATTTCGCCATGATTTTACAATAGAAATACGAAAATTAAGCCTCCTTACTTTAATAAATAATAAGGAGGCTGCAAATATTATTCATCTTTAATCTTTTAATCTTCGAATATATGGAATAAACAGCATAACACCGAAAATAGTCAATATACTTGATATAATAGCCATATCATACTCTAAAGGCTTTTTTACAAAAATAGCGGACCATTGTGCAAATGCCCATGAAAGACATAAAGTATTTTATCTGCAACTTCCTGCTAACCTTCCACTATTCTGTCTATTTCCTCTAATATGTTCTTTTCCTTGATGATCGGCTCCTGGCAGGTGAAGTTTTTGCATATATATAATGCCGTATCCTCTTTTTTTCTGTATGCTTCAAACTTCTTCTCTTTTATGCTCGTATCGATATATAGTTTTGTTACGAAAGGTGTAAACGAACCGGAAAGTTTTGTTTTGGATCTGGAGAAAATCTCATCTTTTCCTTTCCCTGCAAGAACCACTTTAATAAATGGTGCTTCCTTGAACATAAGGGCAGAAGTCATGAACGCATAGGCTTCAGGGATATCATTTAAACCTTTGCTGAAAGCTTCAATGATCTTCTCTCCATATTTACCTATTATTTCATCATCTGTCAGACGGCCGAGCCGTATCAGGTTATAGGCCGCCATTGAATTACCGGAAGGGATGGCATTGTCATAGGCTTCTTTAGGGTTTGTCAACAGTTTTTCCGAATCATTTCCATTAAAAAACAGTCCTCCGTTTTTATTGTCCCAGAATAACCGGATCAATTCACTGCCGTACCATTGAGCTCTATCCATATATTTTTTTGACCCTGTGGTTTCATACAATTCCAGAGCAGCCCAGAGCATAAAGGAATAATCATCCAGATACCCGAGATATCTTTTCTCTCCATTTCTGAATCTGGCATGAAGCCTTCCTTCTTTATTAATTAAATTGGATTCAATAAAATGAAAAGCACTTTCACCCGATTTAACATACTCATTTTCCTCAAAAACTTTGCCGCATATGGCAAAAGCAGCTATCATGAGTCCGTTCCATGAAGCAAGTATTTTATCATCTTTATGGGGATGTATCCTTTTATCTCTGGTTTTCAGCAGTTTTATTTTATTCTCTATGTTCTTCTGAAATGCGCTTTCCCATTGACTGTTATGGATCAGGTTGGGAATATTTTTGCTTTCAAAATTCCCTTTATAGGTGATATCATATTCCCTGCAGAAATCCTGTCCTTTTTCTTCGCCTAAAACACCAGTTATCTCTTCAGGGCTCCAGACATAGTATTTTCCTTCTATCCCTTCTGAATCTGCATCCTCAGCCGAGAAAAAACCTCCTTTCCTGTCTGTCATCTCGCGTTTAATATATTCCAGTATTTCTGATACTGCCGTTCCATATATCTCTTTTCTTTTGATCTGAAAAAATTCTGCATAGCATATGGCCAGTAATGCATTATCATACAACATCTTTTCAAAGTGGGGTACCAGCCATTTTTGATCTGTTGAATATCTTGCAAAACCTCCTCCTATGTGATCATATATTCCTCCCTTTAGCATGGAATCCAATGTCTTTTCAACCATTTCCAAAGCCCGCTCCTCTTTATAGACAGAAAAATACTTCATTAAAAACATCAGATTCTGAGGAGTCGGAAACTTGGGCGCCTTGCTGAAGCCGCCGTATTCTACATTATAGGATGCTTCAAGAGCATCATAACAGTGTTTTGGGATTCTGTTCTCTTTAAGCTGCACTTTTTCCATATCTTCGGATCTGGAAATGGAATCCGACAAACCTTTCGCGAATTCCATGACACTTTTAGGATCATCCTCCCAGATTTTATGAATCTTACGGGCTATATCCATGATGCCCAGCATACCGTATCGCTTGATTTTAGGGATATATGTGGCGGTGTAAAAAGGTTTTTGATCCGGTGTCAAAAAAATACTCAATGGCCAGCCTCCACGCCCGGTCATTACCTGACAGGCTTTCATATAAATACTGTCAATATCCGGCCTTTCTTCTCTGTCTACTTTTATACAAACAAAATATCTGTTTAGTACTTCAGCAACTTCCGGATCCTCAAAGGATTCTCTTTCCATGACATGACACCAGTGGCAAGTAGATTAAGTATCCTAAGAATACCCAATAGACAAAAATATCGGTTTATTTTCAGTCTTTGCCTTATTGAATGCTTCACCTGACCAGCTATACCAATTGACAGGGTTATAGGCATGTTGAAGCAAATAAGGGGAATTTTCATTTATCAGTCTATTGGGTTTTCTATCTGAATACATGGCATCACCTCCTTATATTTTTATTTCATTATTAGTATTACCTTCTAATTAAAATATACCCAAAGATTTTAAATAGTAAAAAAAGAAACATTGACATTTTGTTTCTTTAAGTTTCCATTGTAAAATGAATTGGATTTAATATTATTTGAAATAAAATTTATTATTATTTTATTGACAAGGGAGGTTTATTGAAGTAAACTATTCTTGTAGGTTTATCCTAATAAACTTTAAGGAGGATTAGAATGGAAGAATATAAATTATTCGATGCCGAATATAAATTTGCGGATATCGTTTGGGAGAACGAACCCATTAATTCGACAGAACTGGTCAAACTTTGCCGTGATAGATTGGGTTGGAAGAAATCCACCACGTATACCGTTTTAAGAAAACTTTGCCGGCGCGGGATACTAAGGAATGAAGAAGCTGTGGTTACTGCTGCCGTCAAGAAAGAAGATGCCCAGAGATATGAAAGTGAAGCCATCATCAATAAAGCTTTTAACGGCTCGCTTCCACAGTTTGTAACGGCATTTTTAGATAAGAAGAAAATAACGGAAAAAGAAGCCATGGAATTAAAACGTATTATTGAGGAGGCAACAAAATGACAGACTTATTTATGACAATACTTAGCATGAGTTTAACGGCAAGCTATGCAGCCCTTGCTGTGATCTTCATAAGAATGCTGATCAGGAAAATACCGTCTGTTTTTTCCTATATATTATGGCTTCCGGTATTTATCAGGCTCGTTTTTCCTTTAAGCTTTCATTCTAAATTAAGCTTTTTCGGTCTCTTCAAAACAGGAGAAAGCGGTGCATTGAAAAGCATTCCTGCCAATAACTTCATTCCAGATCCTGTTACGGATATGAGCTTCAACAACATGAATGGTTTTATGAATGCATCTCAAATCACCGAATCGGCCGCAAACACAAATCCTGCATGGACAATAACGGATATCGCCTGTATGATTTGGATTTCAGGCATGGTCGCTATCGCTTTTTATGTCGTTTTTTCATTCATTAAAATCAGAAAAAATACCCGTACAGCTACTCTGGTAAAAAAGAATATATATGAAACAGACAGGATTACAACTCCTTTTGTATGGGGAATCATAAAACCTAAAATATATATCCCTACCGGTATAAGTAAAGAAGGATCAGCCTGTATACTGGCACATGAAGAGGCACATATAAAAAGAATGGATCATATTATAAAACCAATTGCCTTTTCGATACTGATCCTGCATTGGTTCAATCCTTTGATCTGGTTATCCTTTCTGTTGATGGGCAAAGATATGGAAATGTCATGTGATGAAAGTGTCATTAAAAAAATGGGGAATGATATCAAAGGCAGCTATGCAAATTCTCTTCTTGCTATCTCAATGAGAAGAAGCCGCTTGCCGATAGGCAGTCCTCTTGCCTTTGGCGAAAGCAGTATCCAATCAAGAATCAAAAACGTCTTAAGCTATAAAAAACCGATTTTTGGAGTTGTTGTTGCTGCAGTCGTTGTAACGATTATAATGATTATTGCTTTGACTTCAAACCCGAAATATGAATCATCCGTTCCGACTGCTCTGGAAGGATATAATATAGATGCCTTAATGTCCAACAAAACATCTTATGTTGGAAATAACAGCAAAGTTGTTGCTCTCATCGATGCAATGCCTTTACCGGAAGGTATGGTCCGTGATACCGTAGTGCTTCAAACAAGCAGTCAGCCCTATGAAATAACCATTAAACTGATTATGAATGATGCTTCCGGTATCACCAGAGAGGGAGCCATCAGCGAATATGCCTTTTTACCAAATTCCATACTGCTGTTCAGTTTAATCGACAACGTGGATATGATCCATTACAAGATAGTGGACCATACCGGTGAAAATGATGGTGCATCCTATGATCTAACCTATACAAGAGAAATGGCAGAAATGCTTCTTGAAGAAGATGTCCGCAATTATGCCAAAGATGCAGATGAAGTAAAAAATTTGATCGAAAAAGTAAACAATATGTCATTTGAGGCCTTACAGACTGCTCCCGGTAAGGATATAGAAAAATATCTTGAAATTATTATGTCCTCTCCAAAAGAATCATCAAACCCGCAGGATTATATAAATGCGCACATAAAAGAATATACCAATATCGTTGCAATGGGAGACACAGCCCTTGATTACCTGTTGACTCAATTTGAAAATAACAATAATAACGGCCTAAGGGAATATATTATCATGTCTCTCTGTAAAGATATTTTAGGAGACAGGAATAATGTGAAAGATGAGAGCCTCTCTCCACAGGCATGGTTCTCTCAGTTCTCACAGGAAAAATAATTAGCCGGAAAGAAAGCCATGGAGTTTCCATGGCTTTCTCAGGCTGTTGAAAATCTCCGAATTTCTGCGTTGCTGCTTTCAAGCGAACATGC
>JAENZQ010000009.1:0-43209 GCA_016841185.1 Anaerovorax odorimutans
ACGGAGAAAAAATTCATCCTCTCGGCAATACAACAAGGGCGGAAGCAGCAGTATTCTTGTACAGGATATACAATAAGGATTAAATAATTACCGACTAAAGGGGCATGAGTGAAAATAGAATTGAATTTTGTATATAGAAATTATGTGTAATAAGATAACAAGTTGGCTTAATTGCCAACTTGTTATCTTAAAAGAGAGGGAATAGAAAAAATAACTGTTTATAGGATATTTACAAAACATTGATAGATTAATTTTCCAACGATAGCCCCTTGGTCCGGATGGCCTAATACTTGGTCTCTAAAGAATACTCCACGTCCAAAGGCTGACTTCATATTCTTAGTTTCTTCAACACCCTTTTCTGCAGCTGACAGAGAAGCTTTTGCTACAGTTTTTAAATCACTACTTTTTTCGGACTCGGTTTTTGCTGCCAAGTAAGCAGGATATATGGAATCAACAAGGGTTCGGTCACCTAATTTTGCCTTTCCAAGCTCCATAACCCCATTGGCAAACTCAAATGTAAAAGTTACAAATCCTTGGATATCAAGCTCGGTAGTACCTTTTAGTGATTTCGCGGCTCTAATAAAACCTGATGCGATTAATGTGCCCATGGTAGAGGGTGCTGCTTTTGACAGTGACATACCAACTTGCATGCAAAGCTTACCTATGTCCGATTCTTCAGAGTCATTTACCGTATCTTTTGCAGCTTTAAAGCCGGTAGACATTGTAAGTCCTAAATCACCATCTCCGAAAGCAGCATCTAATTCCATTAAGTATTCTTTATTTTTAATCATTATGTCAGATGCCTCGTTTATAAAATCAATAAAAATTTTCCTATTTATCGTACTCACAAAAATAGCCTCCTATACATATCATTTATTTTTGAACTACGAAGGGTGTATTACAAGGCATTAGCAGATATTTTTTCAGTTCTTCATCAAGTTTTAATAAGCTGATGGACATTCCTGCCATATCCATTGAAGTAGCATATTCACCTAAGTTAGCTTTGATGATGGACATATTCTTTTTACTTAATACTTCATCTACTTTTCTATATGCAATATAGAGTTCTTCCAGAGGG
Organism: Anaerovorax odorimutans; assembly: GCA_016841185.1. Taxonomy (GTDB): domain Bacteria; phylum Bacillota; class Clostridia; order Peptostreptococcales; family JAAYPU01; genus JAENZQ01. The sequence goes on from JAENZQ010000009.1 coordinate 1,079, forward strand.
GTTGCACCAAGACCGTTTATAAGAACAGAAACTTCATCTCCGTTTTCAAAAGGCAAGTCTTCCAGTATTTTTAGAAGCATTTCCTCTACAATTTGATCTGCTGGTTTGATTGGACCTTTTTCTATCCCCGGTTCTCCATGTATACCCATTCCGATTTCCATGTTTCCATTTTTAATAGAGAAATTGGCTCTACCGGCTTCAGGTATAATACAAGGTGTTAAGGCGACGCCCATTGTTCGAACATTATCTGCAGCTTTTTGAGCAATTCTTGCAACTTCTTCCAAAGGTAGCATTGCATCAGCTGCTGCTCCTGCAATTTTAAATACATAATATATACCGGCAACTCCACGTCTTTTATTTTCCATGCCTTTTGGAGCAGAAGCAACGTCTTCACCTGCAATTACTTGAAGAACTTCAATATCTTCAAAATCAGCCATTTCTTGAGCCATGTTAAAATTCATGATGTCACCACCGTAGTTTCCATATATATAAAGAACTCCGGCGCCGCTATTGATTTCTTTCGTGACTTCTAGCATTTGTGCGGCGCTTGGTGATTGAAATACGCCTCCGATACAACATCCGTCTAATAGCCCTTCTCCGACATAGCCTAAAAATAAAGGAAGATGACCGGAACCACCGCCAGTTGCCAATCCGACCTTACCTTTTTTTTTGCTTGCTGATACTAAACACCTCAAGTCATCATTAATATAAGTTATCTGATCTTTATGAGCTGCATAAAGGCCTTTTAACATTTCATCAACATAGTTTTCCGGTTTGTTTAGCAGTCTTTGCATCTTATACCTCCAAAAAATAAGTTATATTAAACAAATTAATAAAATAATTAGTAATTATTTATATTTTTATTATAGTTCTATTTATATATAAAAGTCAATATTTGATAACAAATTTTATTTGAGGAGTATATTTTTGTTGACTAATACCCAAAAAGAATATATGATAAAAACAAAAGTTGATTAAAAATATTAAAATTAGCATTAAACATACTTCAATATTTTAATTAAATTAAAGAATAAATTATGAAAATTTTTTCAAAGTTCATTAAAATTATAATAAATAATTTAGTAAATATTTAATAAAAATTTACTAATTGGGAGGTTTCTATGAAAAAATTGTATGGTGTTATAACTGCTATGACAACGCCTTTTAATGAAAAAGATCAAGTAGATGTGGAAGCAATCAAAGAGCTGACAGATTTTCTGATTGAAAAAGGAGTACATTGTCTTTACCCGACCGGTACTACTGGAGAAATGTATTTAATGTCAATGGAAGAAAGAAAATTAGTAGCTGAAACTGTTGTAAATAAAGCTGCAGGAAAAGTAAATGTATTCATTCACGTAGGAGCTATGACAACAGCAGATACTATTACGTTGGCAAAACATGCTCAATCAATTGGTGCTGACGGCATAGGAATTGTAACACCCAGTTATTTTAGTGTAAGCGACAGAGCTTTAGAAGAATATTTTGTTCAGGTTGCATCCAGTGTGCCAGAAAATTTCCCTGTTTATTTATATGGAATTCCTCAGTGTTCGGCAAATGATATTACACCTGAAGTAGCTCAAAGAGTAGCTCAAAAATGTAAAAATATCATTGGAATAAAATATAGCTATCCGGACATGCTCAGGATAAAAGATTACTTAGAAATAAATAATGGAAACTTTTCAGTGGTAGTCGGAACGGATCGGTTATTCTATCCTGCTTTGTGTATGGGGTGTGATGGAACAGTTTCTGGCGTGTCATGTTCGATGCCTGAACATTTTGTGGCAGTTTATAATGCTTATCAGGCTAAAGATGAAGCCATAGCAAGAAGAGAACAAAAAGTAGCAAATGAAATATGTGAAATATTAAAGAATGGCTCCGATATGGCCTTTTTTAAAGCAAATCTTGGCTTCAGAGGAATTAAAGGCGGATATATGCGAAAACCTCTTTTAGATTTAACAAAAGCAGAGAAACATGATTTATATGAACAAATCAAGAATTATTTATAACGATAACAGTTCAAAATTAATCATCAATGGCATATGAAAGAATGACCTGCTTATAGTGTTTTTGTTGAAAAATTAATACCTTATAACAATTGAATAAAACTCTTAATTAAGCAGAGTTTTAAAATATTTTTATGAATATTTGGAGGGCGAAAACATGAGAAAAAGAATGCTTGTAATTGCAATACTTATTTTAGTAGTTGCAATGTTTGTTGGGTGCCAAGAAGAATCGCAATATCCTGACAAACAGGTCACAGTAGTTGTTCCTTATTCACCAGGCGGAGCTTCTGATACGGTTGCAAGAATATTCGCTTCTGAGATGGAAGCAATACTGGATGTTCCGTTTGTAGCAACTAATAAAACAGGTGCATCCGGATCTGTGGGTCTTGAGTATGCAAAAAACAGTGATCCGGATGGGTATACCATTGCGTATATGCCTGTTGAATCCACTATGCTAAATGCGCTTGGCTTCACGGATTTGACAACAGATGATTTTAAATTCATCGCCAGAGCGATGACGATTCCGGCAAGTGTAACAGTTCGTTCCGATTCACCATGGAATACTTTGGAAGAGCTGTTGGCCGATATCAAAGAAAATCCTGAGACAATCAAATGCGGTAACTCCGGTACCGGATCCATTTGGCATATTGCTGCAGCCCAAGTTGAATTAGCGGCAGAAGGAAAATTTGTACACGTACCGTTTGATGGTGCTGCTCCGGCTATTGCTGCCTTAATGGGTGAAAACATTGATGTTGTAACAGTAAGCCCATCGGAAGTAAAATCCGGCGTCGATTCCGGAGATTTGAAGGTACTCGCAGTATTGGGAGATAAGCCTTCAAGTGTCGTTCCTGATGTTCCGACAGCAACAGATTTAGGAATAGATATTGTCGTACAAGCTTGGGGTGGATTTGCTGTTCCTGCGGATACGCCGGATGAGATCGTAAAAGTATTAGAAGATGCTGCAGAACAAGCTATAGACTCACAAAATCTAAAAGATTTGTTAGCGGATAGAGGATTTGAGCATAATTATCTTAATGGGTCAGATATGGATGCTACAGCTAAAAAAGAATTGGCTTTTTATTCAGAATTGATACCTCAACTCGGAATAAAAGAATAGTTTTGATTAAATGATTAGTTTTTTTCTCTACATGCGATAATTTTATCGCATGTAGAGATCCTTTAAAAGGAGGTGCTCATATGCTAAAAGGTGATACTATTCCCGGCGTATTATTTGTTGCATTTGGGGTACTATTTTTAATTCCATCGGCTAATATGGGTATAGTATCTGAAACTTCAGATGGCGTACCTGGTCCGGGTTTTTTCCCCGCAATAATTAGTTCTATTATTATAATTTTAGGTTTGATATTACTAATTAAAGGTTTAAAAAACAACGGCAAGTATAGATATTTTATTATTTCTGAAGATATAAGAAATAACATGAAACCGTTTTTCATGACATTAGCAGGTATGGTGCTGTTTCTTGCAGCCTTAAAACTGTTCTTTTTCTTTGCTGTTTCCTATGCATTTCTTATCTACTTGAACTGGGTGTTTAAGAGAAGTTTGAAATTTAATATAATTTTCTCAACTGTGTTTATAGTGGCAATATACGTAGTATTTAAAGAGCTGCTTAGGGTCCAATTTGTTATGTAAGGAGAGTGGGAAAATGGAATGGATTAATGGACTGATGAGTGTATTGGATGCATCAGTGTTAGTTTTTTTAATTGGCGGTGTTATAATAGGCATGTTTATCGGAGCTCTTCCTGGTCTATCAGCTACAATGGCAATAGCAATTCTTACTCCTCTTACATTTTGGTTCCAACCGTCCCAAGGATTTGCCATGTTAATTGGGGTGTGGAATTCAGCAGTATTCGCAGGAGGAATTTCCGCAATCCTGATCAATACACCAGGAACGCCGGCATCAATTGCTCAGACATTTGACGGTTATCAATTATATCAAAAAGGTCAAGGAGGATTGGCATTAGGAATAAATGTCATTTTTTCTTCATTTGGCGGTCTTGTAAGTTGTCTTGCATTAATCTTTTTAGCATTTCCGCTTGCCAGATTTACAATTCAATTTGGACCAACTGAATATTTTGCTCTTGCACTGTTTGGAATATCCATGATGATAACCGTATCCGGCAACTCCATCTTAAAAGGTATTATTGTTGGCATGGCCGGTATTCTTTTATCTACGATAGGTATTGATCCGATACTTGCAATCAAAAGATTTACAATGGGGTCGACGGATTTGATGGCAGGCATTTCATTTCTTCCTATTATGATAGGGATGTTTGGTATAGGAGAAGTTTTGTCACAGATATATGAAGACAAAAAAAGCCATGATGAAGAAATAGAAAAAGAGAAGTCTAAAAATCTCAAATTGGGTAGAGTTATACCTACAAGAAAACAATTTAAAGAGTTAGCATTGCCTGCTGTATTATCATCAATAGTAGCGACAGTAGTGGGTGCAATCCCGGCAACGGGTGGAGATATTGCATCGATTATTTGTTGGGGACAGGGTAAAAAAATATCCAAAAATGGTCAGGAGTACGGAAAAGGGTCGATTGAAGGATTAGCTGTGGCTTCTGCTTCTAATAACGGCGTTACCGGGGGTGCTTTAACTACCATGTTGACATTAGGTTTACCCGGTGATGCAGTCAGTGCTATATTGATAGGGTCACTTATGATGTATGGAATGCAGCCCGGGGCAAGGCTTTTTATTGAGAATAAACCTTTTGTTATCAACATAATATTATTGATGATATTAGCAAATATTACACTTGTTGTAATTGGTTTATTGACAGCGAAGGTTTCGGCAAAAGCTTTAAATATTAGCAAACAGACTGTATGGGTTGCGGTTTCCTTATTATGTGTAGTTGGTGCATTTGCACTTAATAATAGTTATTTTGATGTAATAATAATGTTTGCGGCAGGACTATTGGGGTTCCTATTCAGAAAAGGCGACTATGCACCAGGTCCGTTTATTTTAGGATTGCTATTGGGAGGATTGCTTGAGTCAAATCTTAGAAGGGCTCTTGTCATGTCGCAAGGCAGTATGTCAATATTTATAACCAGACCTATTACATTAGCATTGATTATACTAATTGGAATGACATTCGTTTTGCCATTTATTAAGAAATATAAGAAAAAATGGTTACAAAGGACATAGCAAATAGTATAATAATTTATATAATTAGGGTGAAGGAGTTGATATATTGAGAATTAGAGACATTGCTAAAATGGCGGGTGTATCTCCTTCTACAGTTTCAATGGTGTTAAATAACAAACACGGAATTTCTGAAGAAACTCGCAAGAAAGTATTAGATGTTGCTAAAGCTTCCGGCTATAATTCAAAAAAAAGAGGCCAGCTATCTGCTAATAACATAAATGGTCAAATCAGATTTATAAAATATAAAAGAGAAGGTTTTCTGGTTGAAAGAAATGGTGACTTTATATCAAACGTTATTGACGGTGTAGAGTTCACTGCCAGCGAAAGATCTTTTAACCTCAGCTTTTCTAATGTGTTGTGTACAGAGCTTCAAGAAATGATAGACTCTATTAATAAGCAAGATACTGATGGTGTTATTTTTTTAGGTACAGAGTTTGACTCAGCAAGTGCACATTTGCTGAAAGCTATTAAGGCTCCTGTGGTAATATTGGACAATCAGTTTAAGAATAAAGACTTTGATGCCGTTGTGATGGACAATGAAGCTGGGGTTTTTATGGCTATTGAGTATTTAAAAAGTTTGGGACATACAGAGATAGGACATATTAAAAGCACAATAAGAATAGATAATTTTATTGCACGTGAAGCGGGGTTCAAAGCGGCACTTGATCAGTTGGAATTGGAATATAACCAGAATTTTATTTGTGAAAGTGTCCCTAATATTGATAAGTCTTATGAGATGATGAAAGAATATTTAAAAGCTGCAAAAACTTTACCTACAGCATTTTTTGCAGACAATGATATTATTGCAATTGGGGCGATTCGGGCATTAAAAGAAGAAAAAATAAAAGTTCCGGAGGATATTTCGGTTATTGGCTTTGATGACTTGCAAATCAGCGGTGTTGTGGAGCCCCCTTTATCTACAATTAAGATATACAAGATGACAATGGGACAACAAGCTGTAACCAGATTGATCGACAAAATTTCATCAGGAGCTGATGAGAAAACTAAGATATTGGTTGGACCTAAGCTGATTGTTCGGAAATCTACATGTGAGCCACTAAAAAAGAAATAAGGTGAGGAGTGTTTCATCTGTTCTTACTTAACAAAATATTTGATCATAAAAATCGTCCATTCGGACGATAGGCAGATTAAAAGTCCTATACTACACTAATTGTAGTTAGGATTTTTTTTATCTAAAAAACATAAATTCTGCATAATGAAAGTAACACGACTTATCTTTATTTTGCGAGAAAGGAGACCAGCTTCATATGAACTATATAAAGTCTGTGCTGCCCATGAAGGGCTACCGGCTGTTTATGGAAATGGAGAGCGGCAGCAGTTTAATAATAGACCTTTCGGTAAAGCTTCATGCGATGAAATACAAGGAATTGGCAGATGAAGCATTATTTAAGACTGCTTCTACCGACGGTAATTATGTCATTTGGGGCGGAGGCCGGGTACGCCTGACGGTGAACGAGCTGATGGAGGTTGCTTTGTTAGGGTAGCTTCAATATTTAATTTAAAAAAAATGAAAGGAAGGAGTTTTATGAAAATAAAAAAACCACTATTTATTTTTTTAACGGTAATTGTTGTTATATGCTCACCAGTGCCGGCGTATGCGGACAGCGAAATGCCTTTTTATGATATACAAGGTCATTGGGCAGAAGAGATTATCAAGGATAAGGCAGGAAGGGGATTTATTAAAGGCTATCACGACGGAACCTTCAGACCGGATGATGATTTAACCAAAGCTGAGCTTATTACTATGGTCAATAGAATGTTCGGTCTTACAAAAACAAGAAACAACGATTATACGGATTTAACAGGTGATGAATGGTTTTGCAATGAAGCGGGTAAAGCGGCATATTATCAATATTGGGAAAAGAAAGATTTCAATGGCAATAATCTTGCCGCGAGGCTGGATATATTAAAAATATTGGATAGCCTTCTTCAGGTACCTGCAACAGATGAAACCGCACCATTTACAGATTTAGAAGGCTTGAATGCTGAGAAGCTTGATCTGATCAATCGCTTCTATGCAGCAGGCTATATTCGGGGTGACGGGCAAGGAAATTCTATGATTTTTGACATATTAACAAGAGCAGAGATGCTTACTTTTTTCGAAAACTGTTTAGGTTATATCGTAAGAACCCAGGAGGATGTCAAAGATATCCCAAAAGGCGGCAGAGTAACCATTATCGGACAAAACATTATACTGGATGGTGTTGAAATAGATGAGCTTATCATATCTCCCGGCGTGTACACAAGCGTCACCATAAAAAATAGTGAAATAAATAATTTAATCGTGCTGGCCGAAAGTACAGACGATATTCAATCAAATATTCTCTTAACAAATACCAATGTTGGGGATACGCAAAACCCAAAAGGGATAAAGATTGAGAAGACGATAACGGAAAACAAATCAAGCAATAGACGTAAATCTACTAAAGATGCTGAAGTTCCAAGCATTGCGACAGATTTGACGAATCATTCTGTAAGTTTAAATAGTACATTAACTTTAGATGCGACTGCAACGGTCAGCGATGGGGGGACCATCACCTATCAGTGGTACAGCGCCGACGACGCATCAAAAACAAATCCTCAGGCAAGAACAGCAGGTGCCATTTACACGGTGGACACAACAAGTATAGGAACATACTACTATTACTGCACTGTTACCAATACCAATACATCTGTCAATGGAGACACCACGACAGAAATAGATACATCCGTATCAATTGTAACGGTGGTGCCAAATATGACAGGAGAAGGAACGCAGGGAAATCCATTCATTGTAACAAGTGTTGAGGACTTATGCCTGATAGGGACTGGACCCAATGCAGATGGTAATGACTATGGATTTGATAAAAGCTATAGGCTCGGTAGAAGTTTAGATTTTGCAGATCCTGAAAGCTATAAGGATGCAAGTGGCAATATGGACAGTCTAAGCGGCTGGGATTATGTGAATGAAAGCACTATAGCAACCACCACTGCAGGTGGTATTAATACGGAAGGCTTCTTGCCTATTGGAAGTTATGATAATAAATTTACAGGCACATTTAATGGAGGTTCCTTTACAATAAGTAATCTGTATATCAATAGAACGTCGAATTATATCGGTTTATTTGGTTTTCTATTTGAAAATGCTGCACTATCAGATATTGGTCTGGTTGATATGAATGTCAGCGGCGGACAATATGTTGGTGGACTGATAGGATATATTGCAGGATATTCAACAGTAAGCAACAGCTATACAACAGGAAATGTCAGCGGCGGACAATATGTCGGCGGACTGGTAGGATATAGTTATCATGGAATAGTAAGCAGCAGCTATACAACAGGAAATGTCAGCGACGGACAATATGTCGGCGGACTGGTGGGGATGAATAGATCTTCACAAATAAGTAACAGTTATGCAACAGGAGATGTTAATGGTAATGACTATGTCGGAGGACTGGTGGGAGAAAATGACTTTGGAACACTAAGTAACAGCTATGCAACAGGAGATGTCAGCGGTGATGTTGCAGTAGGAGGACTGGTTGGATTTAATTCTAAATCAGAAATATGTAATAGTATTGCTTTTAATAGTGAAATATCTGGAGTAAGTTATACGAATAGAATAGTTGGTAGTGATTATGGATTGACAGCTGATAATAACTATGCCAATCGTGCTATGACGGTGAATGGAGTAACAACATCCGGGGTTACTACAGATGTCAATGGAGCGGATATAAGCGATATCACCGATAAAAGCAGTGAACCGCTAGTTAGTTGGGAATTTGATATAGATACCAATGGAGATTATGCCTATTGGGTATTAATGCCAGGCACAAGCAGACCGGTATTATATATAGATGCCGATGAGGACGGCACATTCACCAAGCTGGGCAGTGATGACGGCATGTTTCATTAAAGGGGGATAATATGGATTTTAAAAGGAGATTTTTAAACTTACTGCTATGTGCGGCGGCAGTAGTGGCCATGATTGCGTTTCAATCGGTTGTGGCGCAGGCAGCGGAAATATGGAACGGGGGCACAGAACAACCGGCAGGCGAAGGATTACCGACGGAACCCTATCAAATCAGTACGGCAGGGGAGCTGGCATGGTTTGCCGGTCAGGTGAACGGTGGAAACGGGGGGATTTATGCTGTTCTTACCTCAGATATTGTGCTGAATGATACATCAAACTGGCAGAACTGGGAAACGAACGCTCCGACAAACATATGGACACCTATCGGCAACAATACCAGCAAATACACAGGCAGTTTTGACGGTAACGGGTTTACGGTCAGCGGTCTTTATATCGGCGGCGGAGATAGATTAGGTTTGTTTGGGTATCTTGATGCTGATGGGCGTATACAAAACGTAAAAGTGATTGAATCCTATGTTTGCGGTACTTTAAGGATCGGCGGCATATGTGGTCAAAATAATGGCGGGAGTATCACCGGCTGTTCCAATTACGGAACAGTTGTCGGTTCTGAAAATTTTACGGGAGGCATCTGCGGTGAGAATATTGGGACGGTTACCGGCTGTTATAATTACGGTTTGGTACAAGGGACTCAAAGCACAGGCGGGGTATGCGGCATGACTGTAGGAGGGGGTACGGTTAGCGGCTGCGGCAATTTGGGAAGCATCACAGGTTCAAGTAACGTGGGCGGTGTGTGCGGCAGCCTTTCAGCAAACACAGAGCCGCGGGCGAAGATACTTGACTGCTTTAACACCGGAACAGTGCAAGGGACAAAGTCAGGCGGGATCTGTGGTTGGGATATTAATGGCAATATAACCGGCTGCTATTTTCTTGATACTTCAAGCGAAAAAGGAGTAGGCGATAAATATGGTAATATGGAGGTCGATGTAAAAAGTAAAACCTCAGCTGAGTTTGCTTTAGGTGAGGTGGCGTATTTGCTTGGTCCTATGTTTGGTCAGCTTTTGTATACAGATGATGCTCCTGTAATACGTTCTTACGACGGCAGTAACACAGTTTTTAAGCTGACTTACTTGAACGGTTCAGAAGAACACGGGATACAGTATTACAACGGAGGTTGCAAGGTATCTGCCGACGGCATACCCATCCCTTCTGGTGACGGCGTCTATTTCTTGGGCTGGGAAAACCTTCCCGATACAATGCCCGACCAGGATGTAACAGTAACAGCTGAGTTTGGACCTCCTACAATGCCCGATATTATGACAACTTCTCTGGGGAATGCACTGGTGGGCGATGAATATATTGAACGGATCCGGGTTGAGGGCTCATTACCTATTACCTATGAAGTGACTTCCGGGATTCTGCCTGCCGGTCTAAATCTGAATGAGGACAGGGGAGAAATTACCGGTACGCCTACTACAAGAGGGACCTACACATTTCATATTCAGGCAGGAAATGCTTTCGGTAATGATACACAGGAGCTAAGTATTACGGTAGATGAGGGACCTGCCGTTACAACTACATCTTTACCTTTCGGTATAGTGGGTGTGGCCTATAATGTCGGTATAGAGGCAGAGGGCACAGAGCCGTTTTCTTATACAAAGATCAGCGGAGACTTACCTGCCGGGTTGAACCTCTCAGATGAAGGCGTTATTTCGGGCACACCTGCTGCGGAGGGGATCAGCACATTTACTGTTAAGGTTGAAAACGGCTTTGGTGAAGACACACAGGAACTGAGCATCACCATTAAAAAAGCAGAGCCTGTGATTATGACGGTATCTCTGCCTTCCGGGAGCTTGGGGACATTGTATGATGCCAAGATAGAAACAGAGGGTAAAACACCTTTTACCTTTACGGTAAGTGAAGGCAATATCCCAGCCGGACTGATTCTAAATGAGAACACCGGTGTCATCTCAGGCACACCTGCCACCGCAGGAACCGGTACGTTCACTGTCCGGGTGAGTAATGATGCCGGAGAGGATTCCAAAGAATTCAGCATTGATATCAGTGACCAGATGCTGGGCAGCGGTACCACAAATGACCCTTACAGGCTTTGTACGGCGGAACACCTGATATGGTTTGCAGAACAGGTTAACGGCGGCCTGAGCATTCACGCAATTCTTACAGCAGACATTGCATTAAACGATACCGTCGGGTGGGAGAACTGGGCAACTATTCCTCCGCCCAATATGTGGACGCCTATGGGTACCGGACCCACTAATAGATTTATCGGAAGTTTTGACGGAAACAATCATACCATCAGCGGTATATATATCAACAGTTCAAATGACCATCAGGGATTGTTCGGTTATATCGGTCCTAACAGCACGATTGAAAACGTTCATCTTGTGAATTCTTATATCAAAGGAAATGACTATGTGGGCGGCATATGCGGGTTTATAATGAACAGAAGTACGATTAGCAACTGCCATAATGCGGCAACTGTCACCGGCAATGGTTATGTGGGCGGCGTGTGTGGGTATGTCATTGCAAGCAATACCATTCAGGAATGTGACAATGCCGGAATGATTTCAGGCGCGAAGTTAACAGGAGGTATAGCCGGCTATAATTCCGGTACTGTTAATGAGTGTTATAATGAAGGGACAATCGGCAGTAATGGTAACGGCTATGGGTTTGGCGGTATAAGCGGCAGCAGTGACGGTACAATTTCAAATGTCTATAATACCGGAACCGTTTCTGCATCTGGAAACAATAATGTGGGCGGCATATGCGGGGTAAACAGTAATACAACCTCAAATGTATATAATACAGGAGAAATATCAGGCAACAACAATGTGGGGAAAGTTTGCGGATTTAACACGTCTACAGGGACTTTAACAAATTGCTGTTTCCTCGGCTCTTCTGAAGATAAAGGAATCGGAAATAATTTAGGATCGGGAACTGCAACATATAACGCCTCAGCCCAATTTGCTTCAGGAGAGGCGGCGCACCTGCTGGGTGCTTCTTTCGGTCAAATGATAGGTACGGACGATACGCCGGTTTTCCGAACAACAGATGGCAGTAATGCTGTGTATAAGCTGAGCTACATGGACGGTGAAAGAGAGCATGCGGCACAATACTATAACGGCGGTGATACCGTATCTACAGCAGGAGTCGTTCCTCCCACCGCCGGCATATTCTTGAGATGGGAAGGGGTCCCCGACGTAATGCCGGCTAATGATGCGGTGGTAACGGCAGTCTTTGCTGTTTCGGTAGAGTTAATATCTGCCGGTACGGACGGTATGGCAGGCACTGACACTTCAACGAAAATTGACCTTGTTTTTGATACGGCAATCACCGGACTGACCGCAGATGATATTACGATCATAGATGGTACCGGTTCTGCAGTCAAGGGTGCGTTGACCGGCTTGGGAACAACATGGTCCATTGTACTATCATCCGTCATAAGGGAAGGAGAAGTATCTGTAGATGTATCTGCACCTGAAGGTTATACAATTACAGGTTCACCGAAGACAGTAATGGTATATAAGCAGATACCTGTGATCGATGCAGTTATTTCACCTGATGCCGCCGACTTTGATCTTTATAACCCGGATGATGTGGAAACCACCATTACTTGGAACAGTGCCCAGTCGGTAACGGATGTGGTATACAATTCAAACAGCCTTACGGAAGATACGGATTACGCCGTAAACGACAATGTATTGTCCATTAAAAAGGAGTATCTGACAACACGCCCCACAGGCAGTCATATATTGACCATTGATTTTGACACAGGCAGTCCGGCAATGCTGACTATAAATATTACGGACAGCACACCGACAAATAATGAACCTACGCCAAAAGACCCGGTACCGGAGCAAACGGTGAGATCCGGCAGTGCCATCAGTTTTACTGCCTCTGATATTGCGGAGGATGAAGACGGCGACAGCCTGACCATAACTGAGATACGAACGGTACCTGCCATTTCAATAGCAGGTGCAGATTTAGATAACGGAACCGTTACCGTAACAGGAAAATCAGAGGGCAGTACATCTGTAACGGTTACGGTAAGCGACGGAGAAAATATGGTGGGTGTGACGGTACCTATTACCGTAACGGCAAATGATATAGCCGTGACAGGTGTAACCCTTGACAAGGATACCCTGAGTCTGACGGAAGGAACAAGGGGACAGCTGACGGCGACCGTAGTGCCTGCTGATGCGACAAACAAGAATGTAACATGGAACAGTGATGATACAAAAATTGCAACAGTCGATGGTGCAGGTAAGGTAACGGCGGTTTCGGAAGGAACAGTTACTATTACGGTTACCACAGCAGATGGAGGATATTTTGATACCTGTACGGTAACGGTAACCAAAGAATCGGTATTGACCTATGCTTTAATAATAAATGCAGATACAGGCGGCAGCATTACTGCAGGCAGCAGCGGAGACTATGCAGCAGGAACGGTTATTAATATTTCTGCAGAAGCTTCCTCCGATTACAGCTTCAATAAATGGACCTCGAGCGGAAGCGGATTCTTCGGTAATGAGAGCAGTGCAACGACTACCTTCACCATGCCGGCAGAAACAGTGACCATTACAGCTACCTTCACCTATAACGGTTCTGATGGCAGTCATCACAGAAGGAGAAAGAACGTTTCCACGAAAGACTATAAAGCAACTGTATCGGGAACCGGTAAAACAAATACCAGCTTGGCTGTTGAAGTCAGCGATGATGACAGCCGTGCGAAGGTAGATGCAAAAACGATATTTGATGAAATGGTTAATGGAGCAACACCTGTGATTGACATACCGGATATTCCGGGAGTAAGTGCCTATACCGTGGAAATGCCTTCAACTTCCCTGACCGGCAAACAAAAGAACATGTTAACGGTATCTACAAAGTTGGGCAGTATGAGCTTGCCGGCCAATATGCTTGCAGGGATGCCGGAGGCAGAGGGAACAGCGGATATTACCATCGGAGAAGGAGACAAATCTAATCTGCCCGATGAAGTAATGGAAGCCATCGGCGACAGGCCATTGGTTCAGCTTACTCTGACCATAGACGGAGAACAGACAGATTGGAACAACCCTGATGCACCTGTTACCGTCTCTATACCTTACACGCCGACAGCAGAAGAACTTGAAGACCCTGAACATATCACCGTATGGTATATTGACGGAGCAGGCAATGTGGCGGAAGTACCTTCCGGAAGATACGACCCTGAAACAGGCATGGTGACATTCACGACTACACACTTCAGCCATTATGCTGTGGCCTATGTGAAAAAGACCTTTGATGATCTTGACAGCGTACCATGGGCAAAAGACCAGATTGAAGTACTCGCATCCAAAGGCATATTGAAGGGAATAACGGAGAATCAGTATTCCCCTCAAACAGATATTACCCGGGCAGATTTCCTGTATTTCCTTGTGAGGACTTTAGATGTCAAAGCAACAATAGATGAAAACTTTCAAGATATAGACAGCAGAGGCTATTACTATGAAGAAATCGCCATTGCAAAAGAACTGGGCATTACCAAGGGTGTCGGAAATAACAGATTTAATCCCGATGCAAACATCACAAGACAAGACATGATGGTTCTGACGGAAAGAGCATTAAGAATGTTGAAAATGATAGAAGTGCAAGGGGCAGCTTCAGACCTTAAAGCATTCTCGGATAAATCCCTGATTGCTTCCTATGCAGTAGAAAGCACGGCAGCCCTTGTGGAAGACGGTTTGATAATCGGCAGCGGAGACAGGATTGATCCGTTGGGCAACACCACCAGAGCAGAAGCGGCAGTGTTTTTGTACAGGATCTACAATAAGTAAAGGGAATGGGGACGGTGACTTTTTGCACACATTGCAAAGCGGGTTATGTGCGAAAAGTCACCGTCCCTAATTACCGTCCCTAATTATACCCGTTCCCGCCAACGAATAGAAAGTCAGATAAGAAATTAAAATCCGTTAGGCCTGGAATCAGAAAAATATAACAGATAGCCATGGTGTGTAGAAATACATCAAAGCGCTATCTGTTTTTTGTGATGGGAAAGGATATTTCTTACATATTAACATACAAAAAGAGTAATAATAATGCAGTTTCTTTTTATAATTTACAAAAATTGACTGACACTTATGGCTGCATCTGTAAAATGGTGGATAATTTAAGAAAAAAGGACAAGAATTTAGATTTAAATTATTAATAGTGACAACATGCTTCAGCAAATTATTTCTATTCAGTTTGTAATAATAAGATGTAAATAGTTGAATCCGTCAATCAAAAAGTGGAGGCGATGAGTATCTGGTACAATTGGACGCTTATTCCGGATAATGAGCCAATAGCGTAACCGACCATATTGCAGGTCGGTTTTTGTATGCAGAAATAGTATCGGTTTTGATGTGGGATTCATTATTAAAAAAGATGAAGGAGGTTAAAAATGATTCTAAAACGAAAGAATAAGTTTATAGCATTTATTATAATAGCTTTGATGGCCCTTTCGATATGGCCAAGTAATGTATTTGCAACAGACAGTTTAAGCGGTTCTAATATAAAAGGAAAAGAGGAAATTGTTACTTTTTATATTGGACAGGAATACTACAAGAAAGGAAGCATTATTGTAGAAACAGATGTAGCACCATATATTAAAGATGATAGGACAATGCTGCCGATTGCGTTTATAGCTTCAGCCTTAGGAACAGATGAAGTTATTTGGGTTCCTGAAAGTCAAACTGTAAAAATCATAAAAGGTGATGACTTAATTGAGACTAAAATTGGCAGCAAAAAATTAATAGTTAACGAAAAGATACTAATGATGGATACAGCTGCTGAGATTAAAGACATTGAGGGCGGTGGCGGACGTACTATGTTGCCAATCGCTTTTATCGCCAGAGCACTGAATGTAGGCTATCGATGGGACGGGGAAACGAGAAGTGTGGATTTTTACGGTTACACAGAAATTTTTGGAGAAAAGGGGACCTATGGACCGAAAACAGACTCTGAAACCATAGTAGGAAATGTAGTAATAACTGCAGGCAAAGTAAACTTAAGAAATTTAGTCATTAAAGGAAACTTGATTATAGCTGAAGCTGTAGGAGATGAAGATGTCTATCTGAAGAATATTGTTGTTGAAGGAAATACATATATTCGGGGTGGCGGCAATGACAGCATTCATATCGACGGCGGATCTTTCAATGGAGATATAATTATCGAAAACACGTCTCAAGGGGGTATTCGGGTAGTAGCAAATGATGTGGATGGAGTAAGCATTATTATTGCTACGGATGTTGATGACGAAGTGATTTTGAAAGGGACTTTTGGCAATGTAGAAATATTAGCTGCAAATGCTGTGGTATCTATTCATAGTCAAACAACAATTGAAAATATGATTGTTAATGATACAGCTGAGATTACTCTTGCTGCGACAACCATTGTTAAGAAAACGACATTTAACGCTCAGACAACAGTAAAAGCATATGGAAGGATGAAAGCGATATATGTTAATTCTAACAATGTAAAAATTTACACGAATACACCGCCTGAAATACATGAGGTTTCACCCGGTAAAAAACCTGCAAATATAATAGAATTCTCGAGAAAAACAAGAAGAAGATCGAAAGAAATAGAAGCCACCGGTATCACTGTTTCACCCACAAGTATGATCTTAGTAGCCGGCGGAGATACAGGAACTATTACTGCATCGGTAAGCCCCAAAAACGCATCTAACAAGAATGTGACATGGAGTTCTAGCGATCCAATGATTGCGACAGTTGATAATGGAACTGTAACGCCTGTTAGAACAGGATCGGCCATTATTACGGCAGCTTTAACTTCAAATAGAACATATTCGGCAATTTGTGCCGTTACGGTGATTCCACCGAGTACGATTCCGGATCGAATGAATTTAACTTTGATAGGAGAAGGAATAACCGCAGACCCTGGAGCCGGAGTGCTTCAAAAGAACACGGAAGTAACAATAACGGTAACTGCACCGATAGGCATGCGGGTTGCGACTTTTATAGTAAATGGAGTGAACAAGAAGGCAGACTTGGAGGCAAATCCGTCAGGCAAATATATTTTCAATATAACTGAGGACACAACTGTGGAGGTAACATATGAAGCAACGCCGTCGGTACCCACAAACTTAGTACTGTGGCTTGATGCAACCGATTACAGTGAAAGTACCGGTATATGGCCGGATAAAAGCGGCAAAGGCAATAGCGTAACTCAGGATAGTTCTTCCAGCCGGCCCGATTATATTGCAAACGGACTGAACGGAAACCCGGTGGTGCAGTTTGACGGAAGTGACGACTACCTGAATCTGGATTGGGCAGATGGTTCTTTGGATACGGATTCACTTACCATGTTCCTTGTTTTGAAAAACAACGACATGAGCGGAGGCTCTCAGACGATTATGGGCAACTATGATCAGGAGGACGAAGTGGCTATTCACAAGAGCGGGTCATCTCCATATCCTATTACAGCCGGCATTTCAACACCTTTCAGAGATAACAGGATTGCATTTACCAGTGATCCGGGGCCTTATGTACTGACATATGAATATGACAACGATTCAACCGCACACACAACCTTTGTTGACGGTATTCAGGCCAATACGCTAAACAAGAGTGCCGACATCAGCTGGAATGATACTGCCATAGGACGAAATGGAGGACCGACAGGTTCCCACATATCCGAATGGAACTGGAATGGCGACATTGCAGAGATACGAATTTACAACGATGCGCTTACTGCAACAGAGCGTCAGGCGGTTGAACAAGAGCTGAATGATAAATGGTTAGTGGGAGAAAAGTATACTGTTACCTTTACGAATCCGGCAAATGGCAGTTTGAGCGCTGTGGTAGACGGTGTTGCCATAAGTAACGGTGCTAAAGTAGCAGAAGGCAATGACGTTGCATTTACTGTAATACCCGATACGGGGTATCAAGTGAAGCAGTGGACAGTTAACGGATCAGTTGTACCGGGGAAAACAGGTTTGACTTATATATATGAGGACCTAAGCGGGGATGTTACGGTAGAGGTAACCCTGGAAGCAACGCCGTCGGTACCCACAAACTTAGTACTGTGGCTTGATGCAACCGATTACAGTGAAAGTACCGGTATATGGCCGGATAAAAGCGGCAAAGGCAATAGCGTAACTCAGGATAGTTCTTCCAGCCGGCCCGATTATATTGCAAACGGACTGAACGGAAACCCGGTGGTGCAGTTTGACGGAAGTGACGACTACCTGAATCTGGATTGGGCAGATGGTTCTTTGGATACGGATTCACTTACCATGTTCCTTGTTTTGAAAAACAACGACATGAGCGGAGGCTCTCAGACGATTATGGGCAACTATGATCAGGAGGACGAAGTGGCTATTCACAAGAGCGGGTCATCTCCATATCCTATTACAGCCGGCATTTCAACACCTTTCAGAGATAACAGGATTGCATTTACCAGTGATCCGGGGCCTTATGTACTGACATATGAATATGACAACGATTCAACCGCACACACAACCTTTGTTGACGGTATTCAGGCCAATACGCTAAACAAGAGTGCCGACATCAGCTGGAATGATACTGCCATAGGACGAAATGGAGGACCGACAGGTTCCCACATATCCGAATGGAACTGGAATGGCGACATTGCAGAGATACGAATTTACAACGATGCGCTTACTGCAACAGAGCGTCAGGCGGTTGAACAAGAGCTGAATGATAAATGGTTAGTGGGAGAACCTGGTGATTATAGCATCCTATATAATCCTTATGCAGATGTAGAGTGGGATACAGTAAATCATTACAAAGCCAATCTCCATACCCACACTGACGAAAGCGATGGTTCTTTATCTCCGGATGAAGTAATCGATGCATATCATGATGCAGGTTATAAAATCTTAGCGCTGACAGACCATGACACTATGGGAGGGGCGGATACCACATGGCCTTGGACAGATTGGAACAGAGACCCGGAGGATTTGGGAATGTTAGCTGTTCAGGGTAATGAAATTTCCGGCACAGATCATATTAACAGCTTCTTCAACGATTACGGGGGTGCAAGCTATGGTCAGGAAGAACAGGTATTACAGCAAATACAGAGCAGAAACGGTATGGCGATGATCAATCATCCGGGGAGATATTTCAGGTCTGATACATGGTATAAAGAACTGTATGAAACCTATTATCAACAGCCGTTGATTGGAATGGAAGTGCATAACCAAGGCGACAGGTATCCAAGTGACAGGGATTTGTGGGACAGAATCAATGCCCTTGTTATGCCGGAGGTTATGATATTTGGCCTCAGCAATGACGATATGCACCAAAGCAGTCATTTATTTAGGAACTATCAATTTATGCTCATGGACGAATTAACGGAGGAAAAACTCAGGGATTCTTTAATTGAAGGATCGTATTACTTTTGTTATGAATCAGGAGGCAGCGGGGATGTTAATCCTCCGGTTCCACGGATTAATGGAATTGAAATAACAGACAATGGGACAGTAATTACTATTGAAGCAAGCAATATAAATATCAATAATTCAGGGCATACAATAACATGGAAAACAAATAATGGTGTAGTAGGAACCGGATATTCATTTGATATTGACGATCTTAGCTCGGGAAGTATTTTCCTCAGGGCCGAACTTGTTAACGGATCCGGAAAAACCTACACACAACCTTTTGTTCTTAAGGATGAAAGGCGGTAATGTTAACGTACCCTTACTTTATTTCACCAATTAGAAAAGAGGCAGCCGATGTTAATGCGCACAATGAAGAAGAACAAATAATGCTAAAACACCCAATTGAAGAGAAGTGGGCAGTGCGCATTTTGCCCGGTAATAAATATGCATATGCAAAACTTCGGGGCGCTGTGGCGGATATTTTGCCTGATGATTGGTGTGATAGAGTACTTAATGAGAACCAAAACAAATAGTATGGCTTGAAAATGGTATGAAAAACAAAAAAAGTTCGGTGATATTAAATACATCACCGAATTTTTATTAAGATACTTTGTAAAAAAAGTTTTCTTAATTAGTCTTCTAAATTATTCTAAAATCCATTTTGTTGCATATTTTTACAAATACTATTAAAATATAATTGACTATAATTTACCAATCGGTTAATACTATGATGAATAAAATCAGGAGAAAACAATATGAAGGGGCAAAAACCTGATAAAACGGAGTTGCGCTATTATTCAGAACGGCTTAAACGAAAGTTGCATGAACTTTGTTTTATATCCACAACGATTATTGAAGCACCTTCCGGTTATGGTAAGACTACGGCAGTAAAGGATTTTTTAGAAACGGAAATACCTAAAATCACACCTGTTCATTGGTTTACTGCTGTAGATGAAGCCCCTACCGCAAGCTTCGGGCGTCTCTGTCGTGAAATTGATAAGATAGACAGATCAGCAGGAGAACGGCTCTTAAAAATTGGGCTGCCGAATGCTGCCACCATGGGTGAGGCCTGTGACACTTTAAGGACCATTCAATGCAAACAGGAAACCTACTTTGTGATAGATAACTTTCAGTTTTTACAAGTATTCCTGACATCTTCTTTTTTTACAGCTCTTATTGACCATGGAGGAGAGGCGTTGCATATCGTTATTATTACGCAGATGTTGGAACGGAATATGCATGCTGCTGCTGCGAGTCGTTGTTTTTTGCATATTACAGCTTCGGATCTTCGGTTGGAAACAGAAGACATTAGCCGATATTATGCTCTTGAGGATGTGAATATTACGCATGAAGAAGCCCAATATGTTGAAAACAGTACAGAGGGTTGGATTATTGCAGTATATTTACAGCTCACAGCTTTTAAGGAAACAGGTGCTTTTTCTGATAATACCATTTTATCGCTTATGGAACATTTAGTATGGGATACGCTGACAAATGAACAGAAAATCTTTCTTATGCGTCTGTCGCTGTTTGAAACCATTACTTTACAGCAAGCATGTATCCTTATTAAAAGTGAAACGCTTCCTGTTTATGCGCAGGAAGCTCTGGATATTCCGTTTATTCAATATGAAAGAGCTGGACAGCAATACGAGTTGCATAGTATTTTATCAGAGCTGCTTAAGCAGAAACGGGGTGATCAGGGAGCGGTTTTTGAACAAGAATGTATATTACAGGCTGGAGATTTATGTCGGGATGAAGGCAGGATAGCAGAGGCCTTGGGCTTTTATTGGCAGGTAAAAGACTATGAAAGTATGCTTTCTATTGATTTTTCCTGCTTAATTTTAGAAGAAATCAGAAATACGCCTTTCTCAATAATTGCATTGGATATTGCACAAAACTGTTCGGCTGACATAAAAAAGGTATATCCTCTTTCCATGTTGCGGATTGCATGGACATTGCTTACCTTTGGATTTTATGCGGCGTTTGATGAAATAATGGATGAACTGGGAATAATGCTTGATTCAGAAGAAAGAGAGGATGCTTCTCTTTTGCGTGGCGAGTGGCTGCTGCTGTCTTCATTTAAAAGCTATCCTAAGACAGTAGAAATGACGGCTATTCTTGAAAAGGCTGCTGAGCTTTTTAAAGGTCAATGCTCAAAGGTGATTCTCCATGACTCACCGTGGTGGTTTGGCAGTTGCGCTCCATTAACGGATTTTCATATGACTCCCGGAGAGGCTGAAAAAGAAGCGGATGATCTTGAAAAGTATGTGGCACTTTTTTCAAACCTGACCAATGGGCAAGGCAGCGGAGCAGATGCGTTGTATCGTGCGGTATTGGCTTATCACAAAGGAAATATCAACGAAGCGGAGGCCTTTGCATATAAGGCTACATATCTTGCTGAAAGCAAGAAACAAAGCATTATACAGTTAGGTGCCACTTTGCAGCTTGCCCAAGTGGCACTTCACAAGGCGGACACAGAAGGGTGGCAGCACGCTATAAATTCCATGGAGCGTGCTGTTTCTTATCCAATGCAGAATTCCTTTGCGGTTCGTTCGGCATTGGATATCATGCGCGGCATGCTTCTTGTAGAGCTGCAGCAATTGGATGAGATTGCTGAGTGGTTGAAAAATGGTGATTTTTCGAGTAAAAGGCTTCTGCAGCCGATGTTGCCTCTTGCCTTGTTTGTACATACACTTTTCTTATTGCACCGGGGAGAAGTTTCACGAATGATTGGTATTATAGAGGCAAACCTATCAAAACAATCGATGAATACACCTGTTAATAACATGCTTCTTACACTTAATTTGGCAGTCGGTTATTTAAATATAAAAAACCATGATAAAGCTGTTGCACTTGTAAAAAATACAGCTCAAAGTGTTATGCCTGACGGCATGGTCTTTACATTTGCTTCTTTTTCATGGTTGCTTCAGGGGCTGACGGATGAAATTATTGAGCAGGAATATCCTGAGCTTTTTAATACTTTTAAAGGGATAAAAGAGCGTTTTAGTTCAGGATGGAGAAAACTGCATAAAGATATTTCTCCTGAGGAGCTGCCTTCAGATCTGACGGAGCGTGAGCGCGAAGTGGCAATGCTTGCTGCAGGCGGTTTACGCAACGTCGAAATAGCTGAAAAACTGTTTATAAGCGAAAGCACGGTCCGTACCCATATGCGCACCATATTTAGAAAACTGGACATTGACCGCCGTGTGAAGCTTGCAGAAAAATTGAAATAATAGAGGAAAATGCCATGAATCAAGAGATCAGAGCCTATTTGCGTCTCGAAGCCACAGTGGCAGCAGCTTTTAATTTTTTTATAAACGGTATGGTTTCTGCCCTTATTTATCATAAAGCGGATAGTGTACCTTTTGATGCTGTCAGCATTGCCATTGACCTTTTACTGACTTGTTTTTTTATATTTACCGTTACAGTATTTTTTTGCAGAGCGAGCTTAAGAAGGACGAAAACCTATGGTATTCTTAAGAATGATACCATTGCTATGCATTATTTGAGCCGTTTGTTTAATTATCCGGTGTTATTTGGTGTTTTACTGGGAATTTTCACGGCAATGCTATTATTTGTTCTGATAGCCCCAGCTTTTGTTTTGCTACATATCGATAAGATTCCATTTGGATGGTATATTGTGTTTAAAACGACATTTTGTGCTTTTCTGGGGTATGGCGTGACGTTGTTGGAAATGTACTCAGGTATGTGCACTAAATAAAATTATGATAAAATAAAAGGCAAGTTTAAAGAATTTATTCCGGAGAGATTATAATGAACCTCTACAAAGTTGCGGTGTGTGATGATAATGCTCAAGAATTAAATAATTTGTCTCATATGATAAGTTCTATACTGGATGAAAAGGCTGCCGATTACGAGATAAGCAGGTTTATATCGGGAGAGGGTGCTGTAAATGCCATCGTCAATCAAAATAGAAATTATGACATCCTTTTCCTTGATATTTTAATGGATAAATTGGATGGGATCATGACGGCAAGGAAAATAAGAGAAGAAGATGATGATGTCAGTATCGTTTTTATCACCGGGTCCCCTAATTTTGTATTTGAAGGGTATGATGTACAGGCTTTACACTATATTTTAAAGCCTATTGATAAAGAGAAACTTTCAGAGATTCTCATTTATGACTGGAGCAAAAGAAATCAAAAAAATTATATGGATGTAAAGCTTAAACACTCTGTTGTCCGTATTTTGTTTGATGAAACAATATATTTGGAATCCAAAGGCAGAAGAGTAAGAATCATTACTACTGATAAAGAATATGAAACATACGGGACACTGACACAGTTTAATGAAACCCTTCCTTCAGAGCAGTTTATTTCCTGTCACAAAAGTTTTGTAGTCAACTTGAATTATGTTTCGAAGATTTCAAGAACATATTTCACCACTGCCTGTAATAAAATAATCCCTATCAGCAAAGCCCGATATCCGGATTCAAAAAAAGCCTTTATCAATTTTATCGGGAAAGGGTGATGTTCCGATTCTACTATGCTTTAAGCGCCAGCTTTATCATAAACCAGTTTTTATCATATTCGATATCCAATACGCCGTTGTATTTTTCTACAATTCTTTGGACAATACCCAGACCCAGACCGCGTTTCATATCATCTGTTTTTGTTGAAATATATTTATCATTTTCTTTGACAACAGTATTTTCTTTGCTGTTCTTGCACATAACATGCATGAATCCATTTTTCATGTTGCAGGCAAACTCAATATTTCTATTATCCATGTCTACCATAGCTGTACAGGCTTCTATTGCATTGCCTGTTATATTGATAAACAGACTGTAAAAGTCACTGTCACTCATTTTTATATTTTCAGGAAGATTGAGGGTATAAGTAAAATCGATATTATTCTTTTCTGATTCTCTTACTACATATCCCATTATATAGTTGAGAAGCTGATTATTCGTATAGATGATCTGCTTGGACACAGGATAATTTTTTGTGAGCTGAGACAGATATTCTTTTGCTCTGGTTAGATTTCCTTGATCCATCAAATGATTAAGAGCATTAAAATGGTGATGGATATCATGATTCAGTGCATGGGCTTCTTCCGTATATTGTTTTATATCGTCAAAATGTTCAAGAGCCAGCCGGCTTTTTATTTGAGAAGACTGAAGGTCCGCAAGGATCTGAGCGTTTTTCTTGAAATAAGAATTGATCCTGCCTATTACTTCGATGGTAATGAATATTATCAACCCAATCTTTGAAAACATTTCAATATCACTTAAGTGCAGCGGATTGCCGAACATGCTGTTGAGCCTGCCTGCCAATGTCATAACTATCAATATGAACCCGGCCCATTTTAATCTTTCATATTTTTTCCTGCCATGGCGTATTTCTATGATAAAAGCTGCTATAGTCAAAATGTAATAGATTGCTATAAGGTATACGAAGACAGCTAAAACCTCTGTTGGAGGATCATTCATAAACAGTTGCATTAATGCTGTAGGTAAAAATCCGGCAATATGAATGCAAAGAGCAATTATAACAGGAATTTTGAATCTTTCACAGGAGGAATATGCAAATAACAAAACTGCGCATGGTATAAAGAAATTTACAAGCATGATGAGAAAAGCTGCTTGAGCAGGATTCAACAGCATTAAAAGCAAAAAGCTTTTTCCGGGAATAAACAGCCCGACTAAAATCACAAAAATGCCAAACCACAGATCGGCTGAAGAGGTTTCATCCTCTTCTTTACGATGCGTTAAAAAAACAAATAGCAAAGCAGTGCCCAGAAGAAATACAAATATTGCTGCAGCAAAAACGGGAATAGATTTTCCGACAGCATAAGCCATAAGGGATGCTGCATTACCTATATAAATGCGATAGGCACGCAGGTTCATGGTAGGGGTCAGCGTTAGGGTGAGTTTTTTTCCGGCATAGTCATCAGGTAAAGGTATTATAGCCAGTTTTTTTCCGGGGGAGGCAATAGATGATTGACTATAACCATATCGATATATTTCTTTTCCGTTTAATTCGGCAATAATCTTCATATAATCTGATCGGAACATGATGGCAGCATCTTTTCCCCTGTCTTCAAGGGTGTGGGAGAGATACCAGTTTTCATTGAGATATATGCCTTTGGTACCGCTGGGCAGACATACCGGTTTTGGTTCTGGGTCGAGGCCGGTATGGTACTGCCACTTGTCCGATATATCCGTGACGTTTTGGGACATATATGGGTAAGCGGATATATGTATGGAAAGGATTAAAAACAAAATAACGGAAAGCAGAAACAAAACCGCTGGTATGAAAGCCGCCGGTTTTATTTTTTTGTTTTGAAACATGATCTCACCGCCTTCCGCATAATATTGATTACCATTTAATAGTAACAGGTAAAAAACGGTGTTTCAATAGCTTAAACTAAGCCTATCACACTGTTTTGGTATTGAATTGTTCCATTTTTGTCAAAAAACGCCCCAGTTATGACATATCTATCGAAAAAAGGACTGAAATCGGTATGATGGTGATATAAGAAGGAATCGAGAAGGAGGAATTAAAAATGATAAATAAAGTAAAGACAAAAAGGAGAATTTTTGTTTTTTTAATTGTTTTGGTTGCGGTTATAGCTGTCTGGATTATGCCTTTTGGTAAACCGTCGTGTTCAGCCCAAGTCCTTGAAAACCCGGAAGAATTTTTTGTATATACGATAACGGATGATGAGGCCACTATAACCGGTATTTATTATCCCGCTTTGCCTTGGGACTTTGACGGTCATCTCTTTATCCCGGAGACCCTTGACGGTTATCCCGTCACGGCCATTGCTAATGAAACTTTTCTTAACTGGCAAACCGACCTGACGGAAGTGACCATTCCCCAAAGTATTGTCAGTATTGGAGGGGGTGCGTTTGCCAACTGCAGAAACCTAACCAAAGTAACATTTGATTATGATTATGATGAAGCAGGTCTTGAAAGCATTGGAAATTCTGCATTTTCCCAATGCGATTCCCTTGAAAGCATTGTTATGCTAATTGATGATGATTATAGTATTCCCAATAGTGTTACCAGTATTGGCCAAAACGCATTTTTTGGTTGCAGTGCCTTGGAGAAGATAAGTATTCCCAGCGGCCTTACAACTATTGAAGATAATACATTTTTTGGATGTAGCAGCTTGACCAGAGTGATAGAATCATATGCAGGAAGCAGTCTTGCTACAATTGGCAGCGGTGCGTTTCATGGCTGTAACTTGCAGTTCTATTATATTCCGGAAAGCGTTACCAGTATCGGTGATGCCGCATTTTATAACTGCAGCAATTTATTTGCTACAAGTATTCCAAATGGCGTTACTGCTCTCGAAGACAATACATTTTATAACTGCAGCAGTTTGAGAAATTTAACATGGTCATATGAGAATTCTCAAGTAACCAGTATTGGGTATGGTGCATTTATACTGTGCACCAACCTTTCTAATGTATTTGGTGAATCCAGTTTCATTATTCCTAAAAGCGTTGTCAGTATTGGCGGAGAGGCTTTTTACTCCTGCAGCAACATAAGCGACATTATTATTTCCGATAACGTTACATCCATTGCCGACAATACATTTACTTTACATAATGAAAACCTGAGGATTCACGGCTTTGAAGGCTCTTATCCACAGACCTATGCCGACGATCATAGTATCGACTTTGTTGCCCTTTCTCCGGTCAGTCCCAGCGCTGTTAGCTTTGATAAGAATCCTTCAATGCAGGCTGATGTGAGTACCGATAAAACCTTGGCTTCAGCAGCGCAGGTAACAGATGTCAAGAACGGTGAAACGTCAATTGGAGCAGGCAACTTCAGCTACAGCGGAAACACGCTGACGATAAAAAAAGAATATCTATTGTTACAGGAACTGGGAATCCTGGAATTGACCGTAGTTTTCGATAACGGCGTTACCGGAATCCTGACAATAAATATATCAGACTCCGGACCGGCTGTTATATCTCCTAATATAGGCAGTTTTATTGAAGGTGCCGAAGCAGATGTGCCAACAGTAATTACCTGGCACAGTGCGGCAAGCGTGTCGGCCGTCAAAGCCGGTGCAGTTCCTCTGACATACGGGGACGATTATACTGTAACAAATGACGACGGAACAACAGCTGTTTTGACAATCAAGAAGGAATACCTTCAAATGAAGCCGGAAGGCAGTCTTATATTGAATATTGAGTTTGATACGGGTGACTTGGAGACATTAACCATCAGTATTAAAACCAATGATCCTGTACAGAATCCCAATGCGGGCATTTTCCCTGAAACAGAAATATTTTACCAGACAAGCCCTGAGGATGTGACAACCACTATCATCTGGAACCAAGCAAGCTCAATTACCGATATAACGGAAGGAGGTACTTCCATCGGTGTGGATAATTATGCAGTTACAGATAATGACGGGTATACAGCGATTCTGACCATCAAGAAGGAATACCTGGAGACCCAGGCTGTGGGCAGTATTGAGTTGAATATTAATTTCAATAAAGGCAACCCGGAGACGTTTATAATAGACATCAGTGAAATTACACCGGTAGTGGACGCAGTCATCAATCCGGTATCGGCCAATTACGACCTCAATGCGCCGGACGATGTGAGCACTAATATCATCTGGAACAGTGCCAGTACGATTACAGATGTTGTGTACAACTCAACCAGCCTGAATTCCGGTACGGACTACACGAGAACCGGCAGCGCTCTGACCATTCAGGACAGTTTTCTGTCCGACCTTATGCCTTCGGTAAACGACACCCTTGTATTCGAAATCTGTTTTGATACAGGCAGCCCCGCTACTTTGACTGTTAACGTGGTGGAAAGCTATATTCCTTCTGATGACGCCGACCTGAGCGGCCTGACGGTGGGAGGCAGCACGATAAGCGGCTTTGATCCTTCTGTTGAAGAATATTATGTTGAACTGCCCTTTGGCACCTTGCCCGGTAGTGCAGCCGCAACAGTCAGCGCGACAGCTAATGAGTCAAATGCACATGTAGATATTACACAAGCAGCTGTTTTACCCGGCAGTGCTGCAGTAGTAGTGACTGCCGAAGATATGGTTACTTCTAAGATGTATACGATTAACTTCACTTTAGGGTCAGCACCTATTGCACCGAGCATTACTACAACATCTCTTTCTGACGGTGAGGTAAACGAAGCATACAATCAAACCCTTAGTGCAACAGGGGATACGCCCATCACGTGGAGCATCGAAAGCGGAAGTCTGCCGGATGGCCTTACACTGAACGAGAGTACCGGAATCATCGGCGGCACACCCACTGCCGACGGCACATTCACCTTTACTGTTCAAGCACAAAACAGCACCGGGAGTGATACACAAGCCTTGAGCATAACCATCAATCCAGTATCTATTGCACCGAGCATTACTACAACATCTCTTTCTGACGGTGAGGTAAACGAAGCATACAATCAAACCCTTAGTGCAACAGGGGATACGCCCATCACGTGGAGCATCGAAAGCGGAAGTCTGCCGGATGGCCTTACACTGAACGAGAGTACCGGAATCATCGGCGGCACACCCACTGCCGACGGCACATTCACCTTTACTGTTCAAGCACAAAACAGCACCGGGAGTGATACACAAGCCTTGAGCATAACCATCGAACCTTTATCAAACGGAGGTAACTCCGGAGGCAGTTCCGGAAGAAGCGGAAGCAGTGATCCTAAGTACAGTGCAAAAGTAACGGAAAACGGTAAAAAAGGGTCAGATCTTTCGGTTACCGTTGATAAAAGAAATGATACGGCAACAGTTGAGATTGGTGGAAAAAATAAATTTTCAGATGGAGGAGAAACAATCATTACTGTTCCTCGAATATCAGGAGTCCATCAATATGGCATAAGCATTTCAGCTGATCACCTTACCGGTTCGAATGATGAAGGAACATTGACCTTAAATACGGAAATAGGAAACATAACGATTCCCGGCAATATGCTGACAGGCTCAGATGCAGACAAAGGCAAAACGGAAATTATAATCGGGCAAGGCAATAAATCCGATTTGACGGATGAAGTAAAAGATGTCATAGGTGACAGACCGTTGGTGCAATTGACTATGACCATAGACGGAAAGCAGAAAGATTGGAACAACCCCCATTCACCTGTTACCGTCTCTATACCTTACACGCCTACAGCAGAAGAACTTAAAGACCCTGAACATATCACCGTATGGTATATCGACGGCTCCGGCAATGCGATAGAAGTACCCAGCGGAAGGTACGACCCGGAAACAGGCACGGTGACCTTCAATACTACACACTTCAGCGATTATGCAGTGGTTTTTGTGGAAAAAACCTTTGAGGACTTAGAGAGTGTCGCTTGGGCAAAGGAACAGATTGAAATTCTTGCATCCAAAGGCATATTAAGAGGAATATCTGAAAAGGAATATGCACCCCAGACAGACATTACCCGTGCAGACTTCCTGTATTTCCTTGTGAGGACTTTGGACGTAGATGCCAAATTTGACGAAAATTTTGAGGATATAAAAAGCGGTGCTTATTATTATGACGAAATTGCCATAGCAAAAGAACTGGGCATTACCCGGGGTACCGGAGATAACAAATTTAATCCGAATTCCAATATAACAAGGCAGGATATGATGGTTCTGACCGAAAGGACATTAAGGATGTTGAACAAGATAGAAAATAGAGGATTAACATCGGACTTAGAGATATTCGGTGATAAGTCTCTGATTGCCGATTATGCGATGGGCAGTATGGCTTCTTTGGTAAAGGAAGGGCTCATTGAAGGGGACGGAGAAAAAATTCATCCTCTCGGCAATACAACAAGGGCGGAAGCAGCAGTATTTCTTTACAGGATTTATAATAAGTAGTCGGATTTGTAGGGACAGCCCTTGCGGCTGTCCGAGAGAAGTGAAAGTGCAATGGCGAGTATAGGGTTGATTAGGAAAAAGATAAGAGGTAAGAGATAATAATAAGGAGGGATATATTTATTATGAAACGGCACATAATCATTTTTTGTCTTATTTTTATTCTTTTAAGTATGACAACGGATACTATGGCTCTGACATTAATTGAATCGAACTCCGTTATGAAGCCGGATGCCTTATCGGAAAAACCTGTTTCAATACTTTACGTCGACTGTAATGCACAGGGAGAGAATAACGGGAGTACATGGGAAGATGCATATAACGACCTTCAGGATGCCATTGATGCCGCATCTCCAGGGGATAGTATATGGGCGGCAGCAGGAACATACAAACCTGCAAAAGATATGAACGGAGAAGTACCTGAAAACGAAAAAGATAAAACTTTTATGCTGAAAAATGGTGTGAGTATTCTTGGTGGTTTTGAAGGAAATGAAGATCCCGATGGCTTTGATTTAAACAGCAGAGATTTTGAAAAGAATAAGACGATCTTAAGCGGAGATTTGAAAGACGATAACGATGAAGAAGTCGTTTCCCAACAGCCCCAATTAGGTGTAATGACTTTGCTGAACAGCCTTTTTGGTTCCATTACGTGTTTTTTTGAGGATGACATAGATTTAGAGGATATTCAAAAAATCTATGAAAGTTCACAAGGGTTAACTCTTTTTAGTGAAAAGGAGTATCAAGCTGTTAAAAATGCACTTGTAAGCAATGATTCATTGAAGCAGCTGTTGGAATCCTTCGACGATGAATTTGTCATTGGGCTGAAAGCTGAAGATAAAAAGGATGTTGTAACCGTTATAAGGGCATATATTCTATATAAATTAGGTTATGAGAGCCTGGAAGAGCTTCAAGATTCATTTAAAATCATTAAGCTGCTTTCTGGTGAACCGCCTTTGAAAAATTGGGATGATGACTGTTACACTGTAGTTACGGGTATCGATATTCAACAATCGACCATGCTCAATGGCCTTTGTATATACGGAGGAAACGGAAACCGGTTAAAACAGTTTAATTATTTTGGAGGTTTTTATGCCGGAGGAATGACATTGTTTAAAAGTGCACCTGTTATTTCCGAATGTACTTTTAAGGACAATTCAGGGGGGTGTGCTGCGTCCCTATGCAATGTTATGAGTTCACCTATGGTTTTAGATTGCACATTTTCCGATAGTTTTACGGAAGTTCTCGGAGGAGCCGTACTTAATTATATCAATTCTTCACCGGTGATAAAAAGCTGTCAATTCCATAATAACTTTACTTATGGTCATGGCGGCGGAATCACAAATTTCGGGGCCGGGGGGCTAATTGAAGATTGTACTTTTTACGGTAATTATGCATCAGGGGGCGGCGGAATTTATTATATCTACAACAGTAAAGGAGAAGGACAGCTTTTAGATGATTACGGCAATGGATTTGAGGGCATAAAGTATCAACCTGCATCGGCAAAGATATCCGACTGCTTATTTGAGAAAAATCTGACATTAGAGGGAGAAGGTTCAGGCATTTATGTTGAAGGGGATATACCTTTGAGCATAGAAAATTCTGTTTTTACGCAAAACAAATCTTTAAAAGGCACTATATTTATTAAAGATTCAGATAAAGTAGATATTACAAACTGTACGCTGAGCTGCAATATGATGGAAGATGACTGCGATGGTGAGACTATTATGATAGCAGGCGAGAATGCAAAGGCAGTGATAAATAATTGTATTATCTGGGGTAATTCGGGAAGAAACGGCCAAATAAGCGGAACCGCCGAGGTTAACTACAGCTGTATCGAGGGCGGCTATCAAGGTACAGGTGTGCATAATATCGACCGAAATCCGGATTTCATTAAAAACCCGGATGTATTAAATGACGGTACTTCGGCATTATATCAATTTACAGACTTAAGGCTGGATGCTTCTTCACCATGTATTGACGCAGGAAGCAATAAACTTTCATCTGATGCGCTTTTAGATTTTGCCGGAAACAACCGCAGAGTGGATACGGCGGTTATCGAAGATACCGGTGAGGGAGAATCTCCAATTATAGATATGGGTGCTTATGAAGCGGATTTCCCTCCGGCGCCTATCCGTTTAAAAGCCGAAAATATTGATTGTGATGAAATTACATTTTCCTGGGCAATACCTGAAAACGGAGCCGATATCGAAGAATATGGAATTTACAGAATAAAAGGTATTATTGATAATACGGATAGGGAATTGGCAGATGACATGATATTGATCGGCAGTACCGATGAACAGATATTTACGGATGAGGATCTTGAACCAGGGATCAAGTATTACTATGCCGTGAGGGCAAAAGACTCAGAAGGGTGCATATCTCCTTTCAGTGATATCTTATCGGTACAGACCCAGCTGCCCCGTGAACTTCAGATACATGCTCCGGATAGCCTGAGGATGTATCTGAACAGAACAAAAACAATGGACTGTTCTATAACAGGCGGCTTATGGGATTTCCTTTTTGTTGATATAGACTATGGGAATGGAATTAAAGAAAGCTGTGTTTTAATGGATAAAGATCTATTCAGAGGCACTTCAGAGTTGGATGACCACTCAAGATATGAACTGTATACCGGAACGGATACGGTTTATATGGAATATCATGAGGGCAGTTCCAGATACAGTTCCAAGTACGAAGACCGGCACCTGAGTTCAGAGCTCAGATATGATAAAGCAGGGAAATACGAGATTCATATAAAAGCAGCAGATGAAAATGGTAATACGGCAGAAAAAGTTGTAGAAGTAACGGTATTTCCCCGCTCATCACGGAGACGGCCATCACCGAAGACTTCAGAAGAGCCTGAGACACCACAGCTATCAAGTAACGCAGATCTCTCAATGATAACAGAAAGCAGCGGATTTCTGGAACCGTCCTTTAGCCCGGATGTTACAGATTATTCCTTGAATTTTGACCCGGACTTGCGTTTATCTTTGACCATTACTGCTGAAAATGAAAATGCATCCATCACAATTGAGATTACCGATACTTCTGACAACAGCCAGTTTTTATATGATGAATTTGACAGCAGCGGCACCACAGATCCCATGCGTTATAACGGATTATATGAAGCAGAAATCGTTGTAACGGCTCAAGATGGTACAACAAAAACTTATACATTAAGTATGATGCCGATACAATAGGAATATCTTTATACAAAACACCTTGATCTACCTTAATCATCAGGGTGTTTTTACTTTTATATATTTTTATTTTTCTATATCCTTAACGAATAACGAAAGAACCAATGCCAGAATACAAAGACCGGTTGCTGCCCAGAAAGCAGTATTTACACCATGAATACCATTGGATATTGCACTGGATGATTCATCCATAGATGCCGTAGTTACCATTATGGTTACAAAACCGGCAGTACCGATAGAGGCACCGACTTGGCGTATTGTATTTACCAAAGCTGTTCCGTGGGGGATCAACTTCAGGCTTAACCGGTTTAGCCCGGCAGTAGTTATAGGCATCAGTACCATTGCCATTCCAACCATCCGTATTCCGTACACTGTTGTCAGATATGCGAAGGTTGTATCGATGGACATTTGTGTGAAGAAAAAGGTGGTTATGATGATAATGGACATCCCGCAGATTGTCAGCCACCTTGCTCCTATTTTATCGAATATTCTTCCGGTAATAGGACTTAGCAGACCCATAATAATAGCACCGGGCAAAAGAACCAATCCGGATTTCATGGCTTTAAAACCAAGTATATTTTGCATATAGATGGGAAGGAGCATTTCCGAAGCAATCATAGTTGAAAAAGCAATGGTTGAAATAATGACTGAGAGAGAAAAAATCGGATATTTAAATACTCTCAGCTCCAGAATAGGGCTTTCCAGTTTCAATTGTTTTAGAATAAACCAGATTAAAGCAAGAATGCCAAGAGGTATACTGATGAGAACCTGAAAGCTTATCCATCCGCTGGATCCTGCTATGCTGAATCCGTAAAGAATGCCTCCAAAACCCAATGTAGATAGAACAATAGAAGGAATATCGACTTTCGGAAAAGTTTGCTGGGTTACATTTCTCAAGATAAACCAGGCAGCTAATATATCTGCTATACCAATATATAATAATATGTGAAATACGGTTTTCCACTGATAATGATCGACAATATAGCCCGATAGTGTGGGGCCTATGGCAGGGGCAAAGGCAATGACCAAGCCCACAGTCCCCATTATTTGTCCTCGTTTTTCAACAGGATAAATGATCAGCAGGATGGTTTGCATAAGAGGCATCAAAATACCTGCTCCGCTTGCCTGAACGATACGCCCTATTAATAATACTGAGAAGTTTGGCGAGACGATTGCTATAATCGTTCCAAGCAAAAATAAACCCATTGCACTCAAGAATAGGTTCCGTGTCGTAAATGTTTCTATCAAAAATGCGGTAATGGGGATCATTATGCCGTTAACCAGCATAAAGACACTGGACAGCCATTGGGCGGTGCTTTCGCCAATATTTAACTCTGCCATAATATGCGGAATAGCTGTGGTCAGCAATGTCTGATTAAGTATTGCTATAATCGTACCGATAAGTAAAACAGTTACGAGGGGCATTTTATTAATTGATTGAATATTGTCCGGTTCTGACATAGTCTTATCTCCTATTAATGATGCATTTTGTATTAATGATGAATTTTGTTATTGTATGAATCTCTGATATTCTGTGTCCGTCAAAATAGTCTAACACAGTTTAATCTTGAAAGTAAAGCGAGACTTGGAATAATTTTAACACTTTCAAAAATCGACCTGATTTGACACTTTGACATTCTTAATGTAAAATTTTTTGAATGAAAAGAATAATGTAAAGAAATCATTTCTTTGCCATTTTTGAGGATAAATGATGCGTTATTTAAAGAGTGAATTATTAGTTGTGATTATCATGATACTTTTGCTTCAAGGCTGTTCTATGGAGCATTCAAAGAAAGTGCATGGCCAAGACGGGATTCTGGATCTTACAGATTGGGATTTTGATGCGGATGGAAATATAAGGCTGGACGGCGAATGGGAGTTTTACTGGAACCGTTTTTTAGGATATGAAGATTTAGACAAAGAGGAGCCTGATTTAATGGTCGATGTTCCTAATGTATGGAATAAATATTCTATGCAAGGAGAGAAGCTTAAAGGAGAAGGTTATGCCACATACAGGCTGCATGTTAAAACAGATCTTCCGGTAGGCACAATGCTGGGAATTAGGAGTTATACTTTTAGCAGCGCGTATGACTTATATGTGAATGAAACCAAAGTGGCATCCAATGGGAAAACGGCAAAAACAAAAGAAAAGGAAAAGGGAGAATACAGGCCGCAGGTTATTGTTTTCAGTATTCCTGCGGAGGAGTTTGATATCATCATTCATGTATCAAATTTTCATTATGCAAGAGGCGGATTTTGGTACAGCTTGTATATGGGGGTACCGGAAGGAATTTTTGACCTGGATGACAATGCCGTAGGTAAGGAAATCTTTCTGATAGGTATGCTTATTATTGTTTCACTATTCTTTTTTGTCATTTACATTTTATTGAGAGAGTTTAAATATTGTCTTTACTTTTCCTGTCTTTGTTTATTTCTGGCGATAGGGATCGATATGGTCGGCCAGTTCATCCTTGTAAGGCTCATTTCCGGAATATCTTTTAGAGCGGTTATTTTCATCTGGTATTCAAGTACCACATGGGTCATATTCTTTGTTGTTCTATTTGTTCATGAGCTCTTTCAATCTGCTTTTTCCAAACTTGCCGTAAAATTGTTTCTTGTGGGTTCAATACTGTTCCAATTGCTTTATATATTTACTGATTCCTTGTTTTACAGCAGGCTGGCAGGCTTCAATACGGTTTTTGAGGCAATGGGTCTTTTGTCGGCAGTCATATCAGTTGGTATTGGCATAAATAAGGGTTATAAAGACGGTTGGCTTAATATTTTATGTATGATAGTGGTATTGACGGCATACATTCATGATACTCTTTTTTGGACCAATCGAATCATGGTCAGCTATGGCGAAATTATTTATGGAGGATTGTTTATAGCTGTATTTCTGCAGATGATCATCCAGGCCAAACGCATAAAACTCTTTCATGATCATAAAGCAGCAGCAGAACTTTCATTTCTTCAAGCTCAAATTAAGCCGCATTTTTTGTATAACGCTTTAAATACATTTATTTCTATTTCTCACTATGATATCAATAAAGCGAGAGATCTTCTAATGAGCTTTAGCAGTTATCTTAGAAGAAGCTTTGATTTTAAGGACCTGAGCCATCTATCTACTTTAAAAAATGAAATAGAATTTGCTAAAGCCTATGTTGAGATAGAAAAAGCACGTTTTGAGGAACGCATCGAAGTTCATTTTGAAGTGCCTGAAGAATTGGAAATTAAAGTTCCGAGGCTCATATTACAGCCGTTGATAGAGAATGCAATTATTCATGGTATATTGCCGAAAGAAGAGGGTGGGAGGATCGATGTTTCTGTTTTTAAAAAAGAAAAAAAACTTGTTTTTAAAATTAAGGATAACGGAGTCGGCATTGAAAAGAAAAAACTGGACCGGATACTTGATGCTACCGGTAAAGGGATAGGAATTGCCAATATCCATATACGGCTTGAAAGGCTTTACGGTAAAGGTCTTCAAATAGAGAGCATTCCGGGCAGCGGAACTGAAGTGACATGGCACATACCGATACATAGAAAAGGAGTTTATAGCAAAAATGATTGAAGTTGTACTTGTTGATGATGAAAGACCTGCACTCAGAGGACTTGAGCATCTATTGAAAAAATATTCGGAGATTTCAATATTAGGCATGTATACGAATCCCTTAAAAGCTATAGATGAGATCGGAAAGAGAAAACCACAGGCTGTATTTTTGGATATTAACATGCCTCAATTACAAGGGGTGGATGCGGCTTCGAGGATACTGGATATAAGTCCGGATACAGATATTGTTTTTATAACGGCTTTTGATCAGTACGCAATAGAAGCTTTTGAATTACATGCTATTGATTACATTTTAAAGCCTGTTACCCCGGACCGTTTGAGAAAAACAGTGAACCGATTACTGGAAAAGAAGAGTTTAACGATGCCCGGCAGTGTTCAAAAACTTCAGATCAATTGTCTTGGAAAGTTTCAAATATGCTGGGAAGGTCAGGAGTCTATAAAATGGAGAACAGAAAAAACCAGGCAGCTTTTTGCCTTTTTACTGCATCATCAAGGGAGGGAGGTTTCAAAGGACGAGATCATTGATGCGCTATGGCCTGAGGGAAAGATCGAAAAAGCTGTTCATCAACTGCATAACGGAATATATTATATCCGTAAGACCCTTGAAAGACATGGTATAGACAGGTCGATTGTCAATATTTCAGGGAGCTATTGCATGAAGCTTGGAAATGTGGATATGGACATATCAAAGTTTAATGAATGTTGTGCAAGAATTAAAAAATATAATGATATTCATGACCTTAAAGAAGCGGAGTCGTTATATAAAGGGGACTATTTTGAAGGAACTGATTGGGTATGGTCAGAAATTTATCGCCAGACAATATCCAGGAAATATGATGAAATTATTATAAAACTGGCTGATAGCTGCATGGATGCAAAAGAATACGATCAATCAGAGGAACTCTTATTAAAGGGATTTAATAAAAACCCATATGAAGAAAGAATTACCGAGCTTTTACTGATGCTTTACAAAATAACCAATAATAAAGCAAAGGGGATAAAACACTTTTCGAAGTATAAAAAGATTTTACAGAAGGATATTGGAATTAAACCCGGAAAGAAAATACAGAAAATATTAGATTCAATGAAATAAGAAAAAGTTTAACAGATAGCCGTTAATGGTGGATTAACGGTTATTTTGTTTTTTTTGGGAGAATTTTGGGAGAATTGATTGGCAAAATGATATAAACACATGAATCGGAGGTGAATGGGTGAAGGTTTATATACTTGATAGCGGAGGTTCCGGTCTTGATAAAATCGTTACCTGGTTGTCTGAGGACATCGATATAAAAGAAATATCTGTTATAAACAGAGCAGATGAATTTCTAAAAAAGGTGAAAAACGAGCATCCTGAACTGGTTTTCATACGACTGGGAAATGACGATATACCGGGGCTTAAGACAGGCCGGATGGTGAAGGATGTAAAATCGGGTATCCGAATCGTTTTTGTTTCCGAAGAGAACGACCATGCATTAGATGCATACGAAGTAGGGGCTAACGGATACCTCCTGTGTCCTATTGAAAAAAAGAAATTTGATAGTATCCTCTCGAAAGCAAAACAGGAGACTTATTGTAACAATGGAAGTATGAAAGGAGATGCGAAATGGTAAAAAACAAAAGAAAGACTTTAAGAATCTGGTCAATATTACTCGTATTAATAATGCTGATGTCGATGATGCCTGCAAATGTATATGCAGGCGAGGGAGACGACGGTGATGTATTTCAAAAAGCATATATTACCAGTTTCACAACCGGTAAAGTAGATGTAGTGAATCTGGTTAACAACACAGTAGAATCAGGTAAAATAACGGTTGGAACAAATCCCAACAGTGCCGCAGTTAATCCAAATAAAACTCAGGTTTTTGTTACCAATAGAGGAGATGGTACTGTTTCTGTGATTGATCCGACTACAGACACCATGGTAAGCACTATAACGGTTGGAGCAAGTCCTCGAGGAGTTGCTTTTAGTACGGATGGAAGTAAAGCTTATATTGCAAATTATGCGGACAACACCATTTCCGTTATCAATACAGAAAACCTTAGTGTTGCCACAACAATTACGGGTGTAGCAGGTCCGATAGCCATGGTAGTTGTTGGGGAGAAACTTTACATTACTTGTTATTCAGAGAATAAAGTTACTGTTATCGACATTACAAGTGACACCTTGACAGGAGATGAATTTACTGTTGGTAATGGGCCATGGGGGCTATCGGCTAGTCCTGATGGAACCAAGCTTTATGTTGCGAATGACGGTTCTAATACAGTTTCGGTAATAGATATAGTAGAAAACACTGTCGGAGACCCTATCAACGTAGGTAGCAATCCTAAGGCTACGGAGGTTACACCCGACGGTCAATGGGTATATGTTGCAAATTCAGGTAGCAGCTCAGTATCAGTCATTGACACTACCGATAATACCGTTGAAACAACAATTTCTATTGGCAGTTCCAGTTCTCCTAATGTAATTGGTATATCAGGAGATGGCAGTTATGCTTATACAGTCAATTACACGGCTAATAATATGAGTATTATCGATACATCGAATAACACAGTCGTAGATGCGATAGCTTTAAGTACCGGGCCGTTTATGGTAGGTACATTCATGATTCCGACTGCGGTTGTGGTATCAGTAGATGATAGTGGTGGAGGCTCAGGGCCCAGCGGCAGTTGGACGGATGGGATTACCAGTGTTGATTCCACCTTTGGAGGCGGCAGCGGTACGGAAGAAGAGCCTTATTTGATTTCAACAGCCGACCATTTGGCTCAGCTTGCTTATAATGTAAACCAGGGAAATAAATATTTATCTAAATACTTTAAACTGACAAATAGTCTGGATATGTCGGCTAAGTATTGGGTGCCCATTGGAAAAGGTGATCCGCCCATTATATTTCAAGGGATTTTTGACGGGAATAATAAAGAAATTATTGGACTTTATATAGGTAGTCCGGGGACTCCCGATACGAATCTGGAATGCTTAGGGTTATTTGGAATTATAGCATCAAATGGTGTTGTGAAAAATTTGAATATAGAAATAGAGATATATAGCAATGTTACAGGGGCATATATCGGCGGTCTGGCAGGGAATATTGAGATGGCAAGTATTGAAAATGTTCATTCCAATAGCGTACTCTCTTCAGCCGGAAATAGTAATAGTGTTGGGGGGCTTGGCGGAAGAATATCCTATACCACCGTAGAGAACTCTGATACAACCGGATCTGTAACAGTTACCGGAATGACTGCCAATGCAGGGGGGATAGCAGGTCAAAGTACTGGTACCAATATAATTCGAAATTCCTATTCAGCGGCAAGCATTTCATCTACCGGATGGGGGACCAAGGCAGGAGGCTTTGCCGGCTATCACAGCGGAGGCGCCTCGATTTCCAACTGTTTTTCTACAGGTAATGTGACAACGACAGACGGCAGCACAAATACATATACCGGCGGTTTTGTCGGAAGGAATTATTCCGGCATCATACAAAACTGCTACACATCAGGGTCAGTTTCAGCAGATGAGGGTGCTTATGTTGGTGGGTTTTCAGGAAACAATGAAGGGACAGGAAATATCAGCAATGCCTATTGGAATATAACTGCTAACCCGGCTTTAAGCGGAGTAGAAAGTATTGCATCCAGCGGGGAAACAATTACAACATCCCTTGCCGGGGCAGAGATGTCAGCATCAACCGGAACTTCCAATGCCCTTGTGGATACACTTAATGCCAATAAGGGTGGCAGCAACCCCAGTTGGTTTGATTGGATGCAAGATGTCGGTACAAATAACGGATATCCGACACTGGTTGTTCCGCCTGAAGCAGCGCCATTACTTACTGTTGCGATAGAGCCGGGTACAGCAGTAGGATCAACAAAAGCAACCATCACAGAGGCCCCAACCTCCAAATTTGTCGTCAATATTACCGATAGTACAGTAGCAACCCCCAATGTAGGAGATGCTGCACCATCTGCAGGAGACAATCTCATAGACGGCTATATATCCGGTGATGATATTACAACTGGTGTAGCAATTGATAAATACTTGCAGGTATATGATGTAGATGCAGGAGGAAATATCGTCGGATTTTATGAAGAACAACTGGCATCGGATGATATCAAAGTGGATACAGAAAATGACGGAGTTGATACGGATGCAGATGGTAATACTTATACATATACGGATAATGGAGATGGAACGGTAACTATTACAGATTTCAACCTTAACGGTTCTACAGTTTTGGAAATACCCCAAACTTTAGATAATAAAACGGTTGCCATAATAGGCAGTCAGGCCTTTAAGAGCAAGAGCCTAACCGGTGTAATAATTCCGGACAGCGTTACCAGTATTGGTGAAGAGGCATTTAGCTGGAATCAGCTTGCAAGCGTAACAATACCGGATAGTGTGACGAGTATTGGGAACCAAGCATTTGAATACAATCACAATACCCTTACCGGCGTTACTCTTGGAAACAGGGTTGTCAGCATTGGTGATAATGCATTTTATAATTGTAAACTCCAAAGTATCCTAATACCAGATAGTGTAGAAAGCATTGGTGATAATGCATTTTCAGGTGCTACCAATAAAATAGAAAATGCTGCTTTAGGAAGCGGGCTTGAAACCATTGGAGATTTTGCTTTCTCGGATCAGTTGCTTGAAACATTAACGATCCCGGAAAATGTGCAGAGCATTGGCTCCTATGCTTTTGGATTTAATAAGCTTTATAATGTGGTTGTAGAAAACAGTAATTTGGCCATTGGAGGCGCTGCTTTTTCAAATAATCAGAGTATACCGGCCGATTTGACCATTCATGGCTACAAAGATTCTACTGCACAGAACTATGCTTCCCTGAATGGACATAGTTTTGCAAATTTAGACTATACTGTGACATATGACGGGAACGGCAGCACCGGAGGGACAGTGCCGACAGACAGCAACAGTTATGAACCGGGAGATATGGTAACTGTGTTGGGAAACACCGGAGGCCTTACAAAATCAGGATGTTCCTTCGAGGGATGGAACACGAAAACGGACGGAACAGGGATAAACCGAACTGCCGGTGCGATTTTCATCATGGAGGATGAAGATGTAACGCT
>JAENZQ010000009.1:43219-99807 GCA_016841185.1 Anaerovorax odorimutans
GGATAAACCGAACTGCCGGTGCGATTTTCATCATGGAGGATGAAGATGTAACGCTGTATGCAAAATGGAAGACTGACAGTTATACCGTAAATTATGACGGGAACGGCAGCACCGGAGGGACAGTGCCGACAGACAGCAACAGTTATGAACCGGGAGATATGGTAACTGTGTTGGGAAACACCGGAGGCCTTACAAAATCAGGATGTTCCTTCGAGGGATGGAACACGAAAACGGACGGAACAGGGATAAACCGAACTGCCGGTGCGATTTTCATCATGGAGGATGAAGATGTAACGCTATATGCCAAGTGGGCAGATGTCGGTTCAGGCAGGCGGTCTCATAGGCAT
The DNA here is from genome assembly GCA_016841185.1 of Anaerovorax odorimutans. Lineage (GTDB taxonomy): Bacteria > Bacillota > Clostridia > Peptostreptococcales > JAAYPU01 > JAENZQ01. The sequence continues at coordinate 43,567 of JAENZQ010000009.1, forward strand.
AAAAAGGAAACGCCTTCCGAAGAAGATATGTCTGTAACGGTGAATGGACAGGCCCAACAGCAGGTGGCTATCGTTTCAACTGAGACCCGAAACGGCAGGACCGTTTCTACAGTAATTCTTGATACAGAAAAAATGTCTGAGACTGTTAACTCAGGACAGGACGGAAGTAAGGTTACCGTTCCCATAACAGGCACAGCCGATGTAGCAGTAAGTAAACTAAATGGAGACCTGATCAAAGTAATGGAAAATAAACAGACTGTAATGGAAATCAAGACGGATCAAGCGACTTACACGCTTCCGGCTCAACAGATTGATATTGATGCTGTTTATTCGGAGTTTGGCCGGGATGTAAGCCTGTCTGATATTACGGTAAGCATCGAAATAGCCAAAACTTCCGAAGAAAAAGTCAAAATCATTGAAGATACAGCTTCAGAAGGCAACTTTTCCATTGTTGTGCCGCCGGTAGATTTTTCTGTAAAATGCACCTGTGGGGACAAGACCGTGGACATCAGCAGTTTCAACAGTTATGTCCAAAGAGCCGTAGCCATACCGGATGATGCGGATCCGTCAAAAATAACCACTGCAGTTGTGGTGGATCCAGATGGAACGTTACGGCATGTTCCTACAAAAGTTATTGTCATCGACGGTAAATATTATGCACAAATCAACAGTTTGACCAACAGTTCATATTCGGTAATCTGGAACCCGGTAGAATTTGAAGATGTCATCGATCACTGGGCAAAAGAAGCAGTTAATGACATGGGGTCGAGGATGATTATCAGCGGTGTAGGTAAAAACAGATTTGATCCGGACAGGGAAATCACCCGTGCCGAGTTTGCGGCAATAATAGCCAGAGGTCTGGGACTGAAGCCCGGACAAGGCAATAATCCGTTTGAAGATGTAAATGAGGATGCCTGGTATTGTGATTTTGTCAGAACTTCAGCAGAATATGGAATCATATCCGGGTATGGCAACGGAAAATTCGGCCCTATGGACAAAATAACACGAGAACAGGCCATGGTAATGATTGAAAGAGCTATGAAAATTTGCGAATTGGAATCAGAAGCGGGAGAGGATGAGACAGAAAGCCTTCTTGCTGCCTTTGATGATTCGGGGCAAGCGGCAAAATGGGCAAAGGAAAGTATGGCTGCCTGTATCAAATCGGATATTATTTCCGGAAAGAGCAGTACGATGCTTGGACCAAAAGATAAAATAACCAGAGCGGAAGTGGCAGTTATCATAAGAAGGTTACTTCAGAAATCCAGTCTAATCTGATGAATGAAACCCCTGAGGAAAAATCCAAAGGGGTTTATTCTTTACTCCGTGTCATCAAGATTGATATTTATCTTCAAATAAGATAGAATGATAGCAAAATAAATACACAGAAGGATAATAGAATGAATCATAATAATTATATGCTCCCGGCATTTATCAATCAACTGGATAAATTTTGGGAACAAATGGATAAAGTTATCGTTGGAAGAAGAAAAGAGTTAAAATTCATATTGACGGCGCTGTTAAGTGAAGGACATGTTTTACTGGAAGATCTTCCCGGCACGGGAAAAACTACAATGGTTAAGGCATTTTCCAAAGGAATGGATTGCTTGTTTTCCAGGATCCAATGTACACCGGACTTGCTCCCGTCGGATATTTTAGGAGGCTCAATATTCAATCCCAAAACAAGTGAGTTTTATTTAAGAAAAGGACCGGTTTTCACCAACGTATTGCTGGTGGATGAGATCAACCGGGCATTGCCTCGTACGCAGTCCAGCTTATTGGAGTGTATGGAGGAAAGGCAAGTTTCCTTAGAGGGAAAAACCTATATCCTATCCTCCCCTTTTATTGTTTTGGCAACACAAAATCCTATAGAAATGGAAGGGACTTTCCAGCTTCCTGAGGCTCAACTGGACAGATTTTGCATGAAATTGAAATTAGGATATCCGACACAAAAAGAAGAAGAAAGCATGCTTGAGAAAGTAGGAGACGCAATTCCTTATGACAAGATCGATATTATATTTAATCCGAAGGAAGTACAGGAGATGCAAAGACAATGTAAAGACATTCATGTTCATGAGTCAATACGGGAATACATTGCCCGGTTAGCCAATGCAACACGTTCACATGGTATTGTTTCTATCGGAGTAAGCCCTCGAGGAAGCAAGGTTTTGTACAAAACCGTAAAGGCATGGGCAATGCTGAACGGGCGTAATTATGCCATTTTAGACGATGTGAAAGAGATGGTCAAACCGGTTTGGAATCATCGCATGATCCTGAAGGCGGAAGCACATATCAATAACATCTCATCAGAGGATATTTTAGAAGAAATAGTGAAAAAAGTCAGCTTGCCAGATGAAGAGGTCGTTAATTTATGAGTAAAGAGCACGAAGCAGATCACCATTTTGGAAATAGCAGCCGACCTTCTTTGGAAACCAGTATATTGTTTCAATTTCATGCAATATGGGTCTTGTTATTTATTCTTTTAATTGCAATCTGGTGCAGGTTTGTATCATTGATTGTTGTAAGCGCATTCCTGTTATTTCTATTCATTGCCATTACACTATGGAAAAAAGCGTCGTTAAATCATATCTGGCCGACTTTACAGTTTTCAAAAACCAGAATGTTTGTTGATGAGGAATTCTTAATACATGCTTCTGTCTATAATGGCAAATGGCTTCCTTTAGTATGGCTTGAATGGGCTTTTTCAGAGAATTCGGGCGTTTACTTTGAAAATAACGGGTGCAATACGTATACCGTGCGCTTTTTATGGGTGCTCTGGTTCCGGGAAATAAAATGGACGCTAACCGGAATAGCGGTGCAACGGGGTGTTTACAATCTGGGGCAGATCATATTGCGTTCAGGTGATGGTTTTCGTTTTGCTGAGAAAGAAAAAGAATACCGATTGGACGGAAAGCTATATATTTACCCAAAGATCATACCGGTACATGTATCCGATCTACGTCCTTCTATGCACTGGGGTGTGAAAGGAAAGCAGGGAGGATTTATAGAAGACCCTCTTATGGTAATAGGAGTCAGAGAATATCAAGCCGGCGACGAATGGAAGAGATTCAATTGGAAGGCAAGCGCCCGAACAGGAAAACTTCTGACTAATGTTTATCAGCCTGTTGTTCTGGAACAATTGATGGTTTATATAGATGTCAGCGGGTTCGTAATCAATGAAACAGCTTATGACGACCCGGATGAACAAAAAATTTATGCTTTTAAAAAATGGGAAGCTTTTGAAAAGTTTCTTTCTGTTATTGCTTCAGTAGTCTTAAATTACAAAAAACGGGGAATGGGTATCGGCTTTTCCAGTAATGCTCTGAACTGCAATGGGGGAAAAATGCCGAATATATTACCTTGCACGGATTTGACGCCTTTTTTAGATCAGTTGGCTCAAATTACCCAGCGCGTAAGCGTTCCCCGAATGGTTCCCCTGGATGAAATGCATCACAAAGGGCAGCTATACATGCCGGTCTCTGTATTTTGCCATCATGTTAATCGAGAACATTATATGTGGTTTCAAATTCATAAGAATAAGGTTTCGGATATAAGTTTCTATTATAAAATGGAAACGGAGTATTCAAAAAAACTGGATGCAAATGCAAAATCAATATATTTGTTTCTCACGTCAGGCGAATCTGCTTAAGAAGGGAGATTCTGTTATGGACCGGTTTAAAGATATATACAAATCTTTCGTCATGATTTACAGTGAAATAATATGGATTTATTATGTCATTGTGTTGTTTACAAGTGTTGAATGGGATCAGCCGGCTTTTTTTGACCTTACCTATCTTATGATATCCGGGATAACAGGCTATTGTATAAATGTTGTATTATTAAAAAGCAGTAATCATGTATTTTTATTTTTGGGAAATATGCTGATCATAGTTTTTTTTGTGATACAGAATTGGAAAAGTGTTGTGCCGCAGGGAGCATGGGGATTCGGTCTGGCGGTAAGCATCGGCATTATCTTTATTTTATTGCGCAGCGCCCGTTTAACCCGTCATCTTCCGACACGGCAGGAAGTATTACGTCGGTTTGAGGGGAATATTATATATTACATTATTTTTGCATCTGCTTTTACTGTAAAGGAATGGGCAAGTTTAACATTCCATTTGTTTTTTATATTTGCTATTGCAAGCAGTCTCATTGGGATGGTATTGACATTACAAAACCATGAAGAGACTGAAAGCAGCCAAAACATAAAGATTATAAAAGCAGGGCAATCCGGATGGTTTACGGGCATAATGATTGTTTTTTTAATGTGTATGCCACTTTTTTCATTGATTTTCCTCCTGCCATCTGTAAACAAAGGACTATATTCTTTGGGCATCGGCAGTTGGAGAATGTTGAAATGGACAGGATTACAGATAGGTCTTTTTTTTAAATGGCTATTCAGCCTTTTTCCTGAACCGGAAATGGGAGAAATGCCTGCAGCACCACCGGGGCAAAAGATGATTACTTCTGAAGCGTTGGAAGAAACCACACATGCCTTTCCGGTTATATGGATGATTGCAGGAACTGCTGTTATCTTAACGGTTATAGCGGTGTGGTATATATCCAGATTAAGGAAAATCAGATTGACAAATAAGTTTGGGAGACCAAGACACATCGTTGTTATCAGAGAACCCGGATGGTCTATTAAAAGTCGTTTCAAGAATTTTTTACATTTTTTGAGATTGAAATGGTGCATGCAATTTTTCCGTTTTTATAAGCATCCCATTTATTGGTATTACCAACAAGTTCTGAAATGGGGTAAAAAGAACGATATCCTAAAAGAGAAAACAGAAACATCTAAAGAATATATAGAGAAAGTAATCAATCATATCCCTGAAAAAGAAAGCAGCTTCAGCTTTAAAGGCAGGAATTACAAAGCACCTGAATTATTAATCCGATTGAATAAAGATTATCAGGCTACTTATTACGGACTCCTGCCGGAAATATCGGGTGAAGGAGAATATAAACTTTTGATTGATTATTTAAAGAAAGCAGGCGGCAGTTTCATAAACGAGAAATAAAAACACTTAAAAAAGATCTTGGTAAGTATACAGAAGAGTTGCAGGAGGTTATGTATTATGAATCAGAAAATAAAGATATTGTATTTTAGTGCGACGGGAACTACTGAAAAAATAGTATCAGGTATTGCCGATAAACTTTCAGAGAATATGGCAGTCAAGGTATCTGACATTATTGACTTCACATTACCGAGTAATAGAAGTGAGCCTTTGTTATTTTCAGAAAGTGATGTGGTCATTATTGGGGTACCGGTCTATGCAGGGCGTGTTCCCAATGTATTATTGAATTATTTGAAAGCAATTAAAGGAAACGGTGCTTTTGCAATAGCCGTAGTGGTTTATGGAAACAGAAATTATGATGATGCTTTGGTTGAGCTGAAAGATATCCTTGAATCCGGAAAGTTTAAAGTCATTGCAGGAGGCGCTTTTATAGGGGAGCATTCTTTTTCTGAAACATTGGCAAAAAACAGACCGGATGAAAAGGATATGACTATTGCATCGGATTTTGCCGATGAAATATACGAAAAAGTCTTCAATCAAAAGATATTCAAGCCCATTATTGTAAAAGGAAATAGTCCTTACAGGAATTATTACAGACCTATCAATAAGGATGGAATCCCTGTGGATATCAGAAGGGTAAAGCCCAAAACAAACGGTAATTGTACGGGCTGTAAACTTTGTGTTAAAGTTTGTCCAATGGGTTCTATTGATTCGGATGATACAAGCAGGTTGAATGGGATCTGTATCAAATGCGGTGCGTGTATCAAGAAATGCCCTGTCCAGGCCAAGTATTATGATGATGAAGATTATTTAAGGCATAAAAAGGAATTGGAAATTGAATTTAAGGAGCGAAAGGAACCAGAACTGTTTATCTAACCGGACTATGTAATTCAAAAATTGACTTTTTTCTGATAATATATTATTAAGTTCGAAATAAGGTTTGAGTGAAATATGAAAAGAAATTTCTTTTTAATTAGAAAAATAATTGTATTATCTATTATTTTGATAGCAACCATTTTTCAGAGTGCGGTATTTGCGGCTTCCGTCAAAAGTAGCCCTCCGACAGTAAATAGTGGCGTGCTTGATCTTTCCTTGTGGGATATGGGAAAAGACGGAATAGTGGATTTGTCAGGAGATTGGGACTTTTATTGGAATACTTTCTTGACTAAAAAAGATTTTGAGAACCTTGAACCGAAGCCGGATATAAAAGCAAGAGTGCCGGTAGTATGGAATGCTTATCAGATAAACGGAAAAAGCCTTCCGGGTTTTGGGCATGCCACATACAGGTTGCAAGTTGTCGGTACAGATCCGGGCAAGCCTATGGCTTTAAGAATTCCTACCATGTCTACGGCTTATCGTATGTTTATGGATGATGAATTGATTGCTTCCAATGGTACTGCTACATGGGATAGGAATGAATTTAAGCCGGAGAATAGACCGGTTACCGTTTGTATTGTACCTGAAACAACGGAATTCAACCTTATTGTACAGGTAGCAAATTATGTTTATGATCGCGGGGGAATGTGGTATTCAATAAAAATGGGTACACCTGCTCAGATCCAAGAGCTTACCAGAAATGTTACCTATCTTGATTTATTTCTGATGGGAAGCTTTTTTATTATGGGGCTTTACTATTTAAGTATTTTTCTCCTGAGGCGGGAAGATAAAGCCAGCCTGTACTTCGTATTGATGTGTATTGTTGCAATGGGCAGAACCATGATCCACGGAGATTATTCAATTTATAAAATACTGCCTTTTATAAATTTTAAAATGCTTGTTGTATTGAACTACTATACCGTTTACTGGGCAGGAACAACGCTCCTTTTGTTTTTGCGGGAATTATTTCCCAAAGAAATATCGAAATATTCCGTTCGAGGTGCTTTAATTTATTCGTTCAGCATTTCGATTATTACATTATTGTCGCCGGTATGGTTTTTTACAAAACTAAAGCCGTTTATGATGGTAGCTGTTATTTTGACGATATCGTACGGATTGATCTTTACCCTTGTCGCTTATTTCAGGAAGCGGCAGAATTCTCTTATTGTATTGGCAGGCGGTTTTGTTATTGGAGTTTGTGTGTTATATGATGTTCTGTATCACAGTCAGTTGATTTCCTTTGAGCTGGGGGAGCTGACACCTTTTGGGTTCTATATATTCATTTTTCTTCAATCATTTATCCTTGCCAGACGATTTGCAATTACTTTCAGGAATGTCAATGATCTTTCAGAAAAGCTTCTGAAACTGGACAAGTTAAAGGATGAGTTCCTTGCAAATACTTCTCACGAGTTAAGAACACCTTTGAATGGTATAATTGGAATCACGGAAGCTCTGGCCCGAGGCAGTGAAGGGTCTCTTAATCCGGAGCAAAAAGAGAAATTGTCGATTATATCCGACAGCAGTAAAAGATTATCTAATTTAGTCAACGATATTTTGGATTATTCAAAAATGAAATATGAGGATATCCAACTGAATTGCAAAGCTGTGAGAATAAATGCTGTTGTAAATCCGACATTAATGATATTAAAACATTCCTTTGAATCGGATGTTAAGCTCATTAATGACATTGATGACAAATTGCCTCCTGTTATGGCGGATGAGAATCGATTTGCTCAGATCATCCATAATTTGATAGGTAATGCTTTAAAGTTTACTAAAGAAGGATATGTGAGAATCTCAGCAGAGCAATCAGACAAGCGAGTTTTATTTTGTGTTGAAGATTCAGGGGAAGGCATTCCTCAAGAAAAATATGAAGATATTTTTAAATCCTTTGAACAGTTGGATACATCCCTCACGAGAAAACATGGAGGCACTGGCCTGGGACTTCCGATAACAAAATATTTAATTGAGCTTCAAAAAGGAGAAATATGGGTGGAATCTGCTTTAGGAGAAGGCAGTCGGTTTTATTTTACACTTCCTGTTGCACAGATGCAGGAGTATGGGGAAAAAGAAATTCAATTGGAAGAGCCTATTGAAGTTGTTCCTGATGAAAATGTCAATGGTACTGTTGGGAGAACCGGTGGAAATGATCAAATCCTTATCGTCGATGATGAAAAAATAAACTTACAGGCTGCAGCTGCGATACTTAATATGGAAGGATATGCGGTCATAGGTGCAAATAGTGGATTAAAAGCTTTAGATGTAATCAGAAAAAATGAGGATATTAATTTAGTAATATTGGATGTGATGATGCCTGAAATGTCAGGATATGATGTGTGCCGAACAATCAGAGAAAGTAAATCCCAATTTGATTTGCCCGTATTGATGTTAACTGCCAAGACCAATACGGAAGACATTATTATTGGGTTTGAGGCCGGAGCAAATGACTATCTTTTCAAACCTTTCGAAACGGAAGAACTTATTGCAAGGGTAAAGACATTGGTCAGCCTTAAAAAATCAGTAGCTCAGGCAATGGCGGCAGAGTCGGCGTTTTTGCAGGCACAGATCAAGCCCCACTTTTTATATAATACGCTGAATACCATTTCTTATTTTTGTGATGTTGATCCTCAGCGCGCCGAACAGCTTATTAATACATTTGCAAACTATTTAAGATACAGCTTTGATTTTGAAAAACTTGAAACGCATACATCAATTGAAAAAGAGATAAGCCTTGTTTATTCATATCTTGAAATTGAAAAAGCGCGTTTTGGAGAGAACATGGAGGCGGTTATTGATATTGATGATAACCTTCAAGGGCTTGTTCCACCCCTGTCTATACAACCTTTGGTAGAAAATGCTATACATCATGGGTTAAGAGGAAAAGGCGCGAAAGGCACTGTTATGATTTCAGTCCATAGAACAGAGGAAGGGATAAAAGTTGTTGTCAATGATGATGGTATTGGGATATCAAGTGATAAGCTGGAGAATTTGCTTTCAGATTATGATACCGAAGGTATTGGTCTAAGAAACATCGACCTAAGACTTAGAAAATTATATGGACGGGGATTAAAGATTCAGAGTGAAACAGGGAAAGGCACGAGAATAGAATTTACAATACCGACAGGAGGTGAAAGTGTTGATACAAGCGCTAATTGTTGATGATGAACAGCCTGCAGCGGATAAAATGGAAATACTGCTTAAGGAGAGTGGTATTGTAGATATAAAAGGCAAGTTTACGAACTCTTTAACAGCCTTGGAATTCATGGGAAAAACACATATTGATGTCGCTTTTCTTGACATAGAGATGCCAGTAATGAGCGGGATAGAATTATCTAAAATCATAAAAGAGCATTATGAGGACGTTACGATTGTTTTTATAACGGCTTATGACGAATATGCAGTGGAGGCTTTCAGGATCAATGCCATTGATTATCTTATGAAGCCTTTTGATCGGAAAGTATTAAAAGAAACCCTTGATAGGATCGTTAAACAGAAAGATATTCGGATAGGCCCTCTTCAGGCTCAAATATTTTGCTTAGGCGGATTTGAACTGGTTACAATGCAGGACAGTAAAGTAGAGTTTCGAACCTTCAAGGCTGAAGAATTAATGGCTTTTTTCATTGATCGGAGAGGTGCCGAGATATCCAGAAGTGAAATAACGGATAATCTTTGGCCGGAATTTGATGGAGATAAAGCAATATCGAACTTTAATGCCACACTCTATTATCTGAAAAAAGCTTTGGAGAAAAATGGAATAAAAGCGCCTGTCGAACGTATAAAAGACAGATACAAGCTGAATTTTAATGATCTTGAATGTGACTACTTTAAGTTTATAAGTTTTATATCTTCTTTAAAGGATATTCATAAGAACAATATATCAGAATGTGAAGCAACTACGGCTCTTTACAAAGGAGAATATCTAAAAGGGTGCGAATTTTCTTGGGCAGAAAAAAACAGAAATCTTGTCAGAGAGAAGTATGTTTCATTGATCCTTAAGATGGGAAAGTACTATAAAGCAGCAAAAAAGCATAATAAATTGGTGGAGCTTTTAAAAAACAGCATAAAATATGAGCCGCTGCATGAAGGTATCAATGCGATGCTCTTGGAGACTTTAATGATGATGGGAGACAGACTTACAGCAGTTAAGCGGTATAATAGTTATAAAAGAAAGTTAAAACAAGAATTTGGGATGGAGCCAAATCAAGAACTTAGAAAAATAATGGAAAAGGCAAAATAGTAAATAGTAAATCCGCCGGAAAAGGCGGATTTACTATTTACTATCTATGGGACCCTATGGATGAAATTCAGGGGTTTTTATATTTTTGGTTTAGTGGTGGTTTAGCAGGATTCTATAAAATAATAAGTAGAATCTTTATATTTTATTTTAAATAGTTGATTATGATGAAGCTTTTATAAAAGCTTGTGATTCAAATTTAGTGGAGGTGAAGGGAATGAAAAACAAAAAACAGAATTTATTATGGATTGCAATTATTTTACTTATGACAAGCACTTTTTTTCCTGCTGTTTTTGCTCAGTCGACTGACAGCAATTATTTAGAAGATATTAATAATCACTGGGCTCAAAATGAAATTATTAGCTATGTGGAAAAAGGTTTTTTTAAGGGGTATAATGATCATACCTTTAAACCCGATGTTTTTATAAAAAGATCAGAATTTGTAACGGTAATCAATAAAGTATTTGGGTTTTATGAAAAAGAATTTATTGATTTTAAAGATGTGTCCAAAGGAAGTTGGTATTACGACGAGATATTAAAAGCAAAATATATAGGCTATGTAAACGGAGACAATCAGGGCTATTTTTATCCGGATCAATACATAACCAGGCAAGAGGCGGCTACAATTATTGCCAGAATACATGATTTGGACGAAGATACAATCGAAGAAGAGCTTAATTTTTCAGATAAAAACGATATATCAGATTGGGCAGTCGACAATGTCAAAGCGGTTGTACAAAAGGGATATATAAAGGGATATAGAGACAATACTTTCAAGTCTAAAAATAATATTACCAGAGCTGAAGCAGCCGTTTTAATCAGCCGTGTTTCCGGAGAGGTGTATAACGCTAAGGGTGATTATGGAAAAAATGAGGCGGTAAAAACAATACAAGGAAATGTTACAGTAGCCTGTACCGGCGTGAATTTGTCCAATTTGCATATAAAAGGAGACTTATATTTGACTGAAGGGATTGGAGACGGAGAAGTAAGGCTGGACAATGTTAAGGTAGATGGAAAAACCATCATAAAAGGCGGTGGCCCAAACAGTATCTTAATTATCAATTCGGATTTGAATATTGTGGTGATAAATACTGAAACAGGGCAGGTCAGAGTGCTGGCGAAAGACGATACCAAAATCGATAATGTCGTTGTTTCATCCAGCGCAAAACTAGAAGAGGAAGAATTAACCGGAGACGGTTTTAGGAATTGTATTGTCAATGTACCTGATGGAGAAGAAGTCATATTTGCAGGAGAGTTTAAGAATGTAGAAATCGATTCGCCTAATATGAATCTGAATGTTGCATCCGGAAATATTGAAAATTTGACCATCAGCGATAAAGCGAAAAATACAAACCTTGAAATAGGTAAAAATGTAACCATCGGAAATGCTAACATAAAGGCAGCAGCTAAAATAACCGGAGAAGGGAAAATAGAAAAAGCAGATATAGAGTCAGATGATGTTGATATAGATGAAGATGTTTATTCAGAACCAAGCAGTTCGGGGAGCAATTCAGGCAGTGGCAGCAGAAGAAACAGCACGCCAAGTAATACGGCGCCAATAGTAGTAAATGAAATAGCAGATATTACAGATGCCATAGTCGGGAAAGTAATAACTGTAGACTTAAGCAATGTATTTACAGATGACGATGGCGATGTACTAACTTTAAGTGCGGACAAAGGAATAATAGAAGATAAAATATGGAAAAGGACACCGTCAGCAATTGAAACCATAACAGTGACCATTACTGCAAATGACGAAAACGGCGGAACAGCTTCGGATTCCTTCAATGTGACATCTATAGACCCAAACAGTATATCAACAGTAAAGCCGGGAGAAGAAACACAAACAGGTACGGCAGTACCGGCATCCAATGATGGAGAAACAGCGGCGGTACCGTATATGGAAGATGTATCGCAATGGTTTGTAGATTCAAATACGGATATATTTACTTATACATTAGTATCAGTACAGGATTCAGATACCAATGATGTCAGTAGTGATGTAACATTGAACAGAACCACCGGCGCCATTTTCTATACGCCTGAAGCGGCACAGGCAGGAAAATATGTGAGTATTAACGTAAAAGGAGACAATTTAACAGATGGCACTATAGGAAATGTTATCATAACCATAACAGTAGGAGCCGTACCAAGTGATGGGAACAGTGCACCTATAGTGGAAAATCCCATACCGGATCAAAGCGGAACTGTAGGAGAAGCTTTCAGCTATACATTTGGAGCAGATGTATTTGCTGATGCAGATGGTGACAATCTGACATATACAGCAGCACCATTGCCGAACGGCATTACCTTTACGGCAGGTACAAGGACTTTCAGCGGCACACCTACAACAGCAGGTACAACAAGTGTAGTGGTGGCGGCAGATGACAGCAAAGGCGGAACGGTTACCGAAACCTTTGACATTGTCATTACAGAGGTGCCTAACAGTGCACCGGCAGCAAATGCCTGCTTGATTACTACAGACGAAGATACACCTATATCAGGTATACTGGCGGCAAACGATGCAGATAATGATGATTTAACATTTAGCAAAGTATCAGACCCATATCATGGAAGTGTTACTATTAATGCAGATGGTTCCTATACATATACGCCAACAACTAACTATAATGGTTTCGACAGCTTTACTTTTAAAGCAGACGATGGAGCAATAGAATCTGAATCGGCAACAGTCAGTATAACTATTAATTCAATAAACGATGTACCTACATTAGAAAGTGCTATACCGGACCAAAGCGAAACGGTGGGAGAAGCTTTCAGCTATACATTTGGAGCAGATGTATTTGCTGATGCAGATGGTGACAATCTGACATATACAGCAGCACCATTGCCGAACGGCATTACCTTTACGGCAGGTACAAGGACTTTCAGCGGCACACCTACAACAGCAGGTACAACAAGTGTAGTGGTGGCGGCAGATGACAGCAAAGGCGGAACGGTTACCGAAACCTTTGACATTGTCATTACAGAGGTGCCTAACAGTGCACCGGCAGCAAATGCCTGCTTGATTACTACAGACGAAGATACACCTATATCAGGTATACTGGCGGCAAACGATGCAGATAATGATGATTTAACATTTAGCAAAGTATCAGACCCATATCATGGAAGTGTTACTATTAATGCAGATGGTTCCTATACATATACGCCAACAACTAACTATAATGGTTTCGACAGCTTTACTTTTAAAGTAGGCGATGGAACAATAGAATCGGAACCAGCAACAGTGAGTATCACAGTCAATCCGGTAAATGATGCACCGACAGTAGTAAGCGGTGAGGAAATACAGACAGGAACAGCAATACCGGAATCTAATGATACCTTTACATCGGCAGTATTATATACAGCAAATGTATCAGGATGGTTTGACGATATAGATGAAGATACATTAACCTATGAATTGGTATCAGCGCAAGATGAAGGAACAACAGATGTCAGCGGTGATGTGAGTTTGGATACAAACACAGGTGCATTAAGCTATACACCTGATGCAGCACAGGTGGAACAGGATGTCACCATTGAAGTAAAAGCAAATGACACAACTGCGGACAGCGCATCCAACGTAACCATAACGGTAGCGGTAGGAGCAGTACCAAACAGTGATCCTGTGGCAGAGGATGATACAGGGACGGTTGATGAAGACAGTACGATACTAATAGATGTGTTGGCAAATGATAGTGATGAAGACGGTGATACTTTAGCAATAGATAGTTTCACAGAAGCAAGTGACGGTACAATAGCACAAGAAGGAGACAGTATAAGATATACGCCGGATGAAGATTTTAATGAAACAGACTCTTTCACTTATACTATAAGAGACGGCAACGGAGGAACGGATACAGGAACTGTAAATATAACAATAAATTCAATAAATGATTTGCCTGTAGCAGTTGATGATACACCAACGACAAATGAAGATACAGCCGTTACTGTTACAGTATTGGCAAATGATACGGATGTAGACGGGGATACACTATCCGTTACAGGATTTACACAAGGAATCGATGGAAGCGTTTCTCAAGAACAAGAAACCAACAATCTCATTTACACACCAAATTTGAATTTCAATGGAGCAGATTCATTCACCTATGATATAAGTGACGGTAAAGGAGGTATTGCAACAGCAACAGTTAATGTTACAATCACTCCGATCAATGATGTACCGACAGTAATAAGCGGTGAGGAAATACAGACAGGAACAGCGACACCGGCATCTAATGATACTTTGACACCGGCAGTATCGTATTCAACGGATGTATCAGGCTGGTTTGATGATGTAGAAGAAGATACATTGACCTATGAATTGGTATCGGCGCAAGATGAAGGCACAACAGACGTCGGCGGTGATGTGAGTTTAGATACAAACACAGGTGCATTAAGCTATACACCCGATGCAGCACAGGCAGAACAGGATATTACCATTGAAGTAAAAGCAAATGACACAACTGCAGACAGCGCATCCAACGTAACCATAACGGTAGAGGTAGGAGCAGTGCCTGCAGACACACCGCTAACTGCAGAAGGAACTATATGCGATTCGGAAGCAGGAATTGATTTTATAGGTGTTCTTTACACGAGGGATGGAAATATATACTACAATCAACATGACGGTCAAGGCAACTGGGCTGGTGAGATATTAATAAGCGCAGGTACAGAAGGTAAACTTGCTGTAGATAATTTGGACTGTATTCATGCAGCTTACACAACAGCAGGCGACAAAATAGGCTACAGAATGTATGACGGAAGTGCTTGGACTGATGAGGAGTTGATTGAAAGTAATAATGGAGGAGCCTGCTCCATGCCAGATATTGATACAGATAGCAGTGGATTTGTCCATATAACTTATACGGATACATTGGGTAATACAGGCGATGCTTGGGATTATCCTGACATTATGTACGCGACAAATTCTTCCGGCAGTTTTCAAAAATCTCTGATTTTTAATGGGTATAAAGATAATTATGATAACATGATACCCGGGTATCCTGCACAGTATTTCGAAAAGGGTTCAAATATTGCAGTTAAAGAAGGTAATTACTATATCACAGCACATAAATACGGCACAGGGTATAGTAAAACTTATTCAGTTGAAGTCAAATCAAATCTTGGAAGCGGAAGTACAGGAACTTCTTCATCCAATGTTTTCGATATCTATGATTTAACTGCAAATGGGGGTAAAGTTATCGCTTTGTATAAACACAGCAGCTTTAAAACGGCAGAATTAAGTGTCAGCGGAGAAACCATTAACTTCACAAATACAGAAGACTTAACAGGTGCATCAGTTAGCTCTGTTGCAACAAATGGTACCGATATTGTGGCAGCCGGAATAAGCTCAACAAAACTGCAAGTCCATTACAATGGAATATCAAGCGTTTTTGATGATATAGCAGTTGAAGGTACGAAGGTATCGGTAGTAAACTTAGATGGAAATTTTTATGCAGTATATAGAGATAATAGTGATCACAAAATTAAGATGCAATTAATTGGAGCACCGGCTCTGACTTATACCATCAGCTTAGATACAATTGATCCAACTGATTTAGGAACAGTAACAGAAGGCTATGCATCAGAAGCTCCAACGGATGTTTCTGTTATAAAAACTGGAACCGGTGATATTACTAACCTATTAGTAGCATTAAGCGGGACCAATGCAGATAGCTTTACAGTT
Organism: Anaerovorax odorimutans; assembly: GCA_016841185.1. GTDB lineage: Bacteria > Bacillota > Clostridia > Peptostreptococcales > JAAYPU01 > JAENZQ01. Next base: position 59,381 of record JAENZQ010000009.1, read on the forward strand.
ACTCAGCCGGTAGCAGCAACATTAGATGACGAAACAACATCGACAACCTTTACGGTAGTGCCAAACGATGGATTGGCGGTTGGAACATATACAGCGAATGTAGATGTAACAGCAAACGATGGAGTAAGTGAGTCATTTATAATCAATTTTATAGTTAAAGAGCCGGCGCCTGCAGAATCAGCATTAATGCCTACAGCTGATGCAACCGACGTGTTAATAGATGCAGTCGTAAGCATTGTATTTGACCGTAATGTAACTGTTAATAATCTAAGTGGAATTAAGATTGAATATGATGATGGCGGGATACAAAGCGTGCCGAGTTTAAGTTCTTCTTTAAATGACCGTACAATAACAATAGATCATGATGATTTTTTAAATGGCACTACATTTACGGTAACCGTACCGGCAGATGCAGTAAGGAATTCAGAAGGAACAGGCAACGAAGAAATCACATGGAGTTTTACCACAGTAATTCTAGGAGCAGAAATAACTATCGATAGCTTGCCTTTACAGATTGGTGCAAATGAAACTGCAACTGCATCTACAACAGAGGCAGGTGCATGGGGCTGGATATCTGAGATGCCAAGTGTAGCGACCATTGATGCAGAAGGTAATATTACAGCTCTTACTCAAGGAAGTACGATAATCAGCTATACAACATCAACCAGCGGTAAGGTCAATTCTGTTGAGGTAGAGGTTTATTCGGAGCCAAACGATGTAAGCGGAAGTTTAATGTTTGGAGACTCAACAACAACCATATCTGGCGGAACCAAGCAATTAACAGGATTTTCAAGTCCAAATCCTGATGAGACCGGGACATTTGAAATTAAAGACGGTTCAACAGATGTTATTACAGTTGATAACAACGGATTGGTGACCTATGTAGCAGACGATACGAAAACTATACGTTATGAATTAATAGAGACGGAAACCGGTCAATTGTATGAGTTTGGGGAAGTAGACATAACTGCCGGACCTGCTCCGGCACCGACACTTTTATCGACATTCCCTGGAGATCAGGATAATAATATACCAACAACAGGAGATCTTACGGTTGTGTTTAATGAGAATATAGCTCAAGCTGGCGATAATTTGAACGGTGTAACCATCACTTGTAATGGTGGAGATGATTCAGTAGGAAATATTAGTATATCTATTGATACTGATGATCTTCGTGTTTTGAACATTGCTCATGATGAACTTGCCAATGGGACCTATTATACTGTGTCAATCCCTTCAGGTTTAGTCAAGCAAGAGGCAGAAAGAAGTTATACCAATGAGGAAATTACATTTAGCTTTACAACAGTAGCAAAAGAGATTACAGGCTTTACAGCGTTAACAGATGTGACTTTAGATGCTGATGAGCATTTGATTGATTTAGCAGCATTAAAAGCAAGTGGGAAACTTCCAGACACAGTAGAAGTAACAGATGGAACAACTCCGGTGAATGCAACTATTACTGATTGGTCAGGAACATTTGATGGAACAGTAACAGACACCTATACCTTAACAGCAACATGGACAATGCCAGACGGTTATGCTGATGAAATCGACCCTATCGCTGTGACACTCAATGTTGTTGTAAGTACTGCTCAAACAGAAGTTCCAGCACCGATAATAAGTGATGTAGAAATCAAAGCAGGAGATTACAATAAAATAGGCGGTACTATTATTGCAACTGTAATTACAGATGATTCGGGGTATACGGCAGACGAAGTGTTTGTGAATGGAGTGGATGTGACAGATACAATTGAAGATCAAGGAGACAATACTTATAAATTTACGTATACAGTTGCAGAAGGGGATACAGATCGTTCCGCTGAAGAAGATATTCCGATTAGTGTTGTACTTAATAATAACGGAATGACGAACGATCCCTATACTGAAATACCTACATATACTCTTAGTTTAATTCCTCTTATTGATGCAAATAAGCCTACTGTAGTAAGTGCAAGTGTAGAATATGCGGCACCAGATAAAATAGTAATAGTATTTAGTGAAACGATAAATGGGAATACACAATATCAGTTAAATACATTTACAATTAATGAAAGTAGTTCACCGGTTTCAATGACAGCATTGCCTTCGGATACAGTAACTTTTACTTTAGACGCTCCAGTTAGTTCAGGAGAAGAAGTCACATTTACTTATACTGGAGAGGGAGATTTTGCTGATACTCCTGCTTCTAACCAACTGGAAGGATTCACAGTAAGCGTTGAGAATAATGTGATACAATGATGTTGGTTTTAGTAATCCAGTAAGTTCAGGAGATACAATAACAGTAAACTTTTTCATTTATTCCAAAGAGGCGGTTCATATGGGTTTGATTTCAACCATAGGCCGCCTCTTTGCCTGTTTAGGAAAAGCAAGCGGTTCCTTGTTGCATGAATTTTTTATAAAGGAATTGAAATAATATAAGCAAGAAATCGAATAGGAGTGGTAGAAATGTTTAAAGCAAGGTTTTGTGAAAATAATTTTCAGTATGGAACGGAAGATGTGGTTAAAAAATTAGAAGATGAAGGAGTAAATGTGGAGGTGGAACCTTGTCTGGGGTATTGCGGAGATTGTGAAGCCGGACCATTCGCTCTGGTAAACGATGAATTTATTCAAGCTGAAACAGCAGAAGAGTTATTTGAAATGATACGGGATGAGATATAAAAAAATACTGAAATTATTGACATATGCGTTAAAATAGTATTATAAAAAAAAAGTGCCAAAAGGAGTTTTATATAGGCACGTAATGAGGAGTGAAGAGAAATGAAATTCTGCTGGTGCACTATATCCGTTAACAACATGGATGAATCTTTAAGCTTTTACCAGGATATCGTAGGGTTAAGACTAAATCAAAGGTTTAATGCAGGTCCGGAGACAGAGATTGCTTTCTTGGGAGAGGGAGAAACAAAAGTGGAACTGATATGCGGGCCAAATCAAGAAGCAACCGGTAATAAACAAGGTATTTCCATAGGGTTTGAAGTTGAAACCGTTGATGAAATGATAGACTTTTTAAAGAAAAAAGGGATTGAAGTGAAAAATGAGCCGGTTCAACCCAATCCTCATGTCAGGTTTTTCTTTGTAAAAGACCCTAATGGGCTTAGTGTTCAATTTGTAGAGAATATCTAATAGAAACAGAAGGGACGGTTATTTTTGTTTACCCTAAGCAGTTGAGTAAACAAAAATAACCGTCCCTTCTGTTTCTCGTGAAATATTTTGCCTGATCCGATATCCCAAAACAAAGCCTCCTGAATATCATAAAACAGGAGGTGTTTTTTATGCCTGAAATCATGTATACTATAAAATCAGGGGATACTTTAGCAGCTATAGCCAGACTGTACGGTACAACAGTTCAAGCAATCATCAATGCCAATAATATTGTAAACCCTAATCTGATATATCCGGGGACAAAGATCATCATTCCGGTAGAGGAAATGGAGCCGCCGGGAGGACCGCCGCCGGGAGAAATCATCTATACGGTTCAGCCGGGAGATACTTTGTACAGTATTGCACGTTTATATCAGGTTTCCGTTGAGAATATTGCTGAGCTTAATAATATTCAAAATCCAAGTCTGATTTATCCCGGGAAAAAGCTGTTGATGCCAGAAGGGGCAGTGAATCCATTCGGAAACGGCGTCATAAGATATATTGTACAGCGGGGGGATACGCTTTATAGTATTGCAAGGCGGTTTGGCACTACAGTTGCAGAGCTTGCTGCAAGAAATAATATTGTTAATCCGGCATTGATTCGAGTGGGTCAGATGCTGGTGATCCCTCTGCCTCAAAATGCTTCGGCTATTTATAGAGGGAACCCGTCTAAGAATAAGGTCGCATTTACTTTTGATGCCACATACGGAGATAATCAGACTAATACATTACTTGATATTTTAAGGAGAAATAATATCAAGGCGACGTTTTTTCTGGCAGGCATATGGATAGAAAATTATCCGCAGCTCACAAGGAATATTGCTGCAGCAGGTCATGAAATTGCGAATCATACCTACACTCATCCGCATCTGCCTCAGCTGTCTTTAAGCCAGGTGGCAAATCAAATCGTCAGTACAGGGAATATTATCAGAAATACTGTGGGTAAAACGCCTTATCTTTTAAGACCGCCTTTCGGTGAATATGATCAAAGTGTTTTGAATACAGCAGCTCGCCTAGGTTATTTAACAATCATGTGGACTGTAGACTCACTGGATTGGCAGAGTCCGGGTGTAGATGCGATTATCGACAGAGTTGTGAATAATATAAAGCCAGGTGCTATTATCCTTATGCATCAGGCTGCAGCTCAGACACCGCAGGCCCTGCAAACCATTATTGACAGGCTGAGAAATCAAGGCTACTCCTTCGGAACTGTCACAGAAGTCTTGGACCCATAAAACACAGAAGGGCCGTTCTTTTTCTTTGCTTTCTAAAAGAATAGCCCTTTTTTTATTCATTCATCCAAGTTATTAAACAAATTATTTACTGCAAAATAGTTTTTACCAACAACCTTTTCAATCATTATTGAAGTAACAATAACAAGCGGCAAGGATACCGCATAACGCATCATTGAGAACTTTAAGCCAAGAAAACTTGCTTCAAAGATCGTCATTGGTATTCTGCAAATAGCTGATGCACCAAGATAAGTCAGCACAATACTCAATTTAGCACCTTTCTTGCTTAATGCTGCTGCCATTGGCAATACAACAACAAATGGATAGAGCGTCGTACAAGCTAATAGTATAGATGCGGCATATCCCATAAAACCTGATGCTTCACCAAAATACTTTTCTACTGTTTTACGATCTACCCAAACCATAAACAATCCGACTAATACAAATGCCGGGGGAAATAGCTTGAGCATATCACTGGCGAAAAAGATAAAGTTTTTGCCCATCTTCATACCGGAATCGATTTTAAAAATGTAAGAGTAAGCTATGAAAAGACCATATAAACAGAATAAAAGAAACAACGGTTTATTAATATATTTATTGTTTTTCATTTGATTTTTCATCTAATATACCTCTCCGTAGATTATCCCTATTGCAAGAGAGGCTATAATTGCAATTGCAAGGGAAGATGCATTTCTTAAGATCGTTAGCTTTACCCCGAAAAACTTTTTTTCAATGGGAAAAGTTACGATGCCGACCATCATCAAGCTTGTGGAGAAAGCTGCTAATACTGTATAACTAACTCCCTGGTTAAGTAACAGACCACATAAAGGAAATGTGATAAACCCAGGTAATAAGGATATTGACCCAATAAGAGAAGCCATAATAACACCAACCATTACATCACTGGTTCCCAGATACTTGGCGATTACATGATCTGGCAAATAAAACAGGATAATTGAAACCAATGTCAGTGTTATCAGAAGCAATGGCAATATCTTAATAAACAAATTTAATGCTGTCTTTAATGACTTGAATGTCTTTTGCTTATTGGCTATGGCCGAAACCAATAAGGCAACTGAGGCAAGTCCATATAAATATGCCATTATTCACTGCACCCCTTACTCTGTTTTTCACATATCCTTTTGCAGTCAAACTTTTCTACGTTTAATTCCGTTTTTGTTTCCTCTAAATTAATTGTATCTTTTGCCAGTTCACCAATAAGTCTTTCTAATTCTTTTAATACGGTTCTTTGTACTTTATAGTGTGTAAAGTATCCAATTTTCTCGCCTTTTACCAAATCTGCCTTCTTTAAGACCTTTAGATGTTGAGATACTGCTGATTCAGAAATACCAAGCGCATTTGCTAATCCTTTTACGCAGATTTGTTTTTCAGATAACAGTAAAAATATCTTGAAGCGTGTTTCATCACCCAAGGCTTTAAATTTTTCAATAAGTTTCTTCATAAGAGCCTCCTTAATTAATTAAGTAATATCTTAACCAAAATATTATCATGATTTTTTAATTCAGTCAATACTTAATTATTTTTTGTTTACTCTAAGTAGTTGAGAGTAAACAAAAAGAACCGTCCCTTCTGTTTCTTTCTATTGAAATAGAGAAAAATATATGATACTATATATTCAAATTTGAGTATATAAATTTGAATAGAGGTACAAATCATGACAAATATACGATTGGTTCTTTTGGGATTATTATCCAGACATCCCATGCACGGATATGAGCTTAAACATATAATAGAAGATCATATGGGGGACTGGACAGATATTAAAATCGGATCCATTTATTTTTCTTTATCCAAATTGGCTGAAGAGGGTTCTATTGAAGTTGCTGAAGAAACACGTGAAGGAAACCGGCCTTCAAAAACAATCTACAGGATAACTGAAAAAGGGAAAAAGGACTATTTTAAAATGCTTCATAAGTTATGGGCATCTGATAATAAAACCTATTATTCATTGGATATTGGTTTGTTTTTCATGACCAGTCTTCCTAAAGAAGACATAAAAAAGTATTTGCTTCAGCGTATTGATAACATGGAGCGAGTACTCGATTATTTGACGCAGCACAAGACAGAGCATGGAAACTCAGCTAAAATTCCTCCGCAGGCTGGTGCAATTATGGATCATTCTTTATATCATATGGAAGCTGAAGTAAGATGGATGAATAATGTTTTAGAAAAATTGGATTCTTTTTATTAGTAATATTTTTTACTCATATATTCAAACTTTAATATACAATATTGAATAAAAGGAGTGCAGTGTTATGACAAATCCGAGAATACCTGAGACGAATGACGGCATTCAGAATGCGCCTGATGTTAGGGAATATGATCTGTTTCTAAAAAGTATGAGAGACCGGGGCTGGCTTGAAACCGACCAGATCATTAAATCAGGCATTAAAGACGGGATAGCTTTGGAAGTGGGCCCAGGGCCAGGTTATTTGGGGCTTGAGTGGCTCAAAAAAACTGAAGGCACTAAATTAAAATGCATTGAAATCAGTAAGAACATGATTGAGCTGGCAAGAAAAAATGCGAGGGAATACGGTTTTAGTGAGACACGAATTGAATATGTATTGGGAAATGCCATGGATATGCCTTTCTCCGAGAATTCCTTCGATGCGGTTTTTAGTAACGGTTCTTTGCATGAGTGGGAAAAACCGGAAATAATTTTTGATGAGATTTATCGTGTATTAAAATCCGGGGGGAAGTTCTTTGTAAGCGATTTAAGGCGGGATGTGAATCTATTTTTAAAATGGCTGCTATATATATCGGCAAAGCCCAAAACCATACGGAAAGGTTTGAAGACTTCCCTGCAAGCGTCCTATACAAAAGAGGAACTGGAACAGATCATGCGAGGTGCATCTCTAAAAAAAGCTGATATTTCAACGAATCCAATAGGGCTTATTGTTAAAGGGAAAAAATAGCAATAGAGAAACAAAAGAGATGATTCTGAAACAAAAGAGAAACGAAAGGGACGGTTCTTTTTGTTTACCCTAAGCAGTTGAGTAAACAAAAAGAACCGTCCCTTTCGTTTCACGTTTCACCTTTCGTTTCAATTCGTTACGTTCTTCTATATCAGGCCAAGTAATCTTACCGAGTTTGCGAAAACAAAACATATGATGATACCACAGGCTGTCGGGACCAAAAATGAAATGCAGGCCCACTTCCAGCTCTGGGTTTCTTTTCTTATGGTCAAGCACGTTGTGCCGCAGGGCCAGTGCATGAGAGAAAACAACATGACCGATACGGCCGTCAGCCAAGTCCATCCGTGAGAAACAAGCAGCTCTCTCAATTGATTCAGGCTATCCAGCTCCAGCATGCTGTCTGTTGCCATATAGCACATGATAATAATCGGAACAACGATTTCATTTGCCGGAAAGCCAAGAATGAAGGCCATCAGGATATAACCATCCAGACCCAGAAGGTTTGCAAAGGGGTCCAGAAATGCTGCACAGTGTGCAAGGAGGCTCAAGTCTTCAAAATGGATATTTGCCAATATCCAGATCACCACACCGGCAGGTGCTGCAACTATCACAGCACGCCCTAATACGAATAATGTTCTGTCAAATATGGAACGAACGATCACTTTCCCAATTTGAGGTTTTCGATAAGGAGGAAGTTCCAGCGTAAAGGAAGAAGGGAGCCCTTTTAGTATTGTTTTGGATAGTATTCTTGAGACTATCAGTGTCATAATGATACCAAATACGATGACTCCGGTTAAAATCAAGGTAGAAAATATGGATTGATAAGGGCCGGCAACAAATCCAGCAAAAAACATGGTAATAATCGCAATTAATGTTGGAAAGCGACCGTTACAAGGGACAAAGTTGTTTGTAATGGTTGCGATAAGCCGTTCTCTTGGAGAATCAATAATCCTGCAGCCAATGATTCCTGCCGCATTGCAGCCAAATCCCATACACATGGTTAAGGCCTGCTTTCCATGTGCACAAGCTTTTTTAAAAAAATTATCCAGATTAAAAGCGACTCTCGGTAAATATCCCAAGTCTTCAAGCAGGGTGAAAAGTGGAAAAAATATGGCCATAGGGGGCAGCATTACTGAGATGACCCAGGCAAGCGTTTTGTAAATACCTGATACCATTAATCCATGAAGCCATGAAGGCGCTTTTACCCAGATAAAGAAGTCTGTTAATCTGGATTCAATGCTGAAAAGAAAATCTGCAAGCATTGAGGAAGGATAATTGGCTCCTGTTATGGTCAGCCAGAATACAATACCCAGGAGGCCGACCATAATGGGTATGCCAAAAATTCTGGACGTAAGAACGCTGTCTATTTTTCGATCTATATGGTTGTATTCCGCTTTTTCAAATTTTATGACTTTATTACTAATTTCTTCGGCGGCGCATACGATATGAGAAACGGTCTTATCTCTGAGCAGTTCATGGTCGATACCTGCTTTAAGTAAAACTTCTTTTGCTTCTTTCAATTTTTTTGTAATTGTTATATTTTCCAGTAAATCAAAATCAAGATATTTTCGTAATCCTATTAACAAGGTAGGATCTCCATCCAGCAACTTTAAGGCAGTCCAGCGACTGCTGATTTTATCAGAGAGAAGCTCTTTTACTGAAGGTTCCAGAATATTGACTGCATCTTCGATAATATCATCGTAATGAATAATTAAAGGTGAAGGCGTTGTGTGTTTATTTGTTACCTCATAAACGGCATCCATCAATTCTTTCAGGCCTTGACCATTTCTTGCATTAGTCCCCACAACAGGAACACCAAGCTTTTTAGAAAGCTCTTTCAAGTTGATGTTTATTTTTTTCTTTTTTGCTTCATCTAAAAGATTGACGCAAACAACTACGTTTGAAGTGATTTCAAGAGTTTGAAGAACAAGATTCAGATTTCTTTCTAAACAAGTAGCATCCGTGACAATGACCGTTGCGTCCGGACTCCCGAAGCAGACAAAGTCTCTGGCAACTTGTTCTTCTATAGAATTTGCCATAAGAGAATAAGTGCCTGGTATGTCTACCATAATAAAATTCGTATCTTTATGTCTATATTTCCCCTGAGCATTGGTTACTGTTTTGCCCGGCCAGTTTCCGGTATGTTGATTCAGCCCTGTCAAACTGTTAAATACTGTACTTTTTCCTACATTTGGGTTTCCTGTAAGAGCAATGACCTTATCTTTAGGTGAAGTGCGTTCAATTTTGAGTTCGCCTTCCAGTACGCCTGCACCGGTGGATTGACTTGTAAGACCCATGTTTGAAATTCCTCCTCGTATTATTAATAATTTGGTTCTACAATGATTTTATTTGCTTCTTCAGAACGTAAAGCGATGATTGCTCCTCGAATGCCGTAAGCCGTGAGATTACCGGAAGGGCTTTTTTGCAAAGATTCAACGATGGTTTCGTTTATAAGTCCAAGGTCCAGCATCCTTCTGCGCATATTTCCATCTGAGGTAAGAAATTTTACTTTTGCTTTTTTGCCTGAAGGCAATAGGCATAAAGGAATTAAATGATTTTTCAAGCGAGTACCTCCATAGAAAATTTAGTTTAAGGAAATTATCTTTCCTTAAACTAATATATGAGAGTTGCAAAAATTGTGTTACGAAAAGGTAGACATTAATACCCGAAAGAACATGAATTCAAGATAAATATAAATTGAATCAGAATATAAAAAAATATCCTCCAATGGTATAATAAAGAAAACAACTTTAATCTAATTAGGGGGATATTATGAACACAACCCGAAAAGCAAAAGTTTACGAGGAATTAAAAGAGCTTTCTGAGAGTATTAATGAAAATGATATTTTAAGTAGCTGCCGAGTTGGTTTTGATGCAAGCTTCATTGGTAAAAGAATCAATATAAGAAGAAATAATGTAAGCAAAGAGTTAAATATTCTTTTAAAGGAAGGTAAAGTAATTAAATTTACCGGAAAGCCTATTTTGTATATGGATAAAGAGGTGTTAGAAGGTAAAATAAATGGGCCAATAAAATTATCGGTATTAAATCATGTAAGTCAATTAGTAGAAAATACAGTTACAGCTGTAGAAAAATCATGCTTGGAAGATAAAGAATCAATAAAGCCAAGTATCAATATTTTAGACGGTATGATTGGAGCTAATGAAAGCCTAAAAACTTCAATAAAGCAGGCGAAGGCAGCAGTGTTATATCCTCCTAATGGACTTCATACACTATTGGTTGGAGAAACAGGAGTAGGGAAAACAACATTTGCGGAAATTATTTATAGATATGCTGTAGATATCGGAAGATTATCCAAAGATGCACCTTTCATAATTTTTAATTGTGCCGATTATGCAGAAAATCCGCAGCTTCTTATGTCGCATCTTTTTGGACATGTTAAAGGTGCTTTTACAGGAGCAAATACAGAAAAGGAAGGATTGGTTGATAAAGCAAATCATGGCATTTTATTATTGGATGAAATACATCGGCTTCCTCCCGAAGGTCAGGAAATGCTATTTTTGACCATAGATAAAGGTATTTATAGGAGATTGGGTGAATCTGAAAACCTAAGGCAATCAAAATTTATGATCATAGGAGCAACTACAGAAAATCCGAAGTCGGCTATATTAAGTTCTTTTTTAAGAAGGATACCGGTTGTTATTAGACTTCCTGCTTTGAATAAAAGGACGCTGGAAGAGCGTATGGCATTTATCTGCTATTTTTTCAGGAAAGAATCAGAAAAAATAAATCTTCCCATTAAAGTTATGAAGGAAATGCTTAGAGTTTTTTTGATTTACAGTTGTCCCGGAAATATCGGACAATTGAAAAATGACATTCAACTAATATGTGCAAATGCTTTTGTTGATTACTTGACTACTAATTCAATTCCAATAGAGGTAAAATTGTCTCACCTTTCTCAAAGTGTTAAAGAAGGGTTTTTTAAGATAAACAGCAGAAGAGTGGAGATTACTAAAAGCTTTAACTTGAATGATAGTACACCTATTATTTTTGACGGAAGGAATTCTGATATTAAAGATGATTTGAAAAGGCTGCTTCTCTATGATGATTATGATATAGAGAAGGATTATTATAATTCAATAATAAAGAACTATGAGGAATTTTCTAAAGAAGGATTTACTAATTCTCAAGTTCGCATGAAAATTTTGAATCAAATCCAGGAGTATTTTGATAGAGCGCCTAAAGAACCAAAGGAAGAGTCGATCAAAGATTCATTTATAGACAGTGAAACAGTGTTGAAAGTTGTAACTTCTGAATTATTGGAATTGATTGAAAAGATTTTAAATGAAGCAAACCGTACATTCAACAAAGCTTATGATCGGAAAGTAATATACAGCCTTACCCTTCATATTGAAATACTGATAGAAAGGCTGAAAATAAATTCAGTTTCAGTTCATCCGAATAAAGAACATATTTTTGAATACTACCATGATGAGTATCTGATAGCGCAGCGTATAAAAAATGCGGTTGAAAGCAATCTTTCAATTATAATACCGGATGACGAGATAGCATTTATTGTAATGTTTTTATATGCTGTCAGTGCAGAAAAGGGAATCGATCGCATTGGCGTTCTTGTTATAACACATGGGAACAAGACGGCTTCCAATATGGTTCAGGTTGCAAATACATTGCTCGGAGCAGATTATGCTTATGCACTTGATATGCCCCTTGAGGAAAAGGTTAGTGTGATTTTGGACAGTGCCATCGAAATTGTTAAAAAAATTAATAGGGGCAGGGGGGTCCTTATTATGGTGGATATGGGTTCTCTTACAACTTTTTCAGATATTATAAGTGAAAGGACAGGTATTGATACAAGAATTATAAAAATGGTAAGTACACCAATGATTATTGAAGCGACCAGAAAAGCCATGTTGCCCGATATTAGTCTTGATGATCTGGTTGAGAGTGTTGATAAGATGAGTTCATTGATCGGCAGCAGAGTAGAATCTGATGACAGCACGAGGGGCTTTAAAAAACAGATTAACCGGAATACATTAATCAATTTCTTAGATCAGATCCTTATCTTCTTAAATCCCAACAAAGCATACGATTTATTGATAGAAGCTCTGGATAATATTTTAAGAGATTGTGATGTAACCATTGATGATGAAATTAAAATAAAATTCTTATTCCATTGCTCATGCATGATTGAAAGAACCATAAGAAATGAGAATTTGTCCTATAGTAACTTTAAGAATACGGCTAAAGAAAACGAAATAATTTTTAATCTTATTAAGCAGTATTTTATTGTTATTGAACAGGCATTTGGTATTGAGATACCAGACAGCGAGTTTGCTTATGTGGTGGAGATGTTTAATACACATTTTGATACACATTAATTATTTAAGATATATTTTCAATAACGTGGTAAAAAGATCATTTGCGTGATCTTTTTTTTTATGTTTTTTCTTTATTTTAGAGGCTTGATAATCGTGATACACATTTAAGACAATTATTTGGTACAAAATTTGCTGTATATATTGATGCAGACATTCAAATACCTTTTAAGAAAGGATGATTAGATGATTGGAATATTGATTCTGACACACGGGAATTTTGCCGAAGGAATCCTTCAAAGCGTGGAATTAATTATCGGAAAACAGGATAACAGACAGGCAATTGGATTATATCCGGGTGAAAGTATAGAAAGCTTTAATGAGAAAGTATGGAATTCTGCCAAGCAGCTTAGTGAGAAGGGAGATGTATTGATTTTCACAGATCTTTTCGGAGCGAGCCCTTATAATGCTGTTGCTCTGAATAGAAATAAATTTGAGGGCATAGAGCTCAGATGTATTACAGGCGTAAATTTGCCTATGTTGATAGAAGCGTTTTCAAATCGGAAAAATTCAGTAATTGATGATGTTGTAGAAAAATGTATGAAAACAGGTAAAGATGGAATAAAAGAACTGTTTGCTGAGTTTAAGGCGGCGTATTTATAAATTGGAGGAGGGATATAAGTGTTAAACATTGTTTTGACAAGAATCGACGACAGGTTAATTCATGGGCAAGTTATGACAGCATGGGTTAAATATACCGGCGGGAATAGAATCATTATTATTGATGATTTAGTTGCACAAGATGATTTTATGATTTCAATGTTAAAAATGTCAATTCCGCCTGGCTTAAAATTAAATACTTATTCTGTGGAAGAGGCATCAAATGTGCTTAAAGGAGAAGGGGCCAAAAATGAAAAAATTATTATTCTGGTAAAGGGCCCTGAAGTGATTTATAAACTTTATAATCAAGGAGTTTTATTCAAGAATGTTAATGTTGGCGGAATGGGGGCTAATCCCGGGAGAAAAAAATTATATAAAAATATATCTGCTTCTGACGATGAAAGAGAAATATTTAAAAAACTATTAGATAAGGGCATATATGTCAGCATAAGAATTATTCCTGATGATAAGGAGGTGTCTATTAAAAAGCTATTATAGTTCATAAAAGTAAATCTAAAAAAGGAGGTTAGTATATGGAAATTTCGATTTGGCAAGCTTTTTTAATTGGATTAATTTATTACTTGGGAACGGTAGGGACTCCTTGGCTGACCTTATTAGGCAGTATTAGTGTTGTTTATAGACCTTTAGTAGGAGGGACTTTGGTCGGTTTAGTTCTTGGAGACCCTGTTACGGGATGTATTATCGGTGCAACAATAAACTTACCGTATTTAGCATTTATATCGGCAGGAGGAACAGTACCTGTTGATCCCGGACTGGCAGGTGCATTGGGAACAGCATTAGCTATGGCTGCAGGAGTTCAGCCGTCGGTTGCTGTTACACTTGCAGTACCTTTAGGATTGCTTGGCACGATGATTTGGGTAGCGCATATGACCGTTGATGTATTTTTTGTTCATATGGCAGATAAAGCTGCTGAGAAAGGTGATATTGATAAGATTTGTTTTTATCATGTTGTTCCGCCGCAAATTTTTATGTTTCTGATTACAGTAATTCCCGTTATGATAGGAGCGTATTACGGAGCAGATGTGGTTAAAGAGTTGATCACTCTATTAGAAGGAAAACCTCTTCATGTTTTATCAGTAATAGGCGGTATTTTACCGGCATTGGGAATTGCAATGAATTTACGTGCAATAGGCAGAAAGGGTACTATGGCGTTTTTCCTGTTTGGGTTTTTAATTGCCGTTTACTTACACTTAGATGTTCTGACGGTAGCATTGTTTGCGGGAATAATTGCGTATATCTATACGATACTTTTAGCACGAGAAGGAGGGTTGGAAAATGAATCAGGAAGTATATAATTCGGATAAAAAGCTGTCAAAAAAAGACGTTGTTCGTGCTTTTTGGCGTTGGACATTCTTTTCCCATGCAAATTACAACTATGAACGACTTGAGGCAACCGGAGTTGTACACTGTTTGGCACCGATTCTAAAGAAGTTATATGGCGATGACAAAGGTGAATTCAAAGCTGCAATAAAAAGACATATGCTTTTTTATAATACAGAACCTCATTTTGGCGGAGTCATAAACGGTATGTTTATTGCTATGGAAGAGGAAAGAGCAAATGGAGCTTCAATTACTGATGAAGCAATAAATGGTGTAAAAACCGGTTTGATGGGGCCTTTTGCAGGTATTGGAGATACTTTATGGCAAGGCACATTGACGCCTATACTATTGGCTTTTGGTATCAGCTTAGGAATAGAAGGCAATCTTATGGGGCCTGTTCTTTATACTGCATTGATGTTCGGGATCATGCTGCCGGTTGCATACTATATGTGGATGACCGGTTATAAATTAGGTCGTTCGGGAATTCAAAAGATATTGGAAGGTAATTTGCTAAAGAGTGTTATGATTGCCGCATCCACAATGGGTGCAATCGTTTTAGGTGCATTGTCAGCCCAATTCGTATCACTGTCAACTCCTGTAATGATTAATGTAGGTGGAGGCTCAATGGCTTTGCAAGCCGATATATTGGATAAGCTGGTTTTGAATCTATTGCCGCTTGCGGTAACATTGTTTACACTTTATCTGCTTAAACAGCAAAAGAAAGCGACTACAGTTTTAGGAATCCTGATGGCGTTAGGTGCTGTCGGAGGAGTCATCGGATTATTCTAAAGCAAAGAGATTTAATAGCTTTATAATGTAAGCAAAGTGTAGTTGATAAACTACATTTTGCTTCCTATAAAATAAGAATTTAACAAAAAAAAAGTACTTTTTAGGAGGCGTTAAAATGAAAAGAAGATGGCATAATATTTTTCAAAAAGATAATCGGTCATTTGTTTTAGCAATGGATCATGCAGAATTAATGGATGTTTCAGAATATGGTCTGCAAAGTCCTGCATACGTTATTAATGAAGCCTTGATCGGTGGAGCAGATGCCATTCTTACAACATATGGAGTGGCAAAAAATTTTCATGACGAAATAGGCAATGCAGGTTTGATTTTGAGAATCGATGGAGGAACTACCCAGGCGCATCCCAGTGGCTATATTATGGATAAAACAAAACAAATATTTTCTGTAGAGGATGCAGTTAAAGCCGGAGCAGACGGTGTTATGTGCATGGGGTTTACCGGTCTGGAAAATGAGGTGGAGATGATAGAAAATATTGCACATATTGCTTCGGAATGTGATAAATGGGGTTTGGTTTTTGGAGCTGAAATGATTCCGGGAGGTTTCATAAAAGATGACCAAAAAACAATAAAAAATATTAAATTTGCTAATCGTTTAGGATCTGAACTTGGAGCAGATTTCATAAAATCACCCTATATTGGCGGAAACAATTGTTTTAAAGAGGTAATTGATAACTGTTATAAGCCTGTTTTAATATTAGGTGGCGGAAGTTCAAGAAATGATAAGGAGATTTTAACTTTGGTACGAGAGGCTATGGATAGCGGAACAAGTGGTGTTGTGATAGGCAGAAACATCTGGCAGCATAAAAAAATAAGAAAAATCTGCTGTGCAATTTCATCAATCATTCACGAGAATAAAACAGTAGAAGAAGCAATTACATTATTGTAGAATTCTTTATCCGGTAATTTAAAGAAAGAAGGTGCAATTAATAGAATATGATGAAAGCAGCTGTTTTTACACATATTGGACAGATTGAAATAGAAGATATCCAAAAACCTGTTCCCAAAAGCGATGAATTATTGATTCATTTAAAAGCATGTGCAATCTGTACATGGGAACAGAGGGTATATCAAGGCGTCAATAAAGTAGAATTACCTTTTATCGGCGGGCACGAGATGGCCGGGATTATTGAGGAAATAGGGCCGGAAGTCGATACATGCAAATGGCATCTTGGCGATCGGGTAGTTATCGGGCTTTTAAACTCCTGCGGAAAATGCCATTATTGCCTGAATGGACAACAAGGTGCCTGTGAAAATTTTGACCATAGTAAGTTTGTGGGAGGATTGCCTATTAGAGGAATGGGAGGATTTAGCGAATACTTAGCAGTATCACCTAATAATGTATTTAAAATTAAAGGCGATATTTCATTTGAAATTGCATCTTTAACAGAGCCGTTATCATGTGTTGTTCATAGCGTTGAAAGAGGTGAAGTAAATTTTGGCAGCGACGTTGTTGTAATTGGAGCAGGGATAATGGGTATGCTTCATCTGTTATTATTAAAGCGGAAATCAGCAAGAGTCATAGTAAGTGAACCAGATGATGAACGGCGTAAATTAGCGGTACAATTAGGAGCAGACGAAGTAATAGACCCTTTAAAGGAAGATCCGGTTGAAAAGGTAAGATTATTAACGGATGGGCGAGGTGCTGAAGCCGTATTTATTACTACACCATTATCACGGATAGCAACCCAATCCATTTATATGTCCGGGAAACTTGGTAAAATAATAATTTATAGCTCGTATCATCCTGACGTTCCGGTTGAATTCAGCCCAAATTTGATTCATAAAAAAATGATAAGCATTACAGGAACTGCAAATTCAAATATATCAGACTTTGAAAAGTCAATCAGATTACTTTCTTATAAGCAAATAGATCCTTCTATTTTTATAAGTGGCGTATATGAGTTGGCTGAGTGCAAAAAAGCATTAACGGAAGCAATAAAACCGGAAAATTTCCGAGTAATAATGAGAATATGAAAGATCAGATAGTGTATATACAGGAGGCGTAGTGATGATAAATGTTGATGTGGTGCTGAAGAATGAGAGCGGGCTGCACGCAAGACCTGCAAGCCAATTCGTTCAGGAGGCATCCAAATACAAATCAGATATAACAATAGTAAAAGATCAGAATCGCTATAACGCTAAGAGCATTATTACGATTTTAAGTATGGGTGCCGGAAAAGGAGATAGGTTGATGATAGAGGCATCGGGAGAAGATGAGAAAAAAGCGGTAGAAGCTTTACAAGCTTTAGTGGATAATTGTTTTGATGAAGGAGTTGCATTATGATAGGGATAGGCGCCTCTCCAGGCATTGCAATAGGTACGACATTTGTTAAACGAAATCCGGATATCGAAATTAAGAAAAAAAAGATCATTCATGCAGATGAAGAAATTATAAGACTGAAGGATGCATTGTTAAAAAGTAAGGAAGAGATTCGGTTGATTCTTAAAAAGGCGGCAGATGAAATTGGAAATGAAGAAGCCAAAGTTTTTGAGGCTCATTTAATGATTCTTGATGACCCTGAAATGTATGGACAGATAGAAAATAAAATAAGGGGAGCCAAAGTGAGCACAGAAGAGGCTTTAGAAGAAGTTTCAAAAACGTATATTGGTTTATTTGAGAATATGGATAATCTATATATGCGGGAAAGGGCAGCCGATATAAAAGACGTTACGAAAAGAGTACTTAGAAACTTAACAGGAGCAGATACTGTCAGCTTGGCAGATATTAAAGGGCAAGTAATAATAGTTGCGGATGAATTAACACCATCGGATACTGCCCAGATGGATAAAACGAGAGTTATTGGAATTATTACAGAACTGGGAGGAAAAACATCTCATTCTTCAATAATGGCAAGAACTTTAGAGATTCCTGCAGTAGTAGGAGCAGGAAAAGAAATAGAGCACATAAAGTCAGGGGATACAGTCATTATAGACGGGGATAAAGGAACGGTTATTTTAAATCCTGAAGAAGCACTAATAAAAAAATATACTGCCAAAAAGGAAGCGTGTCAGCAACTAAAGAAAAAACTCAAAAGCTTTATCGGAAAAGATACTATAACAAAAGACGGTATTAAGGTTGAGCTTGCAGCTAACATAGGAACACCGGAGGATGTGGACGGTGTATTAAAAAATGATGGAGAAGGTATTGGACTTTACAGGACAGAATTCTTATATATGGACAGGGATACATTCCCGACAGAAGAAGAGCAATTTATAGCATACAAAAGTGTGCTGGAGCGAATGGGAGGTAAGCCGGTAGTTGTAAGGACGCTTGATATTGGAGGAGATAAAATTCTCCCATATTTAGCTTTGCCCGAGGAAATGAATCCATTTTTAGGTTTGAGAGCCATCAGGCTATGTTTAAATAATAAGGAAATATTCAAAACGCAGTTGAGAGCGCTTTTAAGAGCCAGTATATATGGGAATTTGAAAATAATGTTTCCTATGATTTCCAGTGTTGAAGAATTGAGGGAAGCTAAAAAAATACTTGAAAAAGTAAGACAGGAACTGAAAAATGAAGGTATCCGTTATAGCTTCAAAATAGAAATAGGGATGATGATAGAAGTACCTGCTGCAGCAATACTTTCGGAGATATTTGCTAAAGAAGTAGATTTTTTCAGTATAGGAACTAATGATTTGCTCCAATATACCGTTGCAGTAGACAGAGGCAATAAAGAAATTGCAAATCTTTATAACCCATTTCATCCTGCCTTATTGAGGTTAATAAAAAACGTAATAGAAAATGGTCACAAAGAAGGTATATGGGTAGGGATGTGCGGTGAAATTGCAGGAGACCCGAGATTGATTCCAGTTTTGGTTGGAATGGGATTAGACGAATTTAGTATGAGTCCCATATCAATATTGAATACCAGATTTATCATATCAAACTTAATAAAGAAAGAATTGGAGAAAAAGAGTCAAGAAATCATTAATTGCTCAACTGCCGAGGAGGTATGTGAAGTGTTGGACAGTATTTGTGTGAAGTAATATTGATTGGTTAGATTTTTTTGAAAATTAATAAAGTAAGTATTATAATAAAAATAGATAAAAAAATAATGATACTTTCAAATATTCAATGTGTTTTTTAAAATTATATGTTTAAACAGAAAAGGTCAGCTGATTTTAAGGTTGGAGAAGGATAAAAAATATAATGAGAAAAACACACCATTGAGATAAAGGAGAACATTTTTTATGTTGATGCAGGAGGAAAGAGAAGCAATCGTTGAATATTCCGTTAAATTGATCGAACATGGCCTGACAAAAGGGACTGGGGGAAACATAAGTATATTCAACAGACGGGAAAAAATTATGGCCATCAGTCCCAGTGGATTGGATTATTACAAGACAAAACCTGAAGATATCGTAATACAGGATTTAAAAGGCAATAAAATAGAAGGAAACAGAAAGCCATCCAGTGAATATCATCTGCACAGAATATTTTATGAAAAGCGGGAGGACTGCAATTCTGTGGTCCATGCCCATTCTATGTTTTCCGGCGTAATGGCTTGCCTGCACTGGACCTTACCGGCAAGCCATTACATGATCGCACTTGCCGGAAAGGATGTCAGGTGTGCAGAGTATGCTACCTTTGGAACTCAGCAGCTTGCTGAGAATGCTTTTGAAGCTATGAAAGACAGGAATGCAGTTTTTCTGGCAAACCATGGGTTGCTGACGGTATCAAAGGACCTACCCAATGCATTCAATACGGCCGAAGAGATAGAATTCTGTGCAGAAATGTATTACCGAGCAAGATGCGTAGGAGAACCCTTTATTCTTTCGGATGAAGAAATGGTACTTATAGGAGAAAAATTTAAAAACTATGGTCAAGTGAAACTTAGATGATGAAATTCTGAAGCCTGTTGATGATTGCTCTAATAGTTTTTTGAAATCTTCATCAGCCATTCTTTCTTTCGTTTCAAAAATAATGGGGCTTTCCCAAACTTCGTCATTGCAAATAATCATATTTTTAAGGCTGTTGTTCTTAAGTGCATGTTGTCAATGGGATAAATCCTATTATTTTTAAATTTGATCAAATAAAACAGTTTCCCTTAGGAAGACTGTTTTTATTTATTATAAAACTTTTCAGTTAATATCAAATTCGAATAAGGAGTGTTATAATATATAATAGTAAATAGCATTCATATATCATTGCATATCGAACAAAACCTTGAAATAAGGGGGACTTTGATTTGAAAAAATTTGATAAATACGGATTCAATAGAGTGTTAGAACCCAAAAATTCTTTTCTGCAAACAGCATGGAAAATAGATAACACGATGGTGATTAATGAAAATGAATTGCTGTTGGATGTTGAAATACTTAACATAAATTTTGTAAGTTTTGTCCAGATGATTGAAGAAGCAAATGGAGAAAAAAGCAGAATGGAAAACAGGATACTTGAAATCGTTAACAACAGGGGAAAGTTACATAACCCTATAACAGGAACGGGGGGTATGCTTTATGGCAGAGTTAACCAAATTGGTAAAGCTTATTCCAATAAACAAGGACTGAAGACGGGAGATGAAGTCATTTCCTTAGTTTCACTTTCAACTACTCCATTAAAGATTGATAAAATTTTGGATATAGATATAGGCTTTGCCCAAGTTTCAATTATTGGCCAGGCCATAATGTTCGAGTCTTCTCTTATTTCAAAAAAACCGGATGATTTACCTTTGAAAGTTTTAATCAGTGCATGGGATGAGGCTGGTGCTCCTGCAGAAACGACCCGAATAGTTAAGCCAGGAGATAGAGTGATTATTTTAGGTGCATGGACAAAATTAGGCCTTTTATGCGGATTTGCAGCAAGAGAAAAGTCAGGAAGTAAAGGAAAAATTGTTGGTGTTATTAATTCGGAAGAAGGAAGGAAAAAGGCTGAAGAAAGTCAAGTGTTTGACGAAATTCTTTGCTGTGATATTAGTAATACTTTTAATTTTTATAATGAGTACTTTGAAGAAAATAATTTATTTGATGTCGTTATCAACTGTTCTGAGGAAGCCTATGCTGAAATTATTACTTTATTCTTTGTAAAAAATAAAGGAATTGTTTTTTTCCCAAGCTTAAGCAGTGACAGCAATGCAGCAGGTCTTTCGGCAGAGTCTATCGGCAAAGATATTACAATTATTCCATACAAAGGGTATGTAGAGGGTCATACGGAGTTGTCGCTTAAGCTGTTAAGAAAATATGATAAACTAAGGAAGCTACTGCAAGAAGGACTTGATAAAAGAGGAGCTTTTTTGAATAATTATAAAAACAATGATCAAAGATTTATTAATCATTGTTTACATTCATTGAAACACAATGGTCTAAATCTTGTTTTTGAAAGTAAACCTATGAGAGATGTTCTGAAAAATGCTCTTAAAATTGCAAAATATGAATGCACAGTTATGATATATGGGGAATCTGGTACAGGAAAAGAAATTGTTGCTCAAATCATATATAATAATAGTAAAAGAAAAAGTTTTCCATTTATTAAAATAAATTGCGCTTCTATCCCGGACCACTTATTGGAGTCCGAGTTGTTTGGATATGAAAAAGGTGCTTTTACCGGTGCAGATCCTAAAGGGAAAAAAGGAATTTGGGAGATTGCACAAAAAGGCATTCTGTTTTTAGATGAAATAGGTGAACTGCCGTTACAATTGCAGTCAAAGCTATTAAGAGTACTCCAGGAGAATGAAATATATAGAATCGGTGGGACAAAGCCTATAAAAACAGACGTCCGTATTATTGCAGCAACCAATAAAGATTTGACCCAAATGGTTAAAGAAGGAGAATTCAGAGAGGATCTGTATTATCGTTTGAATGTGTTTCCAATCTTTTTACCTCCTTTGCGTGAAAGGCATGAGGACATCAGATTATTAATCAAAGTTTTTATAGAGGAATACAATCAGAAGTTTCATTTATCAAAAACTATTGAACCAATGACTATTGAGTATTTAAAAGAACAAGAGTGGGTAGGAAATATTCGAGAATTACAAAATTTCATTCAACGGCTACTGATTTCAACTGACAAAAATGTTGTTAAAATAGAAGACGTGAGGTTATTGAAGAATAATTTTAGCAATAACCACAATAAAGGAATGGAGAAACAAAGTGAAATAATCATTAAAGAGAATGAGAGTTTAACGAATGCAATGGAGAGAATAGAAAAAGAGATTTTGTTGCAATATAAAATGAAGTATAAAACCACAAGAAAAATGGCAAGTGCCCTTGGAATGACCCAATCCAGTATCTCCAGAAGGCTAATCAAGTACGGCATCACATGAGTCGATAATGATTCGATAAATTTATGAAAGCAAAACTAAAAAACCTGCATTCCACGCCTGCAGCCTTTATAATAAACTATTTCTTAAATGATAAAAACCAATCAATTTAGCGGTTTATATCTTGAGTCATTATTGCGTCATGAGTCGAAATCGATACAATCAAAATAAGTTTTATTAAGTAAATAATACCTTTAGCTTATATAAATTAAATAACATTTTCTGAATATTCAAACTGAATTATGATAAATGAGAAATCTTTTTGAGCTTAAGAAGGATTTCTTTTTTTATTGGTTTTTCAGCATAAAGAGGAATCTAAGAAGTTCATAATACATGAATTAGCATAGGATAGAATGGTTGGAAAAATAAAACAATGCAATAATGTTTTTGATTGTAAAAAAAAGTTTTGGGCAAAAACGAATAAACTTGGCATACTAATTGCTCAAATATAGAAAAGATTATTATATTGAGGAGGACAAGAATGAAAGGGGACCAGTACGGCAGCCATCGTGTCATATCACCAAAGGGCTTACTGCCACAGGCTGCAGAAAGAATTAACAACGATCCAAAGATTTTTTCAAATGAAATTTTAGTTGATGTTATTGCGCTTCAACCTACGGCCACAGCATTTGGGCGCATTAAGAATGAATGCGGCGACAATATAGACAAAATCAAACAAACCATAATGGAAATAGTTGAGGACAGAGGCAAATTTCAAGATCCGGTCACAAAATCTGGAGGTATACTTATCGGAACTATTAAGGAGATAGGTGAAGATTTAGAAGACAAGTTAGACATTAATATAGGAGATAAGATTGCAACATTGGTTTCTTTATCACTTACTCCATTAAAGATATATCAGATCGACCGTATCGATTTAGAAACAGAGCAGGTGTTTTGTAAAGCAGATGCTATTCTATTTGAAAGCGGCATCTATTCAAGGATTCCTGATGATTTGGACCAGAATTTAAGTTTGGCCATTATGGATGTAGCAGGTGCTCCTGCACAGGTAGCTATGAATACCAAGCCTGGAGATGTAGTTGTTGTGATTGGCGCCGGAAAGGCTGGCTTACTTTGTCTTGCAGAGGCCAAGAAGAGGGTTGCACCAAATGGCAAAGTTGTTTGCCTCGAGTATTTGAAAGAACAATGCGAAATGGTAAAAAAGCTCGGGATTGCTGATATTGTGCTGCAGGTAAACGGACAGGAGCCTCTTGCAACTTATCAAGAGTATATGGAGGCGATGGATGGACGTTTATCGGATTTTACTGTCAGTACTGTTAATGTTCCGGATACAGAGTTGTCAACCATTTTAGTGACTAAAGACACAGGAAAGATTTACTTTTTCAGTATGAGTACAGATTTTGTAAAGGCATCTCTTGGTGCTGAAGGTATAAAAAAATACGTCCCAATGATTATTGGTGACGGTTACTATCCCGGTCACGCAGAGATTACTTATGACATTATAAGAAATAATGAAAAGCTGAGAGCGTATTTTGTAAGCCGATATTGTAAAAACAGCTATAAACGTCAAGGTTTGTAAGATTCCTTGAATGTTTATAATAAAAAGCCTGATAGTACAATAATACATGTGAAAGTATTAAAGGAGGAAGAAAGAGGATGAAAATGAAGAAAGTATTAGCCCTGATTCTTGTTGTTATGCTTATTCTAACATCAGCAGGATGTGGAAGAGGAGGAGAAAGCTCTGACGCAGGTGCTGATTCGGAAAGCACTGAGCCTATTGTTGTTAAAATCAGTAATACAGATACAGGTAGTAGGTCAACAAATGTCGCCTGCGAATGGTTCAAAGAGTACATGGCTGAGAAGACAGATGGTAGAGTTATCGTTGAAGTCTATCCGGATGGTCAGCTTGGTGATGACCCGGAATCTTGTAAAGGGCTTTTGCTTGGAACAGTAGATATTTATTTTGGTCTTTCAGGAGTAGTTGGCGGTATTGTTGGTAATAAACTGGATGTTGTTGACCTGCCGTTTCTTTATGATTCATATGAAGACTGGGTTGAAGGCAGCTTTGAGAAAGGTGGTCTTGACCTTTATAATCAGCTTTTGGAAGGTTCCGGATATTACTGCCTTGATTTTATGTATAACGGAATGAAGTCTTTGATCAGTACGGAAAAAGTTTACCACAATACAGATGACTTAAAAGGATATAAGCTTCGCATCACTCCTTCTGACATGAACCTTGCTATTTGGAAAGCCCTTGGTGCAAATCCGACACCTATGGCTTGGGGCGAAGTCTATACTTCCCTTGTACAAGGTACAATTGACGGACTTGATCATTCACTTGGTGTATTCAACGATTTCAAATTCTATGAAAATGCACCATATGTAACTCTTACACAACACCAGAGTTCGCCATATACTGTTCTGACATCAAATAAATTCTTGGATTCACTTCCAGAAGATATCAAGCCAATTTTCTTAGATGGTGTAGCACAAATGTGTGAAATGCAGAGGGCAGATGAGCGTGCATTAGAAGCAGAGTACATTCAAAACTTCTTAGATGCAGGCGCTACTGTATATGAATTAACAAAAGAAGAAAAAGATGCTTTATATGAGCAATGCGTAAGTGTTTATGAGATGCAGAGAGAAAGAACCGGGGCTGAAATTTTTGATGCATTCCTTGAAACTGCAGGAAAATAAACATTTCGATAAAGTGTTCTTATATTTATCTGGGTTGGGGACTTAACCTGACCCAGGTGTTTCATATATGTCATGTATGATTCTTAGTTTTAATTTAATTATTCATTTATTTTTTTGAATGAATGAGAATTGGAGACAATGATGAAAAAGAATGGCTTAATTAATATTTATAATTACTTCGAAGAAATATTTCTGGTAACCATATTTGCAGTTCTGGTGGCAGATATCTTTCTTCAGGTAATAATGAGATATCTTTTTAATAATTCTTTATACTGGTCAGAAGAGTTGGGACGTTTCCTATTTGAATGGCTTACCTGGATTGGGATTAGTCTTGGGGCTAAAAAGGGAGAGCATATTAAAATAAGCATGCTTGTAGACAAATTTTCATATAAAAAGGCTCAACTATTAAATATATCTTCATCCATTATTTTAATTGCCATTTGTGTGGTCACAATCTTTTACGGTATGTATATGACAATATTCTGGGCAGGGTCTAAGTTTATGTGTTTAAGAATAAGCCTTGCTTGGGGATATATTGCAATCCCTCTTGGTTGCTCGCTGATGGTTTTAAGATCATTAGGTAATATCCGAGAATCTATCAATAATTATAAAGCAGGTGAGCCTGAAGGGAGGGATATGTAGTGCAAGTATTGATTTTATTCTTGGTCTTATTTGCATTTATTCTGTTAGGCGTTCCAGTGGGGTTTGCCATCGGTGGTGCTACGATGCTTGTCTTATATTATTTTACTAATCTTGATATGGTTATTACTGCTCAGTATTGCTATGCGGGAATCGATTCTTTTACAGTACTTGCAATACCATTCTTTATGTTGGCCGGAGTAATTATGTCTACAGGCGGCATCGCTGCGCGAATCGTCAATTTTTGTGATAAATTGATTGGTTTTATTACTGGAGGTCTTGGAGCGGTTTCTGTCCTTGCCTGTATGTTTTTCGGGGCTTTATCCGGCTCGGGAATGGCAACCACATCGGCAATCGGAAGCATGATGATACCTGAAATGGAAAAGAAGGGCTATAATAAGGCTTACTGTACAACACTTGTATGTTTTGCAGGTATCGTAGGGATTATTATTCCTCCGAGTCTTGGATTTGTCCTTTACGGTGCTACAACCAATACATCCATATCGGATTTGTTTCTTGCAGGTATTATTCCCGGAATCACCATTGGAATAACTTTCTTATTAATGAACTATTATATGTGTAAAAAATTGAATATCGGAGATAAAGAGAAAATATCAAAAGAAGTGCCTATAAAGGAATACATGACTAACCGACTCAAGGAGCTTGCGAAGTCCTTTAAAGAAGGCTTCTTTGCTCTACTGTCACCATTTATTATACTTGGTGGAATTTATTCCGGAATATTTACCCCTACAGAAGCAGCATGTATTTCCGTTGTTTATTCCATTTTTGTCAGCGTGTTTATCTATAAGGATTTGGATATAAGAGGGTTATATAAGACATTTTTGGCTGCAGCTATATTAAATGGCGTTACATCATTTCTTCTCGGATATTCTACGGTATTTTCTACTTATTTATCCCATGCGGGAATACCGAGAATGGTGTATGAGATGTTAATGACCTGTACAGATAACAAGTTTGTCATGCTTTTACTCATTAATCTTATACTCCTTGTTATTGGCTGTTTCTTAGATACGGTCCCTGCTATAATTGTTATGTCACCGATACTGCTCCCGGCGGTGGTTGGCTATGGGGTTGACCCCGTACACTTCGGCATTATTATTACCGTTAACCTTGCAATCGGATTATGCACACCTCCCTACGGATGCAACTTGTTCGTTGGCTCGGCTGTTGGCAGAGTTAAGATGGAAAGTATGATGAGATATATTATACCGTTTTTCATCGTATCCATCGTTGCATTGTTGATTATTACCTTTATACCGGCATTATCCTTAATGTTTTTATAATAGAGTGATAATTATACACAAAAAACCTTGATGACTTATTTATGGATGTGATGGCAAAATAAGCTGTCCTCTTATGATTTATTTGATGGAGGAAATAGTAAAATGGAAAAATTAATTATCACCGCTGCTATATGTGGTGCGGAAGTGAAAAAAGAGCATAACCAGGCAGTGCCTTATACAATAGAAGAAATTGCTCGGGAAGCCAAGTCGGCATATGATGCAGGCGCAAGTATTATACATTTGCATGTAAGGGAAGATGACGGAACGCCAACTCAGAGCAAAAAGAGATTCCAAGAATGTATAGATGCGATAAAAGGTGTCTGTCCGGATGTCATTATTCAGCCATCAACAGGTGGGGCTGTTGGTATGACCGATGAGGACAGATTACAATCCATTTTTGTAAATCCAAAACCGGAATTTGCAACATTAGACTGTGGTTCTTGCAATTTTGGCGGAGATGAGGTATTTGTCAATACAGATAATACCATTAAAAATTTCGCTCAAACAATGCTTGAAAATAACATTAAACCGGAAATAGAAGTTTTTGATAAAGGCATGATTGATATTGCTATGCGGGTATTTAAGAAACGGCTATTAAAGGCACCACTTCACTTCAATTTTGTATTAGGGGTTCAAATGAGCGGAACTATCCGAGATCTATCTTTTATGGTTGACAGTATCCCCTCTGATTCAACATGGACAGGAACCGGAATTGGTAAGACAGAATTTAAAATAGCAGCCGCTTCGATCATAATGGGCGGGCACGTTAGAGTCGGCTTTGAGGATAATATATATATTGAAAAAGGAAAGCTTGCCAAATCAAACGGTGAGTTAGTAGAAAAAGTGGTAAGAATAGCACGAGAATTTAACAGAGAGATTGCATCACCTGATGAAGCAAGAAAGTTACTGTATTTTGGCAGTTAAAAGATTGGAGGGTTGTATGGATGAACAAATTAGTATCGGTAGAAAGGGCTATTGAAACAATTAAAGATGGTTCTTCTATAATGGTAGGAGGTTTCATGGGAACAGGGACTCCTGAAATTCTTATTGATGCATTGGTTGAAAAAAAAGTAAAGGATTTAACCATTATATGCAATGATTCCTGTTATCCGGGAAGAGGAGTATCAAAGCTCATAGCTGAAAAACAAGTGAAAACATTAATTGCTTCTCATGTGGGACTGAACCCGGAGACAGGAAAGCAAATGAGTGAAGGCATTATGGAGGTTGAGCTGGTTCCTCAAGGCACATTGGCAGAAAGAATAAGAGCCGGAGGTGCAGGCCTCGGGGGCTTTTTAACAAGAACCGGAGTGGGGACTGTTGTTCAGGAAGGAAAACAGGTTATTGAAGTTGACGGGGATAAATACCTTCTTGAGAAGCCTTTAGCAGCGGATTTTGCATTTATAAGAGCCTCTATTATCGATAAAAAGGGAAATGTTTATTATCATGAGTCCACAAGAAACTTTAATACGATTATGGCAACGGCAGCGAATACGGTTATTGCGGCAACAGAGAAATTGGTGGAAGTTGGAGAAATGGACCCTAATATCGTTATGACGCCGCATATTTTTGTGGATTACATTGTAGAGGGGGAAAAACCATGGCAGATATAAAGCACTTTATCGCAAAAAGAGTGGCAAAGGAGCTAAAAGATGGAGATGTTGTGAATCTTGGAATAGGACTTCCTACACTTGTTGCCGACTACATTCCTTCCGATTATGATGTGACATTTCAATCAGAAAATGGTTTTGTGGGCATTGGGCCGGCACCGGAAAAAGGTAAAGAAGATGTGGATTTAATCAATGCAGGCGCACAATATGTATCTGTAAAGCCGGGTTCGGCTTTTTTTGACAGTGCCGTTTCATTCGGAATCATTCGAGGCGGCCATGTGGATGCCACGGTTTTAGGGGCCTTGCAGGTAGATGAAGAAGGCAACCTTGCCAATTGGATTATTCCAGGTGTTATGGTGCCGGGAATGGGCGGTGCAATGGATCTTGTGAGTGGTGCAAAGAAAGTGATTATCGCCATGCAGCATACAAATAAAGGAAAACACAAAATTCTTAAAAAATGCACACTTCCATTAACAGCGGAAAAAGAAGTGGATCTCATTGTAACGGAAATGGGTGTCATTGAAGTAACAAATGAAGGACTCGTATTAAAAGAAATTAATTCTGAATATACAGTTGAAGAGGTTGTCAGCGCTACTGAGGCGCATCTCATTATAAGCGATGATTTAAAACCTATGGAGGGATAAATCAAAGCAAGTCAGCAAGGAGGAAAGAGAATTGGATAAAATTACTTCATTAATAAGATTAAGAATGTCAGCCCATGATGCCCATTATGGAGGAAATCTTGTAGACGGAGCAAGAATCCTTCAGCTCTTCGGGGATGTGGCAACAGAGCTATTAATTCAGTTGGATGGAGATGAAGGACTTTTTAAAGCGTATCATATGGTTGAATTTAAAGCACCTGCATTTGCAGGAGATTATATTGAGGCCTATGGAGAAATAATCGAAATAGGAAATTCATCAAGGAAGATGAGATTTGAGGCAAGAAAAGTCATCGTCCCGAGAACCGATATAAATGAATCTGCCTGCGATATTCTTGAAGAGCCTGTATTAGTATGTAAGGCAGAAGGAACTTGCGTAACACCTAAAGAAAAACAGAGAAAAAATAAAGATTAGAAAATCAAAAGGAGGTATGCAAATGCTAAGATTTCTTATTAGTTAGTTTATTAAAGTGAAGTGGGGGACTGTATATGAAAAAAGGTGATCCGTATGGCATTCATCGTGTCATTGAACCTAAAGGAAAGCTTCCTCAACCTGCAAAAGTACTTAACAACGACATGAGTGCAATCTTTGATAATGAAATATTAATTGAAGTTCAAACACTTAACATTGATTCTGCAAGCTTTACAAACATATATAAAGAACATGCCGACATGGATTTAGAAAAAACCAAAGAAATCATTTATGATATTGTAGATAAACAAGGGAAACATATGAATCCATGGACAGGTTCAGGCGGGATGCTTATAGGAAAAGTGAGTCAAATAGGGGATGCTCTTAAAGATAAAATTGATTTAAAAATTGGCGATAAAATTGCCACTCTTATTTCATTGTCCTTAACCCCTTTGAGGATAGATGAAATCCTTGAAATCAGACCGGATATGGACCAAGTTGATATAAAAGGAAAAGCTATTCTTTTTGAAAGCGGTATTTTTGCTAAAATTCCCGATGATTTGCCTGAAAAATTGGTTTTATCCGTATTGGATGTAGCCGGGGCACCGGCTCAGACCAAAAGATTAAGTAAAAAGGGTATGAGTATTGTAGTTATAGGCGGAACAGGGAAATCAGGTATGCTGTGCCTGTATGAAGCAAAAAAATGCGTAGGAGACAGTGGAAAAGTAATATGCGTAGGCCGAAACAAGAATAGTATAGCGAGAATAAAAAAATTAGAGAAGCAAGGAGTCTTTCTTGCAGATGAATACATTTGCGTCGACTGTACGGATGCAGTTTCCGTAATGCAGGCAGTCAACAATGTTACAAATGGAGAAATGGCTGATTTGGTTATCAACACTGCTAATGTACCAGATACTGAAATGGCAAGTATATTGTGTGCTAAAGAAGAAGGGACCGTATACTTTTTCTCAATGGCCACAAGCTTCACAAAGGCTGCATTGGGAGCCGAAGGAGTCGGAAGAGATGTGAGTATGCTTATCGGTAATGGCTATGCAAAAAATCATGCTGAAATATCGCTGCAAATAATGAGAGACTGTATACCTTTAAAAAGACTGTATGAAGAAATGTATGCTTAATAAATAGTATATATCAGATGGAATATTCTCCATCTGATATATATTATCATGAATAGTTTATTCTTTGAGTTTTTTAAAAAAATGTATTATGATATTTAATAAAGAATAAATGATATATATTTAAGATAGTTGATAGTTGATACAAAAAAACGAAAGGGTATGGATATGGAAAAATTAATCATTACTGCAGCTATTTCCGGTGCTGAGGTTACAAAAGAGATGAATCCTGCGGTGCCATATACCATTGAGGAAATTGTCAGAGAGGCCAAATCTGCATATGATGCAGGTGCTGCTGTTATACATCTGCATGTCAGATGGGATGATGGTACACCAACTCAAGATAAAGGCAGGTTTAAAGAAGCAATTGATGCCATCAAGATACAATGTCCCGATGTCATTATTTTACCCAGTACAGGCGGGGCTATAGGCATGTCTGAGGAGGAAAGACTGCAACCTATTGAATTAAGGCCGGAAATCGCGTCGCTGGATTGTGGTACATGTAATTTTGGGGATTCAATATTTGTTAACACAGAACAAATGATACAAATGTTTGCAAAAAAAATGAAAGCTTATGGTGTCAAGCCCGAACTGGAATGCTTTGAAAAGGGCATGGTCGATAATGCATTGAAACTGTATAAAAAAGGTCTTGTTGACGGGCCGTTGCATTTTAATATCGTATTGGGAGTGAAAGGTGCAATGTCGGCTACTGTCAGGGACCTTGTTTTTATGGTAGAGTCTTTGCCGGAAAATGTGACATGGTGTGCAACGGGAATAGGTAAAGATGAATTCAATGTAGCTGCTGCTGCCATTGCAATGGGAGGACACATAAGAGTAGGCTTTGAAGATAATCTTTATTTAGAAAAAAGTGTATTAGCTGAGAGCAACGGAGCCTTAGTAGAAAAGGCAGTTAAATTGGCAGGTATTATGAATAGAGGGATTGCACAGCCGGACGATGCGAGAAGAATATTGGGGCTAAAATAATATAAGATACAATATATAATATAGTGTCTTATAAAAGAGTTTTTTAATAAGAAGTGATATAATTAATATCTGAATATTTCTAAAATTGGGTTTTAATTAATGTCCAACATCTTATTAATTATAAATAATAAAACAAAGGGGCGAGAAGATTATGAAAAATAAGATCATGACTGTTGAAGAAGCCATAGCTCCTATAAAGGATGGAGCCGTTGTCATGGTAGGAGGTTTCATGGGAACAGGGACTCCAGAAATACTAATAGATGCATTAGTTGATAAAAAGGTAAAAGATCTAACCATTATATGCAATGATTCCTGCTATCCGGGAAGAGGAGTATCAAAGCTCATAGCTGAAAAACAAGTGAAAACATTAATTGCTTCTCATGTGGGACTGAACCCGGAGACAGGAAAGCAAATGAGTGAAGGCATTATGGAGGTTGAGCTGGTTCCTCAAGGCACATTGGCAGAAAGAATAAGAGCCGGAGGTGCAGGCCTCGGGGGCTTTTTAACAAGAACCGGAGTGGGGACTGTTGTTCAGGAAGGAAAACAGGTTATTGAAGTTGACGGGGATAAATACCTTCTTGAGAAGCCTTTAGCAGCGGATTTTGCATTTATAAGAGCCTCTATTATCGATAAAAAGGGAAATGTTTATTATCATGAGTCCACAAGAAACTTTAATACGATTATGGCAACGGCAGCGAATACGGTTATTGCGGCAACAGAGAAATTGGTGGAAGTTGGAGAAATGGACCCTAATATCGTTATGACGCCGCATATTTTTGTGGATTACATTGTAGAGGGGGAAAAACCATGGCAGATATAAAGCACTTTATCGCAAAAAGAGTGGCAAAGGAGCTAAAAGATGGAGATGTTGTGAATCTTGGAATAGGACTTCCTACACTTGTTGCCGACTACATTCCTTCCGATTATGATGTGACATTTCAATCAGAAAATGGTTTTGTGGGCATTGGGCCGGCACCGGAAAAAGGTAAAGAAGATGTGGATTTAATCAATGCAGGCGCACAATATGTATCTGTAAAGCCGGGTTCGGCTTTTTTTGACAGTGCCGTTTCATTCGGAATCATTCGAGGCGGCCATGTGGATGCCACGGTTTTAGGGGCCTTGCAGGTAGATGAAGAAGGCAACCTTGCCAATTGGATTATTCCAGGTGTTATGGTGCCGGGAATGGGCGGTGCAATGGATCTTGTGAGTGGTGCAAAGAAAGTGATTATCGCCATGCAGCATACAAATAAAGGAAAACACAAAATTCTTAAAAAATGCACACTTCCATTAACAGCGGAAAAAGAAGTGGATCTCATTGTAACGGAAATGGGTGTCATTGAAGTAATGCCGTTCGGACTATTGCTTAAAGAAATCAATACGGATTATTCAGTTGAACAGGTTGTTGAAGCAACGGAAGCAGACATTATGATAAGTTCAAATTTAAAACCAATGATGAAATAGAAGCTATTAAATCAATCTGATTAATCAGGTTGATTTTTTTATAATACGAACCATCCATATGGAATAAAGATACTGCAATATGATATAATGTGTGAGCTAATAGATTTAAAAAAGGATGATATTATGGAAACAATAAAATTAACTGAATACAGTCATGGTGCAGGCTGCGGATGTAAAATTTCGCCGGAAATACTGGAAACCATTATTAAAACGACTCAAAATACAGTTGAATACCCGAATTTGCTGGTAGGAAATAATAGCAAAGATGATGCGGCTGCTTATGATTTGGGAAATGGTACTTCGGTTCTGAGTACTACGGATTTTTTTATGCCTATAGTAGATGACCCTTATACTTTCGGTAGGATAGCAGCTACCAATGCCATCAGTGATATTTATGCAATGGGCGGACAGCCGCTTATGGCAATTTCTATCCTAGGATGGCCAATTGAGCAGTTATCAGCGGATATAGCAAGACAAGTTCTTGAGGGCGGACGCACGGCATGTGATGATGCAGGGATACCATTGGCAGGAGGCCATTCAATTGATGCTCCTGAACCCATCTTTGGACTTGCAGTGACCGGTATTGTTCAAAGCAAGCGATTGAAACAGAATAATAAAGCAGAGCCCGGATGTCAGATTTTTTTGACTAAGCCCTTGGGAATTGGTATTTTGACAACGGCGCAGAAAAGAAAGAAGATAGAACCCGGGCATATAAATCCAGCAATTGAAGTCATGTGTACTCTCAATAAGCTTGGTACTGAGATTTCTTCTATGGAAGGTGTGGTCGCTATGACAGATGTTACCGGATTTGGTCTGCTTGGACATCTAGGGGAGATTTGTGAAGGCAGCGGTATTTCGGCAGAAGTATGGTATGATCAGGTACCACTGCTGCCCAATACCATAAAATATCTTAAAATGGATTGCATCCCGGGGGGTACAAGAAATAATTTTAAAAGCTATGGGCATACCATAAGTGAAATGACAGAGGAACAGAAATACATTTTATGTGATGCTCAGACCTCCGGTGGACTTTTGGTGGTTCTTAGAAAGGAAAGTGTTTCGGAATTTTTTGGGTTTACAAAAAAAGAAGGATTATCGTTGAAACCTATAGGAGAAACATGTTCAAGTAAAGAGAAATTAATCACAGTGATATGATGGGTGTGTCGGATATGATAAGTGATAGCAATAAGTATTTTGAAAAAATTGCAATTAATAAAACACCCCTTATCGATGTAAGATCACCTTCGGAATTTAAAAAAGGAGCTTTTATAAATGCTGTCAATTTGCCGCTTATGAATGAAGAAGAGAGGCATTTAGTGGGGGCTTGCTACACGGAAAAAGGCAGTGAAGAAGCAATCCGTTTAGGGCATCAGCTGGTAAAGGGAGAAAAAAAGCAAAACCGTATTGAAGCATGGTCTACATATATTAAAAACTATCCTGAAAGCATGATTTATTGCTTCAGGGGTGGATTGCGCTCACGAATAGCTCAAGAATGGATTTTTGAAGCAACAGGAAAGAAGATTCAAAAAATTGAAGGAGGCTATAAAGCTTTCCGTAATTACCTGATTCAGGCTTTTGATTCTCATATGCAAAAAAGTATACCCATGGTGCTTGGAGGATATACAGGTTCGGGGAAAACTAAAATACTGAACAAGCTGGAAAATTCAATTGATATGGAGAGAATTGCTAATCATCGTGGTTCCTCTTTCGGAAGATATATAACGCCGCAGCCAACTCAGATCAATTTTGAAAACAATCTGGCTTATGCGCTACTTCAACATAAAGCAAAGCAGTATACATATATGATATTGGAAGATGAAAGTAACAATATTGGAAGATGCCTTATTCCAAAACCCTTTTTCAGGTATTTGATTGCAGGGCAATTGGTATTGATTGATATTCCTTTTGAAGAGAGAGTAGTGAATACATATATTGAATATGTGATTCAGTCTCAAATCGATTACGTGAAAGTTTATGGCAAGAATTCCGGCTTTTGTGAGTGGTATCGGTATATTTGCGATAGCATTACGAGATTAAAGAAACGACTTGGAGGAGCCGGATTTAAATGTATTATGAATGCTTTTGAAGAGGCTTCTCAGGAACAAAGGAATACAGGAGATACAGGGAGCCATAAGAGATGGATTGCTTTATTGTTAAAGTATTATTACGATCCAATGTATGCCTATCAGATAGAAAAAAATGCCGAGAGGATCATATTCAGAGGAAACGGACAAGAGGTATACGAGTATCTTAAATCACTTCAGTAAGCAATTAATATGAATTATTGTAAGCGATAGGACTGAAATCTTACAAGCTGTTTATAGTTTATGGAGTAGGGATTAGAGTTAGGAGTTAGTTGATTAGTGGTTGTATGGACAGGGCTTGCCCCTGTCCAAGTTCTTAGTCCGTAGTTTATAGTAAGTTGGAAGCACGATAAAATTAATATTGAATAATTATGATAGAAATTTAGCATACGCTAAATTTCTATCATTAAATCTCCTGACCACAACTGTTATCTATTATCCTTTATCTATTATCTTATTTCTGCCTCTAACCCCTAACTTAATCTATAATCCATACTCTATAAGCTGTTTCTCTGTCATCGCGAGGAGTGAAACGACGCGGCGATCTCATACTCACATTTAAGCTTACACTTCTACTTAAACTTACATTTCTACTCACACTTATTGTGTATCATTATTCTTTTTACTTGAATACCATGATAGTAGCAGGAATTTAAATAAGGAGATGGAATGATGGTCAATTATTTACAAAGAGAATGCAGGGGAGTTACTTATACGGTCAGAGCAGGGGACACCTTTTATGGTATTGCAGCCAGTTTCAGGGTTTCTTTGCCGGCAATGATAATGGCCAATCCACAGATTGCAAACCCCAACTATTTGTATGTGGGGCAACGGATTTGTGTACCCATAAGATGCAGTGGCCAGTATTATACTATTAAAAGTGGAGAAAGTTTAAATGTTATTGCACAAAAATTCAGAGTACCGCTTCAGCAATTATTATCCGCAAATCCACAGATAATAAACCCAAATATTTTGTATGTGGGACAGCGCATCTGCATCCCGACAGCAGAAAAACCTGAAAAAGGATGTGCGATGGTTCTCAACAGATATTCGGATACCACAACGGCTTTTCCTGAAATTACAGGCGGAGTCACATATATTCATCCTGCCGGTGAGGATAAATATGCAATTACTTATGTGGCTACAGGATTGCCTGCACCTAAAAATATTGGCGATTTTGATGCTTATATCGGCACCCTTCGTATGGGTGGGGAAAAATATTCTGCGATACTCGGCAGGTCTGCTCCCTATGAACAGGAGCCAACATGGGCAGGAACAAGAATCGTTCAGGTGAACCCTTTTAGTGCACCTGAAAACACAGCAGTAATCGCACCTTTCAATATAAAAAAGGATATTCAGGGCGAACC
Source organism: Anaerovorax odorimutans (assembly GCA_016841185.1). Classification (GTDB taxonomy): domain Bacteria; phylum Bacillota; class Clostridia; order Peptostreptococcales; family JAAYPU01; genus JAENZQ01. The sequence continues at coordinate 96,357 of JAENZQ010000009.1, forward strand.
GATTTTAGAAGGCATTGTGGCGGAGTGCCGATAGAATCATATCAAAGGCCGACTAATGTTTTTTAGAACGTAAATTGAGTTTCAAATTCGTATTTAGATAGCTTAAATGAACAGATTTGAGTTATCTTTTTTTGTACTGTATTAATCGTCAGAAGGTGAATGATTTAGATTGACAGTTGTCTTGTTTGGAAATGAATGGTAATATTTATTATAGCAAGTAGAAAAGAGAAGAAGATGAAAGGCTGTTTTGATCTTGTCTTTCAAAGACTTGGTAAAGAGCTGACTACAGGAGGTAGTTTGCTATGAAGATTATAGGTGACAAAGTCATTGAAAGTATAAACGGCATTAAACATGAAGTGCCGGAGTCATTCAGTGGTTCGGATTTGGCTCTATTAAAGGCAAGTTATTTTGTTGAAGGTGAAAATCTGTTTGATTGCTATCATTTTGCTATTCCAAAAGTGGAAGTTCATTCATTCTTTATCGACAATAAAGAAATAAACTTACCCCAAAATACGATAGTACCAACAAATCCGGGACAGAAATTAATGGTTTCACCAATCAACGAAAAGTATAATAAATCCAACGGTATCAAATTCATTTGCATGTTTATTGAGACCCAAAAGCTTCAGGAGCTGTCTAAAGCTGAATTCAATAGAAGTGATTTATTATTTAAAAATAATATCAGTTATTTAAACAATAATATTTCAGACTTGATTTCGAAGTTCGAATTTGAATGCAAATATAAACAATTTGGATATCAATTCATTCTTGATTGTCTTTCAATTGAGATAGGAGTTAATATGTTGAGAGAATTGAAAAACAATATGACGGACTTGCATGGATTTCGCAGATACTCGGCGAGAAAAGAGATTAACATCGCAATAGACTATCTCTGGGAGAATGTTCATATGGAGTTTTCCCTAAATAAGCTCTGCAGAGTTGTGAATTTAAGTCCGTATTATTTTATAAGGCTTTTCAAAGATAATATTGGAAAAACGCCTTATGAGTATTACATGGATATAAAAATCAGCAAGGCTATGGAATATTTTAAAGCGGGTAATCATTCTATTACCGAAATAAGTTTTATTCTGGGATTTTCAAGCCACAGTCACTTTTCATCGATTTTTAAGAAAAGGATTGGAATAACACCCTCTGAATTTATAAAAAGGATTTAGGATCCCAGCATTAATTATTTTAGAATTTCTATGAGTATGGCAATAACTTGAAAAGTTTTTAGCAATCAGGTGATATCATACTAAAGTTCAGTAATATTATAATCTCCTTGTAAAATTAATTTGCAAGGAGTTTTTTCATGTCACGAAAATGAAATCCTAATTTGATTACACGCCGGCATAGAAATACAGCCTTTTCTAAGCCTTTTGCAAAAAGGGGGAAGAGGATAAGCTATTCTATGCGTTGTTTATCGGGTTCTATATTTTTAAAAAGGAGTTGAAAGGATGAAAAGAAAGAGTCTAAAAAATGTTAATCCCGTTCTCATATTTTTATTAGTGTTTGTGATGGTACTGACTTCAGGTGTTTCTTATGCAGATACTATTCATCTTTCATCTGAAGGCGGCAGTATCACAGATATTGAAAAACATTGGGCAGAAGCATTTATAACAAAATGGATGACTAAAGGTTTGGCGAAGGGTTATGATGATCTGCATTTTTGCCCGGATAATAGTATAACCCGCTCAGAATTTGTTGCTCTAGTAAATAGAGCTTTTGGTTTTTCTGGAGAAAGGGATTGTCATTTTACAGATGTTGAAACGGGTATCTGGTATGAGACAGAAATAAAAAAAGGCATTCAGGCAGGGTATGTCAACGGCTATGATGATAATACATTTAAGCCTTGCAAAGAAATCAGTCGTGCTGAGGCAGCTGTGATCCTATTTAGACTCCTGAAACTCAATACGGCAAAAGAGACTGTATCTGGTATTTTTTCTGATTCGGAAGAAATAATGTCATGGGCCAGAGATGCAGTAAGTACAGTAGTTTTAGAGGGATACATGGTAGGATATTCAGACGGCACCTTTAAACCGAGCAATCCCATAACACGCGCAGAGGCGATTGTCATGCTAAGTCGTGGTGTGGGAGAACTTTTTAATGAATCCGGAACTTTTGGACCGGTTGAAGGTCAACTCAACATAGATGGAAATGTGACCGTGAATACAGATGATGTCATATTACAGAATATAAAAATAGAAGGGAATCTCTATTTAGCGGCCGGTATTGGCGACGGAACTGTAGAACTCGAAGGCGTCACTGTCAAGGGCAAAACGGTCGTAAGCGGTGGAGGAGAACACAGTGTTATTATAAATAATAGTTCCCTTGGTGAAGTTTACGTCATTCGAATAGGCGGATATGTAAGAGTTGTTGCCAAGGGAGATACTTCTATAGAAAAAGCTATATTGGAAACAAAGGCTAAACTTGAGGAAGAAGGTTTAATTGGAGAAGGATTCGAAGATGTTGAAGTCAAAGCTTATGATACTTCAGATGGAGAAGTTGTTTTAGATGGAGAATTTAATAATGTCATGGTGCAAACCGGTGCCGATATAGACATTACTGAAGATACAAAAGTGGAAAGCCTGAATGTGGCTCAAACAGCAGGAGAGACAACGATCAATATCAGTAAGAATGCCTCTATAGGCAGCCTTGTTTTGGAGGGGAATTCAAAAGTTAAGGGAACAGGGACTATCAATAATATAACGAATAATTCAAATTCAGTAATTGATGATGATTTGAATATAAAAAAAGATAACGTGCCTGAAGGCAACGGCGACAGAAGCGGCGGTGGAAGCGGCGGAAGCGGCGGTGGAGATGATGATACTTCACAGCCTGAAATATTGTCAATTTTACCAAGAGATGATTCAGAAAATGCAGCGGTAAATACCAACTTGGTGATCACATTTAATGAAAAAGTAACTTCAACTTCAGGAAAGAGTATTACTCTTTTAAAGACAGCAAATGATACCATAGTAAGAACAATTGCAGCAATTAGTTCAGAAGTGAGTATAAATAAAAAAGTAGTAACCATCAATCCTACGGATGATTTTGATTATTTGACTGAATACTATATTTTGATAGATGAAGGTGCATTTAAGGATGCAGCAGGCAATAGTTTTTCCGGTATCAATGATCGTTCAACTTGGAACTTTAAAACAGCAGCAGATACGGATGCGGATACAACACCGCCGGTGATTGCAGACGTAGCAGATGCAGATATTCCTGAAGCGAATATCGCCACATGGGAAGCACCGGATACAACTGCTCATGACAATGTGGACGGCGATATCAGCGGAAATATCGGGATTACCTATACAAGCGAAGATGCAGGCAGTAATGTCACAGACCTGGCTTCTGCCAGAGCACATCTTTCCGCTCAGATAGGCAATACCGTAACAGTTGCTTACAATGTGGCCGATGCGGCAGGCAACAGTGCGGCAGAAGT
>JAENZQ010000009.1:99817-114046 GCA_016841185.1 Anaerovorax odorimutans
CCGTAACAGTTGCTTACAATGTGGCCGATGCGGCAGGCAACAGTGCGGCAGAAGTCACAGCGACCTTTACATCGGTGGCAGATGCGGATACAACACCGCCGGTGATTGCAGACGTAGCAGATGCAGATATTCCTGAAGCGAATATCGCCACATGGGAAGCACCGGATACAACTGCTCATGACAATGTGGACGGCGATATCAGCGGAAATATCGGGATTACCTATACAAGCGAAGATGCAGGCAGTAATGTCACAGACCTGGCTTCTGCCAGAGCACATCTTTCCGCTCAGATAGGCAATACCGTAACAGTTGCTTACAATGTGGCCGATGCGGCAGGCAACAGTGCGGCAGAAGTTACGGCAACCTTTACATCTATACTGCAGGATGTGACACGACCGAAAATCGTAAGCTTGTCGCCTGCAGATAATGCAACCGGCGTGGCCATCGATACAAATTTTGAAATGGTTTTTGATGAAGTTGTATATAAAAATGATCAAAGGCAAATCTCCTTAAATCCGGAACATGCAGATCCTGTTTCCATATCGGTTGAAGATTGTGTTTCGGGTAATGGAGCGAATACAATTATTATTGATCCGGAAAACAGCTTGGTTTCAGGTGAATCTTACAGTATTCTGGTGGATGAATGGACATTTATGGATATTCAGAACAATAGGTTTGAAGGCATAACAGATCCTACTACCTGGAATTTCACTACACTGCCTATACAAGTTGTTAATGTGGATATAACCTCGGCAAGTGGAATTTATAGCATAGGGGATACCTTGCAAATTGCTGTTACATTTAGTGAGCCTGTAGTTGTCACTGATGCGGGAATTCCCTCTTTAGTGTTAGAAACAGGAGATACGGATAGAGAGGCTCTATATAGCTCAGGTTCAGGGAACAGTACCATTTACTTTATGTATACTATCCAAGAAGGAGATGCTGCGACAGATTTGGATTATACAAATGTCAATGCACTCCAATTAAATGGTGGGACTATCGTAAATGCAGCAGAAACAGACGTAAATGCAAATATTGTTCTTCCGGCACCGGGCGCAGCAGGTTCTATTTCTCATAATAAGGATATTCAGATCAACACACAAAGACCGACTTCCATTACAATATCTCAACAGGATGTTATACCGACAAACGGGCATGTTACACTGACTGCCGATAAAGCACTTTCAGATGAATCCTGGGGTTTGATATTTAATCAAATTAAAGATAATACAGCAGGAGGGCTGAATTGGATCACAGGAAGCGGTGAGGATGTATTTACCTCTGGCGCTATTGCATATTCCATTGAAGCAGGCAATGTTTCATGTGAGCTTATAAACTGTTATAACGGAAATCCCAATGGAATCGATATGATGCATGATTTTGTTATTAGCGATGAGAATGTTATCGATCTGTTAGGGAATACTGCGTCATCAGATATTGTAATTGATGCATGCAGTGATATTGAATACCATTATGGATATCCGAAAGTGGGCGATACTGGGAATACCCTAAAGGTCAGCGCAGATAAGTTAGGAGAAATCTATTATGTTGTACTCCCGGATGGAGCGAATGTACCTACCGCTGAACAAGTTAAAGCAGGTAAGAATGCTGCCGGAGAAGATGCAAACTTTAGAGGCACAGGTGTTATCAACATAAAGGATACGGAGTTATCCTTTGACCTTGGCGTATTGACGGCAGAAGATTTCTTTGATTTATATGTGGCAGTTGAAGATAACGATGACAATTTGATGCCGAATGTGGAACAATTTGACTTAACAGCAGCACCAAACCCGGTAGTGACCGATATTGATTTCAGCCATGATGAATATACCATTGCAACAGATGGGTTGACAGCCAATGAAACATATGAACTGCAATTAAAAGACGACAGTTTAATGGATGTCACTACAGATGCAAACAGTGACATGACGTTTGGCTTTACGCAACTTGATCAGCTTGCAGCACAGGGTGAGGATACACTGCAAATAAGACTTAAGGCAGATGGAGGTCAGCCGGCCAGCGGCCTTGTAACCCTTGCGGCTGTGACTGTAGGTCAAATGCCTCAAGGCGCAGCTTGTGATCAGGGAGATAACGGGTACAACACAAATGATGAAAAACTGATTGGGTTATTGGTCAGTACGGATTATCTCGTAAATATTAACGGGAATGGATGGAATTTAGAATCATCTGATGTAAATGGTGAAATAACCGGTTTGACCATTCCATCGCAAGATACACAGGTTCAGATCAAGCTTGCAGGGGCCGGTTCATGTTTACCCAGTGAGACCTTTACGACTGCAGGAAGATTAGCAAATGTAGTGCCAGATGCTCTTCTGGATGAAGACCATCTAAATGGTATTACCCTTGCTGTGACCCTTGTCAATGACACTGTGAAACAGAATCAGGCAGGAGGATATGCCGTTCATATTGCGAACATTACATTGAATAATCTTCCTGGAGCATCTGTTACGAATATAACCAATGAGGATGAAGATGGTTTCGATGTTACAATCAGTTATGACGGCAGGGATTTTGATACAGATATAACGAACTTCTCTGTTACTATTGCAGAAGAAGAATTGAATAGCGGCTTTTCCCTTACAACTTGCGACATGACCATAGAAGCAATTGAAGATCCAGAAAGTATCACTGTAGCATGGGCTCCAGATCCAGGTACCGGCGGGGCACAAGCAACCATGGATGCCGAAATCATACGGGTTTCATTGGCAGGCGGTCAATTTGTTCAAGAGAATATAGGGGAGATTATCATAACAGGTTCGGCTGTAGTGGAGGCCGGCATCGACTTACAGGAGGGAGGAACTATATTTCAACCTGTTGGCGATACGGCAGTTGATATCCACTTATCATGGGACGGAACAGGTTATGTAACGGATAAAATCCTTAGGGTAAATGTACCGGCCAGTGCTTACAGAGACAGCACAGGAGACGGCGTATTGGCTAATGACATTACATGCCCTGCCCCTATTGAGAAAGCCTCCATAACAGCAGATCCTGCTTTAACGGAGCTTAACTTAGACGGAAGTACATTAAATATTTCATTAACAGGCTGTCAATTTACAGATAATGATTTGAATGTCGATAATTTTGAACTCATCAATGCGCCACTTTCTGCAACCCTTGCAAATCCTGTAAGGCAAAGCGATTCAGAAGCTATCGTTGAGATTGATTATGATGGCTATGATTTTGACAGCGATTATAATAATGCAAGTATCCAAATAAAAGCTGCTGAAATTACCTGTGACCATGATATTACCAGTAACCCTTTGACCATTTCGGCTGATAACCAGGAGGGTGTGGAAAGTATCTCAGTTGATTGGAGCGGGGACCCGGGAACAAATGGTTTAAAAACGGAAATGGATGATGAAGCACTTGAGATCACTATTACAAATGGTAATTTTGTTACTTCAGGTTTTGGAGATATTTATTTGAGCGGTTCTGCAGTACAAGAAGGCGGCATTTCTTTAGAAAGTGTTGCACTTACAGGCTCTGCCGATCAGACTAAGATAAGAGTATGTTTGAATTGGAATGGAACGGATTATCAAACTGATAAAGTACTTGATGTTCATATACCGGTAGCGGCATATATAGATTCTTCCGGAGATGCAGAACTTACAGCCAGTATAACTTGTTATGCCGACACACCTGAAAGGGCAGCATTCCTTGTTACCGATGATGGTGAAGCGTTAACGGAAGACAGTCTGGATGGAAGATGGTTTACCTCTATACTTCAGAGTGAGGCTTTCAACGAAATTACAGGCATTACAGACAAGACGAATATTATATTGAACAATGCTCCGGAGGGGATTATAGTTGGTAGTTATGGGGGAGATTCGACAACACTACACTTCTCTCTAATAGATGAAAACTTAATGTATACCCCGGACTTCGATCAAGATATCGGTAACTTCAGTATTACCATTGCAGGGGAAGAACTTCAGAGTGGTATAGACCTTACCAGTAATGTTATTCCTATAACTGCAATAAATGATAATGAGGAGATTCAATTATTCTGGTCGGATACTTATGGCGGAGCAGAGAATACAATGGATAGTGAATGGATTACAGTAACCCTTACCGGCGGGCAGTTTATCAGCCCGGCGGCAGTTAATGATGTTTATCTGTCAGGTTCGGCGGTAGCTGATGCACATATCACCAAAGATCCTGTAAATATACCGAATTTAATTAGTAAGAATCAGTTAGAGATATATCTGGATTGGGATGGAACGGACTATGATGAGAATAAGACGCTTACTGTCAATGTACCGACCTCAGCTTATGTCGATTCAACAGGGGGAGGTACCCTTACAGCAGATATTATTTGTACAGCTACACAGGATGGAGCCATTTTATCTGCCGAGAATGTACCTTTATTAGAGAGTAATTTTGCAGGTGATTATACAGTGATACTCGAGGGCGATGAATTTAAGGATACAGGACTTACCAGTTATTTTGAATTGAATAATGCTCCTTCAAGTGCAACTTATACAGTCCATCGTGATGATGCCACAACAGCTACTATTTCTGTCAGCTACGATCAAAGTCGTTATGATTTTGATAATGATATTACAAATTTTAGTGTAACAATTGACGGCACAGCATTAGAATCCGGCCTGGAACGCACAAGTAATGATTTGACCATTCAAGCAGTGGATGATCCTGAAGCGCTTACCATAGAATGGCTGGATGATGCAAATCATCCTGGCACCTATGGGGCAAAAGCGACCATGGATAATGAAGAACTTTTGGTAACAATGACAGGCGGTAACTTTGTTCCGGAGAACATAAATCATATTACGCTTACAGGTTCGGCAGTGCATGAAGCAGGGATCACGTTAGGGGGTATAAATATATTAGGCACTAATGACGACCTATACATTCAGCTTGACTTACCGGATTCAACTGACTATATTGAGGATGAGACACTTACAGTTATTATTCCATCGAGTGCCTATTGCGATTCAACGGGAAATGATCAGAATCTTACCATCAGTATCGTATGCTGTCCGGAAGGAAGTTTCCCGCCGGAGGTAGTGATTGATTCCTGCACCCCACTTTCGCATTCAAATAATAATCCTGTCGATATGTCATTGATTATAACCTTTGACAAAGATGTACAAAGAGGCAGCGGAAATATTGTTCTCAAGAATACTAATACTGGAGAAATACTGGAGGCCATAGATGTTTCTGACACGGATCGTGTTCAAATCAATGGAACTCAGGCAACCATAGATCCTTTAAATGATTTGCCTCAAGATATTCGTGTATCGGTGCTTATAGACGAAGGTGCTTTTACCAATATCTATGAAATTGATTTTGCAGGTATTTCAAGCATAAATACTTGGTATTTTGATATTATCGATATGGGAAATCTGGTAGCTTCTATAGTTTCTCCCGAAGACGGTAGCTATTCCAGAGTAAATTATCTTACAATCGTAGTGGATTGCCCGGACCCTGAACATGATTTGATTAATGTGAAAGTAAGTATGTATAGGCTGGAGGAAGATGTAAAATATTATCTCAACGCTGAACACAATGGAACATTTTCGAGTCTTGACACAGTAGAATTTATTGCAGATGAGAATAATGAAGTTTACTTTGATTCCATCCAATATACCAATGGTACTTATGTTATTGAGGCCTATGGATATGATGGGGAGAATGGGCCTGTAGCACAATCTGTTTTGTATTTTGACAATATAGCACCTTCAGCCATAGATATCGATACTCAAGATACAATTACAGCAGGGCAATCGACAACACTGACAGTAACAGGAGGTCCTTTGCAGGATGATTCATGGAATGCAATACTGGAACAGATCCGGCAAAATACTGCTCAAGGAGCGGTGTGGATTACGGGAATCAATCCTGAAGACCTTACTATAACGCCTGATGTAAGCGGAGATTCGGCTCAGCTAACCAATAACAGTCAAAATAATGCTGTGATCCAAGCTGATTTTATCATTTCAAAAAACAATGTGTATGATAAATCGCCAAATTCTGCTGTGAATGACATTACCATCGATGCTTTTGCAGAATAGGAAACAGATTGATTTTAAAACTCCCTCTTCGATATAATGAAGGGGGAGTTTTTATACGTTAAGGGGTAAGAGATAATAAAACTTTTTATTGTTTTTGAGATATCGGAACAAAAATAAGGTTTTTGCGTCCAATCATGTATAATAGATATAACGGAGGTAGAGATAATAATGAAGAGACTACTTATATTTATTTTAGTGGCTCATATAGGATTGCTTGCAGGGTGTTTTCAAAATGAAGATGCTGGCGGCGGAGCTTCCAATGAGGTGGACTACTCTATCATTCAGGCGGAAGAAAATGTTCCCGAAGAAATGAAAGAGATAATCGATCAGAATATGGAAAAAGGCGGGAGTCATGTTGTTGCAGGCGAAGATGCACAATTTGTTTTTATTGGTCTTGGTGAAAGACGGACAGGGGGGTATGGGATTCATATCAGCAGTGTTGAGGTCGTAGACGAAAATATACTTATTGTATATAACGAAACCAAGCCCAGTGAAGGCAGCATGACCATACAAGCCATTACTTATCCTTATGTTGTTTTGAAAGTTGACAGTATGCTGCCAATTAAAGCTGCAGCAGGAGAACCTATTGTCCAGGAAGCTGAGGAATAGAGAATAATTTGACAGAGTTTTAATCTATTTTTATGGCAAAAGATTACAAGTAAGGTTGTCATTTAGTCGAGGCTTATGTTATCATTAATTATAAAGTTAAATATTATATGGAAGTTGATATTTTTATATTAAATTCATACTTAGGGGGTAAAGTAATAATGAAAAAACGATTAAGGGTGATAATACCGACGATAGTGGTCATTTTTATCCTGATGTCCTTTGTGACCATGGGGCAGGAAGTTCAGCTGGGCATCAAACAAACTCTTGACGTCTGGGTTGGATCCAACAAAATCAATTATAATAATAATGACGTGACCAACCAACTTAATACTGTTGTAATCAATGGCACTACATATATTCCGTTAAGAAATGCAGGTGAACTTTTCGGTAAAAATATTCAGTGGAACGATGCATTAAAGACCGTTTATATTACGGATTCAGGGGAACTGAATGATTTAAAAACACAATTGGCATTAAAAGAAGCGGAGATTCTTCAGCTTAAGAGTCATTTGGAAGGCGGCGATCTGGATAAGCTTGAAGATGACTTAAATGAAGATTATGAAGAATACAAAGGTGTAGATTTCAGCATAAAACTAACTAAGAAAAAGGATGAGATTACGGTAAAAATCTCTGCTGATGAAGATGATTGGGATGATTTGTCTTCAAGTAGGCAAAAGAACTTTTTACAGGATATCTGTGATGATATTTTTGATGAGTTCGAAGATGTGGATGTCACCGGATATATCAAGGAAGGTTCCGACAAGTTTGTAGAATTTGAATGCGAATACGATGAGGATGTGGATATAGAAGGTTCATCAAGCGGTGATATCGATGATCTGGAGGACGATATAAATGATGCGCTTTATGATGAGGATTTTGGGGAATTAGATAATATCGACCTGGATGATTTAAGTATTGATTTGACCGGCGATGAAGATGATATTACCTTTTATATTGATATTGATCTGGGTGATTATGATGATGAATGGGATGATTTGGATGAAGGTGATATAGAAGACTTTATGGAAGAAGTGTATGACTTTATTAAAGATGACAAATACTTTAAAGATGCGGATATTGAGGGATATTTCTATGATACGGATGAAAAGGAGAAGTTGGTCAAATTGTATGAGTCGGGAAGCAGAGTCAAATTTACTTTTTATTAAAAAAAACAAGTAAAATCATCAGCCGAGAGTATCCTCTCGGCTTTTTAACATTTTTATAGTATAATTTGTTTAATACAGAATGAATCATTATATCATTGAAAAAGCTATTTTATTAGAGGAGGCAGCGATGGGAGAAATTTCAAACTATTGGAGGTTATTTTTTGTATTTTTAAAAATCGGATGTTCCACCTTTGGAGGGGGGATCGCCATGATCCCCCTTATTCAGAAGGAAGTGGTGGACCGTCAGAAATGGGTCAAAGAAGAAGAAATGATAGAATATCTGGCCGTTGCCCAATCGGTACCCGGAGTTATTGCAATTAATTCGTCCATTTTCGTGGGAAATAAAGTGTCCGGAATTGCCGGGGCTTTTTTTGCAGCCTTAGGAACTATTTTGCCCGCTTTATTTTCGATTTTACTGATATTATCATTTTTATCCGGTTTAGAAGACAATGTTTATGTGGAAAAAATATTCAGCGGTATCAGAGCTGCTACTGCGGCACTGGTACTGATGACCGCGGTCAGAATGGGGAAAGTGATTTTAAAGGAAAAGCAAGCTTATTTTATTGCCGCAATTGTATTTGTGATTATTGTTATTATGAATATAAGTGCAGTTTGGGGTATTATATTTGGGGGAATAGCCGGTATTGCTATTCATTTTCTGAAGAGGAGAGAAGAGTAAATGCAGTATTATCTAACGCTTTTTTATATTTTCTTTAAAATCGGTCTTTTCAGTTTCGGTGGGGGTCTTGTCATGCTGCCTCTGATTTTTCAGGAAATACAGATTTTCAATATTATGCCGGCTCGGGAATTTTCAAATCTTGTTGCGTTATCTCAGATGACACCCGGACCCATTGCGGTCAATGCAGCTACATATGTAGGGCAGAATTATGCAGGAATACCGGGGGCTGTCGTGGCAACTGTGGGTGTTTCATTACCGTCATTTCTGATTGTTATTTTGATTGCAAAGTTTTTAAATAAATTCAGATACAATAAAATTGTTCAGGGTGTATTATCCGGAATTCGTCCTGCTACTATTGGGTTATTGGCTTCTGCTGTGATCTTTTTAGCCCAATCGTCTATAGTAGATGAAGGATTTTTCAGTCAACAAATGTTAAATGATCCGCTGAAATATATTCATTTACCTTCCGTGATTATTTTTGCCGTAACCATTTTTCTTGCAGTCCGTTTTAAAATTGGGCCAATATCCCTTACGGTTTTGGGAGGCATCATCGGGGTAATGATTATCTGAAACGGTAGGGACGGTTCTTTTTGTTTACTCAATTGCTTACGGTAAACAAAAAGAACCGTCCCTGCCGTTTCTATTTTTTGTATTCTATATAAATTAATGTTAAATGGAAAGGGTAGATTAAGGGATTTCAGGATTATTATAACATAACTATGTTATAATAAAGTTGTAATAATAAAAATCTGCAGTGAAGGAGGAATAAGTTTTGGAAAGACTGATGGTACATAAGTTCTTTCAGGCAAGTAATAATCGGTCTTTTGTTATTGATTATTGGGATGGGACCAGTGAAAAATATGGAGAAGGCAGTCCGGAGTTTAAAATTATTTTTAGAGATATGATTCCGAGAAAAGAGATCATAAAAGACCCGACCCTTGCTTTTGGTGAGGCTTATATGAATGAAGTTGTTGAAATTGAGGGCAATATTCAAGATGTTATTGAGACGTTTTATGAATGCAATCCTCCCTTTTCTAAAAAAAAGGTATCAGGTATTAAAAAACTTCTATCAAGAGAAAATGCATCTACTTCATTGTCAAAACAGCAAAAGGATGTTCAGTATCACTATGATTTGGGCAATGATTTTTATGCTTTATGGTTGGATGATACTATGAGTTACTCTTGTGCTTATTTTCGCTCACAGGACGATTCGTTAAATGAGGCGCAATTACAGAAAATTGATTATGTGCTTAAAAAATTACAGCTGAAAAAAGGAGAGAAATTATTGGACATCGGAAGCGGATGGGGATGGTTGATCATTCGGGCTGCTCAGCAATATGGTGTAGATGCAACGGGAATCACTTTAAGTGAGGATCAGTATGCAAAAACAAATGAAAGAATCGAGGAGTTCAATTTAACTCATCAGGTCCAAGTGAAATTGAAAGATTACAGAGAAGTGGCAGAAGAAGGAAAAAAGTATGATAAGGTAGTAAGTGTGGGAATGGTAGAGCATGTGGGAAAAGCCAATTTGCCTGTTTATATGGAAACCGTTAAGAAGCTTTTGAATAAAGGCGGGTTATCCGTGTTGCATTGCATTACCGGTCAAATTGAATCCACTCCCAACAAGTGGATTCGAAAATATATTTTTCCGGGAGGCTATATCCCTTCTATTCGTGAATTAATCTGGCTTTTGCCGGAATATGATTTTCATTTAATAGATGTAGAAAGTTTACGACTGCATTATGCAAAGACTCTGGATTGCTGGGCTGAAAACTTTGAAAAAAATATTGAAGATGTTACAAAAAAATATGGTGAAAGATTCGTAAGAATGTGGCGATTATATTTAAATTCCTGTGCGGCTTCTTTCAGAGTCAGTGGACTGGATGTCCATCAAATGATTTTTTCTAAAGGTCTTAACAACAAGCTGCAAATGACCAGGAACCACCTCTATGAATAATTTATTATCGCTTTTTTCTTTTAAATAACCTCTTAAAAGCAAAAGTTATAAAAACATATAAGATAATAACGATTATCAGAGTATATATTCTTTCGGTTGTAGTACCGTCTGCAAAGAGAACAGGACCCAGTCCGAAGAATGTAACCATTATATAGAGAATTACAAAGATTGAATATGCCAATATTTTCTTCATCCTGAATCATACCTTTCGCAGGGGATATTTCGCTGGAGGAAGGGGGTTTCTTTGTTTGTGTTTCAACAAGACAAACGAAGAAACGTCCCCTTGTCCCGTATTCTCATTTTTTCATTTAGATCTAAAAATCATGATTTTCCAATTTTGAGGCTCTTTTTTTAGCACCTTCCAACAGCTTCTTTTTATTTACAATAATTCTTTCATGGCTTCCGAATCCAATGGGTCCGATTTCATCAAAAGCAATCATTTCAAAGGATACCTTGCTGCCGTCGAATTGAGAAATCTTAACTTCCACTGTAACGGTTTCTCCCAGAACTGTTGCTTTTTCATGAGTGACTGAAGACATCCTGCCTACTGAAATATAGCCTTCAGGGAGGTTTTTATCTATCAGGTGAACGGCGGCGTCCAGCATCATAGCCACAAGTACGGGTGTTGCAAACAGCGTTTCCAAGTCTCCTGTCCCGAAGTTTGCAGCAGTATCATTAGGTTCAACAAGTTTCTGGACGGTATTTTTCTCCCCCACATGAATATTAGGTACATTCATGAAATCAACTCCTTTCGAATAATCAGAAAATTCAAATAATATTTTATTTTATTATAACATGATTGGCGTGATGATACAAAATTTTGAGTCTATATAGATTTTGCCTGTCTTCTAAGAGTTAGGATGTGTTCTTTAAAGTGTTTCATGCATGATTTATGAAAATGCCATTTGGTTTACTACTTATTTAGATGGTTTATTTTTCAAAAAGTTATTATTATAATATAGTATAAGAAGACTGATGTAACTAAAAATCATTGAAGGGGTTGGTAATACTGTGCCGGAAATTGAAAGAATAGAAAAGAAATCACGATCAAAAAGAGTTTTTAATGTTTTCTTCGGAAGTGGTGAAAAATTAGAAATTCATGAAGAGATTTTAATCAAGTATAGATTTGAGGCAGGCAAAATATTGGAAGAATCCACACTAAAAGAAGCAGAAGAAGAATCAGATTATATCAATGCCAAAGAAGCAGCATTAAAGTATCTTAAGACCAGAAACCGTTCGCTGTCAGAAATAAGCTCGTATCTGGAGAAAAAGGGTTTTGAAAGATCTGTGTATGATAAGGTCATTGGTTTTGTTAAAGATTATGGTTTTGCAGATGACCGGTTTTATGCGGAACATTACATAATGGAAGCTTTAAGAAAGGGGTTTGGTGAGCTGAAAATAAGGTTTGATTTAGAAAGTAAAGGAATTGATAACAGTATCATTGAAAGATATATTCAAAAGCATCTGCAAGATGATAAGGCTTATATCCAAGCCCTTGAAATGGCAAAAAAGAAGTATGCAAGTGAGCCATGGAATGAAAAGACAAAGGCGAGAATAGGAAGATTTCTTTTATCAAAAGGTTATAAAGAGGAGACGATTTTTAAGGTTCTGGAGGCATTCTCTTAATATTTGACATGTAAGGCTGTGGTAGGTATAATGAATACATCATTACTTTAAAGTGATAAAAGATTTTACGAGGTGTATGATGGGGATTGAATCTAAGATAAAAAGTCAGTTGGCAGATGAATTGTTTGAAGCTATATTGGAACTGAAGGATATGGAAGAATGCTACAGATTTTTCGAAGATATATGTACCATTAAGGAAGTGCAGGCCATATCTCAGAGATTAAAAGTTG
Organism: Anaerovorax odorimutans; assembly: GCA_016841185.1. Lineage (GTDB taxonomy): Bacteria > Bacillota > Clostridia > Peptostreptococcales > JAAYPU01 > JAENZQ01. The sequence goes on from JAENZQ010000009.1 coordinate 112,144, forward strand.
CAAAACTACTACAGGAAAACAAAACCTATACGGATATTGAGAAGATAACCCATGCCAGCACGGCGACAATAAGCAGGGTGAACCGGTGTTTGGTTTACGGCGCAGACGGGTACAAACTGATATTGGACAGGTTGGCAAAGAAATCCTCTTCTCCTTCAGATTAGATGAATCAGGTCAGTCAATTTTTCTTGAGAAAAGGAAAGAAATCAAATAATAGACATATGTTAAATTTTTTATGTTGAAAATATAAACAAAAGTATTGACAATAGATGTCACAATCTATTAAAATAAATAAAATGAAATAAGTAATCTGAAAAGCGATGAGTAAGAGTAGTATGTATGATTCTAAGATCAAAGAGAGCCGATATTTGGTGGGAATGCGGTATCAAAGAGTATGCAGAATGGGCTTACGAGTGGGAACTGAAATCCAGTAGGGAACCCGGGAATCTCCCGTTACAGAGATAGGATATCGGATTGTATTTCCCGTATCTGAAATGAGATGGTTTTTACTACCAAAATGAGGTGGCACCACGAATATTCGTCCTCTATATGCTTTGCGTATAGAGGCTTTTTGTTTTTTAAAACCATTTTCAGAAAGAAACAGAAATGAAATCGCACTGGTTACTTAAATAATAAGGAGGAAAAGGAATGAACAGAAAAGAATTTTTTGGACAATTTGGAGGGTCTTATGTACCAGAGCAATTGAATGCGGTTTTGGAGGAAGTGGCAGAAAATTTCTATAAGTATATTGAAGATCCGGATTTTCAGGAAGAACTGGCGTACTATCACAGACAATATACAGGAAGGCCAAATCCATTATATTATGCCGAAAAGTTGACCAACAAACTTGGAGGAGCAAAAATTTATTTAAAAAGAGAGGACTTGAACCATACAGGCGCACATAAAATAAATAATGCGATTGGTCAAGTGCTGTTGGCTAAAAGAATGGGAAAAAAACGCATTATAGCTGAAACCGGTGCAGGGCAGCATGGCGTTGCAACTGCAACCGTATGTGCTATGTTTGGAATGGACTGTACCATCTATATGGGTGAAATCGATACACACAGACAGGCTCTCAATGTATTCAGGATGGAACTTCTCGGAGCCAAAGTAGTAGCTGTGAAAACCGGAACCAAAACATTAAAAGATGCAGTAGATGCAGCATTAGAGGATTTTGTTGTAAATGCGGATAATACATTTTACCTTTTAGGTTCTGCAGTAGGACCTCATCCATATCCAATTATGGTACGAGAATTCCAGAGTATTATTGGAAAAGAAGCAAAGTCTCAAATTATGGAGCAGGAAGGTAGACTGCCGGATTATCTTATCGCCTGTGTTGGGGGAGGAAGCAATGCAATAGGTCTTTTCCATCCATTTTATGATGATAAGGATGTAAAAATCATTGGCGTAGAACCTGCCGGAAAAGGATTAGATACACCGGATCATGCAGCTACCTTAACAAAGGGTGAAGTAGGAGTGATCCACGGATTTAAGTGTTATAATCTACAAGACGATTCCGGAGAACCGCTTCCCGTTTATTCAATTGCCGCAGGCTTGGATTACCCTGGGGTAGGACCGGAGCATAGTTTTTACAAAGAAACAGGAAGAGGAGAATATGTTACGGCAACAGATGCCGAGGCATTGGATGCTTTTCAGGAACTTTCAAAAACGGAAGGGATTATTCCTGCTTTGGAAAGTGCTCATGCCATTGCCCATACAATAAAAATGGCAAAGGATTTACCACAGGATAATATAATTGTCGTCAATTTATCCGGAAGAGGCGATAAAGATGTTGCACAGGTTAAAGAAATGATCGGCTAAGGATAAGAGAGAGGCTCCTATGGAGCCTCTCAGACTGTTGAAAATCTCCGAATTTCTGCGTTGCTGCTTTCAAGCGAACATG
>JAENZQ010000082.1 GCA_016841185.1 Anaerovorax odorimutans
AACGTTCATAACAAAAACCCGATGTGCCTCCCTGGCGCTTTTAAAAAGACCTGCAAGCATAAACATTATCCGATAGTTCTTTGGTAGCATTTCAATTACGTTTTTGTCAGTCAAATATAGCGTTTTCAAATGTCTCACTGTTTCGGTGTAACCTTCTATTTCCCGTAGATCATCAACTCCCCATTTAACCGTTGCACCGGTTTTTTTCAAGGAAGGATGATTCTTCGAACTTTTTGCAGTCAGTTTGGAATATGCATCAAACATTATTGTATAGCTCTCAAACTTCAATTTGAGTGTTCCGAAAAGTGCTTTTATCTCGCTTTCGGAAAGATACATAAGCAACCCCTCTGCAATAACAAGCACCTTATCTTCAATTACTTCTATGCTATCTATCCATCTAAAATCTGTAACAGAAGAAGAAATGTATTTATAGTTTTCTGTTTCACGATACAATTGCTTTTTTATGTCAATAACTTCAGGGAAATCTAAGTCGTACCACTTTTTAATGTGAAGTCCAAGACGCATAAATCGTGCATCAAGTCCACAACCTAGATGCAAAACCAAGCAATTTGGATTTTCGCTAATAAAATCCTTGGTAAAGCCGTCGATAATTGCTGCGCGCATTGCAAGCATGACCTGTGTTTTATTCTGGATTTTCAGCCTTGAATAATCGTAGTCAAGTTTGTTGATCGCTGCTTCGGCATATGAATCTTTAAAAACTCCCATTTCGCTCATCTTAGCTTTCCCGTAAAGAGGGATTATCAGAGTTTCCATTTCATTTTTTAACTGTATTTTCATACGATAACCTCCACAAAATATAAATGAACTTACTTCGCAATATCCTAGTAATATGAACCAATACACACCCAAATCATATGCTTTTACAATTCGCGGCAGGACGCCGCGTCCATTGCGTGTGGTTTTGGAGAACGTCAGGCATCTGCGACGCCGTTGAGCCGGACCCGCAGAGCCCTTCTCCCTGGCGGTGCTTGTCACCCGGCGAAACGGTGTGGTGCGGCAAACTTCGTGCTCTTTCCCGGAGCCTTTCTTCATGACTTGGCTCATCCGCACCCTTGTGCAGATGCTTTGTTATGTAACGTGGGAGGCCCCGATACTCAGAGACCGGCAGGAAGCCGGTCCCTTTCATTACTTTTTTATCTAAATGATTGAAGCTAGCAAGAAAGATATGTGTATACGTTGATATGACTGTGGTTTTAATCAATTTATAAGAATACTATTATAGTATAATTCATCTGGGCATATATCTTGTCCGGTTATCCATTCAACTGATAATCCCCCAATGCGAACCGTATTGAACAACCCTTCGTTTTTTAATTGGTCGAATGGTTTCAAGTCTAAATAGGGTTTGACATCAAAAATTCTCTTTTCATTGTTGCCAAACGTTATAAGCAATTTATAGTCTTTTAAAGGTTTTACATCAATAGCACGGGGACGCATTTCAAATCACTCCAATCCCTTGATCTTGATAATTTCTCCGCTCTCATTATAGACCTTCCATGCCGCTCTTAATTCATCTTCATGTAAGACTATCCAAGCTTCAACTAATTTCCGTTGCTTCGTAGGCAAAGAGCCCGCTATAATATCGCCATCGAATGAAACTGACATTTCATGCTCACCATATTGAGCATGAATATGTGGCATCTTATGCTGGGTATTTAATTCTCTATAAAGGTAAATTAATATCCCGTAAAACTGTGAAATCAATGGCATTTATATCATCTCCTTAGTTTTATTCTACCAGTTATGCAATTTCTTTTCAATAAACCATGCCATCGTGACTTACTATCACTCCGCCGCAGGACGCGGCGG
>JAENZQ010000083.1 GCA_016841185.1 Anaerovorax odorimutans
AAATCTAATATTCGGGGTGCACTTTTTTATGGCAAAATGCTCAAAAAAAGATCTTATAGCCCGAAGCGGCCTTACATTTCATAAAATGCATTAATTAATACATAAAAATTGACATAACGCATATAATATAGTATCATTGTATCATCGAGAGGTGGTGCAATGAACCAGCATTATAATCAAAACTATATAAAAGAGCAGATTTGTTCTGTTTTGAACACAATAAAAGATTGTGTCAGAGAAAAGCGCTATGTTATTTCAAAAAATAAAAACAGGCAGGAAAACATTGATTTTATTAATGAATATAATTTAACCAGTAAAAAGCAGAGAGAAATTCTTTTAGGAACTGAACCGGAGGATTTCTGTCATACGCTGCAGAACATCAATCTGGGCTTTGAACATGAAACCTTGTATGTATTTTGCCGGCAGGTTATGTTGTTTAATTTCAGGGGTGCAGAGGAATTGGTTGATATTTATACCAAGTTCAATATTATTGATATATCTTCAGGAAAGAGAGTTATTGTAATATCGTTTCATAAGTGTAACAATCCGATTGATTACTTATTCAGATAATGCTCGCAAATAAAAGGAGGAAGCATTATGAAGGAAAAAATAACTTTTTGTGAAACCTGCAGAAAAGATACGGCCTATTATGTTAAAAGTGTTGAAATGAAAAACACCTTAAAAGGCGAAGAATATGCTTATACCGGAAAGAAAGCGTTTTGCTCTGAGTGCAATGCGGAAAGTTATGTCGCTGAACTTGAAGATGGGAATTTAAAAGCTTTATATGATGCTTATCGGCAGGAGAACAATATTATTTCACTTGAGAACATCCTTGAAATACCACAAAAGTACAATATCGGGAAACGTCCATTGTCATTACTTTTAAATTGGGGAGAGATGACCTTTTCCCGGTACTGTGATGGGGATATGCCCACTAAACAGTATTCAGACACTTTGCAGAGGATTTATAATGAACCGGAGTTTTATTTGTCGATACTAGAGGAAAACAAAGGTAACCTAAAATCCTTAACAGCCTATGAAAAAAGCAAACGGTCGACAATGGCATTAATTGGTCAACTAAACACAGCTCAATCAAAGGTCGATGAGGTAATAGGATACCTGTTATTCCAATGTGAGGATATTACACCGTTAGCATTGCAAAAGGCTATTTATTATGTTCAGGGCTTATATTATGCGTTCATGGGTACTTTTCTTTTTAATGATGATTGTGAAGCCTGGGTGCATGGACCGGTTTACAGGGATATTTACAATCGATATTCCAATTATCGGTTTGATCCTATAGAAGGCGAAATTGATTTTGATGTATCTGTTTTAACGGATTCCGAGAAGGCTGTTATTGACAGTGTTATTCAGTACTTTTGCTGTTATAGCGGAAAGATACTGGAGTGCTTTACCCACTCTGAAATGCCGTGGTTAAAAACACGGGGGGATCTTCCTGCTGAGGCACATTCCAATCGAATTATCAGTAAAGAGCTAATTAGCGAATATTTCGTTGCGGTAAAACAGAAATACAATATGTTGGTGCCTGATGATATTGAGAATTATGCTAAGGTGATGTTTGAAAGAACGATAAAGTGTTGAGTATATGCCGGGTTATCCTTAAGAGAAGAAAGATTCAGGGTAATGCATAGTAGAAAGCGATAAGTATCGTTCCAAAAAAGAAAGTAAAAAAGCTGTTCTTCAAAGCTCTTCAGCCATAGGGACAAAAAAGCCCGTTTCAATGTGAAGCGGGCTTTTTATGTTCGAAATGCCATTAATAAATTTAAGCATAATGTAACGGCTACAAAAATAATAAT
>JAENZQ010000084.1 GCA_016841185.1 Anaerovorax odorimutans
AAAAGATATTACGCGTATTCATAGTCCTTTAGATAGAATTATTCAGGGTATAGAAGAATAAGTAACGTCATCTATAGACCGGCATTCCCGAACAAAAGGTTCGCCTAAACTGGGTAATTTCCGGTATTCCCGAACTTTTTATGTTCGTGGTTACAGACGTTCTCCAAAACCACACGCAATGGACGCGGCGTCCTGCCGCGAATTGTTGAAGCATATAATTTGGGTGTGTATTGGTTCATATTAATAGAATTATACGTATTAATTAATAAGAAATTTAAAATGAAGAAAGGGATTTCAATGAAAAGAAAAGTGATCTTATTATTAAGTTATATACTGGTTTTCGGGTGTCTTGCATTGGTAGGATGTGGGGAACAATATGAGCCTGTTAGCGAATCAGAAGTAACCCCTGGAGTGATTGAAACGAATCCAGAACCTACTGTTGAAGAGAGTTCTTCATACAAAGGCGATTATGAAGTAATTGACGGTGAAACTGCAGAGTATCTATGCTACAACTATCAAGACAGGAGCATGTATATTGCTGGATTGAAAGTATTTGAAGAATTTGGCACAACAAATGAGGGCGGCGTTTCAATACGCACAGATGAGAATGCTTTGACCTTCGGTATAACTAAAGCTACGGGATCTGTCACTGGTACTCTTGATGGTCCTTTTGTATTTTTCAAAATGGATCTTGTCACAAATGAAATTATCGATAAGAAATTTAAACCTGCTCCAAACTATGCTGAATTAGGTATGGAAGAATTCCTTGAGCATAGCGAAGAAGTAATCGAATTAACTAATGAGCGTATGGTTGAAATCGGAGCATATTTTAAAGAACTCATTATGGAAATAGAACAGAATTAACAGATTGGAGAAGCTGTACGTCCCATTCAGCATTTTTGTGAATTATTAGTAAGAGAATATAAGTAAGACGCATTATTATATGATGCAATAGAGGTTAAAGAGATTAATCTAGGGGTGCGACGTCCTGTCGCACTCTGAGTTAAGGGACGTGTGGCTTCGGAGAACAAAGCACTCGCGCAGGGGGCACAGCAGGGGGAAAGGCTTTGGAGTATCATCAAGATGTTATCCTGCCCACATCCACCAGCCTAAGATAGGAGTTATCTAAGGCTGGCGGACGTCGCGAGTGCAAAACGTTCTCCAAAACCACACGCAATGGGTGCGGCGTCCTGCCGCGTATTGTTAAAGCATATAATTTGGGTGTGTATTAGTTCATATTAGTAGGATAATATGCAGTACAAGAATTAATGGTTTAAAAGGTAAAATATATATTTTTCAAAATCATCAAGATTATATAGGAAATTAGTTGTGTTTGGTATTTTGGTTATTTTTAATTAGGGAGGCGGTACATTGCAAAAGTATATTGTACTTGTATTGATAGTTTTTTTAATGATTATTGCCATAGGGTGCAATGAACAATATACTGTAACTGTAAATGACAAATCTTCCATTTTACAAGTGGCCGAAGGCTATTATTCAGCTCTGGATAAAAAGGATTTCAAAAAAGCTCTTGACATGCTTTATCCTCAGAAAGGGAAGATACAAATGTTCGAAACCTCTAATAGAAATAAAGCATTAAAGGAATTGACTGAACATTTGGACTACAAAGTAAAATTATCATCCTTGAGTAGCGAAGTTAAGGAAAATATAACGTCATTTTCAAATGGAGAAGTTGATAAAGAGCTATACACAGTATCAGCCAAAGTTGATGTCGGTTACAAAGATCATAATATACCGAAGTTATTGAAATGCTATACTTCAAGAA
>JAENZQ010000085.1 GCA_016841185.1 Anaerovorax odorimutans
ATCCTGATAGATTTGTATTACTTCAAGTTTTAGAAAGTCATATAGAAGGCGATAAGAAATACATCGATGATGTTGCAATTATCAAGACAACGGCAGGTAACACTACGTTTCTGCGAGGGCGCGGAGAGCGGTTCTCACGGGCGGGCGCGCCACATCCCCTAGCCTAACCGCGGCAGCGGCCGGCTCGCCCAAGCCCAAGCTAAGAGCTAGCTAGGGGCTTGGCCATCGCCTTAAGGCTGGCGGACGTCGCGAGTGCCAGACGTTAGTGCGCCATAATCGCTAATTTAAGCCAAGCGCGGCATCGTGCCGCGCTGAAAAAGAAGGAGGGTTATAAATGTCGGTAATTGATAAGTTAGCTTGTTCTTTAGGCCGAAATGATGAAATCCCAAACCAAGAACTAGCAAAGGAACTCTGCCGGTCAAAAGACGGAGATAGTATAAAAGAATTAGTCCAATGCCTTTTTAATGGAAGTACTGCAATTAAGAATGATAGTATTAAAGTTCTATATGAAATCGGGGAAGCTCAACCCGAACTAATTGCATCCTATGTTGATGATTTTATAAAGTTATTGAATAGTAAAAACAACAGGCTTATTTGGGGCGGAATGACCGCTTTGTCAACCATTGCAAATATTAATCCGGACAAGATTTATCAAAATATCGATTTGATATTTGATGTTATAAAAAATGGTTCTGTAATTACTGTAGATAATGGAATATCTGTCTTGTCAAAGATTGGTTCGGCGAAGAAAGAATATGAAGCTAAAGCTCTACCATTTTTATTGAAACATCTTGAAACTTGTAGCCCACGAAAAGTTGCTCAACATTCGGAGCGTAGTATGGTCATTGCGAATTCTGAGAACAAAATAGAATTCCAAAGAGTTTTGGAGAAACGTCTTGACGATTTGACTCAATCTCAACAAGCAAGGGTTAAGAGGGTTCTTAAAAAAGTGAGCAATCTATGAAATTTAGGTCACACATGGAATTGAATACAAAATAAAAAAGACCGACGCCCTCCATGGTTGTTTATGGGGTGGCGGTTACGGCGTTTAGCAGCAGGGTTCCCGGCTCCGCTCCTTTTGGACGCTCCGGCCCATATTGCCGGGCCTAAGCCAAGTCTGGACGGCACCGTCTTCACCAAGTGCAAGCACTAAGGTTCAGGGGCGTCGGTGAAGCCGCCGCCAGTTATACGATATTCCACACTATAGAGGGGTAAACTTCAGTAAGAATAATCAAGGAGTAAGATGATATGAGATTGATTTTAGGTGAATATATTTTAGACATTAATGTAGAAGAGAATAAAAATTTTTATAATAATGAAATATGTGTGCCTGAAGGTTGTAATTGTGATGGATGTAATAACTATGAAAAAGCTGTTGAACGAGTTTCAGAGGAAACGAAAAAATTATTCGAAAGAATTGGTGTTGATATTAAGAAACCTGCAGAGGTATATGTTAATTATTCTGAAGATGATATTTTATATTATGGTGGATTTTATCATATATCTGGAAGAATTATAACGGGTGAGTCACCATGGAAACTGATACAGAAAACAGAAGAAACTACTACAAGTCAATTAGCTGAAAATAATATGATTAGTATTGGAGAGAACTTTAAGGTTGCATTTCAAGGTGAGTGTGCACTTATAAGTGAAAATTTTCCAAAACCAAGTGTTCAAATGGAAATATCAGCATATTTACCTTGGGTATTAGATAAGCCGAATACATATTAATTGTTCAGAGAATTTACCAACTTCCATGTGAAACATCGTACAACA
>JAENZQ010000086.1 GCA_016841185.1 Anaerovorax odorimutans
GGGACTAAATACTCTACAGATAATGAGATCAAGCCTGGCCAGCTAAACACGTACCATGGAACTATTACAAATAGTGGGAAGAAGCTTATATATGTAATAGATGAACTAGATAAATTAGATATTAAGCACATAGATAAGATACTTAATTATTTTAAGAATTTTTTCACGCTATCTGATGCGATATTCATATTTATTGGCGGAGAGGAAATATTTAATATAGGCTCTACAAATACTGGAAAAGCTAATGCAAACCTATATAGAAATAAAAATTATACTTATTTTACATCCAAATATTTTATTCCTCGCCCTCTTTGGCCAGATTTGAGAGGTTTTATTGATGGTATCATAGATGAAATTGAAGAAGGGAGTGCAGATCAGATAGAAACCTTAGAAAGGGCCTTATGCTTTGACTCGAAGAATGATTTTTATGATATTAAGAAATACATAAAGGATAGAATAACCGGCTTCGATGATCAAAATAGGCCGATAATAGAACTCACGTTGTCAGATGAAGACATTAAAAAAGCGAGATTTCATAAAATAATAACAATATTATTTGAGGAAAAATACAAGATAGAAGGACACTCAAGATGGTCCGACAACGAGAATTTGATCAAAGCTCTGTTTATCCATGCAAATGTGACATATTCAAGTTACGATGGAAGTACTTTTGATAATCCTTTGGGGGATGATTCCGAGTCAGAAATAGTGCGTGACTTTAATGCATTTTTATATCGCCTTGGAGCATTTCAACTTGAAGGGCGAAAACAGGTACATCCTAAAACGCCACCAAAAACAGAAAACCAACAATATTTTGTGCAGATTTATAAATATATTGGTGATATCCCTAATAATCCGCCTCCGCACTTAAATGAAGCAACTGAGTTTGAACGGAGATTTATACACAATTTCATAGAATATACAAGATACAGTTTATCAATAATTAATGCTCTAAAAAAGGCAATTGGAGAATACGAGCTGGATAATGAGGATTTACTTAATTTGTCAAGTGATTCTAAAAGAGAACTTCTTCGCGCCTTGGGCGACGATTATCTTAATGTGATTAATACATACTGTAACGATTATATGACGCTGACAAGTCAGGCAAATCTATATAGGAAATCAAGGGAGGAAACTGAGAAACTTATAAATAATTTAATGAGTCAAACTGGTGCCCTAAAAAGGGTCTTACATTTACGTATAAAGAATATAATTTTATATTTATATCCAAATACGCATAAGCAATATAAAACCCTTAAAGATAACAATATGTATTTTTCATTTTTAAGTGATCATCAACGCTCCGCTCTTAGAGATAGCCATGTTCTTACCAATCAAGATCTATCAAAACAGTTGATGTTTATTGATAATTATACCTATCTCAGCCAAATTGCTGAAGAAGTCGCAGATACGTCATCGACCCATCGGGTCATTATGCTGACAGATAGTGTAAAAAGAGATACAAAGTTAAAGGGCGTACATATCGTTGTAACGGAATCTCCTGAGGCATTGAATAAGTCTTTAAACGAACTTTTGGATGACCTCAAAACATTTTGGTCAAACGATGACGAAAATGTGGCCGAGACCTAATCGCCGAAAATCTCCATCTCCCCCTTCCTGAACTCGCACCTCCCCTCCACCGTCACCCTCTCCGGCAGGCTGCTGAACCTCGCCCTCAAGATCAGGTCCGCCAGCTCTTCTCGCATCACCTTTGCGATACCGACGATGGAGGTGGTGGGCCGGGGGTTCACGTCCACGACCCGGGGGAGGTCGC
>JAENZQ010000010.1 GCA_016841185.1 Anaerovorax odorimutans
AAGCGGCGACATCTAATAATATATCATGTATCCTTCGCTCTGTCAACAACTTTTTTTATTTTTTTCAACATATTTCTCATTGTTGTTTTTCAGGCACGAATGATATCTTAACAGACAAACATAATGAAGTCAATAAGATTTTTTGTTTTTTTTCAAAATTTATTCATAAAGAATCAAAAATATGAAACTTCCTCCGATTTAAGATGATTTATTTATAATATATAATTTTATAATATATAATGGAAGGAAAATTCAAAATCAATACTCAGGATTAATACTATAATATATTTTAGTACAAAACACGAGACTGGTAATTCTTAAAAACTATTTATTTTAAAGAAGAATAACGTTATAATATAATAGTAAATAATATAACTTGATATTGTAATTATTGATTCAGACAGCTAACAAATCCTGCAATATTATTAAAAGGAGTCGGAATAATTATGAATCATGTACATTCCCGTATTGTGGATATAATCGGTGTGCAAATCGATCTTGGTGCCAGCAGAAGAGGTGTTGATATGGGGCCAAGTGCTATTCGTTATGCCGATATTATAGAAAAAATAGAAACCCTCGGTTATAAATGCTTGGATAAAGGTGATATTACAACAAATCCATTATCAACAGATACACAATCATTGAATCCCCGACTTAAAAATATTCACATCATTACAAAAGCCAATGAGGAATTATATGAAAAAGTTCGAGCCAGTCTTTTAGATGGTCATTTTCCTCTGGTTTTAGGCGGAGACCACAGTATAGCAGTAGGTTCCGTTTTAGGTGTCCAAAGCATATATAAAAATATAGGTCTTATCTGGATCGATGCTCATGGAGATTTTAATAATGAAAAAACAACGCCATCAGGAAATCTTCATGGTATGTCTCTGTCAGCTATAACAGGATATGGTCCAAAAGAAATGGCGATCTTTAAGCCTGACTCTATTCCTTTTGTAAATCCCAATAATACAGTTCTTATCGGAATCAGGTCCATTGACCACGAAGAGAAAGAAATGCTGAAAAAAAGCGGTGCTCATGTCTTTACTATGGCTGACATTGATAAATATGGTATGAAAAGTGTCATGAAAATGGCGCTTGATATTGCATCAGATGGAACAAAAGGTTTTCACGCAAGTTTTGACATGGATGCCATAACCCCAAATGAAGCTCCCGGTGTAGGCACTCCCGTTTATGGCGGATTGACCATCAGAGAGGCCCATTTGACAGCCGAAATGATCGCTGAAAGTAATCACCTTTTATCGGCTGAAATCGTCGAGCTAAACCCTATATTAGATGATAAAAACAGAACAGGTGAATTAGCCGTACAGCTGTCTTTGTCTTTTTTGGGAAAAACTATATATTAATTTTCATTATTTCATGTGATTATAAAATGCAAAGACTTTTTTGCCATTTTGTTTCATTTTTGGTTCATAAAAACGGCCAAGCCCTTATTCTATAGTATTCTCTCTTTGAAAGATTTTGGCACCGATATTGCTTTTATAATTATATAATGACTTCTATGAATTATTGTTATATATTATAGCTTTATTGGACTAAAATAACTCAGGCATTGTCTCCTGTGGCGAATAATTCTCTGGTCCAGGTTTTCAGACATGTATGAAAGTGTTTGAGAATTTTGAATTTTCAGCCATTGGAAAACAATTTTCAGGTTATTTTAATCATAAAAATTATTATGAGGAGGTCAACAATGGAAAATCAAAAAACTATCCCCATCTGGCAAGTTTTACTGGTATTGGTATTTCTTGTCATAGCATTATCTTTCACGATTTTGAGCCTTGACGGCTGGGTACACATCCCTATTATTATGACTGCGGTGGTTGCAACTATAGTTGCTGTAGCCAACGGCTATAAGTGGAGCTTCATTGAAAATGGAATTATTACTACTATCTCACGCTCCATGCAGGCGATTCTTATACTTCTTACTGTAGGACTATTAATCGGGACATGGATCATATCGGGCATCGTTCCATCAATGATTTTTTATGGATTGAAAATTCTTAGCCCGGGAATCTTTCTTGTGGCAACATGCTTGATTTGCGCTATCGTTTCTCTTGCTACCGGTAGTTCCTGGACAACTGCTGCAACAGTCGGTATCGCTTTGATAGGAGTAGGCGCAGGCCTTGGCGTACCTCTGCCGATGGCTGCCGGTGCTATTATCTCAGGTTCATACTTTGGTGATAAAATGTCACCTCTTTCTGATACGACAAATCTGGCGCCAGCTATGGCCGGCGCAAAGCTTTTTGATCATGTCAGACACATGATTTTTACCACCGGTCCTTCTTTGATTATTACACTTATTCTTTTTGGAATTCTGGGTTCTAAATATGCCGGACAGGAACTTGACTATACAGGAATTCAAGAATTGCTGGACGGCTTGTCATCAGCCTTTTATATTTCACCCATTCTTTTGATCCCGCCTATTCTGGTTATTTTAATGGTCGTCTTTAAAGTTCCAGCACTTCCGGGATTAATTGGCGGCGTTGTCCTTGGAGGTATTTTTGCAATGCTGTTCCAGGGCACACCACTCGGAGATCTTTTCTATGTTACTTATGAAGGTTATAAACCTGCTCTGGATAATGATTTCCTGAACAGCCTTCTTGAACGTGGCGGGCTCGAATCGATGTACTATACGGTTTCCCTGATACTTTGTGCAATGACTATGGGCGGTGTTATGGATACAACCGGCATGCTCAAAACTCTCGCTGAAAAATTAATGAAACTGGCAGTTAATACCGGATCGTTGGTATTGGTCACCGTCGTTTCCTGTATCTTCACTAACCTTGTAGCAGGCGACCAGTATCTGTCATTGGTTGTTCCCGGACGTATGTATAAAGAAATATATGAAGACCGTCGTCTGAAACCCAAGAATCTGTCCCGTGTCCTTGAAGATTCAGGAACTCTTTCATCTCCGCTTGTTCCGTGGAATACTTGCGGATCCTATATGCAAGGTGTCTTAGGTATTCATCCGTTTGCATATTTACCCTATGCATTCCTGAACCTGCTGAATCCGTTGGTATCTATCTTCTACGGATTTACAGGTATCACAATGGAAAAAATGAGCGAAGAAGAATATCAAGCAATCTTAAAGGAAAGAGAAGCAGCCAAAGCAGCAGCCTTGTCTTCTTAAAAGGAATTATTAATAGCGCATGCACAAGCATGCGCTATTTTATTTGGGCTCCAAGACACGGGGACGTTTTGCCTGCCCCGCAAACAAGGGAACAAGAGCATGACAAGCGGAAACGTCCCATGACCCACAAGTGGTTATACGAAAGGTGTAAACAACGCGATTAAAGTATTAAAAAGAAATGCATATGGGTGAGAGACTTTAATAGATTTAGAAACAGAATATTACATGTATTGAAATTTTGCTGATGAAGAAAGATTAGCACTAACGAAAAAATTTGCTAAATTAAGAGGCTGACTCTCGCCAGCCCCATTTGACTTTGTTTTACAAGTGCTCTACCCAACATTTGACATAGAGCCTTTATTACATTACTTTTTCTTCCGATAACTTTTTATAGGTATCATATTTATCTTTGGCATCTTTTTGGGCCTTTTCAAAGAGTCCTTCCGCAATATCAGGGAATTCACTCAGCAGTGAAGTGTACCTTACCTGTCCCATAAGGAATTCTCTGAAGCTTTTGGTCGGCTCCTTGGAATCCAATATGAACGGATTCTTACCCTCATTCTTAAGTTCAGGGTTATATCTGTATAAATGCCAGTATCCTGATTCAACAGCATCTTTGATATTTTCCTGTGATTTCCCCATTCCTTTTTTAATACCATGATTGATACAGGGAGCATAAGCAATAATCAATGAAGGCCCGTTATATCTTTCGGCTTCAATAATCGCCTTCATAAATTGATTCTTGTCAGAGCCCATACCAACCTGAGCCACATAAACATATCCATAGGACATGGCAATCAGCCCTAAATCTTTCTTCTTAATTTTCTTTCCGGAAGCTGCAAATTTTGCAATGGCTGCCGTAGGTGTTGCTTTGGATGACTGCCCGCCGGTGTTGGAATATACTTCTGTATCGAATACAAGTACGTTTACATTTTCACCGGAAGCCAATACATGATCCAACCCGCCATAGCCGATATCATATGCCCATCCGTCACCGCCGAGGATCCATACGGATTTTTTTACCAAATAATCTTTTCGTTTTATGATTTCTCCTATAAGTTCTTTTGCTTTTGTATTATCTTCTTTTGATTTTTCAATTTCCTGTATTACTTTTTGGCCAACTTCTCTTGAAACTTCGCCATTATCTTTTGATTGAAGCCATTCTTCAAATACATTCTTAAGAGCCGGATCAATATCCATGTCTAATAATTCGGTCATGGCATCATTTATCTTATTGGTCATGTGCTTACAAGCCAGAGCCATACCGTATCCGTATTCCGCATTGTCTTCAAACAGAGAGTTCGCCCAGGCGGGGCCTTTGCCATTTGCATCTTTAGTATAAGGCGTGGACGGTGCTGATGCGCCCCAAATGGATGAGCATCCGGTAGCATTTGCAATCAACATCCTGTCTCCAAACAACTGTGTAATTACCTTGATATAAGGCGTCTCCCCGCAGCCTGCGCAAGCGCCTGAAAATTCAATATAAGGCTGAGCAAACTGACTTCCCTTGACTGTTGTATTCTTGACCAAGTTGTTCTTAACAGGAAGACTCATTGCGTATTCCCAGTTTTCCGTTTCCGCCATCTGAGAGTCTATGGGCTTCATGATAAGTGCCTTTTCTTTAGCCGGACAGATATCCGCACAATTGCCGCAGCCCGTACAATCCAACGGAGACACTTGAATCCTGTATTTATAATTCTCCAATCCTTTTCCAATAGTCTTGAGGGTTTTGAAACTTGCGGGTGCCTTTGAAACTTCATTTTCATCTAATAGAACCGGTCTGATAGTAGCATGAGGGCAAACAAAAGAACATTGGTTGCACTGGATACAATTATCAGGCTGCCATTCAGGAACATTTACGGCGATACCTCTTTTCTCATAAGCAGTAGAGCCATTGGGGAATGTCCCATCTGCACTGTCCTTAAAGGTACTTACAGGCAGACTATCCCCTTCTTGCCTGTTCATTGGAATCAGTACATTTTTAATAAATTCCGGTACATCTTCTGATTTTTTGACTTCATCACTCAGTCCGGACCAAGAAGACGGTATATCTATTTTCTTTAAACTGGTGATGCCCTTGTCAACTGCCTCAAAATTCATGTTGACGATTTTATCACCTTTTTTGCCATAACTGTCTTTAATTGCATCTTTAAGGTATTTAACAGCATCCTCTACAGGTATCACATTAGCAAGCTTAAAGAAAGCTGACTGCATGATCATGTTGATTCTGTTTCCAAGGCCAATTTCAGCAGCAATGGTAGTGGCATCGATGGTATAGAATTTTATTTCATTATCAAATAAATATTTTTTGATTGAATTTGGAAGATGTGCATCCAAATCCTCATTGGACCATTTGCAGTTTAATACAAAAGTTCCTCCTTTTTTCAAACCTTTAAGTAAATCGTATTGATTCACATAGGATTGATTATGGCAGGCAATAAAATCAGCCTCATCAATGAGGTAAGTTGATTGTATAGGTGTTTTACCAAATCTCAGGTGAGATATGGTAACGCCACCTGATTTCTTTGAATCATATGAAAAATATCCCTGTGCATATAGGTCCGTCTTGTCTCCGATGATCTTGATGGCACTCTTGTTTGCCCCTACCGTTCCATCGGATCCAAGTCCCCAGAATTTACATCGGATGGTCCCTGAAGGTTCCGTAACAATTTCATGAGAAGCCTCCAAGGAAGTATATGTTACATCATCCTGAATACCAATTGTAAACTGATCCTTCGGTACTTCTTTTTTAAGATTTTCATAGACTGAAAGGATTTGAGTGGGAGTCGTATCTTTTGAACCGAGGCCATATCTCCCGCCTACTACAAGAGGTGCATCGGGATTCTTATAAAACATGGTCCGGATATCCTGGTATAATGGTTCTCCTATTGCTCCGGGTTCTTTCGTCCTGTCCAGAACAGCAATTCTTTTTACCGTATTCGGCAGCACATCCAGCAAATACTTTGGAGCAAAAGGTCTATAGAGCCTTACTTTTATAAGTCCTACTTTTTCTCCTTTATCAACCAGGTAATTTACTGTTTCCTCTATTGTTTCCACTGCAGATCCCATAGCAATTATGATGTGCTCAGCATCGGGATGTCCTACATAGTTAAACGGTTTATAATCTCTTCCTGTTATCTTGCTGATTTCGTTCATATAACCTACAACTATTTCCGGAACGGCATCATAATATAAATTGGAAGCCTCTCTGGCCTGGAAGAATATATCCGGATTTTGAGCAGTTCCTCTTGTTACCGGATGTTCCGGATTTAATGCATTGTCTCTGAATCTTTGAACAGCTTCCATATCAAGAAGCTTTTTAAAATCTTCATAATCTATAAGTTCTACTTTCTGGACTTCATGAGAAGTTCTGAATCCGTCAAAGAAATGCAGAAACGGCACTCTTGCCTTTATAGCAGACAGGTGGGCGATTCCTCCTAAGTCAATAACTTCCTGAACCGATCCTGAAGCTAAAATTGCAAAACCTGTTTGTCTTGTTGCCATAACATCAGAATGGTCACCAAAAATGGACAGAGCATGGGTAGCCAATGCTCGAGCGCTGACATGAAATACCCCCGGCAGCAGTTCACCGGCAATTTTGTACATATTCGGAACCATCAGAAGCAGTCCTTGAGATGCGGTAAATGTTGTTGTCAATGCGCCGGCTGCAAGAGAACCGTGTACTGCACCGGATGCGCCGCCTTCTGACTGAAGCTCCGATACTTGCACTTCCTGACCAAATATATTCTTTTTCCCGTAGGCTGCCCACTCATCAACATTCTCTGCCATTGGCGAAGATGGGGTAATGGGATAAATAGCGGCAACATCCGTAAAAGCATATGCCGAATATGCAGCAGCAGTATTACCATCCATTGTTTTCATCGTTTTTGCCATTAAAAATCCTCCTTTTCCGTATTCTCAGTTTTAATATGTAGATCGTTATGATGATCAAACCTATCAACACAACAATTATACCAAATTCATTAAAACGATTGGTATATGAGTTAATAATAAAATTATAGATATCATATTAATAAAATACACTTTTTACAAGTGTAATGGGTCATGTATACAATATACTTTTAAATTGTATGAAACATTACTCTCACTATTACTATTTAATTCTTATATCTATTACATTCTCTCCTCCTATTATCATTTTATGACTTGACTTTTGTATACAGTATACATTAATTTAAAGGTGAATCCAATAGTACATCGATATTTAAATAGAGTTTTTTGTAGAGGTGTGTAGTGTTTTCCGAACAGAAGAGCTTGTCCATTTAATGAGCAAAATATTTAATCCGTTCTTTTCTTGAGTTCAAATCTAAAATAATATTTCTTTCAAAAAAAGAAGCATTAGAATACCTGGTATTCCTAAAATGCCTGTAATAAGAGCTGTTATCGGATTAATGGGAATAAACAGGTTGATAAAACCGCCGGCAAAATTAATAATCAGCAATACGATACCGCCTATTATACCATTTATGATCAGCCTCAGTACTATTTTAATAGGAACCAGCAGTATATAGCCAATAACATATAAAAGCACCAATCCAAATGCATAGGCTAAAATAATACTGATCTCTGTCCCAAATCCCACTTTTGAATTTCCTCCCGTATCGTTTTAATACATTATATGTAATATATCCCTCTCTTAGACTTTTAAGCTTATTTTAATAAATCCGGATCAAAATATTTTACCCTGTACAGTACCAAATTATTATAAGCTTCAATTTCAATAAATGGCTTTATTAGCTCTTCCGGAAGAATTGATTTGATAATCTCAATCATCCCACGATTGATATATTGAAATGATATGGCCGGTATCTTTTTCAGATCTTCTACTGAATAAACATCCTTTATTATAAATTCCATTTTTAAAATACTCAAATCCAATATCTGTGCTAATATTTTAATCGGATACCGCATACACGGATCTATCAGCCGGGGTATCAACGGTTTTTCCGGAGATTGGAGAACATTGGGATTTTGTACAATGTTTTTCCGCTTGTGAATAATATGTGCATCTTCGACAGATTTTCGGTATTTCAGTAAATGTTCAAAAGCAATCAACTGGCGGTAAGCCTTTATGATTTTCTTTTCCTCTATACTTATGCAATAGTCCGCCACACATTCATGGACCAGATCAGCTATTTTAAATAAATTGTAAAGTTTTTCAGCGTTTTTTCCCAATACGGTAGCACTATCCATAACTTCCTCTGTCTTATCTTCAATATTTATTTCCGAAAGAATTTCTTTAATATCTTTCAGATACTCATTTTCTATCTTTCCGCCTTTAAATAACTGGATATGATTGAATACATTTGATAATTTCTGGACGGGCAGTTCGCTTTCATTGTTGATCAGGATATTGTCCTCAGCAATAATCACAATGGGATATGCCCTGATATAAGGTGCATCAGTCCCATGTTTTTCTTTTAATTTGTGATTCATCAGCTTCTGAAATTGCTGCATATTATTAAAGAACTGAGGTGCCACCGGTTCAATGTAATACCTGTCTCCATTGTCCAGTTCGCCTGTCCACTTCTCATCTTCATATATGTATATTTTTCCGATTCTTTCCCTGTCTAAATGCTTTATGGTCAAGCAAAACATACCATTTTCCGAAACAACGATATTATCAAAGGAAATATTGAAATCTTCCCCTGAAAATTTTACATTGGACAGCTGGATCACTTCTTTTTTTAATCGGTCTAATTCCTTATTGAGTCTCTTTCTCCTATCTTCTGCGGTACAGACAATGTGGTACTTCTTATCTATTTCATTGGTAATTTTTTCGAATTCATTCTGGAAAACAATAGAATCCTTATAGATTTTTTGAACCTCCTGAATAAAATCAAACCCTGAATCTTTTAGAATGTCAAATAAATAGATGGAATAATCACTTGAAAAGGAATGCCATTTATACAACTTCATAAAAATGGCAGGTAACCGTAAAACCGAAGGCAGCATATGTGTACGAATATGTTTTATTTTCTCTGTCTGTTCTTCATAAAAAGATTTTTGTTCCTGTAATGTTAGTTCCTTGCTGTCAAAATCGTAATTCAACTCCTGGGATAAATCTATTTTAGATAAATGTTCCATAATGCTTTTTTCTTTTTTAAGAAAAGAAATTTTTGCAAGCATCGCAAAAGTCTGTGTATTTTTCTGAATGGTCTCCTGGATAAGGTTTTCCCGTTTTTCTTCTTTTTCCTGTTCCAGTTTAATAGCTCTCTGTATTCTTGCCATTCTTCTTTTCTCTGAGCTGAATGAAAAGAAGAGTTTATAAACAATGTATAAAACAATTGCAATGACAAGTTCTACCACCAAAGCTTTTCCAAACATTCTCTCACCCCAATTCTGTCAATTGCCCTACTTATTGACATTATATCAGATTATTCGCAAAGTGGAAGTTCAAAAATCAAAAAGCTTTTCATTGCATAAAAGCAATGAAAAGCTTTTGATTACTTTTGACAGATCATTGAAAATCACACTTTAGCCCTTTTTCTTTTACCATTTTCAGCAAATAAGAATATCTGGTTTTTGCTGCCTGTAGATCGTAAATGGTATGATCAATAAGATCCGAATCTGTTACCTCCTGAAAACGTGCCTCTGCTCTTTTCCAATCATCACGTGCTTCCTGAAGCATGATTAGCAGTTTCTCATCCTCAGATATCAATCTTTCGGGATTGAAAACTTTAGTATAAATATTTTCTATTTTATGTCGAAATGTCATGGCTTCTTTATTGTCATTCAAATAAAATCACCTCTTTATCCGGGCTTTTCATTGTTCCCTATTTAAAATTATTGACAGGACATGTTGTTTTATTCACGGATAATACATTTTTTTTATACTTAAAATATTTATTCTCATTCTGGCGTAGATATGAATCGTCTTTAATATTTTCTGAATCTTCAATTTATTGACATTTACAATAATTGAAAGTATACTTGGTTTGTACTGTGAATCATAGTACACCGAACACACTCTTATTACATAATGTTTAATCTGTGTCAGCCGTGTGATATAATGCTTAATTTAAAGGATTCTTTACTGTTAATCGTTTTTTAAAATCAACCGGTCTAAATTAATATTTGTGTATTTTTACATAAGAATTTTTTTAAAGAATCAGGAACTAATATTGATTTTTTACCGTCTAACTATTTTAGACACACTTCAATACATGAATTATAAGGAGAATACTATGCCACTATTAGAACTTCAGGATATTACCAAGGTTTATCATTTAGGCGATGTAGAGGTGAATGCACTTGTCGGCGTCAATCTTTCTATTGAAGAGAAAGAATATGTTTCTATTATGGGTCCTTCCGGTTCGGGAAAATCTACTCTGTTAAATATAATTGGCTGTCTTGACCTTCCTTCTTCAGGGACCTATAAGCTTAATGATAAACATGTTGAATCCATGAACGATATGGAATTATCTTCATCACGTAATGCAATGATCGGTTTTGTGTTTCAGGGTTTTCACTTATTATCCAACCTTTCGGCTTTAGGCAATGTAGAATTGCCGTTAATATACAGAGGAATTCCCCGTAATCAGCGAAAGGAATTATCCGAAAAAGCTTTGGAAAAGGTCGGCCTTAAAGATCGGACAAAGCATCTTCCAACACAGCTTTCAGGAGGTCAGCAGCAGAGAGTTGCCATAGCAAGAGCACTGGTAACAGATCCGAAGCTGATTTTAGCCGATGAGCCTACGGGTGCCTTGGATTCCCATACCGGCGAATCCATTATGCATTTATTTCAGGAATTAAATAATGATCTTGGCGTAACCATTATTCAGGTAACACATGATGCAAACGTCTCAGAATATGGAAAAAAGACATTTCATATGATGGACGGAAAAATAGAAAAAATAGAATCTAACTCAGGTCTGATAGGAGGTAACAGGTAAAATGGATAAAAAGAAGAAAAAACAATTTGCTATCATCGGCTTAGTTGTCCTAATCGTCATTATGGGATTGTTCTTGGCTATAAAAGCACTTATCGGAAATAATTCCAAAGAAGCCGATGGGCCTATATATTCAACTGCAGAAGTGGTCAAAGATGATATTCAGGTAGGCGTAAAAGCCAAGGGTATGCTTCAACCTACATACGGAGGAGAAATTGAAGTTTCTGATAACAGGCGTTCCTGGAATATGCCTTCAGTAGATTTTGTCGTTGAAGAAGTACTGGTTAAAGAAGGCGATCCTGTCACTCAGGGACAGTTGATCATAAAGCTGGTTTCGCCCAATCTGGAGGAAACGCTGGAAACCGAAAAAGAAGAATTGGATTCTCTTTTAACGGAGCTTTCTGAAATGTCCGGAAAACCCAAGTCACAGGTAGAAAGCCTTAATCCTGCCCAGGGAATCGTCCTTCCCGCCCCCATTGACGGACGTGCCATTAATCTGGAAGTCACAGAGGGAAATACCTTAGATGTAGGACATATTATTGCAACCATTGTGGACGATTCTAAATTCCGGGTAAAAGCTAAACTAACCACCGGGGAAATAGCTAAAGTAAAACAGGGAGACCAAGTCCTGCTGGACTTCCCCAATTTTTCCGGAACAATAGAGGGGACTATCACCAGTATCAGCAACGCGCCTATTCCAAGCCAGGAAGAAGGCTCCGAGTATACCTCCGGTTATACGTATGTCGCCTATATTACCGGAGAGAATCCGGGTTTGGTCCAAAAAGGTATGACCGTTGCCGTAGGGTTGCCTTCCGGTGACATGGGGATATCCTATTTTAAATATAATGCAACCGTTGACGGTTTTATGAAAGAAGAAAAACTCCTCAACAAAGTAGATGAAACTATTATAACGGAGGTCCATGTTGATAACTATCAGCTTGTTGAAAAAGGGGACCCCATCGTTACTTTGTCGGGTGACGAGATGCAGGAAAAAATCCGCATGAAGCTGGATCAGATACGTGACCTAAGACATACCATATCCCAATTGGAAGAGCAATTCGGTTATCTTGAAGTAAAATCCACAATTAATGGCATTATTTCAAATCTGGATGTTGAAGTGGGCGATACCGTATCTCCATGGGATTGGTTGGGCAACATTTATAATACTGATAAAATGCGATTGTATATCCAGGTGGATGATATAGATATTGTCAATGTAGTACAGGGGGCTCCTGTATCCGTAACGGTAGATGCCATGCCGGGAGTTTCTTATAATGGTACGGTTTTAAATGTGTCCAGTCACGGTGAACAGTCCGGAGGCATTACTAAGTATGATGTAAATGTAGAGGTTTCCGGAGGTGAGGGCCTTCGGCCGGGCATGCAAGCAACTGCTTATATCGATGCCGGAAGTGCAGAGGATGTACTGATTATTCCTGTAGAAGCAATATTTGATGAAAATGGAGAGCAAATGGTAGAAGTTCTGAAGGACGGTGTTCCAACGCTTACAAAAGTCACTTTAGGGCTTATGAACGACCGATACGCCGAAGTTCTGGAAGGTCTGGAAGAAGGACAACTGGTGATCACCGGCAGCAGTAGTGATATGCTGCCCAGCGAACATATCCAGGCAGATGATTCTTTGATGCCTTCAGGAAATGGTTCAGATGATGATAACTCAACAGATGGCGAATAACAGCCGGAGGCTAAGGTATGATGGATAAAAAATTAAATCAGACGTTTTTAATAAAGCTCCTGTTTACTGCCAGAATGGCACTTCAGGGATTGATACTGAATCCTCTCAGAACTACGTTAACAGTTCTGGGCGTTACCATTGGCGTTGCATCAGTGGTATCTCTTATGGGGATCGGTGAAGGGGCCAGGGTCGCAGTTATGGAACAATTTGAAAGTCTTGGAACAAATGTTATTAAAATTGCCGCTCATAATTCAACTTATGAATTTCATCCTGAAATCATTGAAGAATTGACAGGACGTGTTCAGGGAATGGATTACAGCAGCCCCGTGGTCAATGCGGAAACAAGGATGCAGTGGAAACGGAGCCGCGTGGATATCAATGTAATGGGCGTCAACGAACAATTCAGAACTATACGGGATTATGAGATTATTGATGGTGAATTCATCTCGTCTTATCATGTCAAATTGCGTTCAAATGTAGCTGTAGTAGGATATGCCATAGGAAAAAATTTGATGGGCGGCCGGTCTCCAATAGGTCGGTATATTTCCCTCGATGGCGAAAGCTACCAGATCATTGGCGTTTTAGGTGAAAAAGGTGCAGGCAAATCCGATGATGTGGATAATAAAATCATCATCCCTTATACATGTGCTCAAAAGATTGCCGAAAAAAGAACTGTAGAAGAAATTTGGTGCAAAGCCAATTCCCGTGAAGAAGCAAATCTCGCAGTAGTTCAATTAAGCAGAATCGTAAAGAGGATGTTCAATATCGGAGAAAATAATGCCCCCAGCGGTGGTGCCGCATCCGGCGGGTCTGCCGATCCTTCGGTCACAGAAACGATGTCTGCGGGAATGGAAATGCAAGTAACTGAAAAAAGAATGCCTATGGAAAGTGAAGAGCCCTCTATTCCTTCGTCCGGCAGCAGTAAAGATGTCATTACTATCACTAATCTTAATCAGATGGTACAGGAAGCAGATGAAGCCAACAGGGTCATGACCCTGTTGTTAGGAGGCATCGCTGCTGTTTCATTGCTGGTGGGCGGTCTTGGAATCATGAATATCATGCTGGTTGCAGTCACCGAGAGAACCGGAGAAATCGGATTGCGAAGGGCTTTAGGTGCCCAAAAGAATGATCTTCTGATTCAATTCCTTCTTGAAGCCTTATTCATAAGCCTTATCGGAAGCTTTGCCGGAATTATATTGGGCATTGGAGGTACCATGATCTTTGAAAACTATGGTTTTGACACCGCTATCAGTTTAAAGGCTATTTTCATTGCAACCATTGTTGCCCTTTGCTCAGGCACTGTCTTCGGCGTATACCCGGCATTTTCAGCAGCATCCATTCCGCCTGTGGTAGCTTTACGAAGGCAGTAAATAGAAGGTTAAGATCAGCGGCTAAGTGTATAAAATCGCCGCACTTCGCTCGCGATGACATTAATCAAAATTAAGTTATATTTCTGATTCAATAACAACATATACAAATAGAAAGTTCGGTGTGATCACACCGAACTTTTTGATTTCAAATTACTATTTTAATTTAACCCCTAATCCCTAAGCACTAACCTCTAACCTCTAACCTCTAACCTCTAATTATAGTTCTCTCCGGCCTTCCATTGCCTTGGACAATGTTACTTCATCCGCATACTCCAGATCTCCTCCTACGGGGATGCCATGAGCAATTCTTGTGACTTTGATTCCTGCAGGCTTGATGAGTCGTGCCAGGTACATAGCTGTGGCCTCTCCTTCAATATTGGGATTTGTAGCCAAAATAACCTCATTGACTTGTTCTTTTTGAAGACGGACAATAAGGGACTTAAGGTTGATATCTTCAGGACCGATACCATCCATAGGTGAAATAGCGCCATGAAGCACATGGTATTTTCCATTAAATTCCTTTATACGCTCCATTGCCGCAATATCTTTAGAGCTTTCCACAACACATATTACTGAATTCTCTCTTTTTTCATCCGAACATATGATACAAGGATCAACATCTGTCAGATTGCCGCAAACAGAACATTTCTTGATCTTCTTTTTTGCATCTATAATGGAAGAAGCAATCTCAAAAGCAGCCTTTTCATCCATGCTAAGAATGTGAAAAGCCAAGCGCTGAGCACTTTTTCCACCTATTCCCGGCAGCTTGGACAATTCTTCAATTAGTTTTACAACGGGTCGCGCATAGTATTTCATTGGATTACCTCAATATATGATCTAAGATCTATGGTCTAAGATATAGGATCTATGATTTATGGTGGAAATTTTCTTTAGAAAATTTCTGTCCATCCCTAACCTCTAACTCCTAACTTACTCCATATTCCATAATCTATAAACTGAACTTAATCACGTTACAAATTACAGGTTACAGAGATTGCTTCGCTGTGCTCGCAATGATACAAAAGTGAAAGTTTAAGTAGTTACTTGCTCTTAAACTTATTCATTGTAATTTTTTTACAGCCCGGGGATATTGAGGCCTCCGGTCAATTTGCCCATTTCTCCTGAAGTTATTTCTTCTACTTTTCTCAATGCTTCATTAACAGCTGCAATAATCAGATCCTGCAACATCTCAACATCATCAGGATCTACTACATCCGGGCTAATTTTTATCTCAAGAACTTCTTTTTTACCGTTTACTTTCACGGAAACAGCACCGCCTCCGGCAGTTGCATCTATTTCTTTTTTTTCAAGCTCTTCCTGCATTTGCTGCATTTGTTTCTGCATTTGCTGAACTTGCTTCATCATATTTCCCATATTTCCGGGCATGCCCATCATTTTATTTTTTCCCTTTCCCATCAAGATTACCTCTCTTTCTTCTATATCTTTTCTCTTTTTATCTTCTTTCTTTCATTAACATTATAACCAACCTGCTGTTATTCTTCAACAATACTGATTTTTTCACTTCCAAAAATAGATTCCAGTTCTTTTCTTATATCTTCATCATTGTCCGGTCCTTCCTCTGACTGACTTTCATCTTGTCCTTCTACCGTGATGCATTGGAGCCGTAATTTTTTAGAAGTATATTTTTCAAACAATTCTTCAATCAAATCTTTATTCCTGTCCAAATATTCTCTTTTAGCTTCACTTTCCGAATGAAGCAAGAAAGTATGTTCATCTATTGATTTCAAAGTTATACCCCTGCTGAGCATGGTTAAAGAAGGTCTTTCTTTTCTGGCATCTGCAATGATTTTCTTCCATAGTTCCTGGCATTCTTTATGATCCTGCTTCAATTCTGATTTAGATTTCTCATTATGGATTTTTTCAGGTTTTACCTTCTTTTCTTTTTCGGTTTGCTCTTTCGGTGTTTCAGGAGCCGCCGACGGCATACTTTTCACACCTTGCTTCACTGCTTTCTCCAGCACTTCTATCCTCTCAAGTAATCCCTCCGGTGATTTGTTCATTTCGGGTGCACACAGTTTTACAATTGCAAGTTCCAGAAGTATTTTGGACTGAGAAGACCATTTGGCTTCAGCAGAAGTTTTTGAAAGCTCCATAATGGCATTGTTTATTGAAGGCATACTCAGCTTTTCTCCTTGCTCCCTTAGCCTTTCTATGTTTTCCGAAGACATGGAAACAACTGATTCCAGATCTTTTGTTATTTTACTCATTAATAAATTTCTGTAATGATAAATCCAATCCTTTATTAATTGCTGAATATCTTTACCCTGGGTCTTGATCTCATTTATTAAAGAGATTGCCTTTAAAGTGTCTCTTTCTGCAATACTGTCTGTCAGTGCCAGCATGAATTCATCATCTGCGGTACCCAATACATCAACAACAGCTTCCCTAATTACGATGCCCCCTCCCATGGCCAAGCACTGATCCAATATACTTAAAGCATCTCTTACGGAACCCTCTGCATTTTTTGCAATAAGCGCAAGTGCGCTTGATTCCATTTCAATATGCATATTTTTACAAATATATGCCATCCTTTCGATAATCTCTTGCTCGCTTATCCTTCTAAAGTCAAATCTCTGACATCTGGAAAGAATAGTAGCAGGCAGTTTATGCACTTCAGTAGTGGCAAGAATAAATTTTATATATGAAGGCGGTTCCTCCAATGTTTTCAGCAGTGCATTAAAAGCTCCTGTGGAAAGCATATGAACTTCATCTATAATATATACCTTGTATTTTCCTTTTGCAGGTGGATATTTTATACTTTCTCTCAGCTCCCTGATATTATCGACTCCATTATTGGAAGCGGCATCCATTTCTATAACATCCATAAAAGTTTCGTCCTGAATACTCCTGCAATTTTCGCATTTCCCACAGGGCTTTCGGTCTTCAGAAAGGCAATTGACACCTTTGGCCAGTATTTTAGCGGCAGATGTTTTACCTGTTCCTCTTGTACCGCAAAAAAGGTAAGCATGTCCGGTTTGATTGTTCTGAACCTGGTTCGTTAATATTTTCGTCACATGCTGCTGGCCCACCATTTCTTCAAAATTATTAGGCCGCCATTGCCTGTATATCGCCTTATAAGTCATTCCGGCACCTCCCTCTCCTGCTTATAAGAAAAAGATAATAAATAATAGATAACAGTTCAAGAAGTTTTGTTTGCACAAAACCCATTAATTATGTATTATACCATACTTCATATTTTGATTTAAGATTTAAGGTTTAAGATTTTATGAAGCGATTTTGTCCATAGCTTTGCAACATCTCCACTATCCAATCTTAAATTTTAATTCTTAAATATGTAATGTAAATAAAAAAGGCCTTTCGGCCTCAAAACAAGTAGTTATTTTATAATAATTAAGCTGTGCACCTGCCTTTGACATACTGTTCCAAGCGCTGTTTATGCAAGAAACTCAAATCAGACAAAACTGCGGCACATAGAATAACCCGCTTATCGCTGCTTCCTTCCGGACCTGACGCGTTCACGGACTTCTATTGCACAGGGCCCAATTCTCAACATCTATTGCATAGGGCTGCCTTACAACAGCAAGCCGCGGGCAGGAATTCACCCCTGCTATAGCGGGTTGCAGGTACAGGGCACCGCTGCCTCCCCGGCTAGCACAGCATTGGCGGAGAGGACGGGACTCGAACCCGTGGGGCTGTTACACCTTACACGCTTTCCAGGCGTGCCCCTTAGCCACTCGGTCACCTCTCCACAATGAATAGTGAACTATATTAATTTAACATATCTCAAACACTTTTTCAAGATGATATTTTTGGATATATTAGGACAACCAAAAAGGTTGCCCATACAATATAAGGAAATGATGGGGATTTTGTGAAACAAAATACTCCTTAACTGTTATCTTTTATATATTATCTGTTATCTTTAAGATTAATTCCTGTTTTGCGTGTCCTGCTGAAGCTTTTCATTGATAAATAAATCAATATCACCGTCCATGACCGCCTGTACATTACCGACTTCCGCATTGGTCCTGTGGTCTTTTACCATGGTATAGGGATGAAAAACATAGGAACGGATTTGATTTCCCCAGGAGATTTGCCCATAATCGCCCTTCAGCTCTTCTATTTTTTCTTTCTGCTCTCTTTCTTTTAAATCAAAAAGTTTTGCCATCAGGATTTTCATGGCCGTATCTTTATTCTGATGCTGAGATCTTTCATTCTGGCATGTTACCACAATATTTGTCGGCAAATGTGTGATTCGGATGGCAGAATCAGTCTTATTGACATGTTGTCCACCTGCTCCGCTTGAACGAAAAGTATCGATCCGAAGATCATCAGTGTTGATATCGATTTCTATATTATCATCCAACTCCGGCATAACATCCAGGGAAGCAAAGGAAGTGTGTCTTCTCCCTGAAGAGTCAAAGGGTGATATCCTTACAATCCTGTGTACGCCTTTTTCATTTTTTAAATACCCATATGCATTTTCTCCCTCAATCAGAAAGTCGGCACTTTTAATGCCCGCTTCTTTGTCAGGGAGGTAATCCAATGTTTTGATCTTGAATCCTCTTCTATCCGCCCATCTTGTATACATCCTCACAAGCATTTCTGCCCAGTCCTGAGCGTCAAGGCCTCCTGAGCCTGCATGGATGGAAATGATTGCATTATTTTTATCATATTCGCCCCTTAGAAGGGTATCAATCTTCATTTCTTCTATCCGGTCTATAACAAGTCGAAAAGCCTCTTCGATTTCTCCCACCAATGATTCTTCTGATTCTTCCAATGCCAAATCGATCATAACGCCAATATCTTCAAAGTCCTGACACATTGACTCATAATCCTTGATTTTCGTTTCAATAGATTTTTTCTTTCTGAGTATTTTCTGGGCGCTTTCATGATCATCCCAGAATCCTTCCTGCATAGTTTTCTCTTCCAAGCGTTTTTCTTCTTTTTTTAAGTTAGCAACGTCAAAGGGAAACACCCAATTCTTTTATATCTTTTCCGACTCCTTCAAGCTCAAACTTTATCTGCTCAAGCTGAATCATATGATCACATCCTTTTCCTTATTAGTGGTTAGAGATTAGAGGTTAGGGATGGACAGAAATTTAGCTGCAGCTAAATTTCTACCATTTAACACTTACACTTACATTTTTATGTCATTGCGAGCACAGTGAAGAAACCTCGTATTTATATGCAGATTTTGTTTATCAAAATTTCCATAATCTATAATCCATACTCTATACTCTAAGTATCTTTTATCTGACTTTAACCTGTCCTCTGTTCTCTGCTCTTATCTTTTATTTTTTATCTATTATCTTTATTCGGTTTGGTTTTTTCCGCAGCATTTCTTGTATTTTTTCCCGCTTCCGCATGGGCAGGGATCATTTCTGCCGACGGTCTTTTCCTTCCTTATAGGCTGTTGTTTTTCTTCGGAACGGTTTGGTACAGGTGCGGGCCTTTCCGGCATATCCTGATTTGGTGTATTACCATCAAAAACCTCTTTCTGGGCATCTCCTATTTCAACGACCTGTTTTCTTTGAGTATTTGTCTGAATGGTAACAT
Organism: Anaerovorax odorimutans; assembly: GCA_016841185.1. Classification (GTDB taxonomy): domain Bacteria; phylum Bacillota; class Clostridia; order Peptostreptococcales; family JAAYPU01; genus JAENZQ01. Next base: position 19,663 of record JAENZQ010000010.1, read on the forward strand.
TTAGCATATGCTTTACAGTATCTTCCTGAATGCTTCTTACCATTCCTTCAAACATATCGAAACCTTCATTCTGATAAGCTCTGGCAGGATCTTCATGTCCAATAGCCCTTAGCCCTATTCCCTGCTTCAGCTGATCCATCGCATCAATATGATCCATCCACTTTGTATCAACAACTTTCAGAAGTATCACTCTTTCAAGTTCTCGCATCCTGTCGATGCCAATCTCTTCTTCTTTCGTTTTATAAGCTTTCTCCGCTATTTCCATTATACTGTTCTTTAAATCTGATATTTCCATATTGTCAAGGTTTTCAAATTCCAGAACGACATCCGGAAGATAAGGCTTCAAGGCTGTCTCAAGCCCTTCAAGATTCCATTCTTCAGGGTATTTCGCATCCGCCGTATAAGTCTCGATGAATTCATTCACAATGGTCTCAAACATTCCGATGATATGTCCTCTGAGATTCTCTCCCTCCAGAACCTTCCTTCTTTCTTTGTAGATAACATCTCTTTGCTTATTCATAACATCGTCGTACTGCAGAACATATTTTCGTATTGCAAAGTTTCGTCCCTCAACCTTTTTCTGAGCATTCTCAATGGACTTTGTCAACATATTTGCCTCAATGGCCTCATCATCCTGCATGCCCATTTTGGCAACAAATCCCTGAATCCTTTCTCCCCCAAAGAGTCTCATGAGTTCATCATCTAAAGCTATAAAGAACTGTGAAGACCCGGGATCGCCCTGCCTTCCGGAACGTCCCCGAAGCTGGTTATCTATTCTTCTTGATTCATGCCTTTCGGTCCCGATAATATGCAGACCACCCACTGCTACAACCTGATCATGCTCTTCTGCCCGCTCTTTTTTATAATGTTCAAAAAGTTCTCTGAATTCTCTTCTTGCTTTCAGAAGTTCTTCGTCTTCTGTGGGCATAAAACTGGCAGCAAAGGAAATACTCTCATCGTCATAGCCTTTTCGTCTCATCTCCAATTTTGCTTCAAATTCCGGATTCCCCCCTAAGATGATGTCCGTCCCTCTTCCGGCCATGTTGGTGGCAATGGTAACAGAATGTAACCGCCCTGCTTCAGCGATAATTTCAGCTTCTTTTTCATGGTGTTTGGCATTAAGAACATTGTGTTTGATCCCCTGCTTTTTCAGAAGTGCACTGATGAGTTCTGATTTTTCTATGGATATGGTCCCCACTAAGACCGGCTGGCCGGTCTTATGTTTCTCCGCAATCTGATTAATAATGGATTTGTATTTGCCAACTTGAGTACCATAAATGGAATCCGGCATGTCATCACGTCTGATGGGTTTATTTGTTGGAATAATCACCACATCCATGTTGTATATCTGTTTGAATTCATCTTCTTCGGTTTTAGCAGTTCCTGTCATACCCGCAAGCTTTTGATACATCCTGAAATAATTCTGTAGTGTTATGGTGGCCAGTGTTTTGGATTCTCTTCTGACCTGAAGACCTTCCTTTGCCTCAATGGCCTGATGCAATCCTTCACTATATCGTCTTCCGAACATTAACCTTCCTGTGAATTCATCTACAATGACAATCTGGCCTTCGTGGATTACATAATCCACATCTCTTTTCATAAGATTCTGTGCTTTAAGAGCCTGAAGAATATGATGATTCAGTTCCATGTTTTCAGGATCCGCCAAATTCTCTACCTTAAAATACTTCTCTGCTTTTTCGACCCCTTCTTCTGTCAATGAAATGGATTTCGCCTTTTCATCAATAGTAAAGTCTATTTCATTTTTGAATCTTTTTGCAAAATGATTGGCATCCATATAGAGTTTTGTTGACTCCTGGCCTGCTCCCGAAATAATCAAAGGCGTTCTGGCTTCATCGATGAGTATACTGTCCACCTCGTCAATTATGGCATAATTAAGCTCTCTCTGAACCATATCATTCTTGTAGATCACCATATTGTCTCTTAAATAATCAAACCCAAATTCATTATTTGTGCCATAAGTAATATCACAATTATATGCTGCTCTTCTCTGTTCATTGGTCAGACCGTGGACCACACATCCCACGCTGAGCCCTAAAAAAGAATAGAGTTTACCCATCCACTCCATATCTCGTTTTGCAAGATAGTCATTTACCGTAACCACATGAACGCCCTTTCCTTCTAAAGCATTGAGGTAAACCGGAAGTGTGGCAACAAGAGTTTTTCCTTCTCCTGTTTTCATTTCAGCAATCCTGCCCTGGTGAAGGACAATACCTCCCAAAAGCTGGACCCTGAAATGCTTCATCCCCAGTGATCTCGCCGAAGCTTCTCTGGTTACCGCAAAAGCTTCAGGAAGCAAATCATCCGAAGTTTCCCCTTTAGATAGTCTTTCTCTAAATTCTGCTGTTTTATTTTTAAGGTCTTCATCACTTAGTTTCTGCATTTCTTCATCTAAAGCTTCAATCATATCTACTGTTTTGGAAAGTTTTTTTATTTCTTTTTCATTTAGATCTCCAAACAACTTCTCCATAAGACCCATTGTTATCCATCTCCTTTAGATCAAAATCATTTATCTTAACCATTTTATGTCCGTTAACTCTGTTTATTTTAACACATTTTTGAAAATTAAACCAATAAATCAAACCGGTCCCAATAACATAAAATTCTATGCCAATGGGACCGCCTGGATCTTTTGCCATAACGAAACTTTGAATCCGCTTCTTTCCGGTTTGAATCTACCAGAAATTAATGCCGCATCTGGTTAATAATTGCTGAATAATAACAGCTAATAAAAAGCCATATGTCCACTTGAGTATTTTCTTTTGTTTTTCCGTTAATTTCATTCTTTTGGCCTCTCTTCCAACCCCAAGTTTTTTTAGAGGTGATTTACAAATGAATTATAAATTGCCTGAATTGCCTTTTCGAAATCATCATTTTCAACTCCGGTAATAATATTAATTTCGCTGGATCCCTGATCAATCATTCTTATATTGACACCTGCTTCAGATAAAGCTGTAAAAAGCCTGGCTGCAACACCTCTTCTTCTGGACATTCCAGACCCTACAGTAGCAATAAGCGCCATGTCCGAATAAACATCAATGGTATCCGGCTGTAGTTTTTTATTCATTTCATCTATAATATCTTCTATAACATTCTCAATATTTGAGTTAGAAATTACAACAGACACCGTATCAATCCCAGAAGGAATATGCTCAATGGAAATCTTATAGTCTTCCAGTATGGATAATATCCTTCTTATAAAGCCAACTTCCGAATTCATTCTGTTTTTGTAAATAGCAATAACAGTAAAGCCCTTTTTTCCCGCGATTCCCGTTATGACATACTCATCATGGCTTTCATTTGCATCTGAGACTATTATTGTTCCAGGGTGGTCAGGTTCATTGGTGTTTTTTATATTGATGGGTATATCTACCTGCCTTACCGGAAACACTGCATCTTCATGCAATACCGAAGCGCCCATATATGAAAGCTCTCTGAGCTCTTTGTACGTAATAACTTTAATGGGTTTGGGGTCCTCAACGATTCTGGGGTCAGCCATCAAAAATCCCGATACGTCCGTCCAATTCTCATATACATCTGCCTCAGCAGCTTTTGCCACAAGAGCTCCTGTAATGTCTGAACCTCCCCGGGAGAAAGTTTTTATCCTGCCGTCCGGAAGAGCTCCGTAAAACCCGGGAATTACTGCCTTTTCATGGTTAAGCAATGCTTTTTTTAAATCATGATTGGTTTCTTCTTCCAGAAAACGTCCCCTTCTATCAAATCGTATAACATCCTGGGCGTCAATAAATTCAAAACCCAGATATTCGGAGAGCAGCAGTCCGTTTAAAAATTCACCTCTGCTGGCGATATAATCGACAGCAGCACCATTTATCATGTTTTCTTTTATTTCATTAAAATAAGGCTGCAATTCAATTTTTAACTTTAAATTGTAAGCAATGGAGATATATCTGTCACAAATTACCTGAAAAACCTGATCAAAAGGAACATTATGTTCTATATGAGTTTTGCACAGGTATAACAAATCTGTTACTTTATTATCTTCTGAAAATCTTCTCCCCGGTGCCGAAGGTACAATAAATCTTCTCTGGGGATCCGATTCTATAATACTTTTAACTTTTTCAAATTGAAAGGAATCAGAAAGAGAGCTCCCTCCAAATTTAGCTACTTTTAAGCCCATATAAACACCTGCCTATTAAATTGTTATCATAAATTATAAAATCTGCAACTCTATCATTATTATATGTGTTCTAAATTACATTGAAACTATTTTATCATATCCTCCTTTTTTGTAAAGCAAAATTGGCAAGGTCACAGGGAACAGATTAAAGTCAGATAACAGATAATAGTTGAAGTTGGTTTCGTTCCAAAACCTCAATTATTACAGGGCAGGTGGCAGATTAAATGTAGGATAATTAGAGTATAGATATGGATTATAGATTATGCAAATTTTGTTTAACAAAATTTGCATATAAATACGAAATTGCTTCGCTGTGCTCGCAATGACACAAAAGATAATAAGATTTAAGATTTATGATTTAAGGTAGAAATTTAGCTGCAGCTAAATTTCTTACCACAACTGTTATCTATTATCCATTATCTTATTACTGCCTCTAACCCCTAACCTCTAATTTAATCTATACTCCATAATCCATAATCCATACTCTATAATCTAATTATATATATTTCTCTTTTCTGTTTTGTATCATTATGATACAATTAGAATAGAAATATGGGGGTGTGTAAATTGCCGTTTAAAAATCCTTTCTTAAACAACAGCATCATACATGATGCCTGGGAACAGTTTGTCTCCGGTTCGCATATAAAAACCGATAAGCTGAAACCTTATGTTTTAGAATCATGGAAAAGAAGTGCAGCCTACGGGATAGACCCGCACAGCAGGATCCCGACATTTCATCTGCCTGAAAAAGACATCATTGCAAGACAGGAAAAAAACAAGCAACTGCTCGATGTAGCAAAACCATTCATGAGCAGTCTTTATAGTATTGTCGGAAATACTGACTTTATTATCCGCCTTACAGATAAAGACGGATATATTCTGGACCATATAGGTGAAAAAGGGTTTATCGCAAGGTTCGGAAAAACCTATCTTCAAAACGGTTATAATCTGAAAGAAGAAAGCGCAGGAACAAATGCCATAGGACTCTCACTTTTACTTAAAAAGCCTGTACAAATTATGGGCTGTGAGCATTTTATGTCCAAATTTCACGACCTGACAACATCTGCAAGTCCCATTAAAGATAAATATAATGAAATTATCGGCATTTTAAGTATTACAGGAAATTATTCCATGGTACATCCCCACACGCTGGGAATGACTACTGCTGCTGCAGAAGCGATAAAGAGGGAACTTCGACTGCAACAGGTTAATCAGTCTCTTCAGTCCATGAACAAGAATTTTTATGAAATAATGGAGACCATCTCCGAAGGCATTATAGCAGTGAACAGTGAAGGAAATATACTGAACGCCAATGCTTTGGCGCGTGAATTGCTGGAAACCGATAAAAGAAAAATAGAAAAATCCAACCTGAACCGGTTTTTGCGTAACAAAAAAACTTATGAAAAGATATTTACTTTAAACAACTCCATTTTCGAAGAAGAAATGGAATTTATCACCGGCAAGGGAAGGAAAAAAAAATTTATTGTAGATGTCAGTTATCTCAAAACCGATGAAGCGCCAAAACTCATTGTATTTATCATAAATGAAGCAAAAGTCATTCATAAAATGGTTAATAAAATCGTTGGTGCTTCTGCAATATTCACCTTTGATGATATAGTAGGCAAATCTGAAAAGCTGAAGTCTGCCCTTAATCTGGCAAAAATCTCTTCAGGAATAGATTCCACTATTTTATTGCAGGGAGAAAGCGGAACCGGAAAGGAAATGTTTGCTCAAGCCATCCACAATGCAAGCAGCAGAAAAGGAAAGCCCTTTGTTTTCTTAAATTGCGGCGCCATACCCAGAGAACTGGTTGCCAGTGAACTTTTCGGGTATGTAGAAGGAGCCTTTACGGGCGCACGTGTCGGTGGCCATGCAGGTAAATTTGAACTTGCCGACGGCGGAACTCTTTTTCTGGATGAAATCGGGGATATGCCTTTTGATGCCCAGGTAAGCCTTTTACGCGTTCTGGAAACAAAAAGAATTACCCGTGTTGGAGGAAATGAAGTAATTCCAGTAGATGTAAGGGTTATTGCCGCTACTAATAAAGACTTGCAAAATGAAGCTGCATCCGGAAACTTCAGAGAAGATCTTTATTATCGGCTTAATGTGTTTCCTATTCAGATTCCTACTTTAAGAGAAAGAAAAGAAGATATCCGCATATTTATCAATTATTTTATAGATAAATATTCTGCTAAAATAAATAAAAAAATTTCCGGCATCACACCTGAATTCTACAGGGCTTTAGAATTATATTCATGGCCGGGAAATGTCAGAGAACTTCAGAACACTCTGCAATTGATACTGAATACTGCTAAAGAAAATACAAACCTTTCAGTTTCCAATTTGCCTGAAAATATAACTGACGGCTCCACCGTTTCGGAAAATTGTCCTGAGGATCTCCCCTCATTAGAAGAAGTCGAAAAGCAAGCCATTATAAAAACTCTGGAGATATCCAGATATAACCTCTCAAAAACTGCCGATATTTTAAAAATAGGAAGAAGTACACTATATAGAAAAATAGAAAAATACGATATATCTATTTAACATGTATCATTTTGGTGCATGTTTTTCTTTTTTTTTTGCTATTTTGTATCATATCGAATCATTCTTTCATATTTCTCATCGTTTTCAGTATTTTTTCTTCTTTTAGTTTTTTCTATCCATTATTGAAATTTCAATAAACCGCTATTTATCAACCATTATAATTTTCATAATTTTCTGAAATTTTTCTTGGCATATATTTTGCTATATTAATAATACAGGATGTACCTGTATTTTTATCTCATTAAACAGCTCTAAGACTCCCACCTCTATAGGCGGCGATATCAGGAGCTGCTAAAATCCATGATGCATTTTTATATCCTGTTTAAAAAAGAAAGGTGAGCATTATGATTCAAAAAATGGTTTTTCTGACAATATTATGGGTTGTATTTATAGGAAATTTCTCTTTTGAAACATTGATTATAGGTGCTTGTATCGGTGTTTTTCTGATTCATTCGGATCTTTCCGATCATTTTAAATTTATACCTATAAAAAAATCACCAGAAATAAGTAAGGGAAATTCTAATGTTAATTAAATCAAGCATTATTACTTTGGTCTATTTTTTATGGTACTTCCTTATTCTATTGGTTAATATCATTACAGCTAATATCCATGTTGCCGCAATCGTATTGTCAAAAAAAATAAACATCATTCCGGTGATGATTCATTTTGAAACACAGGTCAAATCAAACACTTTGAAGGTATTATTGGCCAATTCCATTACACTTACTCCAGGAACTTTAACAGTTTCTATTAACGATAATCAACTGAAGATTCACTGTCTGGATCGAAGGTTTGCCATTGTGCCGGAAAATTTTATTTTTGAAAAAATACTCAGAAAAATCGAGGATGTGATGTGATGCAGTCTTTCATTAAAATATCAGCTGTTATTCTTTCTGTTTCTGTTATTTTATGCATGATCAGAGCCATTATAGGCCCTGAAACTGCCGATAGGATTATTGCTGTAAATGTGGTCTGCACCAAGATCATTGTCATTATTACAATGATATCTTTTTTATTAGAAGAATCTTATTTTATTGACGTAGCTCTGACCTATGCCATGATAAGCTTCATCGCTTCCATCATTATTTCCAAAACCATTGGAGCCGGAGAAGAAGAATGAGAGATATAGTATGTATCCTATTACTTACAGGGGGCCTGTTTTTTCTACTTGTCGGCACGATCGGAATTCTTCGGCTGCCGGATATCCTTACACGTGCCCACAGCGCAGCAAAATGTGATACTTTAGGAGCTCTGTTATCATTGGCTTCTTTGATTATCATGCAAGGCATGACTTTAACCAGTATAAAGATCATCACCATCATCATCTTTATCTGGATCACAAGCCCCACTGCAACCCATTTGATTGCAGAAGCATACGTTAGAAAAAACGAGGGAGAAAATTCAGATCTATGATCTAAGGATTTAAGAAGATTTATACTTATACTTTTACTTTTACTTACACTTATAAGGAGTGCTTTATATGGCGGTTTTCAGCATCATCATGCTTATTTCATTAATGATTTTTTCCGTATCCATATCGGTTATCAAAAGCCTTTTAGGCAGTATCATCGTTTTTGCTGTCTACAGTTTGGTTATGGCCATCCTCTGGCAGCAATTAAATGCCCCCGATCTTGCGATAACGGAAGCTTCCGTTGGCGCCGGTATTACAACGATTTTATTTATATTTACTTTAAAGAGAATGCGTAAGCATACACCTTCAAAAAATGATGAGGAGTAAAAATGAAAAATCTTGTATGTATCATCATTACGGTATTAATAATCGGCGTTCTGCTTATAGGTGCATCGGAACTTCCTGAATTCGGAAATCCTGATAATCCGGAACATAACTCATTGAGCAAAGGCTATATTGCTAATGCCATGGCGGATACAGGTGCTAAAAATATCGTTGCTGCCGTTATATTGGATTACAGGGCATTAGACACCTTAGTAGAAGCTACGGTGCTTTTTTCTGGAGTTATTGCAGTCATAACTGTTTTAAAGGGCCTTAATTGAACATAATGGCAAAAAGGAGATGGGCATGAACGATCTGATATTAAAAAATATTGTAAAGTTTATAACTCCTTGTATTCAACTTTTTGGGATATATATTATCCTGTATGGGCATATTTCCCCCGGAGGAGGTTTTTCCGGAGGTACCATCATAGCATCCAGTTTGATCCTTCAACATATCACTTTCGGCCGCAGCAGCGTCCATACAATTTTCAGAAAAGACAGGGCATTGAAGCTTATTGGGTTTTCACTGATTTTATACAGCTTAATGAAAGGATACAGCTTTTTGAGCAGTCAGTTTCATTTTCCTCACCCTCCAACCGGCGTACCGGGAAGCCTTTTAAGCGGTGGGTTTATTTTGCCTCTTAATATTCTTATAGGCATTATTGTATCTTGTACGATCTATATTATATTTACGTTATTCGCAAATGAGTAAAGGAGAATGTAATGGCTCTGTTTCATAATTATTACGATTCTGCATCTATTGTTTTGTTCGGAATCGGTCTTGCCACGCTAATGCTGAACAAAAATCTCATAAAAAAAATAATCGGCATGAATATTATGGACACATCCGTTTTCCTGTTTTTAGTCTCAAAAGGATATATTGCAGGCCGGAATGCTCCTATTATTACCGATAGATATGAAGGCGTAACCGCCTATGTGAATCCTATTCCCTCTGCTCTGATTCTAACAGGGATCGTGGTGGCAGTCAGTGTTACTGCTTTTTTACTGGCTCTCACGATAAAATTATATGAAACCTACGGAACTGTTGATTTAGAAGAAATATTGAAAGTGAAAGGAGATGACCATGAAGTTAATAACCAGTCTTCCCTTGATTGAAATCCTAATTTTATTCATTTCTGCCTTCTTGATGCCATTTGTCAGAAAGAATAAAAACATCAAAATCGTATCTGTTACTGCTTTAACATTTTCTTTCATTCTGTCCGTCGTTATTGTGATAAATGTATTGCAAAACGGTGCCTTCTATTTCAATACGGGTTATATCGATACTATTTTAGGGATTCAATTATATATCGGTCCGGTTGAGTCTCTGCTGAACTCATTATTTCTTTTTGTCATTATTTTGGTTGCATGTTTTTCCTTTTTCACCATAGATTCAGAAATCCGTGAAAACCGGATTAAGTTATTTTATATCATGGTCAATCTATTATCCGCTTCTATATTGGGGGTTATCTTTACCAATGACATTTTTAACGGTTATGTTTTTATAGAAGTGGCTGCTTTAACCTCCTGCGGTATTGTAGTGGTGAAAGAAACACAGGATAATATAAAAGCAGCTCTAAAATATTTGATCATGAGCACCATTGGCTCCGGTTTGATACTTATGGGGATTGCTTTCATTTATTCATTTACGGGACACTTGAACATCGATTTGATCCATCAGGCTATTTTGGAAGATTATACTCAATATCAGAAAGCGTTACTTATTACCATCGCCCTTTTTACATCCGGTTTGGGTGTGAAAAGTGCTATGTTTCCACTGCATACATGGCTGCCGGACGCGCATTCCACTGCTCCCACTGCATCCAGTGCGCTTCTTTCTGCAATTGTATTAAAACCCTTTGCCTTCTTTTTAATAAAAATTATGTACCGAATGATTGGCTTTGACCTTGTAAATCAGTTTAACATTATTACGATTATTCTTACTCTTGGCTGCTGCGGCATGCTTTTTGGTTCGTTAGCTGCTATTTTTCAAAAAAATATAAAAAGACTAATTGCCTATTCCAGCATTGCCCAGATGGGTTATATCTTCTTTGGTATCGGTTTAGGAAGTCCCTTTGGGGCAGCAATTGCTGTCTATCATATGATCGGGCATGCAGTGACAAAATCTGCCCTTTTTATGTGCTCAGGCCTGATGATCGAAAAAACCGGTTATAAGACCATCGACAATTACAAAGGACTGGGGCATGAAATGCCCATCACTTTTGCTCTGTTTACACTGGGGGCATTCTCAATGATCGGCATTCCAATATTTCCGGGCTTTATTAGCAAATGGTATCTGTCTATAGAATGCATCCATCTGAACCAATTGCTGCTTATATTCGTTGTATTGGCCAGCAGCTTATTAAATGCTGTTTATTATTTTCCAATCATTATCAACGGTTTCTTTGGAATAGAAAACCTTAAGAATAAAGAATATCACTCAAAAAAAGTTGAAACACAAAAATTATTACCCATAGCAGCACTTATTTTGGCAATGGTTTTATTAGGAGCTTTTTCAAAAAATATTCTGGATTTTATTTCACCGGAACTTCATTAGAAGGATAGCAAATTTGACGAAGGTAATCACTACCCTCTACCCTTTATTATAAACTTATACTTGTAGGGACAGCCGCAAGGGCTATCCCTACGAAGGAGTCGCTCTATGCAATATTTATTATTAGCACCCATATTATTTCCTTTTATTTTATCCATCGTACTTCTTTTTAATAAATGGGAAGAGAAAATCAGAAACCGATGGGTTTTATGCGGTATTATCATCAATTTCCTCCTTTTAATTCATAATGTTTTTATATTAAAGGAAAATCGGATTCATGTATTAAAGCTTAATGAATTTATAGATATATATATAAAAATGGATACGGCAGGTATTGTTTTCTGCTTTCTGGTTTCTTTTTTGTGGATTTTGACTTCTTTTTATTCTATAGGTTATATGCATGATGAAAGAAAGCAAACCAGATTCTTCATTTTCTTTACTGCTACTTTAGGTGTAACCAACGGAATCGCATTATCCGGAAATCTGATCACACTTTATTTGTTTTATGAACTGCTGACTTTATTCACCTTTCCATTGGTGATACATGCCGGAAATGAAACAGCTTTGAAAGCAGGATATAAATACCTTATATATTCCTTTGGAGGTGCCGCACTTTCATTATTTGGTATGTTCATGATCTTTAGCAAGACACAAAGCCTGGATTTTATTCCCGGCGGTATAATACAACCTGTTTTCACAAAGGAATTATCTTATTACTTTATGGCATATGTATTGACATTCTGCGGATTCGGTGTAAAGGCGGGCCTGGTTCCTTTTCATTCCTGGCTGCCCTCCGCAATGGTTGCTCCTACTCCGGTGAGCGCATTGCTCCATGCAGTAGCCGTGGTGAAATCCGGTATTTTTTCTCTTATAAGAATGTCTTATTTCATATTCGGCCCGACAGTCATCATGTTGATAAAAGGAAATGATTTTGCTTTAGTATTTATTCTGATCACCATACTCACCGGGTCGTTTTTAGCCATACATCAAAAAAATCTTAAAAAACGCCTGGCATATTCTACCATCAGCCAATTGGGCTATATTATGCTGGGCCTGGTGGTTTTCAATCCGGACTCTTTTGCCGGAGGAATGCTGCACATGATTTTTCATGCATTCATTAAAATTACACTCTTTTTCTGTGTAGGTGCCATCATGCATATTACCGGAAAAACTGAAATACAGGAAATCCAAGGGCTCGGGAAACAACTGCCGATACTCATGTGGTGCTTTTCGCTTTCAGCCATTTCCCTTGTAGGAATTCCGCCGACAAACGGATTTGTAAGTAAATGGTTTTTAGCCATAGGGAGCCTTCAAACCGGAAGCTTTGTTATCCCCATCGTACTGCTTTTAAGTGCGCTACTGACTGCAGGATATCTACTTCCGATTATTACAACAGCTTTTTTCAAGCCCATACCCGCAGGGGAATCTGTTTACACGGAACCTTCTCCTTTTATGCTGATCCCGATTATTATTCTGACGGGTATTGTGCTGTTAACAGGGCTTTTCCCGAATCCTATAATCAACATACTGGACACCATTGCAATCTCAGTAATTTAGAATGGGTCAAGGAAAGAAGGAACCTGAATGATTTTATCTGCAGAAAATCTTTTATTTTTAATTATATTGATTCCGGCAATCTCAGCTTTTATCGGTTTATATATCGGAATGAATAGTGAGCCTGCCAGGAATGCCTTCTATACGGGAACAATCATTATTGTCTTTGCTCTCGTATGCTTTTTATACCCTTATGCCAAAAGCAGCTCTCTGCATTATCATATGGCGGGAATTATGGGAACAGGCCTTTACCTGAAGCTTGACATGCTAAGATATGTCATGATATTTTTAACTTCTTTTTTATGGCTTTTGGCACATATTTTTTCAACACATTATCTTTTGAAATATAAACACAGAAATCGCTATTATATGTTTTTCATACTGACTTTTTCCAGTACCCTTGGTGTATTTCTTTCGGAGCATATACTAAATTTGTTTACCTTCTTTGAATTGATGACTGTAACATCCTATTTTCTTGTTATTCATGATGAAGATGAATTTACACATAAAGCCGGATATATTTATATCGCTATGTCCATTGCAGGCGGGCTTATCCAACTCATGGGAATTTTTCTGTTATATAATTACACCTCGACTCTGCTTATTAACCAACTCCCTCTGGAGATAGAAAACATAGGGAACATCAAGTATCTTATTGCCATACTGATCATGATAGGATTCGGAGTCAAAGCCTGTATGTTTCCACTTCATATATGGCTGCCAAAAGTATATCCCCCCGTACCTTCACCGGCAACAGCGCTTTTTTCAGCTGTTCTGACTAAAACAGGTGTATTCGGGGTGTTTGTTACACTGCAATTGATGAATTTTGACAGGGCCCTATCCGCCATAGTGCTTTTTATTGCCCTGATTAATATGTTTTTAGGCGGTCTTTTAGCCATCCACCATAGGAATATAAAAAAAGTTTTTGCCTACAGCAGTATGAGCCAATTAGGGTATATTCTTCTGGGTATCGGACTTATCGGTCTGCTAAAAGATCATTCCCGTCATATTTATTTTGCAAGTGTCTTCCATATGATCAATCATGGGTTGTTAAAAACGCTTTTATTCTTTGGAAGCGGTGTGGTTTTTATGGAACTTCAGAAATTAAGTCTTAATGAAATCAAAGGTTTCGGAAAAAATATGCCATTTTTTAAGTTTACGCTTGCAGTGGGATTTATGGGAACCGCAGGAATACCTGGTTTCAACGGATTTGCCAGTAAAACCATGCTTCACCATGCCCTTTATGAAGGCACCGGTATCCTCAACGGCCCTTTTGTCACGTTTATAGAGGTCATATTTTTTATCAGTAGTGCTTTTACCGCTGCTTATCTGATAAAGATATATTCTGCTCTTTTCTGTGAGGAAAACAGAGCATACAACAGCATCTATAAAAAAGATGTAACAAATAAATACGCTATTGCCCCCATGTTACTATTATCCGGCATGATTATCCTTATCGGTATCAACCCCGGGTTCCTGTTAACCATACTCGGTTTTTCAGATGCTTACAACTTGCATCTTTTTACACTGAAAAATATTGAAAATGCCCTTGTGATTGCAGCCTGCGGCTATGGCATATATCACTTTTATATCATGAAACGGCTAAGAGTCAAGACAAGTTCTGATTATGAATATATCAATCCCACTTATGAATGGTTCGATCTGGAAAAAAATCTGTATGTACCTGTATTATTCTTCTTATTTAAAGTGATCTCTTTTATTCTATATGCTTTCGATAACATACTGGTATTTATTGCAGGCAAACTGTCATCTTTTGCAAAGTACCTTTTTTCAATAGAATTCTATAGGGATATTTCTTATTACAACCGGCTTATTAATTTATATTTTAAGATGAAAACACGAAGATTAAATCAAAAAGAAAGAACCAGAAACTTGTTTCAAAACAGCAGAAACAATATTGAAGGTCTATTAAATAAAAAAGAGGAAAATACCAGAAATCTGATTCAAAACAGCAGAGAAAATATTGAAAGTTTGATACAAAATGAGTTCAAAGTAAATGAGGACCAAAAAATCAACTTAAAAAGAAAGATACAGGATTTAAGCTTCAGTTTATCCAGTATCACTTATTCCATTATCGTATTTGCTTTTATTCTTGCTGTTTTGATGGTTTCCATGCTGATTATATAAAAAGGCAAATACCCTTTAAACCCGTTATCTTGAATGTACCGGATGTCAAGTACATTCGGTCATTTAAAGATATATATCATCTTTTTTCCATGATTTGGGAGGCTTTAATGCCTCCTCCTTTTTTTTCAGAGGGAAGGATTTAGGTTAAAGAGTATAGATTATAGAGTATGGATTATGGATTAAATTAGGATTAGGGGTTAGAGGCAGTAATAAGATAATGGATAATGGATAATAGATAACAGTTGCGGTAAGAAATTTAGATGAAGCTAAATCTCTACCATTTTAAACTTACACTTATACTTATACTTACACTTACACTTTCACTTTTGTGTCATTGCGAGCACAGCAAAGCACTTTCGTATTTATATGCAGATTTTGTTTAGCAAAATTTCCATAATCTATAATCCATACTCTATACTCTAATTATCTTTTATCTGACTTTAATCTGTCCCCTGTAACCTGTACAATTTCCTGCCTTGCGTATTCTTCTCCGAACATCAATACTTCTCTTTCTGAATCGGAAATATTTGAATATGAGTTCTTTGTCAACGCTGCAAGAACAGCACCTATTGTAAACCAAACAAATACCAATCCCCATTCTTGAGGCCATACAAGCCCGCCGCTTGGAGCAATGGGAGAATACATAAATAAAAAAAACAAACCGGTAAATATTGCTCCGCCACCGACAAAAACACTTTTTTTAACTTTATAAGGTCTTGCCAAATCAGGTTCTTTCTTTCTCACCATAATAAAAGATACCGATACCATCAGATAGGCTACGACTGTTCCGAATGCACCAGCATTGACGAACCAAACCAAAGCATTTTTACCTAGTAGCGGAGATAAAGCACAGAGAAGCCCGACCAGAATGATAGCTGCAGTTGGCGTGTGATATTTCGGATGTACTTTTCCAAACACCGGAGGAAGCATTTTAGCTCTGCCCATCGCAAATAAAATTCGGGTCCCTCCTAACATAAATCCGTTCCAGCTGGTCAGTACGCCGCACAATCCCCCGGCAATCATGATTTTTCCGAAAGTAGGAGAATTAAATGCATAAGCCAGGGAATCGGCAACAGGAATTGCAGCAGAATTTCTGACTTCAGGCGGTGCGTTAAGGGCTATACCTATGATCATGATAATATACCATGATACTGCCATGATAATAGAAATAATCAAAACATTTGCAATCTGTCTCAGGGGAATATTCATTTCCTCCGCTGATTGTGGGATAACGTCAAATCCAACAAACATTGAAGGAACAGCCAACAAAACAGCTACCATTCCGGCCCCGCCGGTAAAAGCCGGTACCATGTTTTTAACACTTCCAAATGCAAGGCCTCCAAATATAAAAATCAGTCCCGCCAAGATCAGTCCTACGGTAGCCATGACCTGAAATATGGCAGATGTCTTTACCCCAAAATGATTGACAATGGATAAAATCAGTGCTCCGGCAATTCCTATTACCGCCCAAGAAAAATATACCGGATATCCTGCAACATCCCATAAATAACCTATCTGAGGAATAGGAAAAACATAATTGATAGCAGTTGCAACAGCAATGGATTCCCACGCTGCGACAGAAACGTACGCAAATGAAATGGCCCATCCCGCGATCCATGACCAGGTATAACCCAATCCCCGGTATGCAAATACCAGTTCTCCTCCTGCCAAAGGAAGAGCAGGTGTTAATTCAGCATATACGGTTCCTACAAATATACACATGATCGCTCCTATTAAGAAAGCGCCTATTGCTCCAAGAACACCGGCCTGATCGACCCAATAACCGGCAAGCATGACCCATCCCCAGCCGACCATTGATCCAAAGGCTAAAGCGAGTACATCGGTACGTCCCATTACTTTTACCAGTTCTTGTCTTTCGTTACTCATATCATTTCGATCCCCTTTGTCAATTTACCGCTCGGCTTTTTCAAGCTTCTTTGTCCTATTTTAATCCGTATTCTGTCATCTTATTGAATAACTGCCGCCTGCTGATCCCTAATTTCTCTGCTGTCTTGCCATAATTATTACCACAGGTTCTTAAAGTGTTTTTAATGTGTTTGATCTCTATTTCTCTCCGTACATCTTTTAAGGAGCGGTCTTGATCCAGATTCACTTCTACATCCTCGCATTTTGCCCGTAATGTAGGGAGACTGGTCTTTCTGATGATTCCGTCTTCCGACAGGACTACAAGCCGCTCAATAAAATTCTTAAGTTCTCTGATATTTCCCGGATAACCATAATTCTCCAAAAAATTAAGCACCGGTTTTTCAATTTTTTTGATGTCTTTTTTCATTTCACTTTGGCAATTCTGTAAAAAATAATCTACCAATAGAGGAATATCTTCCTTCCTCTGACGCAAAGGAGGTACTTCAAGAACGATGGTGCTGATTCTGTAGAATAAATCCTCCCGGAAATTACCTTGTTTTATCTCCTCTTCAATATTTTTATTAGTTGCCGATATCAGCCTGAAATCCACATCAATAGGATCGTTTTTACCAATTCTGTAGATTTGTTTCGTTTCCAGCGATCTGAGGAGCTTGGCCTGAGTTTCAAGAGAAACATCGCCTATCTCGTCCAGAAACAACGTTCCGCCGTTCGCTGCTTCAAAACGGCCAACTCTTTTATTTATAGCACCGGTAAATGCACCTTTTTCATGACCGAACAATTCGGACTCCAGCAAATGGTCGGAAAAAGCATGACAGTTGATATCCATAAACATATTATTGCTTCTGGGACTGGAGGCATGAATATGCCGGGCTATAACCTCTTTACCGGCACCGGATTCTCCTAAAATCAAAATATTCACATCACTATTGGCAGCCTTTTCTGCAATCTTTAATAAATGATTATACTCGGGATTCTTGCTGTTCAGCATATATTCATTTAAACAGCATTTTTCTTTCATGTATTTGTTTTCAGACATGATTGTTTTTAACTGACTGATTTTTTCAATCTCTATTAATAATTCTTCCGGTTTATTGCCTTTTATAAAATACGTATAAGCACCCTTTTTCATTGCATCAACTGCATTTTCAATAGTCCCGAAAGCTGTCATTATAATGACATAAGTATCATCATATTTCCTTTTTACGATTTCAAGAAATTCAACACCATTCATTTCCGGCATAAACAAATCAGAAATAATCACGTCGAAAGTATTCTTTTCCAAAACCGTTAAAGCATCTATAGCACTCAAACATGTGGTGACTTGATACTCTTTCGCACTTAAAATCATCTCCAGCACATCACAATAATCTTTCTCATCATCTACAACAAGAATTCTAAGGTTATTCTTCATTTTCATCTCCTTTCTGATTGGGAAGTGTCATGGTAAAGCAAGTCCCCTTATTGATTTCGCTTTCAACCTGAATATCTCCTCGAAGCTTCTGAACCTCACTATAAACAATATACAAACCTAACCCGGTTCCCTCTCCACTTTTTTTAGTAGTAAAAAACGGATTAAAAATATTATCGATAATCTCTTTTGGTATACCTTTTCCTGTATCCTGAAATTTAAAAAATATGATATCTCTTTCCGCATAACATGAAATACGGATTTCGCCTCCGTCGTTCATGGCATCCACCGCATTGGAGATAAGATTTACAATAATGATTTCGAGAGATTCTGTAATTGTATACAGCTTTATACTGGATTGGCAATCCAAGCTGACATGAATATTAGACGTTTTAAGCAAATCGTTTTCAAGAGAAGTAATTGAAGAAAGAAAATCACACAATATGACTTCCTCCCATTTATTGCTGGAAATCCTTGAGAAATTCAGCAGATTGTTTATAATATTTCCCGATTTTTCTACTGATTTTTCGATGACGTCCAACGCCTTATTTCTGATTTCTTCATTATTAATACCATCGTTTTTTAATATATAAGAGTAATTTCGTATCAGCCCCAAAGGGTTTCTGATCTCATGCGCAACGCCTGCTGCCAGTTGCCCTACCGCGATCATTTTGTTATCTTGGAGCATTTGTCTTTCCGCCGCTTTGGCACGGCTCACGTCATTTAACATAATCAAAATTTTGGTTACCCTGTCTCTGGCGTCCTTAAGAGGGAAGGTAGACATTTCAAATATACGTCCATCATAATTGATTTCTGTCTTTCCTTCCTTTTCCACATCAAAAGTTGCTCTGATAACGCTATCCACTATTTTTTTTATGTTGTTATTGATTTTTAACACTTCAAATAATTTCTTGCCGATTGCATTTCTCTTATGCACCTCTAATTTTTGGCTGAATGCTTTATTAACATTTAAAATCTGATAATCTCTATCCAGCTCTATCATAAGATAAGACACACCGTCAAAAGTTGTCTGAAGATCATTCTTGCTGATGGTGAGCTGTTCCATTCTTTTTTCCAGTTCAGAATACAGACTTTTATTGGATTCATAAAAATAGTAGAATAAAATAGCAGCTGCCGCAAACATAATAAATACCATAATAGCAATCCTGTCCGAAATATTCTCATGAACAAGAGAAGAAGAAAAACCAAACCATTTTAGCTGCAAAGATCCTATATAACCTTCCAATGCTATATTCTGAACAGTTTTATTCAGAATGCTCCATAGTTTTTCATTTTGATCAGATACGCCAAAAACATAATTTTTTTCATACACCGGTACCGGAGACAGGTAATAGGAATCAAAAATCTGCTTTTCCTTCAGATAATAACTAATGACAGTTTCTTCGCCTATTATGGCATCTGCTGCATTTATTTCTACCAGATCAATGGCCTTCGAATAATTGCCTGCCATCATATATTGAATAGATCTTTGTTTTCCTGACTTGGGAATTTTTTGTTCTTCATGGATAATTACGATTGTTTCCCCATTAAGATTGTTTATATTTTCTAAATGATCTTTTTTTCTGGAACAAAGTACTCCCCGCGCTTTTATAATCGGAAATGTAAACTTCGCGTATGCCTCCCTTTCCAGAGAATGTGTCATGATTGCAAAGTCAATTTTTCCTTCATACAAATGTTTCTCTATTTCTTTTTCATTTTCAAAAAACTGGATTTCAACTTGTTTTCCAAGCTTTTTCGATACTTCACCAATAAAATCCGCAAAAAAGCCTTTGTAGTAATTCTTATCCTCAAATCCTAAAGGTGCAAAATGCGAATTAGCACCGAATACCAGTCTCTCCTGCCCTATGAGCCATTGCTTTTCTTCTTCTGTCAGTTGTTTGGCAGGTCTGAAATACTCACCATATCCTTCATGATAACTTTTCTGAGATTGTTGATACAAAAGCATGACAGCAATTGCACATATTAGAAAGCATATAAAAATGACTCTATTTCTCATAAGCTTTTCCCCGTTTCGGAAACTTTGAATCCTTTAAATCCTCAATATTTTTTAAATATTCAATTAAATCGCAAGATGAGCCTATCAAAAAACACATTATTTTAATTATAACACAAATCAGAAGGTATAACAGTCTATATAATCAGGACATAAATCCAGCAACAGGAAATGAAAAAAGGATTTTGCATCTGCAAAACCCTCTTCGTCATAATTGTCAATTTTCAATTATCAGTTTAATTAAAATCCTGCCTCTTTTCTGAGGTATTCAGCTTTATCTGTCTTTTCCCAAGGCAGGTCGATATCTGTTCTTCCAAAATGACCATAAGCAGCTACCTGTCTGTAAATAGGCTGTCTCAGATTGAGATCTCTGATAATGGCTGCCGGCCTTAAATCAAAGTGTTTCATTATAAGTTCTGATAATTTTTCTTCCTCAACTTTTCCGGTCCCAAAAGTCTCCACTAAAACAGACACCGGTTTAGCAACGCCGATGGCATAGGCCAATTCTATTTCGCATTTGTCTGCCAGCCCTGCTGCTACAATATTTTTTGCCACATATCTTGCCGCATAAGCTGCTGAACGGTCTACCTTTGTAGGATCTTTACCGGAAAAAGCGCCGCCTCCATGTCTGGCATATCCGCCGTAGGTATCCACAATGATTTTCCTTCCGGTCAATCCTGCATCGCCTTTTGGTCCTCCTATAACAAATCTGCCGGTAGGATTGACATAATACTTGGTGTTTTCATCCAAAAGCTCAGCGGGAATCACTCCTTTTATTACTTTATCAATAATGTCCTTTTTTATCTGGCTCTGCTGAACCTTCGGACTATGCTGAGTGGAAACAAGGACAGTATCCACCCGAACAGGCTTGTCATCTTCATATTCAACCGTAACCTGCGTTTTCCCATCTGGTCTCAGATAGGGAAGTGTTTTGTTCTTTCTGACTTCCGATAATTTTCTTGCCAGCTTGTGGGCCAGTGAAATGGGCATCGGCATCAATTCAGGTGTTTCGTTACAGGCAAATCCGAACATGATTCCCTGGTCTCCTGCACCAATGGTATCTAAATCTATATGATCCTTAAACTCACCGGTTTTATATTCAAGAGCCGAATCAACACCCATTGCGATATCTGATGATTGTTCGTCTATTGAAGTAAGCACCGCACAATTTTCCGCATCAAATCCATACTTGCCTCTTGTATATCCTATATCACTTATCACTTTTCTGATCAGTTTCTGAATATCTACATAACAATTGGTTGTGATTTCGCCCGCCACCAGAACATATCCGGTGGATACGCTTGTTTCTGCAGCGACTCTGGCATATGGATCTTTTGAAAATATCTCATCCAAAATGGCGTCTGATATCTGGTCACATATTTTATCCGGATGTCCTTCCGTAACAGATTCTGAAGTAAATAGCCTCTTATTCATTACTTTACCTCCTAATGCGATGAATGGTTAATAATTTATATATTGTATTCCCTTAAAATTTCATAAAAAAACCTCTTTCTTAGAAGAGGTACATAATACCCTCATCTACCAGAAAATTCATTCTGTAGGACTTAGCACCTTGACATATACATATCAGGTTGCCGGGCTTCACCGGGCCTATTCCCTCTGCCTCTCTTGATAAGGTAATACAATATGAATTTCACATTTATTCTATCATAGTAAACTGAAATGTCAATATTTACACTTTTTCAGTTTTAATCCTCTTCTCTTTCTATAATGATTTACACTTCTATTGTAACATTGTCGATCAATCTTATTGAATCAAAAAGAACCGCTACCGCAACAAGAACTTTCCCTTGTATCTTTTTTACTTCTTTCAGAGATTCCGCTTCAACGATTGAAATGTATTCTACTTCTGCATTTGCTTGATTAGTCAGGATCTGTTCCATTTCAGATTTGATCCTGCAGCAATCAGAAATACCTTTATTAACCAATTCTATTGCCTTTTTCAATGATCTGTACATAACCGCAGCATTTGATCTCTGTAGTTCCGATAAAAGAATGTTTCTGGAACTCATGGCAAGCCCATCATTTTCCCGTATTGTAGGACTGACAATAATTTCAGGATCCATATTCAAATCCCTGACCATTTGCTTAATGATAACTGCCTGTTGAGCATCTTTCTGACCAAAATAGGCTCTGTCAGGATGAACAATATTTAGAAGCTTCAATACAACTGTAGCAACGCCAATAAAATGCCCCTTTCTTTTTACCCCACAGAGCACATCTGATATTTCCTTTACTTCTATATAGGTTTTATACCCTTCGGGATACATCTCCATAACATCCGGATGGAAAATAACATGTGTCCCTGCACTTTCCGCCGACTTTAAATCTTTTTCCATATTTGCCGGATATCTATCCGCTTCTTCCGGCTTTCCGAATTGCAAAGGATTTACAAAAATACTAACGACTACAATATTATTCTCTTTTGCCGCTCTTTTAACCATAGAAAGATGGCCTTCATGAAGAGCGCCCATGGTTGGAATGAATCCCACGGCATTTCCTGAAGCCTGCTGCTCTCTTATAAATGCTTTCATTTCACTGATTTGATTAAAGATTTTCATACTGCCTCCTTATATGCTTTGCATCAAAAAACCTTCCTGACAAAATCAAGAAGGTTTTACTTACTACTTTTCCCTGATTCTGTCTCTGTCATCTGATCAAAGCAGAAATCAATTTTATTTTGTGTAAAATGATATTATGTGTGTGATTCTTACGATATCACCACTTATATATAATCATACAAGTTTAATCGGATTTTTCAACTATTTTCTACAATAGTTCATTTTTCATCTTAATCCTTTTTTCTTCTTATTCTACTCCATACGGACCGGAAAGGAAATACTATATATTTGAAAGCTTTTTTTCTCAGCAATATAATCAAAATAATCAACAGGACCAGATAAGGCATAATATAGATCAGGGAAATAACTGCATTCTGAACAAAATCCGCAAATAATTTTCCTGACTCTTTGACAGCTTCTTTCATTTCCTTAGAAAAAGTATCCGGAACAATGGTTACCTCTTCCACCTCATATACATTGACGGTAATGGTAGAATAATCAATTAGAGAATCCATTTTTTTTAAGGTTACCGTATTATTCTCGATCTGATACCTTACTTCCTGAAGTTCTCTTTCCAATGCAATAATGTCTTCTAATTTATCTGCCTTTTTTAACAGTTCAAGAAGCCTTTCTTCTTGAATATATTTCGTTTCCAACTTGGCCTCGATATCATAATACGCTTCGGTTACATCTTCACTGTTGGTATGAATGGAGCTGATATTACCCCAGTTTTCTGCTGTCTTTTTGATATATTCAAACTTTTCCTTGGGGATTCGGAGAACGTAATACGCATATCTGGGATCCTTTTCTTGGATTCCTCTTCCTTCGATTGACGAGCTCTCTATATACCCTCCTACCTCGTTTACTTTGTTTTCTATACTTTGGGTAGTCTCATCAAAATCTTTTGTCTGTAAAGAGATCTCAGCTTTATAAATAATTTTGTTGTTAGCTGTACGAATTATTTGTTTTCCTGCATAATCAACTGCCGATTCCCCTCCGTCTTCTTCAGTACGACTCATATCCTGATCCATATTCTCATCAGGTGCCATAGCGGATTCTTCTATTGCAGCCCTATCCTGAGATACGCCACAGCCAGAAATCAATGATAGGATCATTATGATGATAACGGTTAAAACCCCTGCTCTTTTTATCATTTTTAAACCTCCGTAAGTTTATTCTTATACCTTATACCTCAATAGACTCAAAAAAAAAGAAAAAGTTCCAAAGTAAAATTTAGGGGTTAGAGGTTAGAGGCAGTAATAAGATAATGGATAATGGATTAAATTAGAGGTTAGAGGTTAGGGGTTAAGGGTAGACAGAAATTTTCTAAAAGAAAATTTCTACCTTAAATCTTATTTCCTTTTATGTCATTGCGAGCATATCGAAGCAATCTCTATTTTATAGATTATGGATTATAGAGTATGGAAGAATTGTAAATTTTCCATTATCAATTGTTAATTGCTAAAGTCCATAGGACTTTAGCTGAAGCTCGTTATCGCCGTATGGCTTACAAACATCATGATCGCCGCAGCGCAGCAGTTTCCAAAGAAAATGGACATCAACGCATTCCGAATCCTCATATTTAATAGCGCTGCTATGGCAGAGCCTGTCCACACACCGGTAGTAGGTAATGGTATCGCTACAAAGATAAATAACCCGAATATTCTGTATTTCTTTACTTTACTGCTTTTACCCATGACTCTATTTGTTATTTTGTCTGCTATAATGGTACCGAAAACTGTTTTTCTGAACCATGCTATAACCGGCCTTAATAATAACAATATAAATGGCACCGGGACCATGCTCCCAACAATTCCCAAAGCTGCAGCATGTAAGGGGCTCATACCCATTGAAACACCATAAGGAATTGCAAGCTTTAACTCCGCCAAAGGCAGCATTGCAATCAGGAAAACAGCCATTTCTCTTGATACAATATCTATAAGATATGCAATCATATCGTGCATAAGAATTCCCCGTCTCTTTACAAATCATCTAATAAAGATTATATTCTATTAGTAACAAGGATACAATAGGAATTACAGAACAGGGAACAGGTTAAAGTCAGATAAAAGATACTTAGAGTATAGAGTATGGAATATAGATTATGGAAATTTTGCTAAACAAAATCTACATATAAATACGAGATTGCTTCGCTGTGCTCGCAATGACATAAAAGTGTGAGTGTAAGTATAAGTGTTAAATGGTAGAAATTTTCTTTAGAAAATTTCTGTCCACCCCTAACCACTAATTAATCACTAACCTCTAACCTCTATTACAGGTGGTTCTTATGAAAAAAATAATGGGATGCCTTAAAAAGGCAGTGGAAACTTATAAAATGATAAACGATGGAGATATCGTTGGTGTCGGGCTTTCAGGAGGAAAGGACAGCATGGTATTGCTTCATGCTCTAAGACTTTACCAGAACTTCTCTCCGATAAAATATGATATAAAAGCATTTTCTCTGACCATGGGTTTTGATGATTTTAACCTGTCTTCTGTTTCAAGTTATTGTCATGCCCATAGCATCGAACATATTATTGAAGCGACAAATATCGGAAAAGTGATCTTTGATGAAAGAAAAGAAAAACACCCTTGCGGTATGTGTTCAAGGATGAAAAGAGCACGGCTCAGTAAAGTCTGCACCTCTCATGGTGTTTTTAAGCTGGCTTTAGGCCATCATGGGGATGATGCCATCGAATCTTTGTTGATGAGCATGTTTTTTGAGGGAAGAATCCGGACTTTTAAACCTGTTTCTTTTATGAACCGCTCATCGATTACTGTAATCCGCCCATTGATATATGCTTTTGAATCCGATATTTCAAAGGCCCTTACGGACTCAAACCTGCCTGTTGTGAAAAACCCCTGCCCTGTTGATAAAAAAACAAAAAGAGAATTCATGAAAAAGATTTTAGACAGCTTGTCAACAGACATCCCCCATGTCAGAAAAAGACTGTTGCACGCTCTGGAAAATAAAGAGCAGCTGGAAATCTGGAAATAAGTATATTTTTTAGCATTTTTCTTCATAATACTGATAAAGAAAGGATGAAGAAAAATGAAAAAGAAATTTTATTTGGTGTCTGTACTTCTGCTGACTTTGTTTACCACAGGCTGGATCCTGTTTAACGGTACTGACGATCCCGTCGAAGTGCCGGAAGCCAGTATCGATGAAACATCGTATATAGACGATATTACTCTGGATACTTTTATAAGAGTGTATGCAAAAGAAATCCTGCAAAATGATGATTATGAACTGACCGCTGAAAATAGAGAAGAAATCCGTAAAATACTCTCCGTCATGGGAGAAGTCAATATTAAAATACTGAAAAAATCTATTTTTGAGGGTACACAGCAGAAAATATCCGATACTGTAAAAGACTTTGTCCAGGAAAATTTCATGTGGGAAGAGAAAATTTTAATGAAACAATACATATTAGAAAATTAATGTTTAGGCAAAGATAAAAGATTAGAGATAACAGATAATAGTTCAAGTTGATTTTTCCTATTAAGGCAAAATCTCTTTTTTTATCTCTTATCTTTACAGCCTTATCAGAAGTCTGTCAGGAAATCAAAGAAGTCTTCGTACCCGCTGTTGACAAATTCATACAGGATGGATTCTTTGAATTCTAATTTTTCTACAAGGGAGATATAATATCTGAAATCTCCTTTTGACAAATAATTTTCCATCCTTTGCATTTTATCCAGATTATAGCCGGCAACTATAAATTGTCCTGCTTCCGAGATACAATAAACACCGTAGATATCCCCATTCAACATATAGACCTTTTCCTTCACATGACTGTTATTGAAATTGAATTCTGTAAATAAGTATACAGACGAATGGATATTAAAGAGTGCATTGGGCTTTTTTTTCTTGAAAAATTCTATAAAGTCTACATCTTCATCAATATTGTAAATATTGATGTATTCCGGCCGGCTCAGCATAAGTGCGGCTTCTGCGGCAGAAACATTCAAAGCAGATCTTTTTTGAGCATCGAAAATATAAATTCTCCCATTATCTTTTTTTAACAGGATCTCAGTTATTTCAAGCCTATACTTCAATTTTTCCTCGATCAAAGATTCACATACATAAGATACCCCGTTTTCATTATCGTGCTCTTCCTCAATGGTGTTTTTTAACAGTGTGGCAGGATGTTTCCCTTCGTAAAGGAGAAACTCCCTGTTTTCCGATAAATAGGCAACTCCTTCAAAGTCTTTAGCAAAAGCCCGCATGAGAAAATAATTTATCGCTTGGTATTCCGACTCTATGGGTTCACAAATTTTATTCATAACAGAGTTTTTTTCTTCATTACTAAATCCTATTCTTTTTTTATACAGGAATGTATATTCGCTCCTTGGTTCCGGTAGGGAAAGATTATTTTTAATATTCATATTCATGTATATTTGAAAAAGGTATCTTGCTTCATTTTCCCTCAAACTTATAAACCGGCCGCCTAATCCGCCCATCATAGCCTCTCTTTCTATGGCAAACCGTTCCTTATGATCGCCGTATACGCTGATATAATTGTCAAACCCATATTCTTCAGCATCAAAATGAAATAATTGATAATAATCTTCGTCATTCATTTTCCAGTGAATGTACATGCCGATAACACCCATAAGACGGGTATTTGTCACATAAGCAGATATGAATCTCCTTGAAGCCTGATTCTTCTCTTTATTGTTTCCTTCAATAATTTTTAATTTAGTTTTGTTCATCATAAACCTCATAAGTATTCTTGTTTCTTCATTTAATTTTTACAATAATTTAATGAAAATACAAGTATTTATTTGATAAAATAAATATAAATAATTTATAGGAGGTGCTTCATGAAAGTAAGAAAAGCTGTTATTCCTGCAGCAGGACTGGGAACAAGGTTCTTGCCTGCAACGAAAGCGCAGCCAAAAGAAATGCTCCCTATCGTAGACAAGCCTGCTATACAATATATTGTGGAGGAGATTATAGCA
The DNA here is from genome assembly GCA_016841185.1 of Anaerovorax odorimutans. Lineage (GTDB taxonomy): Bacteria > Bacillota > Clostridia > Peptostreptococcales > JAAYPU01 > JAENZQ01. Next base: position 47,210 of record JAENZQ010000010.1, read on the forward strand.
TCGGGAATAACCGATATTCTGATTATTACCGGAAGAAACAAGCGCCCTCTTGAAGACCATTTTGACAGGTCCGTTGAATTGGAGCATGAATTGCTCCAAAAAGGCAAGGATGATTTGCTCCGGATCGTCAGTGATATTTCTGAAATGGTCAATATTCATTATGTCCGCCAGAAGCAGGCAAACGGTCTGGGACATGCCATACATTGCGCAAAAACGTTTATCGGCGATGAACCTTTTGCTGTTTTATTGGCCGATGATATCATCTCTTCGCAAAAGCCTTGTATAGAACAATTGACTGACATATATGACAAACACCGCTGCTCTGTATTAGGTGTACAGAAAGTACCGCTCGAGCATGTAAGCCGCTACGGTATTGTGGGCGGACAGCCCATGGATAATAATTTGTATGCCATCGATTCATTGGTAGAAAAACCGCCTGTTGACAAAGCCCCTTCCGATGTCGCCATTATCGGCAGATATATCATTACACCGGAAATTTTTGATATCCTGGAAAACACTCAGCCGGGAGCAGGCGGAGAGATTCAGCTGACGGATGCGTTAAAGACTCTATTGAAAACACAAAAGATGATTGCTTATCAGTTTGAAGGAAAACGGTATGATGTTGGAGACAAGTTGGGATTCCTGAAAGCGACCGTAGAATTTGCCCTTGAGCGAAATGACCTTAACTCCGAATTTCAACAATACCTTAAAAGTTTGAAACTATGAAGATATTTATGATCTAAGATTGATGGTTAAAGTATAGAAAAACAGCTTTGCTTAAGCTGCTTTTTACCTCAACTATTATCTATTATTCATTATCTTTTATCTATAGTTTACTTTATCAGTTTTCTCATGCTCTTTTTATATTTCTCCACGCCCGGTTGGTCAAAGGGATTAACGCCGAGTAAATACCCGCTCAAAGCACAAGATTTCTCGAAAAAATAAACCATCTGCCCGAAATAATAAGACGACAGACCGGGAATATCTATCCTCAGATTGGGAATCCCGTCTTCCAGATGTGCTAAAAGAACACCTTCCATGGCTTTAGCATTGATATCGTTCATACTTTTTCCCTGAAAAACCTCGAGAGAACCTTCAGGAATGATGATATCCCTGTCCGGATTCTCTACGTTCAGCACCGTTTCAAAAAAGATCTGGTTGCCTTCCTGCAATAATTGGCCCATGGAATGTAAATCTGTACTGAACTGTAAATAAACAGGAAATATACCTTTCCCCTCTTTGCCTTCACTTTCACCAAATAGTTGTTTTATCCATTCTGCAAAATACCGGAGCTTGGGCTCATAAGCCTCGAAAACTTCTATTAATTTTCCTCTCTTATATAAAATGTTGCGGACCGCAGCGTATTGGAAACAGGGGTTGCTTAAATCCGAATGGTTATACTCACAGTATGCATCCCCGGCACCTTTCAGCATTTCTATAATGTCAATACCAAAAACCGCAATAGGCAGCAGTCCAACAGGTGTCAGTACGGAATACCGCCCACCGATATCATCCGGCACGATGAAATCCGTATATCCTTTTTCATTGGTTTCTTCTCTCAGGATGCCCTTTTCTTTGTCAGTAATGACATAGATCCTCTCAGACCCCTTGTCTCCATATTTATCCTGTAAAAGCTTTTTAAAAAGCGAAAAAGCAATGTTTGATTCTGTAGTGGTTCCTGATTTAGAAATCACACAGATACTGATTTCCTTTTCTTTTACCTTTTCTATAAGTTCATTATGATAAGTACCGCTTATATTGTTGCCTGCAAAAAATATCCTTGGATATTTTTCTTCCTTCAGATTCGATAAATTGTTAAAAGAATGGTTCAACATTTCTACGGCAGCCTTTGTCCCTAAATACGAGCCACCTATTCCAATGACAATAAAAACCTCACATTGATTACGGATTTTTTCTGCAGTCTGCAGAATCCTCTCCAATTCATTTTGATCATATCGAATGGGATAATCCACCCAACCCGTATAATCATCTTCACCGGAATGAAGCCTTCTATTTGCCGCTTTTAATCTGTCCTCATACCCCTTTAATTCATCTTGGTTTACCAAGGCATTTTTGATATTCACCTGCAAAGGTTTCACTGAATCACCTTCCTCTTTTCCCTTTTCCCCCTATTTATTTTGAAATAACAAAATTTTATTACTATATTAAATGAATGGTTTTTTACTCGTTCTGAAGTTTATAATTCGGAATGATTTCCTGTAGATACTCTTTTATCTGCCGGTCATCCGCATCCATCATATCTGCTAATCTTTCGATCTGTTGTGAAAGCTTTTTACTGTCAATCTTCAGCGGTTTGCCAATATATATTTTTTCATGGACCGTTTTTCGAATGCCTTCCTCTTCTAACATCAATTCCTCGAAAAGCTTTTCACCCGGTCGTAAGCCAACAATCTTTATATCGATATCCTCATAAGGCTTGAAGCCTGACAGTTTGATTATATTCTCAGCCAGCTCTATGATCTTGACAGGTTGTCCCATGTCCAGGATAAAAATTTCTCCTCCGGCCGCCATTGCACCTGCCTGTATTACCAACTGAACAGCTTCCGGGATGGTCATAAAATATCTGGTCACATCCGGGTGGGTCACTGTAACCGGCCCTCCGGCTTCGATCTGCTGCCTGAAAATGGGTATAACGCTTCCATTGCTGCCCAGTACGTTGCCAAATCTTACTGCAGAAAACTGTGTTTTGGATTCTTTGCTCTTTGCCTGCAAAATCATTTCGGCACCTCGTTTTGTTGCCCCCATGACATTGCAGGGATTTACCGCCTTATCCGTTGAAATGAGCACAAACTTTTCTATACCATAGTCATCTGATAAATCTACCAGTGTACTGGTTCCGAATATGTTATTTTTAACCGCTTCTTTCGGGTCCAGCTCCATTAAAGGAACATGCTTATGGGCTGCAGCATGAAATACCACATGCGGCATATACTTTTCAAATATTTCTTTCATCCTCAAGCCATCTCTTACAGAAGCAATAACCGGCGTAAAATCCAAATCAGGATACTTGCCTATGATTTCATTTTGTATTTCAAACAAACTGTTCTCATAAATATCTAAAGCGATGAGTTTCTTCGGGTTGAACCCCGCGATCTGCCTGCATAATTCAGATCCGATGGAGCCTCCTCCCCCTGTAATCAAAACTATTTTGTTGTTCAGATAGCTGCTTATTTCATCAAGATCTACCTGAACAGATTCTCTGCCCAATAAATCTTCTATATCCACGTCTCTCAGCTTGCTTATACTTACCTCTTCGTTGATCAACTCATATAATCCCGGCAGGATTTTAAGCTTACAATTGGTTTTATTGCACTGCTGAACGATCTCCCGGATATCTTTTCTCTTTGCTGACGGAATAGCTATGATAATTTCATCGATCTTATATTTTTTTGATAGGTGTGGAATATCCGCCCGTGTTCCCAATATGGGCACGCCTACAATACGCTTTTTTAATTTTGATGTATCATCATCAACTACAGCCACCGGAACGCTGTTGAGTTCGCCATGGTTTTTAAGCTCTTTTATAATGACAGCACCTGCATCCCCGGCACCTACCACCATGACTTTTCGGACATTTCGCCGTATCCCCGTAACCATCGGATTGCTCTTGATTCCCCTGAAAAACCTGTAGCTCAGCCTTAAGCCGCCAATGGTAAAGATATCAAAGACAAAGGTCATAATATGAATACTTCGCGGCAGGTATTCCTGAATCAGAACCAGATAACAGATCACTGCTGCCACTGAAACGAAAGAAGCAGCAACTGTTTTTAACAGTTCTTCAATGCCGGCATATTTCCACAGGCTGTTATACATTCCGAAAAAAAAGAGTACAATGACTTTAATAGCGATAATAACTAAAAAATGATTCAGATACACACTGAAAAAGGCCTCAAAAACAGGTGTACTCACATTGAATTCAAACCGGATCAAAAATGCGGCAACATATGAAACATTGATAAAGAAAATATCTAAAAATAATAGAAAAAACATTCTTGTCATTTTAACCATTTCAGCACCCCATTTTTAGTGATTAGAGGTTAATCACTAACCCTTAACCTCTATCCTGTCACCTGTCACCTGTCACCTGTCACCTGTCACCTATTTATTCTACCACATCCATTTTTTTCTGCAATACAGTGTAATTACGATTAGATTTAGTAAAATAAATAGTGGTCTTTTTCCTTTTTCTTTATATTTAAATCGTGTATAATATTATATTATTGCTCTTAGGAGGTTTTCTTATGGGGAAAAATAAAAATAAAGATATAAAAAATAAAAAACATAAAGGGAGAAATACTGACTCTGTATGGTTCATGAGCCATGCCCCTTCATTGGACAAAGGTTACCACTGGACACAGAATATTCCCGTCATTATTTTTACTGCTGTCATCATCATGATCACTTTCATGAAAACATATCATTCGCCAATGGAAGGATATTATTGGCATTCGGATACAACTATCTTCAATGATTTTTTCAGTTACTATAAAAGTATTTTTATCATTCTGATGGGCACATTGGCAATTCTGATGGCTCTTTACAGATTGATGACACAAACCCTTATTATCAAAAAGACAAAGCTATACATTCCAATGACGGTTTACGTCATATTTGTCATTTTATCATGGTTCTTTTCTGAATATCCTTATTTTGCTCTTCGCGGGTTCAATGATCGATTTGAAGGATCATTGGTTTTAATCTCCTATATAATTATGCTCTTTTTTACAATCAACACTATAAATACAGAAAGAACTGTTAAGTGGACGATTTATGCTGCAGGCATATCATCGTCCGTATTAGGAATTCTTGGAATAACCCAATTTCTCCGCCATGATTTTTTTCAGACTGAAATAGGGAAAAAATTAATTACACCAAGCACTTATACTAACCTTGATAAACTAAAATTTCATTTCACTAAAGGAGAAATCTATCAGACAGTCTATAATATTAACTATGTTTCCTTTTATCTGACGCTCTTAATTCCTGTTTTTGGACTCTTATTTATAACAGAAAAAAATATAAAGAAAAAATTAATCTTTGGCGCCGTTTCCGCTCTTTTGATTTTCAACCTCATCGGTTCCAAATCCAGCGGGGGCATATTGGGCATCGGCATTGCATTTATTGTCGCTTTGATTATTCTAAATAAAAAGCTTTTAAAATGGTGGAAATCCATTGCACTTGTACTGGCAGCCGTCATATTGGTCTTTGCCATGACTTTCAATGTGCTCATGCCGGAAATCACGAGATCCATCAGGAGTGCTTTTACAGAGGATGCTGATATCATCCATAAACAGTTCATTGACTATTTCGATACGGATTATGACAAGTTAACCATAAGCTGTAATAACGAACCCTTAACCATTAACGTAAATTTAGACAATCCAAATCGAAACCTTTCTTTTGAAGATAAAGAAGGTAATGAACTCACTTTAACAAAAGAAGATGATGCTTACAGAATTAATGAAGATTCAAGATTTTCCATGTATTCTTTTAAATTTGTGAGAGAAGAAGATGACCGTAATTTTATTGTAGTTTATATTGAAGACTCAAAATGGCCGTTTGAAATCACAGGAGATGGCATTCTATTTTATAACGCTCTTGATAAGCATGTAGAACTTCACCCTGTTCCCGGTATAGGGTTTGAAAATCAACTGGATTTTGGTAGCGGTCGAGGTCTTATCTGGTCCAGGAGTTTGCCCCTTATAAAAGATCATATTTTCATAGGCTCCGGAGCTGATACTTATGTCTTTGAATTTCCTCAAAACGACTATGCTGCCAAATATAATGCCGATTGGCCTATTTATAATATTGTGGACAAACCTCACAATATGTACATCGGCATTGCCGTAAACACCGGCTTAATTTCCTTGATATCATTACTGGTTCTTTTCGGTGCTTATATCATCTCGAGTATAAAAATATACCGGAAAAACGAATATGAAGACTTCATTTCAATCGTAGGTGCAGGTATTTTCATCGGTATCTGCGGATTCCTCGTAGCCGGCCTGGTAAACGACAGCTCAGTCTCCGTTATGCCTCTGTTCTACGGACTACTTGGAGTTGGAATAGCTATCAATTTCAAACTTGAAAAACAAGTTTGAAATTGATCTAAGAGTTAGGATTTAAGATTTATGATTGAAAGTGAAAAGCCCATATCATGTCAGGGCTTTTCTTTATTTAACTTTCTCTTGTAGTTTTTACAATTGAAACAAGAATTCTACGCATAACTTTGCAATCAGCAAGTAATTTACTTACCTCCATCTGGTCAAGCATATTTGACTCTAAAATTAATTCAAGCCAATACTCTGTTTCATACTCTTCCTTTAGTGCAATGCTCATTTTAGATAAAAAATCTTTCTTACTTTGAGCATATTTAGCTTCTCGCAAGTTAGAACCAATACTTGTGCCTGACTTCAGCAATTAATTAGAAAAAATAAATTCATTTTTCTTCTTTAATTTTTTACAAATCGTAATGATTTCTAAAGCAAACCTAAATGAATATTCATAAACATTCATCTCTCATATTCCTTTCACTTTGTCTATTATGATACCATAAATGTAAATATATGTATATTGGATAGAAAAAAATTAAGAGCTCTTGCTTATCTTTATCTTTCAAAAACCCTTAATATAATTGAGATTTTGCTTCAACAAAATCATCTTTCAATCTTAAATCTTAAATCTTAAATCTTAAATCTTAAAAATATCTGGTTTACGCTATACTTTCCTTCCTAACTCTCCCCTTAGTCTTACCAGAAGGCTTGGAATAGTATTCAACGATCTCGCCTTTGTCTTTTTCTCTCAGGTTATATTTTTGAAGAAGTTCTTTATAAGAGTAGTCTTTATTTTCTCCCCTCTTGAGAGTTCCCATAATAATTTTTTTGACGGTCTCCAAGATGATCTTAATATCAAAGATAATGCCGTAATTCTGGATATATAATAGATCAAATTTGATTTTATGTTCCGCACTTGTGGTGTATTTTCCCATTACCTGTGCATAGCCTGTAACTCCTGCTTTTACCGCTAACCGATACTTGAAGTCCGGTATCTCTTTGGAAAACTCTTCAATAAACACAGGTCTTTCAGGTCTCGGACCTACAAGAGACATATCTCCCTTTAAAACATTAAACAACTGAGGCAGTTCATCCAGCCAGAAACGCCTTAAAGTTTTTCCTATCTGTGTAATCCGAGGATCATCTTCGCTGGCCAAAACAGCCCCCGTTGATTTCTCTGCATCCTGTACCATGGATCTAAATTTGTAAAGCTTAAAAACTTTATTGTTTCTGGTAACCCTTTCCTGAGAATAAATAACCGGCACACCGTCCGATATAAGGATTGCCAGCGCCACGACGATATATACAGGAGATAGAATCATCAATGCCACAAGGCTGAAAAATATGTCAAAAACCCGCTTAATAATCATCTTTTCCCATGATAAAACAATATTATCTACCTTGAAAAACGGTACATCCGACATAAACAACAATTCAGAGTGAAAAATCGCAATCTCATAAGTCTTAGGTATAATATATACCGGTATATGATTTGAAATACAGAGGTTGATTATCCTATCTAAAACAGTTCTTTCTACAGAGTCACTGATATAGACTTTGTCAACACCTGTTAGATATCCGGCAATCAAATTTGCATCCGGTATAATAAAGTACTTAATAAAGTCCTTGAACTTCGGGTTTGATAAAACTTTTGAAACCATTGTTTCTTTCTCTTCTTTATTACCAATTAACAGTATATTCTTCTTTCTTGTTGTTTTTTTAATAAAAGATATAATTACGATTTTAATAAAAGTAAAACCAAAAAACTGAATGATAAAGGCAATCATGATTGCCGATCTTGGCAATGCAAATTCCCGGTTTAAGAATGCTATGGCCATAGTGAAAACACCGATCATGAGAGCAGAAATACTCATGATAATAATATTTTCAGCCCATGATTTATCTGCAGTATCAAAAGTTCCGTTTAATAAAAGAACTACCAATGCTGCAGCAGATATCAATATTGCAGAATTATAATAGGCTTGAAAATTTCGTACGTCGTACTGGCTGGTAATATTTAAAACCAAAGCACCATAAAAACTCAGATTGATTAACATAATATATAGAAAACATTCAAATATCTTTAAAAATGTTCCGTCTTTCTTTTGTTTTGGCAATGTAATCACCAACTTTCTAATTAGCGAATAGGAAGCAAGTACTCCTCTTTCTCTAAATCATTATATCAGAATTCTTGTATTTTAAGAATTAACTTTTCATTACATCTTCTATAACTAATAAAAACACAGACTTTGTTTAAAATCTGTGTTTCTTATAATATCATCATAGACTATCTTTATAGACTTTTATTTATGAATGCTATTTAGATACTCTTTCAAAAATGATTCTTCCCACCCTGTCAATATGTTCTTTCAGTTTAATATGGTTGAGGTGTGTATAATCTACAATATCAAAACAATATGGTAAAGGTCCTTTGTCTTCCAGCATAGAATGAAGCCTTGATACGATGTCAAAAGATACCTGCTCACCGAAAATGGCTATATCCACATCGGATTCCGGATTATGATTGCCTTTTGCCCTTGAACCAAATATGGCTGCTTTTTCAATCTCATTAAAATTCTTTATAGAAGAAATAATATACTCTAAATCAGATTCTGTCAGCCCATACTTCATAACAACTCACCCAGCTTAGTATTCAACTCTTTCATTATAAAGAAATATTTATTTCTTATAAGTTTTTCTGATTCTAAAGTTTTATTCTCATCATATGTATGCGCCATAAGATTTCTTTTTTCCAAAGCATCGATCCATGCATGTCCATCCGTAATAAGCTGTGTTTGGAAAGCTGTCTGTATTGTTGCCCTAGGGCTCTTTACATCAAACCCCTCATTATTCAGATAATCTTTCATTGTCTTCCAGGCTAATTCAAAAGTATATTCGAAACATTGTATTAACCCTTGGACTTCAAATTTATTTAACTCCTCTTTTTCTATGAACTCTGTCAATTGAATTGTTGCCTTATTAAAATTTTCATATCTTTGCTTCCATCTGATATCAGTGCCCATCTCCCATCAACTCCCCATAATTAATATTAAATATAGTATAGCATGGTTATATTCTTTTCAACAAACAATCATTTTAAATTACTCAGACGATAAATATAAATATCTGTTATATCTGTTTTGTATTTTTCTTTTGCCGCGTCATCTGCTATAATGTTTGATATTGCCGGCTGCGATAGGTTTAATATTTGAGCCAGTTCTTTGTTCGATACTTCAGAATATTTTTTAGCCAGAAAAACAACCGTCTTCCTTGCTTCAACAAATCTGCTCGTCCTGACTTTTAAACTTATCTCTCCCCTTGTAATATTATAGTACTCACATACAGCGTCCACTATATCAACTAATGGATAATTATAATTATTCTTTTCTTTAACCTGATTATCCTCGATATCAATCATCAATTCTTCATCTTTAAGATTCTTTATTCCATTTTCTTTTATGCCGATAAATTCATTATATCCTTCCAGTTGCTGTTCTAAGCTTTTTCCAAATAAACTTAAAGGAAACTGTCTATCAACCAAACTGTCAAGGTTGTCCCCAATATAATTCTTATGACTGCAATATGTATAATTTAAACCTTCTTTTATTCCTGCTCTTTGAGGGTTTTGGTGTATATATCGGATCAATGACAATAAGTAATGATCTCTATTGCATAATATTGCTTTATGTCTTTGCTGAAACACATGCCCGCTTCTGTTATTCTTCTTGTTATAATAATATGTGTAGACTTGCTGTACTCCTTGCATAATCTTAGACAGTGGAATCTCGCCGACTTCTATCAGCATATGTGCATGATTCCCCATAATGCAGTAGGCATAGAGTTTAAACCGATATCGTTTTTTATATGTTCTAAGCAGTTCTAAATACTTTGCTTTTTCATGCTCCTTTTCAAAAATGTAATCTCTGTTATTTCCACGGCAGATCACATGATATAAAGCACCTTCATAATGGATCCTCTCTTTTCTTGCCATTATACTATCTCCTTATATAATACTCTGTCGCTTTACCCATGCCGTCTATTGTTAAGGATTTTTACGCCCGTTAATATTGAACATTTACATTTCCATTTGAAATTTTAGCAAACTACGGACTTCGAGCTTTGAACTATATACGAACTATATAATTTAATTATGAAAGCCTGACCTGACCCCAATTATTACTACAATTTGTTGAGAAACACCCTAAAACTCTTGCTTCTATCAAAGTTTTTACTTACATATTCCGAATTGTTCTGAGCCTTCTTTAAATAGCTCTCATAATCATTATTTATTTTATATAATGCTTTTATAAGACTGTCTTCTTGGTGTGCGTCAAAATATTCTCCGCAATGAAGTTCATCCAATATTTCTTTGCCTTCACCTTCTATACCATATACAATGGGCTTGTTTACTTAAATAATCAAATACCTTGGAAGGTATTGTCTTCTCAAAAGATTCTTTCTTTTCTAATGCCAGAAATAGTATATCTGCAGTTTTCTTTACTGATCTAATGGTTTCGTCTTTTGGCATACTTCCATAATACTGAATATTAACTCCGTCTTTTTTTGCCTCTGTTAATAACTTGTCTCTAAAGGCTCCATCCCCTATAACATGAAAATCAAATCTATTTTTTAATGATTTATCTATATTGAATGCCTTAATTAATACATCTAATTTTTGTGCCCGTCCTATATTCCCCGCATAAAAGATTGTGCGTTTTGCCTTATTCACAGCAATTCCTTCACTCTCCTTTATAGTCGGAATAATATGTATATCTTTTTCTGATACCCCATTGTAAATTACATGAATTCTTTCTTTATTTGTATATTGACATATATAATTATACATCTTGCCTGAAACGCATATAATTTGATCTGCTTTCTTATACATAAAAGTTTCAAGTTTTTTCGTCATCTTATAAATAATTGATTTATCAGATATCATACCGGCATCAACTGCAGAATCAGTTGTTAATGAATTATAAAAGCCTGACCCCTTCTTTAACTAAAAAATTTAACTACCTTTGATAAAAAACTACCCCAAAATCTTCAATATGTTTTCTTAAACCGTCATGTTTCAATGAATCATAATGTACTATATCAAAATAATATGGTATAGGTAATTTTTCATTTAATTCAACACTCAGATTATTTACTGTTTCTTCGGTAATAAAGGACCCATAAATAGCTAAATCAATATCAGAACCGTTCTTATAATTCCCTATAGCACGACTTCCAAAAATAGCTGCTTTCTCTATTTCTTCTCTTTTCATAAGAGCATGTACGATCATATCTTTACTTCTTGGTGTTATTCCAAATTTCATATTTCTCTTCCTAACAAACTATGGACTTGTGATATTGCAGAATAGTATTCTTGCTTTATTTTATTTACAGCTAAATCAAATCTTTTTTCATCATATGTATGGGCTAAAATATTTCTTTTCTCTAACATATCCATCCATATTTCTCCGTCTTGTATTAACTCATAATGGTACGCTGCTTTAATGACTTCTCTTGGGAATTTGACATCTACTTCTTTGGATTCCAAATAATCTTTCAGTGTCTTCCATGCCAATTCAAAAGTATACTCAAATCTTTGAATCAATCCCTCTTTTTCAAGTTTGCTCAATTTATCGAAATCTGATATTGCAGAATCTAGTTGATCATAAGCTTTATTAAAGTTCTCAAATCTTTGACGCCATCTGATTTCTTTCGCATTCAATCAATCATCTCTCCTCGCCAATAATCCTTCCATAATATAATTTATAAACTATTTTATCATATTATATTTGACCTGTATATGACTTCCATTTCCGAACTCCGAACCTCTAATGAATTATATAAAGTGAATTATAAATGAATTATAAATGAATTATAAAATGAATTATAAAAGCCTGACCCCTTTTCTTCCTCCATTAGTTCATAATGATAGGCTGCTTTAATTACTTCTCTTGGGAATTTGACATCTACTTCTTTGGATTCCAAATAATCTTTCAGTGTCTTCCATGCCAATTCAAAAGTATACTCAAATCTTTGAATCAATCCCTCTTTTTCAAGTTTGCTCAATTTATCGAAATCTGATATTGCAGAATCTAGTTGATCATAAGCTTTATTAAAGTTCTCAAATCTTTGACGCCATCTGATTTCTTTCGCATTCAATCAATCATCTCTCCTCGCCAATAATCCTTCCATAATATAATTTATAAACTATTTTATCATATTATATTTGACCTGTATATGACTTCCATTTCCGAACTCCGAACCTCTAATGAATTATATAAAGTGAATTATAAATGAATTATAAAAGCCTGACCCCTTTTCTTCCTCCATAAATGAATTATAAAAGCCTGACCCCTTTTCTTCCTCCAAACGATTTGCCTATTAAATTTTGCAGCAGAAACAATTAATTTTCTTTTGTTGTAGCTATTTCCTCTAATAAGTAAGCACTTTTTTCGTTCATTTCTTTAAATGCATCGTACTCAATTCTTTTGACTCTATATAATAATTCATCATTTATTTTCCTGTTTGCTGCAATAGCATCAGCAAGTAATCCGGTCATCCATGCCTGAACTCCTGACAACATTAAAACAGCTGCTAAGATAAGAGACTGAACATGTCCGGCAGAACTGTCCTGAATAAGGAAATAAATATATCTGACTCCTAATAAAACCCCTGCTAAAAAAAGAAGGGTTCCTATTATTAAAAACACTTTTAAAGGTCTATACATAGAATATGTTCTAATAATGGTACTGGCAGACCGCTGCATGTACTTCCACATACTCTTAAAAAGTCTCGAATCTCTTAATTTATCATTTGTCCCTATTTTTACATTGGATATGGCTTCTTTTCGTCTGCCTGCCTCAATAATGGTCTCTAAAGTATAAGTATATTCTGAAATAACATTTAATTTCATGGCTGCGGCTCTGCTGTATGCTCTAAAACCGCTCGTTGTATCCTGCACATTGCTTTTAGATGCAACCCTTACTGTCCAACTTCCCAGTTTTTGAAATAGCTTTTTAGAAGCAGAAAAATGTTCAATAGTATCTGTCTCTCTATCTCCTACGACAAATTCTGCTTTTTTATCTATGATAGGTTGAACAAGTTTTTCAATATCTTGTCCTTTATATTGGTTGTCGCCGTCTGTATTAACAATAATATCAGCACCAAGCTTTAAGCACGCATCGATTCCTGCCATAAAGCCCTTTGCTAACCCTCTATTATTAGGAAATCTCACGATATGATGTACCCCTAATTCTTTAGCAACTTCAACCGTCCTGTCTTTACTTCCGTCATCTATTATAAGATACTCAATAGTATCAATACCTTCAATTTCTTTTGGCAAACCATTAAAGGTTACAGGTAGTGTTTTTTCTTCATTGTAGCATGGTATTTGAATTAGTAATTTCATATAATTCCTCTCCTTAATTAGTAAATTTCTTTTCAAACCTATCAGCTATTTTTCTAACTAACCTATTCTTAGGAATCCTCAAATACAAAAATCTTGCTATAGTCCTTGCTTTTAACTTAAACGAAAGTAAAAATTTGTGCTTGTTATAATAATCATCATTAAATTCATTCTCATATAGAATGTCTTTAATATCATATTTCCTACTAATAGGTTTGGGGGTATTCTCATAATATCCTAATGACACTATTGCAATTGGATCAAATTCATTTGGTATATTAAATAGTTTACGTATATTCCTTTTTAAGGGCAAATTGCATATCCAGCAAGTTCCAATATCTATCGAATGTGCTTTTAATAACATGTTTTGTATAATTGCAGCCCCACTTTGAATATTGTCCCTGTATTCAATATTATCTGTCCTGTTGCTATATAATACAAGAATCGCCTGATTACAAGATTCTAAAAAATGTGCACTTCCTAACAACTTAATTTTTTGTAATTTTTCTTTATTGTTAATATATATAAATTTATATTCTTGCTTATTGCATGCAGTAGGTGCCCACATTCCTGCTTCAATAATTTCATGTATTTTTGTCAACTCTACTAATTTATCATTATATTTTCTTATACTTCTTCTGTCTTTTATGGCTTCATCTAAATTCATTTTTTTTCATCCTCATTCTTTTTATTTTCATATAAGAATATCCAATAACACCTAATAATACTGTACTACTAAATGTAAATACATTAACAGAAAACCCACTTATTATCGCCTGATCCTTTTCATGCCCAACCATCAGTAATATTGCAACCCAACCTGTTTCCATTGTACCAAAGTTACCTATACTGCTTAAAGGTAATATTGAAGAAATATTTGAAAAACTTCCTGCTAAAACTACATGCATTAACTTAATTAATAAATTAAAATCATTTATTAATTCTTTAAAAATAATAAACATAATAAACCAATTAATCCCTGAAATAAAAAAGACTATTAATGTCTTTTTTATGCTAATATTCTCCTGAAAATATTTCTTTAGCAAATCTAACTGATTACTAAATCTTTGCAGATGGCGAATTTGGCTTAAATTATTTAATAGCAAAGGTATTAGCTTATACATACTTATAAAAGCTAACCCTATAACTATAATAACAAATAATACTATCTTTAAAATGCTATTTTTAAAGATAGTCAAAATACATACAAAGGCAAAAATTGTTGATGTAGATAATAAATCAAAAATTCTCGCAAGAATAATTAAAAGCCCGCTTTCAGTATAAGAAATATCAAATTTTTGCTTCATTAATAACGGAAAAGCTCCTTCACCAAGTCTTAAAGGCAATACTCGATTGTAAAGACCATGAACTAATACAATATCTAAAATCTGTAATGGTCGTAGTTTAGTTCGGGCCAATACTGAAAATCTTAGGCTTCGTAAAAAATAGATTATAAAATGAAAAAAAATACATGTTATTATTGTATTAATTTTCAACTTGGAATATAGAGTTATTATATCCTCAATGTTAATTAATTTATAAAGGAGATATATAAAAATAACTGTAAAACAAATTTTTAAAATATCTTTATTCTTCATTATCTCTCCCCTAAATTGACTTAATTATTATGATAAAACTATTCATGCTTATCCATTACTATTACTTATATTTATTACACTTTCTTGTGTTTTCAAACTTACTGTTTTAGCTATTGAGATATTCTGAACATTTTTTAAATCTATTTTACTTGGTACAAGAAGATCACTGGTTTTAAAAAATTTTCCTGATGCAACATGCCTCAAAGAAAAAGAATTTGCTTCTTTCAAGTCTATTTTATTTTTTGATTCTATATTATCATTTATTTGAATCAAATCTTCACTGATAATAATCTCCCTTTTAAACTTCACATCTATATTATTATCAATAAAAATAAGTTTTCTCTTCAAAAGACTGATAATTGATTTTCCTAGGGTAAAAGATAATATTCTTAGCGCCAAATGCTTTAACGGTGATGATAGCTGTTGTTTTATTGCATTAAATTTTCCACTTACTTTTAATATATTATTTATATCATCGTATTCTATTGTATATTTGTGGTCCAGCCAGTTAGTGGAAGCTGTGTATTTTGGAGTTTTAACCCTATAGCCAAAATCAACAAAATATTCTTTTTCTTTGTCAAATACTTTAAGAATCCCTCCTTTTTTAAGAGAACAAACTAAAAATAAATCCTCTTTCTTAGATACAAATAATCCTGCCTCATTGAAAAATCTTTTATATAAAGTGTCTTGTATTTGCTGTTTATTCATTTCTACATTTTCTTTTTCAACTGCTCTTAAATAAGAATGCATTACATAATGAGACAAATACCTATCATCAACAGCATTCATAAAATTATATTTATCACCACTATAAATCTTTTTCTTTATATATAGTGCATCTTTATTTCCTTCATTAATAAGCACTTCTAATCCATTTGGCAAAAAATAAATCGTATTTCTCGACCCGTATTCTCCACCTATGGTTCCATCGGGATGAACAAAATGTTTAATAAACTCAACAATCTTATTTAATGGTCCTTTTACTCTTTCATCATTACTCATATAGTAGTATTCTGCCAACATGTCCAATGATACACTAAGATAACCAAAATCAGCACCCCCATATTCAGGAAACCAACCTTCATTTGATTGCGTTTTTAAAATTCTACTTAATTTTGTTTCAATAGCATTAAAAATCCATTCTTCCTTTTCTATTTCATAAAGAGAGTATAACGCAGTAATTGAAGCTATTTCTTGATTAGATGCTTGTCTTTCAATATTTTTCGATAAAAATCTCGCCGTTTTTATCAAATGCAATTTAATATTTTCATCATTGACACCCAATCGCTTATAAATTTCACATGCTGAGTAAAGTGAAAATGCCGTAGGAGGAAATCCATGTTCATTTGGATAATATTCATTAAAAGAACCGTCTTTTAATTGAATTTTACACCAATAATCTAAAGTCCCAAGAGCCCACTTCTTAACATTTTCATTTTTATAATATATATTTCCATAAAAATCTAATGAATATAATAATGTTAAAACTAATCCAGATTGCTGCAATATTGCAGATGAAAAATCTCTTATTTTTAAATGCCAAAAATTACGGTCACAACACCCAAATGTCATAGAATCTTCATCTCTATCTATTTGGGTTATTACTTGTGGTGCAACCGTTTTAATAAAGTCTACATAGTATTTTCCTTGCATTTTGGAGTCCCCTTTGTAATAAAAATATCATATGTTAATACCATTTATTAATTTTAAAGATTATATATTGTATAAATCAATCTTAATTAATCATCTCTATTATCTTATCTGTAGAAAAGCCAAACTGTCTTGTATCACCAGATCCATAGCCCCTCATATTATGGGAATTATTCCACAGCCCTAATAAAATATCTGATAATCTGAAAGGGCAATACATTCGGAAGTATATCTTTCTCCTGTCAATTTTTTAATTTCTGCTTTGTTAATTAGGTAAATCTATTTTTGCTAATAATTATCATTTCACTTCCTCCAGTATTATATCATCTATTGCAATACCCAGTGTACGGGCATCCTCTGAGCCATATTCTATGGGACTCCAAGTATCAGTAATAATGTTGAGCATATTTTCTTCCTCTGTTAAATCGCCCTTATTAATTACAAACTCAATATACCGTTGCTCATCACTCGAGTCAAAAGAAAATTTTTGTTTTTTTCCTTTATTTATCTGTATGCAGCCAGAGAAACTACTACGGTTTAAATCTTTAAGTGGTACCGGTGATTTTATATTAATACGCCCGTTATAATTTTTTTCGCTATCGATGATTAAGGATACTGTAGCATTCGATGAATTAGTCCATCTGAAGCCGTTTTCTCTTTCTGAAAAACCAGTGAAATTAAATATCTCGTTATCTGAACCAAAATTATAACTAAGCAAATCTTGACGATTTTCACCGTAAAGTTTTTTTATTCCTATTCCATACGAATTTCCATCTTCATGGGTTAATTCCCCTAAAAAATTAAATCTAAGAGGATTGTCATAAGTATTAGTTAATAATTTTGGCAATTTGCTAGGTGTAAACGGTTTGCTAAATACTTCTAAATTATTAATTATCTTATCTCTATCTTCAATATCGAAATAATACTTATTATTTTTATTCATAATTGGTCTATATAATTGATCACCATTGATTCTAACTTTTAAATCTAATTTTTCTAAGTTATTATCATAAATATGATGCCCGTTAGATTCTAAGACAAGAAAATCTTTATCTGTTATATCCATTTTTATGTTCGTTATTTGCCCATAGCCATTGTGCGTCCATTCATTTGTAATGAAATTATTAAGGTTTGGCTTTAGATACCTCTCTAAATGTTCTTTATAATGATTTAATAACAAATCACTTGTATAAATAACATTCAACTCGTTATAGTACTCATCGCTCATAATTACATTATCAATTTCTTTAATAGTCGCTTTATCATCCATCATTACCATAAAACTACTACTACCTTTTCCGAGTTTACTAAAATACCCTACTCCATCATGTATTAGTTCTATTCTTATATAGTACACTTTATCGTTTTGCAAATTGTACCTTAGGGGTATTGTCGTATCAATTGTCGAATTGGGGTAAACTGAATCTTCCCCAATATCAAACTTTTGTCTATGGACTATATTTGTAAAATTAGGGTCATCATATATGGATATTAGCCCTCTGATACTATATGTCGTTCCAGAGTAGGATGCAAGTGTAGGCCATATATTGCTATCCGAATTATTGCTAATCTCAAGTTCCATTTCATTGTTTCCTAGATTATACTTACTTAGCTCTATCTCTCCATTATATGCACTCTGTTCTAATCCTAAATAGAAATCATATGGAATATAGCCATTATTTTTAATAAAGGCATAATTCTCTTCATTATTTTTCATAGCTATTCCTATATTCATAGAGACTTCAAAATCTAAAATTTCGTACTCACTGGGCAATTTATAGTTACTATCATTATAAATAATTAAATCGGGATTATCATTATCAATAGCGATTTTTCTGCCATATCTAATAGATACTCTCCTTGTAATAAAAAAATCATACTCTGTTACTCCACTGTATAAAATACTTGTATGCTTTTTCTTCTTATATTCTATATAACTATCAACTATCTTTTCGCTTTTATATAATTTGTTTATTGCTTCATGTGACTTAATATAATATTCATTATAACTAAAAAATAATGTGCAAAGAAACAAAAATACCACAAAAGTATAATAAGCTTTTTTCGTATACAAAAGAATAAACGAAGATATGCATATTACCAATATTGATAAAATACAATAGATTCCAGTGTTGAAAAAATTTGAAACTATGCTCATCGGTCCTATAGCTGACAAAATATTTACTGTATTTAAAGGCGCATTATTGATATGCTCTTTAAATATCATAATTGTACTAAGTGTCGTTAATATCGTAACTAAAGACACACTTTTTATAAAATTCTTCGGACTATGATTTTTTATATACATTAATCCACAAAAAATTAGTATAGTTAGTGAAGATTCGTTGTACCTCCCATATATAACATGATCTGCCCTGGAGCCGTCTGTCATAAATATTGCGGAAAATACAAATAACCCTACTAGTGATATTAAAATAAATAATGTAATATTAAATCTACTATCATCATTTTTCTTTTGATATATTGAATCTTTAAATAAGTTTATAAATCCTAGCGTTATAATACCAAAAGTTGAAAAATTCAAATACATAAATTGAGAAAGCAAAGTGAAAACCCACTTAAAAGAAAATGCTTTTTGAACAACATTTCCTATCTCGTAGCCTCCTAATCCATTTAAAAATATAATAATTTCATTATTGTTCAAAAGCAAATTTCCTGAAACAACTAATATAACAATAGTCAAAGAAATAAGCTTCCACCGTTTCACAATTAGTTCAACACATCTTTCAAATAAAGTACTATTATATACTGCTAATAGCCCTATTACTACAGCAGGCAGAACAGCTAAATTCCTGGGATGCGTCAAAAGTAAATAAAAATACGAAAGCAAAAAAAGAGTTAAGTTAACAATTGTTTTATTCTTATTTAACCTAATAAACATTAGTATTGTAATTAAATACAAAATTGGTAATATGTTTTCTGCCCATGATACAAGCGTATATAGTAGATATGTAGGATATAAACACGAAATTATAACAAACAGCACCCTAATTTTCTTGCTAATCTTGGGAAAGAGATTCTTGCTAATTATATACAGTACTATTGGCAGCAATGAGATTACTATTCTATTGGCATATTGAGTTATTTGATAGGCTAATTCAATATCATTGTTAGCCATTAGATATATAGGCATTAAAAATAACCCGTATCCCGGCCAATATTTCAATATTTCTCCTTGTCCATATATATAATGCAATGAATAAGACATATAACCTAATTCATCATCTAAAATAAATGGGAAGTTAGGAGCATATCTAAGTAACGTTAGTGACAATAAGAACATCAAGCCAAATAAACCTATATATATATATCGGTCATCATCCTTTTTAATTCTATTCATTAACTCTGTCCTACCAATCTATCAATTTTTCCAATGCAACGACTCCAAGTATAATTTCGACCATAAGCAACAGCATTCTCTCTCAGCTTACACACTTTATCCTTTTGAGTCAACAAATAATCCAAACACTCATGAAACTCATAATAATCATAATAATAAAACCCTGCATTGCTTCTAATACAGTGTCCCTTTAAGACTTCGCTTTCAGCGTTGACAATAACCGGCGTACCAACAGCAAGACTTTCAAGTGTTGAAATAGATAAGCTTTCATATTTTGATGGGAGTATAAAAGCTTTAGCGCCTTTCATACCGGCGAATTTATCTTCTTCACTGACAAACCCTAAATTTACTATATCTTTCAAAGATGGTATGTCCATCATAGCTTTTCCCATCAAAACAAGTTTCAAGTCCGATGGCTGCTCTTCTTTGTATTTGATGAAATAATCAAATAATCTATCACATCCCTTTGAAGGGTCTATCCTTCCGGCATATAAAACATAGTCTCTTAAGTTATATTTACCTTTGAATACTGTTTCATCTATCTCTTCCGGTATATCTATACCTACGCCCACTACTTCATTGTCTTTTGTAACGCTTGGAAAAGTTTTTTCAACAAAGCTTTTTTCTTCTTCTGTTAAATACATTATTTTGTCGGTATATTCAAATAGTTCTTTATAAACTCTAAACTTTAACCATGGTTCGTCATGAGTCATGGGTATCATGATTGATTTTTCCTGTGGAACCTGCCTGATTCCAAATACACTTGTAGCGTATAAGAAAGTATTGAATATGATTAAATCATACTTATCATGATTATTTTTCAAATAGTTGAAAAGTTTTGAAGAATAGGGTCCTTGCATTTTTACCCATTTTTCTTCATCTTCTTTTGTTCTATTGTCATTATTAAGCACTTTAGCCGTATAGGCATCAAATTTTTTGATATTCCGAGGATCATCAACATCAAATCGCCTAATAGTAACATCTTGATAGTCCTCAATTCCCTCCGGGAAATGATTCTCCCAAGTCATATAGTCCTCAGCTGTTGTGGTAATGATTTCTATGTCATGATAAACTTTAAGTCTGAGTGCAATATCTCTGCAATAGGTTTCTGCACCCCCGTTTATATTTTTTCCAAATCTATGAATCACCAACGCTATTTTCATTTATCCCATTACTTCCTTTATGGTTTGTTTTATACATTCACAAACTTTCTTATTTGAAAAATCCTTAAGCCTCTTTTTCTGATTATTTATTAGCTCATTTTTCAACTGCTCATTTGTTATCACTTCATTAATCGTTTCAGCTATGACCATGTAGTCTTTTTTATGGATTAGCACACCGCTGCCATTCAATGTATAAGGTATTGCTGTACTATTGTATGCAATGATTGGTAGATTAAAATACATGGCCTCCACCAAAGGTACGCAAAAGCCTTCATGCTCACTCATACATAAAAAGACATCTGCTGCCCTATAATAAGCAAGTATTTTTGAAAAGGATATATGCCCTGTAAAGATCACATCATCAAGCCCTAAATAATCCACCAAAGCAATTAGTTCAGCATAATAGCTTTCCATACCTTCGTAATTACCTGCTAATATTAACCTGGAATTATCATTGATATGTTTTTTATAATAGTAAAAGGATTTAATAATATCTTCTTGTCTTTTATTTGGGGTAATTCTTCCGGTGAAGATTATATTTGTTTTTCCATCTCGCATCTGTTTAAATGTATCTTTATCATAAGCTTTTTCATAATCATTAAAAGATATAAGAATAGGGCATGTCTTTACCTTTTCAAACCCCAATCCCAGAAGCTCCGCCTTGTTATAATCGGAGTCTGCTATAGCCATGTCGCAGCGGTCTACAAGAAACGGCAGATCATTTCGACCCCGTTTTGTTAAATCAAAGGAAATTCGACAATATCGATTAAAAAAATGTGCAGGCGTGATGTTGTGATATCTTACAATCTTTTTGCATTTTAAGCCTGCAAATAACTTAGTCAATTGTGTTCCTGTAGATTTATGATAGATGACTATATCATTGGGAGATAGGTCTTTAGTTAATTTACTAAAATGTTTGATTTCACTGCTGACCCTTTTGCCTATATTTTCAGCATATATGTTTCCTTTGAATCCCATGCTTTTAATTAACTGGTGTATCGCAATTGTATCATTACTCACTGCATCCCCATAGGATATGGTGGGCAGTAATTGATGAATTTTCATATCAATCTTCCTCGTATAAATTCCTAAAATATTCTGTATATCTTTCATTGATAATATCCCATGTAAAATTTGATTTTACAAATTTATGACCGTTTTTACCTAATAAGTCAGCCGTATCCTTGTTGTCCAATAAAAATCTGACGCTGAAAAGAAATTCATCATAATTGTTAAAAAATAGACCCCCATTAGATTTTACAGCAAAATCCTTAGTTACATCACATTTTGCATTGACCATAACAGGTCTATTGGCAAGCCAGCTCTCCATAATGACAAGAGAAAAACTTTCATTGGTTGACGGCTGACATAAAAGCATTGCTGAAGCATAAGCATCATACTTATCCTGTATTGGCACAAACCCAAGATCAAAAACATGCTCACTTATATCCTCCGGAATAAAGATCTCACCGCCGCCGATTAGCACCAGTTTTATATTCAAATGATCTTTCAAGACACACTTTCTAAAATATTTAATAAGCGTATCTACATTTTTGCCTTTATCTTTACGCCCTGCATACAAAATAAAATCTCCGTTTATAGCGTATTTGTTCCTGAATCTGGAAATATCATATTCGAAATTAGTTTCCATACCTGCACCTAAAATTGCTACTCTGCAATTTTCTAAGTTATATAACCTTTTTGCTAACTTATATTCGGCTTCTGCAAGAAAAGTACAACCAGCAACATTTGAAAACATCTCTTTTATAAGTGTCATTCTTGCATAGCTTTCATCATGCAGGCAAGGAATTAGTACAGATTTTTCCGGGCAGATTTGGCTGCCCCAATAAGTGGTTCCAAACATGTAGGGTATAAACACAAAGCAGTGGTAATCATCTGCTTTCCTTTTGATATAATCAAAGAGCCCTTGACTATATATCATTTCATCAAAATATGTTTTTTCTTCTTCTAAGGTGATATCTATATTGTTCATTAGCTTGTAATTGACTTCATCAAATCGCTTTGTATCTCTTTTTCTGACTTTAAATCTTTTTATGGGTATGCCCTTATAATCATATAAGCCTTCTTTATAGAAGTTCGTACTCCAATCACTCATAAATTTTTCAACACAAGTTGTAAGAATTTCTACTTCTGTTCCGCGATTGTGCAATGCTTTTGTAAGCCCTCTGTATTCCGATTCTGCACCACCAGGTATGTTCTCACCAAACCAAGGAACAACAAAGCCTATTTTTTTCAAAAAATCACATCCTATTTTTTTGCCACTACTGCATAGTCCTGTTTTCCATAAATTAATTGACTTAATTTCTTAAAGGAATCATTAACTTCATCAATATTTTCTATATTTTGTGATTCAATTTGTGCTATTTTTTCTGGGTGTTGAGACAAATACGTTATATCTGTATGTTCAAAGCCTTGGGTTTTTATAATGAAATCCATTGTAAAAGGGTGTATTGGATTCTTATGCGTTATATCCAGATAAAAGCTTTCTGCAAATACTGATAAGCATTGAGGATTTATTGTTTCTACAATAAATACACCTGATTGTTTTAACTTTTTATATACTAATTGAACTATATTTATTATTTCTGAAGGTTCTAGATGTTCTACAACTTGAGCCATAAAAACACCATCAAGAGAATTATCCTCAATTTGTTCTAAATAAGTATTAGCATCTATTAATTCTACAGGCAGTTCATTGTCCTTACAATAATTAATCATATCTAAATTAATATCAATTCCTAAAACATTAAGCTTTCCTTCTTCTATCAATAATTCAAGAAATTCTCCTCTTCCGCAACCAATATCTAATATGCATTCTTTATCTTTAAAGTGTTTCAAATATTCTCTTTGTTTTTCTTTTACTATTTTTCTACTTCCTCTATATAATTGTTCAAATGTAAAATAATCTATATCTACATTTTTATTTTCCTTATTATTTAATACATCTTTAAGGGAACTTTTGCCATCTATATTATTTTTGTTTTCAAATGTTCTTCTAAACTGTCTAATTCTTTCTCTATTTGTTAATTCTAAACTAAAAAGCTTTTCGTTAGAATCATTTAGATTTCTGGTATTTGCTTCCACATGGAATAATCTTTTCTTAATATCAATCATAGCTTCTGTCATATCTTCTATTCTATTTTTGTTGTCTGTAATCTCTTCGTTTAGTTTTTCTTCAATATTTTTTATTTCACTTATTTCTTTAAATTTTTCTTTCAATATAATATTTTCTTGTAGTAGTTCATTAATTTGCTGAATATTTTGATTTTGTTCATGCTTTAATGATTTAATTTCGCTTTCAATATCTTTTATATACGAATTCAAACTATTTAGATGCCTAGTAACATGAGAATTAAAAATAGTTTGTTTTTGAAAAGGAACTTCTACAATAGCAAACAATACTTTCCTTAATACTTTTTTTATAAATACAATAACTTTACCAAAAATTCTGCTGCTTTTAAAGTCATAGTAAGAAGTAACACGATAATTTGTGTTAATAGCATATAAATCCTGTTCTGATAATTTATTTTCTTTTTCTTCATTAGAACATTCTTCAATCTGTACTAATTTATCAATATCTGGAAAAATAATTTCTTTATCCCTCTTTTCTTTTGCACGTTTTTGTATGTCTTCCATAATTTTTTTTACATCAATATCATCACTTTTGACTTCAATAATTTTATTAATGTTACTCATTTATAATCTCCTCACTAACGTCTTTTTATTTCATACCCCTTATAGTTTAATTTTCATTGCTTTTATTTTGCTTGTTATAAATTCTTTCCACTCTTCCTTAAACCTTTTCTCCCCAAAATCTTCTGCTCTTTTTCTGATTATATCAGGGCTAAACTGTTTTTTGTTTTCTGAAATATATTTTATAGCCTCTGCAAGCTTGTCTTCATCTTTGGGTGGGATAATTAATCCCGTTTCATTATGAATATTGTGAAAAGATGTGCCTGTCCCTAATTCTGTAGTAATAACAGGAATACCACATGCCATAGCTTCAATGGCTACTAATCCGAATGCTTCTGCTCTATCAGTAGATGGTAGTACAAAAACATCTGCTACACTATAATATTCAGGTAGTTCTTGATAGCTTACATCGTTAAAATGAATAATTCTATTTTGAAGATTTTTATCGAAAATTATCTTTTTATACTTCTTATCCATTTTATCACTAGATACTAATAACAAGCAATATTCCTTAGGTAATAATGCTAGTGATTTAAGTAAATACTGAAAACCTTTGTATCTCGACATGCGTCCGACAAAGAGAATTATTATTCTATCTATATTTAATGATTTCCTTTCTTTAAATTCCGATATTATTTCCTCTCTCTTATTTGATTCTTTATAAGAAAAGTGTTCTATGTCTATACCAAAAGGTATGGTATAACATTTTTCTTTATTTTTTCTTAGTACATACGAAGATTCTATTATATTTGGTGATGACGTTATGATGTAATCTGCATTCTTTAAAAATCTTCTTGCAATAATCCTCTGATAGAGCTTCCCTATTATTCCAAATTTCGTATTGTCAGCATGATAACAAACAATGTTGATGTTATTTTTATTGGGACAATACAGTTCAGGTTGAAATGAAGGGTAGTTAAAAATAGTTATTTTACTTTGTTCACTTAGGTTTTTATAATATTTTTTATATCTAAATGAAAATCTTATGGATCTATGTCTTAAAAACGTCCCTAACCTATGAATACTAATCCCGTTTTTATCTTCTATTAAGCTTTCCCTATTATTATTAAATGTTAAAATTGTAGGGTTTTCATTAATATCTTTGCAAATTTCTGCAAGCTGCTGAGTGATCACTTCTACTCCGCCTATTTCCGGTGGATACATTTTATTTATCAATAATAGCATGATAACTCCTTTATCGAAGTTTTTATCGTACTTCTAGCTTAATGCTTTCCGTTTTTGAACCTTTTTCAGAAAACCATGCAACTCCCTCATATACCATATCAAATTCTACATAATATATGCCTTCTTCAACAGGTACTTGAACTTTTGTATTTATGGCTGCAGATTCTTTGGGTCTAACAGTTACTGATATTGCTGTTCTCGCACCATCGTATTCATATTCTTCTTTTTCTTCATTATAAATATGGTATGACAGGTTTATTGGTTTTTCACTATGTGCTAACCAAGTCATATTTCCTTCATTAGTAACTTCAACAGGGACTGTAATTAGGTCGCCTTTTCTCACAGTATATTCTTTTTGGTTGATTCGATAATCAGCTTTCATTTGTGTAATATCAACACCACTTATTTGTTTTGAATATATCTTAGCTTGATAGTTGGCATTGAATATAACTAAACTTATAATTGCAATTGGTATAATAATAAAAACAAATATGTTTTTAATACTTTTCATGATGTCTCTCCTAAATTCATTCTTTAAATTCATTATAAATATTCATCATTTTCTCAGCACTTTTTTTCCAGTTAAAATTTTTAATATGCTGTTGCCCTAGATTAATTTTCTCCTTTTTAAAATCATCTTCTAATATTATTTTTTCTATATTTTGAGTGATGCTACTGCTATCTTTCGGATTGACATAAATAGCAGCATCCCCACCTGCCTCAGGCAGCGATGAACAATTGGAGGTAATAACAGGTATTCCTGCTGCCATAGCTTCTAAAACAGGCATGCCGAATCCTTCATACAACGAAGGAAATATAAACACTTCTGCCATGCTATATATAATAGGCTTGTCTTCTTCATTTACATAACCTGTAAATATGATATCCTCTGAAAAACCTAATTTTTTAGGTATATTTAAAATATCATCGCATTTCCAGCCTTTTCCTCCGGCAATTACAAGCTTGTGTTCTTTTTTTATATCTTTATTTAATTGTGAATACGCTTCAAATATTTTAGCGATGTTTTTTCTCGGCTCAATAGTACCTAAATATAATATATATTTATCTGGTAAATTGTATTTTCCCTTGATTTGTCTTTTTGTTTCAGAATCTATAGAATCTATATTTGAATATAATCCATGATTAATTCCAGGATATATAATCCTTATTTTTTCTTCGGGAATATCAAGATGCTCTATTATATCTCGTTTAGCACTTTCTGATATAGTTACTATTCTATCTGCTCTTTTTATTGTCTTATCCATTTCACGATTTAGTATATATGAATTAGTTATATTCATTGTTTCAGGATATAGTTTATAAACCATATCGTATACATTTGTAATAATATTCCCTTTCACTCTAGGCGGCACAGTATAGTTAAAGAAATGATATATGTCATTTTTCGAAAAAAAATTATCGTAAGAAAAAGGAATTATATCCCATAAAAGTTTATATACTCTATATGGTATCCATTTGGATACTTCTATCTCCGAAAAGCCTACTTCCTCTAATTTTTCTTTTGAGTTATTTCTGCCTAAAAAATCAAATACACTTCCTATTATTTCATCGTTTTTAGCTATTTTTAACATTTCATTTATCAGATTGTAGGCATACCACCCAATACCTGAACGGTTTTTGACAATGGCTTGTGTTTCTATCGATATTCTCATTTTCTCACCTTTAAAATATTAATCGAACACTTCTACATCTATTTCTACAGCATAATTTTTGGATATTTCATCAAACCAAAAACATTCTTCTTGTACGAGAGTAATTTTAAGAACATATTTGCCTGCCTCATCTGGGAATCTAACAGTAATATCTTGCAAAGATTTATTATTTGGTAGTAGAGGTATATTTAGTGGTGTCCTTAAACCATCAAATTCAATAATATTATCGTTTAGATCTAACCAGTGATAACTTACATAAATGGGGTAAGGATTGAAGGAAGAAATCTTTTCATCTCCTAAATTAACTAATTCTAAAGAAATAATGCTTTCCTTATCTTTTTCGGCATTTTCAATTTGACTTTTGTTCCTTAGCTTAACATTAATGTTTTCTTTTCTAAGTTTATCTTGATGTCTTATTCGATATTTTGATTCATATGATATATATTTATTAGAATCGGCTAATAAATTATTTGCATTTTTTAATAATAATTCACCTACAGTGCATATTGGACTAGCAGGATTTCCGATATAGATCATTCCTGGATCTATATCTTTAGTTACGACAGATCCTGCCCCAATAATACTATATTTCCCTACTGTGACCCCAGGCAAAATTATAGCTCCTGTTCCAATATAACAATTCTCTTTCAAAATAGTGTTGGCAATCTTTATAGGAAAATCAAAAATATTATTCAAGGAAGAATCATGTCCCAATATCTTTGCGCCATGAGAAATTACTACGTTATTTTCAATAGTCACAGTAGAGGGTGCTCCTGGCTCTATCCACACGCCATAGTCAATAAAGCAATTCTTACCGATGTTAATCCCATATTCTCTATATAATTCACATCTTAATTCAACGTCATCTATAGGTAACCACATGGCTGAAATTAAATTTGCTTGCTTTGGATTTAATGAATTTGTTCCTATTATCTTATTAATCGCATCTTGATAAGCTTCTGAAATAGTTTTCATCTTTCATTTCACTTCCCATATATGTTTGGGTCTATATATCCCAATATCATTTAAATTTGAATACATTACTATTTCGTATAGTTTCGAATGATAATCACATGGAACCCCATATTCATCCGTTATTGCTACATCTACAAAATACCTACCATTAATTAATCTTGATTCTTCGATAATAAATCTTATCTTACCAGTCTTTTTAAGCTCAACATCTATATTATCAATCTGTGTATGAGTACCAAAGCAATTTATTAATTCACTTGTGAATATTTGAACTCCAATAATTGGATTATTAATATTTTCATTTACTTTATAAAACATCTCTAGTATAATTTTTTCGCCAGTTTCAAATGAATTTTTTTTGAAATTATTTGCATCTAATATTTTCACTTCAGTAATCTCCACTTTTTTATTTCCCCAGCGATTATTATTTGATATATTTTCATCTTTACTTTCTCCAGATATCTCCTTGTCTCTATTAGTTTCAATATCGTTCGATAGATTTTTTTTCCCTTCTTTTTGACCCATAAATAACATGTACTCATCACATATCTTTCTAGCTTCTCCAATTTTCTTTATTTCCCCATCTTGTATCCAAATTACTTTATCACATATTTTTTGTAATGATGCAAGATCATGAGATACAATGACTATTGTATTCTTATTTCTCTTAAGTTTTTTCATTTTTTCAAAACATTTTTTTTGAAAGTTTGCATCCCCAACAGCTAGAATCTCATCAACTAATAAAATATCTGCTTCTACGTTGATTGCAACAGAAAAAGCTAGCCGCATATACATACCCGATGAATAAGTCCGAACAGGGTTATCGATAAAATCTTCTAATTCTGAAAAAGCAATTATTTCCTGAATTCTCTCATCTATTTCTTTTCTGGACAATCCAAAAATCGAAGCATTTGTATATATATTTTCTAACCCACTCATATCAGGATGAAATCCTGCACCAAGTTCCAAAAGGCTTGAAACTTTACCGCCTATTTCAATGCTTCCTGATGAAGGGTAAATAATTCGTGTCATTAATTTAAGCAAGGTGCTTTTTCCTGAACCATTCTCCCCTATAAGACCAATGCATTCTCCTTTTTTTATATTTAAATTAATATTATTCAATACCCATCTATCTTCATGACTGTTTCTATTCTGAAAAAGAATTTTTTCTTTTAAAGTTGAACTCTTATCATGATGTACTTTGAATTTTTTACTTACTTGATTAACAATTATTGCATCATTCATTAAAGCTCCTCCGCAAAATTCTTTTGTAATATATTAAATAATGTCAATCCAAATATTATAAGCAATCCGCCTATTAAAATAGTAATTAGTAAAGGAAGTATATAAGGCACTGATTTATAATATAAAATGTCCTTAAAAGAAGTTATAACTGCAAACATTGGATTCAGGCAAAATATCTTAAGATATTTAATAGGTATCATTTCAACTGCATAAATAATCGGCGTAAAATAAAACCATCCCATTAAAACGATTTCAAGAATATGCTCCAAATCTCTTAAATATACGTTTAAACAGGATACAATCAATGCTATTCCTATTGCCATCAACAATTCAGCAAGAATAACTAACGGTAAATAAATCAATACCGAAATAGATATTCCAATACCTGATACGATCAATATAATAAATACAACAATAAAACTAAAAAACATATTCACCAAGCTTGAAATTACGACAGCTATAGGAAGTATTGCCCTTGGAAAATATATTTTTTTCACAAGATTTCCACTATTGACAATGCTTGTTGTTCCTCCCTGAACGGACCCAAGAAAAAAAATCCAAGGTACTAATCCCACAAAAAGAAATATGTAAAAATTTTCTATGTTTATTCGCAAAACTGTACTAAATACTATCGTATATACTGCTAATTGAAGTAATGGGTTTACAAAATTCCACAGAAATCCTAAAACCGAACCCTTATATCTGGTTCGTAAATTTTGGCGTACCAGACTCTTTAACATTTCTCGATAATCCCATATTTCTTTTAAGCTTTCAACCATCTGCATTTTTCTTCACTCTCTTTTCCCAATAATCCATAACAATATCCATCGATTGAAAAACGGTTAAAGCCGGTGTCCAACCAAGCTTTTTGATCTTATCATTGTTACATTGTATTATTGGATTATCAGAAGGTCTTAATCTATTTGGGTCTTTTTTGATTTCTATTCTAACTGAACTCTTTTTTATCATGTAATTTAAAAGTTCCTGAATACTATAGCATTTTCCTGATCCTACATTGTAAACATCGCTTTTTCTTCCTTTTAGAGCAATGGTGTAATAAGCTTTTACTACATCTGTCACGTCTAAAAAATCACGTTTTGCATCTATATTTCCAACTAATAGTATAGGCTTAATAATACCATGTTTCATTTCTATTATTCGTTTTGCAAAGTCAGGAATAACAAAAATAGGCTGTTGCCCTGGACCCGTATGATTAAAAGATCTGGTCATTACAATATCCATATCATAAGCTTTAATATACAGCTCTGCAAGTTTTTCCTGTGTAATTTTGCTTACGGAATATGGATTTCCAGGCCGTAATTCTTGTTCTTCACTTATAGGATTTTCTGATTCCTTAACAATTCCATATTCTTCACTGGAACCGATTAAAATAATCCTTGTTTTCAATTCTAAATATTTTACTGCTTCCAACAAATTTAACGTTCCATTCACATTGACAGTCATCGTTAATTGTGGATTTTTCCATGAAACAGCAGCTGAGCTTTGCGCTGCTAAATGAAAGATGTAGTTCGGTTGAATATCTTTTATTACTTGACTGACTTGTTCAAAGTCAGTAATATTCATATAATATAGTGATGCCTTTGATTTTAATTCTTTCTGAAGTGTGCTTTCATCGAAATATGTCCCAAAAACATCGATATCATGATTTATTAATTCATTTGTTAAGTAACTTCCTACAAAACCTTCTATACCGGTAATAAGCGCACGCATAAACTACCTCCTGAATTTTACGAGGTTTAAAATACTTCTTAAATATTTGATAGTTCTTTTCCTACTAATTTGATATCATTTTGTACCATTCTGCCCACAAGCTCTTTAAAAGATATTTCTCTTTTCCATCCTAATATTTGTTCCGCTTTGGCCGGATCTCCCAACAGCAATTCTACTTCTGCCGGCCTGAAGAATTTAGGATTCACTTTTACAAGTGTCTTTCCTGTTTTCTTATCTATACCTATTTCGTTGATCCCTTCTCCTGTAAATTCCATTTGTATATCTGCAGCTTCGAAAGCAAGTTTCACGAATTCTCTTACTTCATGAGTATCTCCTGATGCGACTACATAATCATCTGCTTTTTCTTGCTGAAGCATCAGCCACATTGCTTTTACATAGTCTTTCGAGTGGCCCCAGTCTCTTTTAGCAGACATATTGCCAAGTTCTAATACATCTTGTACACCTAACTTAATCCTTGCCACAGCATCTGTAATTTTCCGCGTAACAAATTCTTTTCCTCTTCTTTCAGATTCATGATTGAAAAGAATCCCGGAACATGCAAACACATCAAAGCTTTCTCTATAGTTTTTTGTGATCCAGTGTCCATAGAGCTTTGCAACACCATAAGGGCTTCTTGGATAAAAAGGCGTGCTTTCAGATTGAGGTATTTCTTGCACCAACCCAAACATTTCACTTGTTGATGCTTGATAAAATTTAGCTTCAGGTTTTATAATCCTGATGGCTTCTAATAAGTTTGTTACACCTAATGCGTCAATTTGAGTAGTAGCTATCGGTTGTTCCCAAGATGTGGCAACAAAAGATTGTGCCGCTAAGTTATATACTTCATCAGCTTGAGAAATTTTCATCGCCTTTGCTAAAGAAACATAATCCGTCATATCGCCATAGATAAATTCGATCTTATCAACCAAATGCTCAGCATTCCCATAGTCTACAACACTCTTTCTACGCAGTAACCCATATACTTTATATTCTTTTTCAAGCAGTAACTCGGCTAAATATGAACCGTCTTGTCCATTTATACCTGTTATTAATGCACTCTTCATGTTTATCCTCCAAATATGGTTTTTATTCTAAATAATCAAATTATTTTCTTCCGTAGCTATCATCATATCTGACAATATCATCTTCTCCCAGATAATCTCCTACCTGGGTTTCAATAATAACAAGGTCTATTTTCCCGGGATTTGTAAGCCTATGGAGTTCACCAATGGGAATATAGATGGATTCATTGCTTCTCACTATTGAAGTTTTTTCTCCTATTTGCACCTCTGCCGTACCATTGACAACTGTCCAGTGTTCACTTCTGTGAAAATGTTTTTGTAAAGAAAGCCGTCTTTGAGGTTTGACGGAAATCTGCTTCACCTTGTATCTATGGCCTTCATCCAATACGGTATAGCTACCCCAAGGACGATAAGCAGTAACATGATTGTTGGTAATATCCTTCTTCATAGCTTCAAGATCCTTTATCAGCTCTTTTACTTTATGGGAAGAACCTTTTCTGCTTATAAATAAAGCATCTTTGGTATCAACAACTACCATTTCTTGCATATCTATTGTGGCAATGACCCTATCCTCTGACAGGATAATATTATTTTTAGAATCTAAATTGATAACTTCTCCAATATTTACATTTCCATCAGCGTCCTTATCAAAGTTATTATAAAGAGCATCATAATTCCCTAAATCGGACCAGTCGATATCTGCCGCAACTACTTTTATTTTATCACTTTTCTCCATGACAGCATAATCAATGCTGTCTGAAGGAATCTCGCTCATTTTCTCCTTATCAATCTCTATCTCTTTTCCATTATCTATAAAAGCCTGTTTGCATTTTTCCAATATTTCAGGTGAATACTTTTCCAGTTCTTTTAAATAGGCACTTACTTTAAAAACAAACATTCCGCTGTTCCAGTAATAATTGCCTTTTCTAATATATTCTTCTGCTGTTTTGAGGTCCGGTTTTTCCTTAAAAGATACAACATTCTCAACATCTGCTTCTATATATCCGAATCCTGTTTCCGGATAACCCGGTTTGATTCCAAAAGTAACAAGGTAGCCATCATCTGCAAGAGTCTTTGCTCTTTGTGTAACATTTCTATATTCATCAGCATTAAGAATTATCTGATCAGATGGGGTTACTAAAACGATATCTTCATCATCAAGCATTAGGCATGCCAGCGTAATTGCAGGAGCAGTATTCCTTCCTATAGGCTCGAGAAGTAATCTATAATGATTTAAATCAATTTCATCCAACTGATCTACAGCTAAAAATTTTTGTTCAACATTTGTTACTACTATTGTCTCATGGCAGAATTCTGCATTACGTTTGGCCGCTTGCTGGAAAAGCGAATAATCATAACCTAAATCACAAAATTGTTTCGGATAATTTCTTCTGGATATCGGCCAAAGTCTGGTACCATTTCCTCCGCACAATAATATATTTTTCATTAGTTCACCCCTCTAAATTAAAATATCTAATTTTATAGCTTATTTATATATTTCTCATTGACCTCATTATATATCGACATTAATTTATCTTTTGAGTTTTGCTGATTTCCTCCTTTAATGCAGCAGTACATTTTGAATTTTGGTTCCGTACCTGATGGTCTTAATGCTACACATCTTCCATCTTTTAATTTTATTTTCAAAACATTTGCCGGTATTAGATTATGGATGCCTTTTAAAAAGTCTTCTATTTTTAATACCGGAATCCCACCTAATTCTTTTGGTGGATTCTCTCTGAATCCTTTCATGATTTCAGTAATCTTACTTTGTCCGTCCTTTCCGGTCATAGTGAAATTATAAAGCTTATCTAAATAATATCCGTGTTCTCTATAGATATCTTGTAGTATATCCACCAAGGTTTTATTATTCTTCTGTTTATAGTAACAGGCAGCTTCTACTGCAATAAGGCCGGCCTGTAAAGCATCCTTATCACGAACCATGTCGGAAGCAAGATATCCATAGCTTTCTTCGTAACCAAAAATAAAGGACATTTCAGGCTTATTCCTTTCATACCAGCGAATACGATCCCCTATATATTTAAAGCCGGTATGGACAAGGTCAAGCTTTATATTATACTTCTGACATATGGCAGCACCTAAATCGGAGGTCACTGTAGTAGTTACTGCATATGGGTTTTTCGGAAGTATTTTTTTATCTCTTTTTTGGGAAACGATATATTGGAGCAGAATTGCTCCCAGTTGATTTCCTGTAATAAGTGTATATTGTTTCCTTGAATCCTTCACTGCAACACCCAATCTATCTGCATCCGGATCTGTTGTTATGATCATATCTGCGTCATGTTTTATTGCATACTGCAGAGCCAATTCATAAGCATCTTCATCTTCCGGGTTTGGAGATTTTGTATTGGAAAAGTCCGGATCATAAGTACATTGTTCCTCTACTAAAATCAAATCATACCCTTCAGCCTCTAACAAATTTTTGATGCCTCTAAAGCTTGTCCCGTGCTGGGGTGAGAATACTATCTTGAATGATTTTTTATTTAACGATGGATTCAAGCTTAGTTTTTGTAAAGTTGTTAAATACTTTTTATCTATTTCATCTCCAATTATTTTTATTATTGACGAATTATAATCATTATCATTTACTTTGATATCAAATTCTTTTGG
The DNA here is from genome assembly GCA_016841185.1 of Anaerovorax odorimutans. GTDB lineage: Bacteria > Bacillota > Clostridia > Peptostreptococcales > JAAYPU01 > JAENZQ01. Next base: position 82,634 of record JAENZQ010000010.1, read on the forward strand.
TGCATTATTAATATATTTACTAACCAAATTCGTTTCCTTCGGAATCAACTGACAGCCTGTATCATTATAGAGTTTATATCCATTATACTGAGGGGGATTGTGGCTTGCTGTTATAACCATTCCCCCTGCCGCTTTTAATTCTCTAACAGCAAATGAAAGCTCGGGAGTAGGCCGTAAAGATTCAAATAAATATACTTTTATACCTTTCATTGCTAAGATATTTGCACTTTCAACAGCAAATTCATGTGAAAAATGTCTGTTATCATAAGCAATAACGACTCCCCGCTTTACTGCCATGTCAACTTCTGATAAAAGATATTCGGCATATCCCCAATTAGCTCTTCTTATAATATATCTATTCAGCCTATTGGTTCCAGGTCCAAGAATACCTCTCATGCCTCCGGTGCCAAAATCAATATATTTATAAAAACAGTCTTCAAGTTCATCTGAAGTCATTTCTTGCAATTGCCTCTTGAAACTTTCATCCAGTTGATCATATTCAATCCAATATTGATAAGTATCTTGCCAGCTCATTTTTTTCCTCTCATTTTTCCAAAATTAAGCAAAAAAGACTCTATGTAACTTCAGAGTCAACCTTTTAAATAATCATATCTGCATTCTGTCCTGCTCCTTAATACTTTAACCATTATTATTATCTTCTATAATTTATATATATAAGCTACACGAAATTTTGATATTATTATACCTAATAATTCTTTTATTTACAAGAAAAAGGATTTGCTCTTGTTTCCTTTGGGTTTCCTCTATTAACTATCAGATTCTGCTACCGCATATAAATATAGCCCGTAACTTGTCGTATCCAATTCTTTTGCCAGTTGAAATAACTGCTCTTTATTAATAAATCCTTTTCTGTATGCAATTTCTTCTATACATGATACATACAAACCCTGTCTTGTTTGAATAGCCTCAACAAAGTTTGAAGCATCCAGCAGTCCTCTATGGGTCCCTGTATCTAACCAGGCCATCCCTCTTCCAAAAAGTTCCACTTTTAGTTTTCCTCTTTTGAGGTATTCATTGTTAACAGAGGTAATTTCTAATTCGCCTCTTGCTGAAGGCTGTAGTTTTTTTGAAATTTCTATAACTTTATTATCATAAAAATACAGTCCCGGAACCGCATAACTTGACTTGGGATTCTCAGGTTTTTCTTCTATAGAGATAACATTCCCGTCTTTATCAAATTCTACAACACCAAAATCTTTGGGATTGCTAACATGGTATCCAAAGATAGTTGCACCGGATTCTCTTTCAGCTGCAGCTTCTAATCTGGCAGTAAAACCATATCCATAAAATACATTGTCCCCGAGTACCAATGCAACTTTATCGCCTCCTATGAAATTTTCACCAACAATAAATGCATCTGCAAGGCCTCTGGGTTTATCTTGTATAGCATATTCAAATCTCAATCCAAGCTGAGATCCATCTCCAAGGAGTTCTTCATAGACAGTAATATCTCTTGGGGTAGATATAATCAATATTTCTCTGATTCCTGCCAACATCAGCACTGACAACGGATAGTATATCATCGGTTTATCATATATGGGAAGTATTTGCTTGGATATAGATTTTGTTATTGGATAAAGTCGAGTACCGGCACCACCGGCTAATATAATTCCCTTCATAAAAACCTCCGGTTTTTCTCAATTGATAATTGAGAGTTGATAATTGATAATTAAAGAAGTAATTTTAATAAAATTACACCATAATATATATTTAGACTGAATTCTTTGTCGTTCTTACTATAGATTTTAATATTTTGCAAACCTCAATACAATCATTTAACAAATAATTATAAGAAGCATCCAATATCCTGTATGTCTAAGTAATTCTATCCAATACATTGTTTCATCCGATTCTTTAAGAGCAATATTCATTTTTGACAAAAAATCCTTTTTGCTTTGAGCATTTTCTGCTTCTCTTATATTTGCTCCTATGCTTGTCCCTGACCTGAGTAATTGGCTTTGATAACACATATTCTTTTTTATTGTCACTCAAGTGTTTATATACTTCTACTGTTTTTATAGCAAAGTCAAAAGATTTATCTTTTACAACATTATTTTGTCCCATATTTCTAATTCCCTTTTAAAATTGATAGTTGAAAATATTTAATTAAATGTATTTAAATTTTCTAAGAAAATTTCTTCCTTCATTGTTAATTATCCATTCTCAATTATCAATTAGTGTTTTTTATTAAAAAATACTCCAGCGCTTCTTTCCAGTGTCGTGATTCGTGGTTGAATTCCAGCTTGGCCATGTAGTTGTTGAGGATCGAGTATTGGGGGCGGGGAGCCGGTGCATTGAATTCTTCTGTTGAAATTGGATGGACTGTTATAACCTTATTTGTAATTTTGAATATCTCTTTTGCAAATTCATGCCATGTACAGCTGCCGCTGTTGGAAAAATGGTAAATGCCATATTTTTCTGTGGTAATGATTCTTGAGATAAAGTCCACCAAATCTTCCGAAAAGGTTGGTGAACCGGTCTGATCATTTACGACTTTTATCTCATCTCTGCTTTCGGATAAAGTCAGCATGGTTTTTACAAAATTCTTGCCGTGCTTGCCATAAAGCCATGAAGTTCGGATAATAAAGTATTGGGTACAGTGACGTTTTACATATTCCTCTCCGGCAAACTTTGTAATAGCATATTTATTTATTGGATTAGGCTGATCAAACTCATAATAACCCTCGGGATTCTTGCCGTCAAAAACATAGTCGGTTGATATGTGGATCAGTTTAAATCCATATTTATAAGAAGCTATAGCTAAGTTTCTAGGACCAATCGCATTAACTAAAAAAACGTTGTCAAAATCCGTTTCACATTTATCCACATTGGTATAGGCCGCTGCATTTATTACCGCATCATAAGAATGCTTCTTAAAATATTCAAGTGCCTTTTCATTGTTTGTGATATCCAGTTCTTTTCTTGTCGCTCCAATGATTTCGTGGCTTTCTGAAGCAAGGCTCAGAGTCCCCAAACAACGGACTAAATCGGTACCGAGTTGTCCGGTAGAACCAGTGACTAATATTTTCATAATTCGCTCCGTTCTTATGAAAATAGAGGTTAGAGGTTGGAGGTTAGTGATTAGTGAAGGTAGAATTTTGTATATACAAAATTCCCATCATCTATTCATCCCTTCCTCGTCTCTATTCTTTAATGTTTTTATAGTTGCATTTAAAATTTTCATTAAAAACCCTCCGGGTTTTTAGTTTATAGTTAATGGATTATAGATTATGGATTATTTTCAAAACATAGTTTACAGATTACAGATTATGGATTATAGGTTTAATCATATTTTATTTGCTTAGCATTACTGAATCTCTCTCATTGCTCCTATTGCTGGATATATGAGTTTCTTAGCTTTGATAACATTTTTGTTAGAGCTAATATTTCATCCCTTGCATTTTTATAATCAACTCTTCAATATAATCTAAATCAAAACTTATATCTAATTGACATGCGACTTCCATTAAAGAGCCGTGAGCAATTTCAATAAAATGGGCTTTCTCTTTAAAGCTCTCCTTCCGTTGCCTTCTGCAATATTAGAAGGGATTGAAACGGCAGCTCATTTACTTGAGTACATTTTATCATAATACTCTAAATAGTCTTTATTAATGACATTATTCAACCAATCTTGGTTGTTGAGATACCAGTCGATGGTTTGGGACATACCGGTTTCAAAGGTGTAGGATGGTGACCAGCCTAATTCTGTAGTGATTTTTGTGTTGTCAATGGCATATCTTCTGTCGTGACCAAGACGGTCTTCGACGTACTTTATTAATTGATAATTAATAGTTGATAATTGATAATTATGGTTAGACAAATCAGGATTGGAAGAAAGCTTTTCGCGAACTGTATCTATTATTAATTTCACTATATCTATATTTGCTTTTTCATTGTTTCCGCCGACATTGTAGACTTCTCCGGGTTTTCCTTTGTGTAGGACTGAGTCGATAGCGGAGCAGTGATCTTTGACATGAAGCCAATCACGGATTTGCATGCCATCTCCATAGACTGGAAGTGATTTGCCCTTTAAGCAGTTGACGATCATAAGGGGAATAAGCTTTTCCGGAAATTGATATGGTCCGTAATTGTTCGAGCACCTTGTGATATTCACAGGCATTTTAAAAGTTTCGCTGTACGCCCTTACGATCAGATCTGCCGAAGTCTTTGAAGCAGAATAAGGGCTATTTGGTGCAAGATTCGTGGTTTCTGTAAACATGCCGGTCTCTCCAAGGCTTCCGTAAGCTTCATCCGTAGAAACCTGAAAAAATTTTTTCCCTTCTTTGTAGGCGGGATAGCCTTGACTGTCTTTGCCTGTCTGCCAATGCTTTTTAGCGGCGTCTAAAAGTATTTGTGTTCCCATTATATTTGTCTTTATAAATATAGCCGGGTCCTCTATGCTTCTGTCTACGTGGCTTTCAGCAGCAAAATTAATGACATAATCGAAATCCTCTTCTCGAAATAGCTTTCCGACCAGTTGATCATCCGTGATTGATCCTTTTACAAACCTATAATTAGGATTGTTTTCAACCCCTTTGAGATTTTCAAGATTTCCTGCATAAGTCAGGATATCCAGATTGACAATACGATAATCATCATACTTTTTTAACATATAATGAATAAAATTTGATCCAATAAATCCGGCGCCTCCGGTAACTAAAAGTGATTTCATTAAAACCTCCGGTTTTCCCAATTGATAATTGAGAATTGATAATTGATAATTGATAATTGATAATGATGGAAGAAATTTATTGTAATAAATTTCTCTATATATAATACTTCATAATTTAGTTTTTGTTGTCTTTACGATAGAGCCTATGATTTTACAAAGTTCTTCACAGTCATTTATAAGATACTCATATGAAGCATCTATAAATTCTGTATGTTGGAGCAATTCTAACCAATAAATAGTTTCATCAGCCTCTTTAAGAGCAATATTCATTTTAGATAAAAAATCTTTTTTACTTTGGGCATTTACTGCTTCTCTTGTATTCGCTCCTATGCTAGTACCCGCCCTCAATAACTGTTTTGATAACACATATTCTCTTTTACTGATACACAAGAACTTATATACTTTTACTATTTTAACTGCAAAATCAAATGATTTATCTTTTATTATATTATCTTGTCCCATACTCCCTATCCCTTTATATTCAATTAGCCAATTTCCAGCTTGAATCGATAATTATATTATTTTTTAGGTGGCTTTATTTGAAAATTTTCTGAAGGAAATTTTCTTCCTTCATTCTCAATTTTCCATTCTCAATTATTAATTAATCTATTTATTTTATCCTCGATATATAAACGGCAAATCTTGATCTTTAAGTGATTTTAGTGTTTTGTCCTTCTCGGACAGGAGGGGGGTAGAAATTTGGTCAAGGGGCCATTGGATACCGATTTCCGGGTCATTCCATATTATGCCGCTATCGTATTCCGGTGCATAGTAATCCGAGCATTTATATGTAAAAACAGCTTCTTCCGAGAGAACTAAAAATCCATGGGCAAAGCCTTCAGGTATATAAAATTGGTTTTTGTTTTGTCCTGAAAGTATGACACCATGCCACTTTTTATAGGTCGGAGAGCCTTTTCTAAGGTCTACAGCCACATCAAATACTTCCCCGGAAATAACTCTGACTAACTTGGCCTGAGTTTTCTTTGTTTGAAAATGGAGTCCTCGCAAGACCCCTTTTTCAGATTTAGATTCATTATCCTGAACAAATTTTGTTTTTATTCCACATTGTTCCATTTCATATTCATTAAAAAACTCCATGAAATAACCTCTGGAGTCACTGAATACTTTTGGCTCAATAAGATATAATTCCTTTATTCCTGTGTCAATTACTTTTATTTTTATCATAAGATTTTACCCCTACATAAAACTGACAATATTATAACTCTTTTTATAAGTGTTTACAAGTTAGGTCGGGCACAGAGACCCGACCCTACAACCTCTTACGTCTTAGATGCTTAGCCTTTCCCTACACCATAATATTGAAACAGTTCATATACTGATTTGTCTTTTGCATGGATATTTCTTAAATCGAACATATAATTATCCTTCATCAGTTTTTTGGTTCTTTGCAAATTCATACCCCTGAACTGATTCCATTCTGTAATAATGACAACTGCATGCGCATCCTTAACGGCCTCATATTCATCTTTGCAGTATTGAATGTGCTCATTGATGTCTGAGAATATGGGTCGGGCTTCTTTCATGGCACCCGGGCAGAATGTTTTGATTCTCGCACCTTTTTGAACAAGCTCACGAATGATATTTATGGAAGGTGCTTCTCTCATATCATCGGTTTCAGGTTTGAAAGAAAGACCTAATATTCCAATGGTTTTATTGCTTACAGTTTCCATTATGGAAATAATTTTTTCTGCCATTTTTCTTTTCTGTTTCTCGTTTGCCTCAATAGCCCCTTTTATTACCATCATTTCTTCACTATTTTTTAATGCCGTATCATAAATAGCTCTGGTATCCTTTGGAAAGCAGCTTCCTCCAAAACCGGGACCCGCATTCAGGAATTTTGAACTTATCCTTCCGTCCATACCCATTGCTTTTGCAACTTCCTGGACATCTGCACCTACTTTTTCACATAAAAGGGCCATCTCGTTAATATAGGATATCTTGACGGCAAGAAATGCATTTGCTGCATATTTTATGGTCTCGGCTGTTTCAATATTGGTAAATAGAAAAGGTGTTTCTTTCAGATAAAGCACGTCGTATATTTTTTTCATGATTTCTTTTGCTTTTTCACTCTCACAACCGATAATAATGCGATCCGGCAACTGGCTGTCCTTTATTGCTTTTCCTTCCCGTAAAAATTCAGGATTGGAGACCACATCAAAGTCATAGTTCACATCTTTATTTTCAAGCTGTTTTTTAATGATTTCTTTTACCCTTTTTCCGGTTCCGACAGGGACGGTGGATTTATTGACAATGACTTTGTATCCATTCATATGCTTACCAATGGATTCTGCTGCCTGAAATACATAAGTGAGATCTGCACTGCCGTCCTCCGCCTGAGGTGTTCCTACTGCTATGAAAATGGCTTCACTGTTTTCAACGGTGTACTCTAAATCTGTCGTAAACTGAATACGATCATTTACCTTTTGGAGTAGTTCTTTTAAGCCTGGCTCGTATATGGGCACCTCGCCTTTATTAAGTTTGTCTATTTTTTGTTTATCAATATCTGCACATATGACTTCAATCCCGAAATCAGCCATAACAGCACCGTGAACAAGTCCTACATATCCTGTACCGATAATTCCTATTTTCATATGATTTAATATCCTTTCATTCCAATGAAATAAAAAAATTGAACTCTTTGTTATTATACATCATTTTCTATCTATAATAAATTAGAGCTTAGTTATTATTGCTATGAAAATTTAATGAATTTTTATTAGTACAAACTACTATTATTAAGATATAATAATATGGAGAAATAAATAAATTATGAAACTCATCGCTTCGGAGGTGTTTATGAATACAACAATATCTATTATTACACCTACTTATAATAGAGCATATACATTAACGCGGTGTTATGAAAGTATTAAAAGTCAAACATATAGAAAATTTGAATGGGTCATTACAGATGATGGCTCAACAGACAATACACGGGAACTTGTTGGTAACTGGATTCAAGATAATGATATCAAAATTAAGTACATCTATCAAAAAAACTCTGGTCTCGGAAAAGCACTTAATACCTGTATAGAAAATGCTGAAATGGAGCTATGTACAAAATTAGACTCCGATGATTATCTTAACGAAGATGCTCTTGAAAAAATCGCTATTTTATGGGAAGAAAATAAATCAGATGGATTTTGCGGCATTTTAGCCAGGAGATATATTGCAGGCTCAAAAGAGCTGAGTGGAAATAAATTAAATACAAAATTAAAATCTGCTACAATGGATGCACTATATAATAAATATGGCCTTGCTAAAGAAACTGAACTATATGTATCCTACGCGACTAAAATTGTACAGAAGTACCCTTATCCTATTATACAAGGAGAAAAGAGAATCCCTACTTCTTGGCTTTATTCAAAATTAGCCATTGAAGGTTACGAGTTCTTAATCTTGGATGAAGCTATCTATGCATGGGACAAGCAAAAAGACGGCATTACAAGCAACATGAATCAAAAAAATAACATGATCAACAATTTTACTTCGTGTGTTATTTATTATAAACAACTAACACATCCGGTTTTTACTATCAAAACACGTCTTAAAAGTATGGCTTTTTATACATACTTATTGTTAAACGATAAAAAGGGGGTAATAAATATTTTCAAGTCTACAGAATATCGTGTTCTATTTCTTTCTTCTCTACCCTTATTACTATATTTATATAATAAATTCGGTTTATTAAAATTATCGGCTGAATAATATAAGGAGACTAACTAAATGATTAAAAAAATATTGAAAATAATATTTTTTATTCTAACAGTTATAAAGGCAATTCCCCGCTTAAACTATAATTCTTTAGATTCCTCTGAAACAATAAAACATGCAGTAAAGAATAAGAAGAGCATTATCAGATGGGGTGATGGGGAAACAAATTTAGCTTGCGGAAGATCGAACCATCGACAAGAAAAGAATAAAGATTTAGAAAAGCTTTTGAATGATTTAATTGATAATTATTCAGAAGATTCACCTTACATTTTAGGGATGCCTAACAGGTATCTAAAATGTAAATTCTTTTCAATGTCAATTCATAATATAATTTTTTGGTCAAGATCAAGGGTATATTTAAGAAAAAAAATCAAACCCGACTTAATATACGGTGATAGTTTCACTTTCAGGGATGCAATTGTAAAACAAAATAATATTTCTCATTCTCTTATAAGAAAACTTTGGCAAGATTATGATAATATCGTCGCTTTACATTCTAATCGAAAAATGGATAAAATTACTTTGTCCCTTTTTGAAGATAAAAAATTAATAAATGTATTAATACCTGAAAAGAATGCTTTTTTAAAATACGCAGCAATTCAAAAAAAAGTTTTTGATCTCATTAATGATGAGGAGCTTTCCACGAAAGACACTGCTTTTGTTCTGGCTGGCTCATTCACTGCAAAATTATTAGCTTTAGATTTAATCCGTAAAGGGTTTATAGTATTTGATGCAGGTATCTTATTAAAACCTGAACCTTTATATAAAAAATTTAATATTTCTATGCCAGAATAATAGTCTCCTTTCTTCTGTCGGTATGTAGCCGCCCGACCCTACATTTTCTCTATTGCCTGTTTAGGGATGCCGCGCTTGAAGCCCTAAAAATAATCTTCGATTGCGTCGCAGGTCTCATACAGCAATTCTAAAACCTTTTATTTTATAAAATTTTTCAGTTCGCCCGCAATTACATGAGAAGCGGCAGGATCTCATGGGGACACACCTTTTCATATTTAAGATTTAAAGTTGAAGATTTAAGATTGTCGGAAAAAATTTTGATTTCATCAAAATTTCCATAATCCCATAATCCATACTCCATAAACTATAATCTGATTTTCTGTCATCGCGAGCAGAGCACGGCGATCTCAGAGGCTTAAAGTGTAAGTAAGGAGGGATCGAAGGATAGAGGGTCAGGGAAATTGATAACAAGAATTGATAATTTACAATTATGGTGGGGTTTGTTCCAAAACCTTCATTCACTAACCTCTAACCCCTAACCTCTAACCTCTTTAATTTATCGCATACATACACCACTTCTTCTTCGGTCAAGTTTGTAGAGCATGGGACATTGAGAATCTTTTCTTCGTAATACAATGCTTTTTCTATTTTATAGGTTTGACAGTCCTCATAGGGTTTTTGTTTATGTATAAGCCGCCACAGAGGGCGGGATTGTATGCCTGCTTTATTGAGTTTTATCAGCAGTTCATCACGGCTCATACCGTATTTTTCTTCATCAATTAAAATAGAATAGAACCAGTGGTTTGCTCTGATGTCTTCTTTGAACGGTAGGAGATTGATACCCTTACATTTAAGATTTAAGGTTGAAGATTTAAGATTGTTAATTGACTTGTCATCTGTCTTGTGATTAGCGATTGCCGCGTCGCTTTGCTCCTTGCAATGACATAAAAAGCCGGAGTTCCCTGTTAATAGTTTTTTGTACAGATTATAGTTCTTGATTTTTGTTTCAATAAATCCTTCTAATCTGTCTATCTGATCTACGCCGAGAGCGGCCTGAATATTCAGCATACGGTAGTTGTATCCTATTTCGTCATGCACAAAATATAAGGAATCATTCTTAGCTTGTACGCCTAAATAACGTGCTTTTTTTAGATATTCTTTATTATTGGATACGATCATACCGCCGCCGCCGGTTGTGATGATTTTATTGGCATTAAAAGAGTATATGCCTATATCCCCTATGGTGCCTGCATGTTTTCCTTTATATTTTCCTTCTATATAGTAACTGCCCAAAGCCTCCGTTGCATCTTCTATAACCTTCAAATTATACTTCTCGGCTATCGCCATGATTTTTTCCATATCTGTTAGGTTGCCGAAAACATGAACGACGATGATGGCACTGATTCTTTTACCTGTGGATTTGTTCACGAGCACAACATTTGGTTTATGATTTAAGTTTAAAGATTTAAGGTTGTCGGGATCATGGGGACAAACCTCTGCAGGACGGTCATTCTCTGTGAGGAATGTCCCCGATCTTACGGTTGAAGATTTAAGGTTGTCGGAAGAAATTTTGCTTTCATCAAAATTTTCACATTCATTATCAATTTTCAATTCTCCATTATCAATTGAACTATTCCCTGTCACCTGTAGTATGCATTCTTCCTCACAGAACTGCTCCAGTTTATCCGGGTCCATGCACAAAGAGTCGTCGCAGTCCATGAATACTGGAGAAGCCCCTACATAAGTTACAGGATTGACTGCTGCGATGAATGTAAGAGTTGGAACGATCACTTCATCATCCGGTCCGATCCCGAGCACTTTTAGTGCGATATGGATACCCGCCGTACCGCTTTGCATGGAAACAGCTTCATCCACGCCGACATATTTTGCAATCTTATTTTCGAATTCTCCTATAAATCTTCCCCCTGTAGAAACCCATCCTGTTTCAATGCATTCACGCAGGTTTTTAACAATGTCAAGAGATAGTTTGGGGGTAGAGAGGGGGATGTTTTTTTTCATAAAGTACCTCCGGTTTTTGATAGTGATTAGTGATTGGTGGTTAGTGATTAGAAAAGGAAAATATTTTTTCAAAATACTTTTCACACTATCATTTAATTGTATCTTTACTTCTTAGTGTTTTTATTGTAGCATTTAGTATTTTTCCTATTTCATTACATTGGTTTTCAAACTTTTCAAACTCTTCATTATCAATGTAATTTAGATCATTAGCAAGTATTAAGAAATAATTCACTTCTGCCAATGAAGCTTTTGATATTCCTAAAAAATTTAAGTATTGTTTAGTAGTTCCTCTATAATATCCTTCTACAATATTAGCAGGCACTGAACTAACTGCCCGCCTAATTTGCGAAGTTATACCATAAAGCTCTTCTTTAGGGAACTTCATAGTAAGTTTATAAATAGCAATTGTCAACTCATGAGCTTTTTACCAAGCTTGTATTCTTTTAAAATTATTCTCCAACTCACACCCCTCAATCCTTTATTAAACACTAATCCCTAATCCCTACTCTTAATCACTTTCGCCGGGACTCCTACTGCTGTGCAGTTTTCAGGGATGTCTTTTACAACTACTGCTCCGGCTCCGATTATTGTATTTTCGCCTATTTCAAGTCCTTGGATCACTTTTGATCCGGTTCCTAAGAAAGTCAGATTATCTATTGTTACATTTCCGGCTGTTACAACTCCAGAAGCTAAGTGTGCATAATCTCCAATTCTATTGTCATGCTCAACTATGGCGCCTGTATTGATAATACAATGTCTCCCTATTTGAGAACCAATGTTGATAACGGCATTTGGCATCACTACGGTACCTTCTCCAATAGTTACGTTACTTCCAATAATGGCAGATGGATGGATGGCAGTGTAATAAGGTATCCGGTCTCGGGTCTCAAATCTCGTGTCTTGCATGTCGGGGCTCAGGGATCTGATCTCTGGGGTAAGATTGCCACGTCTCTCTGCTCCTCGCAATGACATAGAAAAAAGTGTTTCGATTTCTGAGATGATTTTTTTTCTTGTTTTGTTGTCACCTATTCCATTAATAAAAAATGTTTCTTCATTGTTTATATATTTGCATATATCTGAAATTTTTCCGAGTACAGAATATTCCCTCAGCTCTTTCTTGCCGGTATCATCGTCAATAAGCCCTAAGATTTCGATATCTTCTTTTAATATTTTTTGTCGGGCTTTTATTATGTCTATTATGACTTTACTGTTCCCACCGGCTCCAATGATAATTAATTTCATGCCGTCGTACCTCCATAAAAAGGATTAGTGATTTTTTAACTTGGTTAAGATCGCCACGCTTAGCTCGCGATGACAAATCAAGATCTCTGCATGTTACTCCATTATCAATTTGTCTGACCCTCTGACCTTCTATCCTTCTGACCTTCTCCCTCTATTCTCTCTTCTCTCCGAGAAACTCGCCCATAGTCGCCTGGCCTTCCTGGTTTATTCCTTCTCTTTTGAATATTTGAATGACTGTCATGAAAATAATCTTTATATCCAGCCATAGGCTCCTATTATCTACGTACCAAACATCCAGTCTGAATTTTTCTTCCCAGCTAATGGCATTTCGGCCATTTACCTGTGCCCATCCTGTAAGTCCGGGGGGTACTTCATGTCTTCTCATCTGCTCTTTGTTATATCGTTTAAGATACTTTACAAGCAGCGGTCTGGGACCTACAAAACTCATATCACCTTTTAAAATATTATAAAGCTCCGGAAGTTCATCAAGGCTTGTTTTTCTTAAAAATTGGCCAAATTTTGTAAGCCTTTTTTCATCAGGCAATAAATGTCCTTTCTCGTCTTTTTCATCGGTCATGGTCCTGAATTTATACATGGTAAAAATTTTTGCATTTTTTCCGGGGCGTTTTTGTTTGAATATTGCCGGTGCACCCAATTTGATTCTGACAAATACATAGACCAATAAGTAAACAGGCATCAAAAGGATCAATAAAATAAAAGAAAAAATAATATCTAAAAACCGTTTCAGGTAATCCTTCATTACAGAGCTCCTTTAATGATATATATTGAATTATATTATATTTTTTTATTACCTTAAAGCCTATGTAAGAAAGTTATAGACAAAAAGCACCCAACGGGAAGCCGGTATAAAAATTGCTTGTGCCAATACCGTTCCAAATAGCTTAGAAAAAATCAAGATCAATACAACCAGTTTAAGCTCGCTGTATTCCCTTTTTCCTTTCAAGGCTTCATCATTGATAATAGAAATCTTAGGTTCCAAAACCAGTAACATCAAAAGAGAAGCAATACTGTTGATGCTTCCCGAAAAGCCTGCGATTGAAAGTCTGCTTTGGGGTAAGGCCATTGCGGCATAGTATGAAGAAAGTATTCCAGTTGTATAAATAGCTGAAATCAATATGTTCATAAACAGAATATATTTATGTTTCCCGATTTCTTTTAATTCATTGATCATATTCAGATTAGGCATCTGGATATATTTTTTTGTATTCTTTAATTTTTCTTTATCTAATCCCGTAAGCAATCCTTTATAAATAGATCCCATATAGGCACTTCTTTTAACAAAAAGGGTGAAAATATTAAGAAATGTAGGCAGCACTAAAATGGAGAATAAAACACCTATACTTGCGAAGGATAATATCAATCTGAAATCACTTATGGGATCTCTGCTATTGTTGATACTTACATCGATGAGTATGCCGAGAAGCGGCGCCTGAAAAGTCTGGGCAAACTTAGCCATCAAAGAAATGATATTAAAAACAGAACCGGTCAGTGTATATTGCTTATTTCTGAAAATAGCAATTCTAAGAGATAAGGCCCATGTGTCTATTATATAAACTACAAAGGTAATCATACATAATAATATTGTTGCTTTCAACATTTAATAACCTTCTTTTATAATAGATTCTATACTTCGCATATATTGATCGATTACAATATTTCTGCCAAACTCCCGGACAACTTTCTCCCTGCTTTTTATTCCCATATCCTTACGTTTCGTATAAGGTGATTCAATAAATTTAATCATCGCATCTTTAAGGCTTTCGGGATCTTCAGGTTTGCAAAGAAACCCATTTACATCCTCGACCACGATCTCTTTGCAACCCGAAACACTTGTGGTGATCAAAGGTTTGCCCATCGCTGCACCTTCCAGCAATACATTTGACATGCCCTCATGGTATGAAGGCAACACAATACAATCACTATTGTTTATCTCGTCTCTTACATCTGATAACGCACCTAAATATTCCACTATTCCTAGTTTGTCCATCCTTTCTATATCTGCTTTAAACCTATCTTCGTCATAAGCACCAATTATTTTGAAAGATATATTTTTATATGCCTCTTTTATTTCTCGGGCAGCATTGAGAAACTCATGAATACCTTTCTCCCTCATAATTCTTCCTATAAATAAAAAATGGATGTTATCATTTTCCTTTTCTTTTTTTACAGGGTGAAATTCATTTGTATTTACACCTGAACCTGGTAATAATACTGCCTTATGCTTAGAAATGATCTTGTTTTTTATAAAAAAGTCCAGATTCTCCTGATTCTGAAAAAAAATTACGTTTGTTTTCTTTAAACTCAATCGATACAACTTCTTTGCTATATAGGCAACGGCACTTCTCTTCTGAAGCGAACTGCCAAGCCCTGTAATATTGGCAATAACCGGTTTTTTTAAAATAGCTGTGACCATTCCTCCATATATATTGGGCTTAATAGTATAAGTCAGGATAATGTCAGGGGCAATGGATTTAATTAGATCATAGTAATATTTAAATATTTTGATATCTTCAAGAGGGTTCGTTCCTCTCCTGTTGATTGCTATTTTATGATAGGTCCCGCCTATTTCCTTTAAACGATCTACTTTAGGATGCTCCGGAACAGAATAATGAACATCGAAGTCATCGCTAATAAGTTTCCCAATCAATTCTTTTCTAAAGTTATATAATCCCTCTGCATGATTGCCGAGAATCAAAATCTTTTTCATATCAGAAAGCTCCTATATATGATAATATGCTCTGTACCATTCAACAAACTTCCTGATTCCAGTCTCTATGGAAGTCTTGGGTTTAAAACCTATATCCCTATTCAAGTCATCAATATCTGCATAAGTATTTATCATATCTCCTGCCTGAATAGGCAGATACTCCTTGATAGCTTTTTTACCGATTTCGTTTTCTATAGTTTCTATGAAGTACTCTAATTGTACGGGATGATTATTGCCGATATTATATATCTTGTAAGGAGCAAAACTGGTACTGGTATCATGACCATTCCATTCATCATCTGCTTGAGGCGGCTTTGGAATCAATTGAATTATTCCTTCAACTATGTCATCAATATATGTAAAATCTCTTTTCACCCTACCGTAGTTGAATACTTTAATAGGTTTGCCTTCTATAATATTTTTGGTAAATGAAAAATAAGCCATATCCGGTCTGCCCCACGGACCATAGACTGTAAAAAATCTTAATCCGGTTGAAGGAATACCGTATAGATGGCTGTAGGTATGCGCCATAAGTTCATTTGATTTCTTCGTCGCTGCATACAAGCTTATTGGATGATCTACATTATCCTCTGTGGAGAATGGAATTTTAATATTACCGCCGTATACGGAGCTGGAAGATGCATAAATCAGATGTTTTATAGAATGATGCCTGCAGGCTTCCAGTATATTTAAAAAACCTACGATATTTGATTCAATATAAGCTCTGGGGTTTTGCAGGCTGTATCGAACTCCTGCCTGTGCAGCAAGATTGATAACGGTTTTGATTTTTCCTTCATTAAATATTTGATTTATCTTTTCACCGTCTTCAAGTGATGCTTTATAAAATGTAAATGTATTATAATCTCTCAGAATCTTTAACCGGTCTTTTTTAAGCCGCACATCATAATAATCATTAATATTATCAATCCCTACTACTTTGCAACCATTTCTCAGTAATAAATCTGATAAGTGCAGGCCTATAAAACCCGCTGCTCCAGTAACTAATATTGACATATGCCCTCCTATCCTACACTCCAAATTTTTATATTTGTTTATTAAATTTCTTGTGGGCAATCACTAAATACAAAAATCTAAAATCTATTTGAATAACCTCTGCTTTTTTATAAATCGGGGATAGAACCCTTAATTGCCTCATTCATTATTCTTTGAGCAAATATATAAATAAAAAAGTGAATCATGGAAATAACTATTGAATATAATACGACAGCAACATACGAACTAAATTTAAATATCCACGATAACCCGAAAACAAGTATCACTGCAGAAAATTTGGATACATCAATAATTAGTCGCATCCGTTGTTTTTCAAACACTTCATACACCCTGCTCACTGGGGCAAAAATTAATATAAAAAAAACCATGACTGAAGTAATACGTGCATAAATTCCTGCTTCTAACCACTGACTTCCAAATACAATACCGAAAAGAGTCGGACCTATAGTCAAAAATATCAATAATGGAATTAATCCTATCAAACATAGCTTTTTTATTATTTCATTAGATAGATTTTTAAGCTTAATTGGTTGATTTCTTCCAAAACTTGCAGCTTCTGAATAAAACACATCTCCAACCGAGTTGCCAATTAGTTTCATCGGTAATCTCACAATTGACTCAGCCAGACCATAAAAACCCACAATATGTATCCCGTAAATCATCGTCAAGAAAATAATTGGTAACTTCCCTGATAGTGTACTTATAAAGTGTGTAGGTAAATTAAATAATGGAAAATCTTTATATCTTTTAGCACTCCAACATATTTGAGCTAAACTTACTTTTTTTATTAATTCTTTGTTTTTACTTAGCAAAGGTTTAGCAAGCACTGTTATTCCTGCACTTTCCCTTATTATACCACCGATAATTAAACCTGTTGCCCCCATTTTAATAACACCTAGTATTATTTTAAAAAGATCTCCAAAAATACTTTGATTGACAGATGTCCTTGCAATAGTGTTAAAATTACCACTTCGTAAAGCCCACTGCCTCAGTACTTTATATAAACCTGAAAGAGCTATTCCTATCGGAATAAAGAATATATAGCTCATTAGTATCTTTGAATCAAAGAAATTTAACAGCCATTCTCCCAAATTCCACAAGAAAATACTTATCGCAAAAGTATATATGCCTATCAGGCCAATACTTAAAGCCAAAACATTAATAGCTGTTTCGTCATTTTCAGAAATAGGAATACAAACTTCATATTTAAATGCTCCTAAAGATAATATGCTTACAATTGTTAAGTAAGCAGTTAAAATACCATATTCTTCCGGGGAATATATTCTAGTTATTATAGGAGACATAGCTATATGAAAAATTTGTGCAAAAGCAGTTCCCCCAGCAATTAATAATACGCTTGTACTAAATTTATTACTTTTTATTTGGTTTATCCATTTCAAATATTTTCACCTTCTTAATTAAATTAAAAGGTATTAATAAATAATAAATCAATATAACTATATATTTGATTTCATAGTCTCAATCATTTTTATCCAAGGAATTATTTCTGCTTCTTTGCTAAATTTCTTTTCAACAGTTTTTCTTGCATTGAATGAACACCTCTTCCGAAGTTCAATGTTATTAATAAACTTTTCTATTGCCTTTGTAACTTTTAAAGGGTCATCAATAGGAACCATTAGTCCATTTTCTTCATTTGTAATAATTTCTTTGAAAGTATCTATATTGGAAGTAATTACTGGGCAGCCACATGACATAGCTTCAATTAAAGCTTTCCCCAACCCTTCACTTTTTGATAGGAATATAAACAAATCACAATTCTGATATTCCGCAGCTAGTTCCGATTGAGGTAATACTCCTTTATAATTAATTTTACTTATTTTGTTTTGTGGTGAAAATAACTTTCTTAAATGTTCCAAATATTTTTCTTTAGCATTTCCGCATAATATTATTTCAATAGGATAGTCTACTTTTGATGCTGCCTTTATTAATGTCTCCACTCCTTTAGCCTTTTGTACATTTCCTGCGTATAATATTTTATATTTTCTTGCTCTATCTGCTTCGCCGCCTCTTTGTTTAAATCCAAATCCTTCTATATCCACGCCACAATAAATTATTTCACATTGATTCTTTTGTATCTTATAATACTTTTCCACGTTTAATTTAACTGCTTTGCTAATGGCAATTACTTTGTCTATCTTATGAGTATGTGATCTTATGAAAAACCTGTATTTGAAATCTAATAGATCAGTTTTGCCTTTAATTAAATCCCTTATTAATTCTATCTTTCTATAATAAAATAATTTCGTTGATTTTACACTTCCTTGAACTGCAATCAGAAGAGGAGACTCTTTGCCTGGTTTATCTTTAAGTTGGGTTAATGGTAGCAGATAGTCTATACGACCTATAACAATATCAACGTTCTCTTTTTTAATTATTTCCAAAGCTTTTTGGCAATTCAATTTAGTAATACCTTCAATTCCTGTAAAAAAATAATGAACATTTTTGGGGATCGAATAATTAATTTTTCTCGGATTACAGCCTCCAGATACAATATAAACACAAATTCCTTTTTCGGCTAAACCCCAAACTAAGGTTTCAAGACCAGTATTCATCCCTCGATTTAATGCGGATTTTTTTAGAATTAATAGCAGTCGTAAATTGCTCATAATATCATCCTCTTTGTCATTTAATGTCATTTTTAAAAAATAACTGCTTTTCGATTTCATCGACTATTATCTTTGCATTGTTTTCGATGTAGTCATCGCTTTCATTGTTTATGCGCACTAATTCCAACTTCTTTTTTTTATTATCTCTAATATATTCAATAGTCTCAATGGTTTCATTATACTGAGATACATATATGGATATAACTCTGTAGTCTATCACATCATTTTTTCTATCTCTCTTTATTCTTCTTTTAAAAATAATATCCGCATTTGTTTCTATAGATATTATAATATCAGGTGGATCAATATGTCGAAAAATCTTTTTAGCTACTTTAATCATCTCTTGCTCTTTACTATTTCTTGTAATATCTCTAATCTTATGAAATATGCCTTCATCCATTAAATGAACTTTGTAATTTTGAGAGGCTGCCAAATATCTTATTTGAAAAGATGCAAGATTTTTTAGTATTTTTTTAAAACCGAATAAGTCCTTTGGATTCAAATAAAAAGTTAAACCTATACATTTAAAAAAAATGAAAAAATTATTTAAACTTATTTTTCTTGTTTGTACTAAATTCAAATTATCAAATCCAATGCTCCTTCTTTCCAGCTCTTTGCTAACCTCAATAAATGTTGTTGACTTGCCCGAACCTGATATACCTGTAAATTCAACATATAATGAGTTTGACATTTTAAACAAATCCCCTTTTAAGTTTTTTTAGAATTCATTCTTCTTAATACTATTTTAAATTTATTATTAATTCCTTTGATTCTAATATATCTATAGTGAAATTATGTAATCACATACATTATTTGGTCCACTATCATATGTTAAAAACATCCTCATGTCTCTACGTTTAAAATAGTTTCGTTAAATACTTGTTCATATTTGCCAACAATCTCCGCAGCTCTAAAACTCATCGCTCTTTCATAACCTTTTATAATATATTTATTCCTTTGATTTTCTGATTTAAGTAAAGTTATAATCTGTTTAGATAATTGCTCATAATCGGACACTGGTACTAAAATCCCATATTTATTATCTTCAATAATTTCTCTCGGTCCCGAGTTGCAATCCGTTGATACAACTGGAGTTCTACAAGCCATTGCCTCTACTATTACATGTCCGAAACCTTCCCATTTAGATGTTAGTACAAATAAATCAGCTTTTTGTATATATTTATATGGATTACTCTCAAATCCCTTAAATATTACATTCTCTTCTATTCCTAAACTATATGAAAGATTTTTTAGCTCATTTTCCAAAGGTCCTTTACCCAAAATTAAAAGTTTGACTCTAAATTGTGTATTTACAATCCTAAATGCCTTTAGTAGTGTTGGATAGTCTTTTTGTTCAACCAATCTCCCAACTGCAATAATTGTCTTCTCGCCATTTTCATTATATAAATCGTCCACATTTTCGTTTTTAAATTTATTAATTGTATCAAGATCAATAGGATTATAGATGACTTGAATCTTTTTACTGTTAATTTGAAAATTCTTAACTAAATCTTTTTTCACTCCTTTTGAGAGAGCAATTACACCATTAGATAAATAGTTATAGCAATATCTTGTCATTAATCTATTTAACCTTGTAACTTTTTTTGATTGAGCCCTATTATTAGCTTCTCTGATTAAAAGTGGTATCCTTTTTCTTAGAGTTGCATTGGTAATACTAACCAATATATTATTAGAGTTTAGAGTTGTAAAAATTAAATCAGGTTTCTCGATTATTAGTGCTTTTCGTAGTTTAAAAAAAGAGTATCTTAATCTAGATGTATTTAAGTATTTGATATTAACCTCATTGTTAATAAACATAGAATAATCATTTAAATTCTTGTTCCCTAAGACAAATACTATTTCAAATTTTTCTCTATTAAGATAGTTCATTATGTTTATAACAGTTCTTTCTGCACCTCCTCCTGTAAGAGCCTGCATAAAAAAAAGTATTTTCTTTTTCATTGTATTTCCCCTCATTAATAGATTAACATTAATATACTGAACATTAATGGTTTAAGCTTTTCACATAAGTTTAAACAAAAAGCTAATATACTAATTGATCCAATACTCTAAGAATATTTTCTGATTTATAGTTATTTGCCGATTTATGAGCGTTTCTACTCATTTCCTTTAAAATACTTTTATTTAGATCAATATAATTAAGTTTGTCTATTAAGTCATTTATATTTTTTGATTGAAAAATTATCCCATTATAACCATCTTGTATAGCTTCAGAATTATGATTCCAATCTGATGCTAAAACCGGAACTCCACTTATAAATGAATCAATGACTACCCCCGGGAATCCTTCTCCCTCCCAAAAAGTAGGAAAAACAAACAAATCATATTTTGCCAGCTTATAGTAGCCTTCCTTATTATCCATCAAATCAATAATGCCATTATAATTCAAAAATTTTGAATTATTAATTTTATTGAAAAAAGTATTTTCATATGTTTTTTCTATTGGACCATAAAAATCTAAAGTATATCTGCATTCGTTGCTATTCATTCTTTCTATGGATTCAAATATCATATCTATCCCTTTATCAGGATGAACTCTTCCTAAATAAAAACATTTAATCGGTGACCTGATTTCTTTAAGCTCTACTTCAATATCTTCAAAATATTTAGAGTTAGGTAATTTTTCTATATTACAAAATCCTTCTTTTTGAAGATCATATTTCATCTTATCAGTTTGTACAAAAATTTTTAAAATGTTTTTATAATACTTCGACTTCAATTCGTTTTGATTAATTTTATTAGGCATACTGCCTCCTACAACAAAATATATCATCTTTTTGTTCAGATGAAAAAAATACGTGAATCTAATAATTTGATAAGCGCTTTTTGTATCTATAGACAATATTATTTTGTGATTGGTAAATGATAAAATAAATATTTTAAAAAACAACTGCAAAAATTTAGATTTCCAGTTCTGAGTATCAATGATTTGAATTTTTATCCTCCTCATACTTTTTAAATATTTTAAAATATGATTATTCTTTATATTTACTCCATTAGGAACATTTTTTTTATCCAATCCGATATTTGCAATAAATAACACTTTTCTCATTTGTTTCTTGCCCTCTTTTTTAACTATTAACGCTTACATTACTTTTGTTGGAAACATATTTTTCTGGTAATTTAAGCATATTTCCTAATAATTCTAGTCCATATTCATTATAGTATGTAGCCATGCAACCATATGGCGTAAAGGTCATTTCACCCAATATTGGTTGCCCGTTACTTATGTAAAAATCAACTCTTACCCAAGGAAAAGGTTCAGCTAGTTTTTCTGCATATTTTATTAATTGCTCTAAGCACTCTGGTTTTTCTGGAATTATCCCTTGGTTATAGTTATCTGCTCCTATATCCATCCTCTCCCATTGGAGGTCTAAAAAATCAAGCTTCAATTTTTTCTCTCGTTCTCGGCATACTAATATTAACTTTGCTTTTCCATTAAAGCAGTATACTTTATAATCATAAGGTAAAATACCTTCATCTGTTTCAATATATTTCTCACATATTATTCTTGGTTTTATTTTTGAATACTGTAATTCTGCTGTTAATAAGCTGTAATCTATCCTTAGCCATTCGTTAAGTTGTCTAATAGTTTGATCTTTATCTATCTTTGTTTTATCACTACATATAATGTTAAAACCACAACCATGTGTTGCTTTTAATGCAAATTTATTAGGTAACGAATCCCAATTTATTTCATTAACATCTTCATATACATAATAGAGTGGATTTAATATTCTGCCACACCCACATCCCATTGCATAGTCTCTTATTTCAAATTTATCGGCACATTTTGCTACTAGTGGATTCTGCCAATACAATTTCAACCATTGCAATTTTTCATTAAAATCCTTAGGCTCTTTAAGATTAAGTTTCTTTCCTGTTGCTAAAATGTGAAATATTTTAGTTGCCATTACAGGTGAGGTTTTGACCAAAAGGGGAGTGAATTTTTTATGAATGTGTTTTACAATTTTATATTTTTTTATTTTTTCTTTAATAGTTGACATTACTATCGTATCCTCTTCAATTTTAATATTATTAATTCTCTTTCATCTATCTTATATTTTCTGACTTGTCCCAGTATGGCTTCGCCTTTCCACTTAGTATTCTATATACACCCACCCACTGAGCAATAATTGTAACAGTGTAATAATAAATCATGATTAAAAACTTATTATTAGTTCTTGTTATGGCTTTAACTAATGCTAATAAATAAAATAACATTTGCCCAAGAAAAGTAATAGAATAAAACAAAGATTCGTGAAGGAGTAAAAAATTTGTCATTAATATAATTAAATGGGAAACCCATAATAAATACCTGCAAGTCCTATGTCCAAAATAAAAGTAAGTAAACCATTTATATTTAAATATATTAAGAATCCTAACATCAGGCAAAATATGATTAAGTATCATTCTGTTCATTCGTATTTTTCTACTGAATTCATCTTCAATTACCTCCCCTGCTTTTTCATAAGCAATGGCATCATGGTTAGCTATAGCTCTTTTTCCTTGTAGTGCATAAAAAGGAGGCATAGCACTATCATGACATTCAATGGGATTAAAATCATAATATTCCTTAGTTTTGCAGGCATATAGTGCTCCATTTCCTGCTGTTATTGTTTGAATTCTTCCTTCTATCTCACGTGTTATTAAATCGCTATCCCAGTAAATAGCTTCTGCATTGCTTACATCACTTTTGTCTTTATTTACTAAAGATAACCTCCCCGAAACATAGAAAATATCTTCAGAAATAAACGCTGCCATTAGTTCTTTAACAGCCTTATTATCCATTATAGAATTTGCGTCAGTCATCACCAAATATTCTGTATTTACAGTTTTGTGTGCTTCATTTTGTGCATTAGTTTTTCCTTTGCGCTCTTTAACTTCATAGAGCCGAAGATTAATATCCGGGTGTTCCTCAATAAAGTTTAGTACCATTTCATTAGTTTTATCAGTACTGTGGTCAGATGCAACTACAAACTCTATTTTATCTTTTGGATATTCTATTTTTAAAAGATTATTCAATTTGTCTAATATTACTTTCTCTTCATTATGCGCTACAACCAAAACTGTTACTGAGGGTTGATGAGAATAATCCTTTTTTAGTGTTTTATTTTTATATAACTTTCCAATGAATTTTAAGGATATAGGATATCCCACCATTGCCCATATTATAATAAACCCACTCACATAAAATAAATTTTCCAATAGTAATTTCATAATTTCTCCTTTTATCGAAAATTTAGTTGCCGCTATTCTATTAAACCCTTGAAGTTGTTATTCCAAAATATTAATATATCTTAATTCATCTACTTCGTCTAAATATTCATGTTCCCAAACAAAAACGATATAGTTCTCATTTGATGACCTAATTTCTGTAGATTCTTTTATTATCTTATATTTTACTTTTTTTTCTTCTAAAACGACCTGAACAAGCTCAAAGATTTCGTCCTTTTTACCAAAGATATATATCTTTTTGTCTTCTTTTATCTGCTCATTGGTAATTTCACGGATTTTATCGCTAAGATTTATGATAGCTTTATAGGACAGTTTAATATACTGCAGAGTGAGTTCGGCTTTTTCTTTTATGCCTTTTGGAGTCAGATTGTACCGAATGGATTTTGGGCTTTGTCCTTCTATTTTGATCAGGCCTTTTTTTACACATTTTTTAATCAGGAAATTGACTTGTCCTAAAGAAATGCCTGCTTTTTCTGCGATTTTTCTTTGACTGATCTGCGGATTCTCGGAAACGATACGGAGTATATCCCCTTCGTTCATATGTCATCACCTGTATTTATGTATTATCGTTCATTATCTGAACGATAATATTATAGCACTAAAGAAATACTCACGTCAATTTATTGTTTTTCAATTAGACCGTACTGCGGGAACACACCTCTGCACGACGGTCTATCTCTTTGGAGGAATGTCCCCAAGCTTGGTGAAAAAGGTGCGCCGCTTCGCTCCTCGCAATGGCAGAATCAGAGTATGGAGTATGGATTATGGAAATTTTGCTGAGCAAAATTATACTTCAATCTTAAATCTTAAATGATTTACAGGCCCAACACTTGTTTGCTAAACAGATTGCCATGCTGCGCTCGCAATGACAAAAATCATATTATGGTTTAGGGTTAGGGGTTAGTGATTACGGAAGAAAAGAATAATTAAATATTTTTAACATATTTCTAATAAAAGTATTGCAATAACTGTAGTAAAATAGATAATAGAAATAGATATATGTTTTTTAAAAAGGGATGTGGAACAATGAATATAGGATTGTTTACGGATTGTTATTATCCACAGATTAATGGGGTTGTGACTTCTACAATGATTCTTAAAGAAGAATTGGAAAAGAGGGGACACAATGTCACCATTGTCACAGTACGAGTCCCGGGCTTTCAGGATGATAAGCCAGGAGTCCTCAGGATTCCTTCTATTCCTTTCAGAAAGTGGAAGGAGTTTCGAATCGGGTTGATATATCCTTATTCGGTAATTAAAAAAATAAAGGATCTGAAACTTGATATCATTCATACTCAAACGGAATTCAGTGTATGCCTCATGGCACGCCTTATTGCACGAATAATGAGTATACCTGTTATTCATACCTATCATACCATGTATGAAGATTATACCCACTATATTGCAAAGAGAAATATTAACAAGCGAATTGCTACAAAGCTTTCAAAAGTAGGGTCAAAATTATACCTGAACGAATGTGCCTCGGTCATTGCCCCTTCGGAAAAAACAAAAAAAGCTTTGAGGCAATATGGTGTCACTAATCATATTGAAGTAATCCCTACCGGTATCAAACTGGATAATTTTAAAAAAGGGATTTATACAAAAGTTCAGCTTGATGTAAAACGGAGAGAAATCGGTATTTTACCTGATGAAAAAGTTATTCTTTACCTGGGGCGAATCGCAGAAGAAAAAAGTATTGATGTGATTATAAAGCAAATGCCCTATATACTTGAAAAAAGGCCTGCTACCCGCTTGATTATTGTCGGTGACGGTCCAAAAAGAAAAGAGCTGGAAGCCCTAAGTGCTCAACTCAATGTTAAAAATCATACTATTTTTACCGGAAGAGTCCCCTGGAATGAAACCGGCTTATATTACCAGTTGGGGGATCTTTTCCTCAGTGCTTCAAAAACAGAAACCCAGGGGCTTACCATACTGGAAGCTATGTCGGCCGGTGTTCCTGCTGTGGTTCGAAACGATGACAATATCAAGAATATCATCACACATGGCTATAATGGCATGATATTTGAAAATGACTGGGATTTAGCTGAAACCGTCTTAAAATGTATTGACGATGACTATCTGATGAAAGAACTTTCCGATAACGGTCTAAAAACCGCTTATAATCTTTCATCGGAATACTTTGGATACCAAGTAGAAAACCTTTATTTAAAGTGTTTGGATCAGGCGAGAAAGATTTCTTGACTCGGGCAGCCACAAGGGCTGCCCCTACAATTACTTGGCTTATTGGGTTATTATTTTAAAAATATTGTCTGCAATTAGCGGGCTTTTATATATCTTGTCTTCATATTGTATATAATCATCATAAAGAATGATTTCCGACTTCTTATCATTGAATAAAAATTTTAGAGAAGCTCTTGCTTTGTTCCGGGGGCCGATTTCTTTTTCTGCAGGTTCTTTTTCAGCTTTTATTAAAGCTCTGATGAATTCCAATCGATAATAGGACTGGTCCTCAAAATCATATTTATCGCCGGCATCATCTACAATAAGCGTATGTGAATTAAATAAATCACTGAATAGTAGTTTTTTCTCTTCATACCTTTCTTGGACGCTGCCTTTTATTAACTCAACAAGCTCCGGTTTAACCTTAAAGTAAGATATTTCTCCCATGATATCCAACCGAATCACTTCGTTATTCATGAATGTCAAAACTGCATTTCTGGCTTCGGAACTCATTGCCACCTTGTATAACGGGTATTCGGGCGAAACCCTCTTCATGGATGGATTATCAATAGCTCCAACAAACTCCAGTACTTTCTTGATTTCTTCAGTTAATTCTTCATCTGCCAAAATCTTTCTATCGTTATCAACCGCTTCAATAACGACTTCCTTTGGGACAATGCCTTGTATATATGTATTTAAGTGTTCCAAATATACAGCTTCAAGTTCATTAATAAGCTTTGTCAGTCCTTCAGAATTATCTCGATAACCTGAAAACCCCGACTCATCTTTTATAAAAACTCTGTTTTTATTAAAATAGATATGGATATTTTTGCTTTGGAGATATAGCTCATAATCAAATTCCTGAAATATAATAGGGATATTGGCATTTTCAAGTTCTAACAAAGACAACATCATTTCTATATTTTTTATATCATTATCCGCCAGATATATCAAAAAATCTGCTCCTGCAGAATTTTTAAGGTATATTTCATCTGAGGATCGAAGTATTTCGATAATCACGTTGGTTTTAATATTTTCATCTACGATCTTTATTTCGGAATTGCGGGAACTGTGTGTTTCACTGCTTTCCTCCATAATGGTCCTTGCATCTTTTTTTTCATCTGCATCCTCTTTTTGCAGTCCGAAAAAAATTCCTGCAGCTGCCAATACAATCATTAGAAACAGTCCTATTCCTTTCATAGCTTTTGTATTCATAATCTCACTTCCCTGTTAATCCTTATCTTTTTTAGTATCCGTTTATGGTAAAAAGGATTTTGCACAGCAAAATCCCTCTATAACATCTCAGTCTGGTTATTAAAATATTATTCTTCTTCGTTACTGTTTTGGGTGTTTTCTTCTTCTTCACCCGTTTTATATATACTCTCTATCATTTCCGCTGTTTTTTCAACATCTGCTAAAAAATATGACAGGCCCTGTGAATTAAAGGCGCCTCCCGGCAAAGAATGCGTAGAAAGATCTTCAGCACTCATCCCAATAGCAGAAGTTGCCAGTTTTGCTATTTCACTTAATGGTATATCCGTTTTTACATATTTTAATACAGTATTTGCTACAATGGGAAGTCGATAGCTTAATGTCTTCTTAAAAGCTGCTTTCATGAATTCCTGCTGGGTTTTCATTCTTCCGATGTCACCATCCGGATATCCTGTTCCGTCATTGTTTTTCCTAAATCTTAAAAATTGTATGGCTTCTTTACCTGAAAGTACTTGGTCTCCCTTTTGCAAATCAATGTGAAGAGGAGGACTGTCATAAGGGTCATCGTATTTCATTCTCATAGGAACATACACCGGAACCCCGCCAAGAGAATCTACGACCTTCTCTACGCCGTCATATTTGACCCTTATATAATAATCAATAGGCATGCCTAAAAGTGTATCACTCACTGCAGCTTTTACTCCCTCTATTTCTTCATCAAAGTAAACAGCATTTATTTTTTTCTTATCGGCACTGTTGTATCCTTCTCTTGGATAATATGTATCCCTGGGAACTGAAATAATATCTACCTTTTTTATGTCCGGATCATAACTTGCAACCATAATGGTATCCGTCCGGGGTCCTTCCATGCCTAAAAGCATCACATTGATCCTGTTGCTTTTATTAAACATATAATCAAAAGAATTATTATCACTGTCATCGGGCTGAAGCGGGTTATCGGTAACCAAGTCACCTTCCTCCGCTCCGGGAGATGAAGGCTCAAAAATTCGGTCATATGCCAGCATGCTTCCGGTAAATATAAATGTAAATATCAAAAAAGTCACTACAAAATATTTAGCAAATACTCTCATTATTAGTCCCTTCCGTTCTAAGGTTATGTACCCATTTTATCATAAAACAATTCAGTTAAATATCTTTTATCTCTATTTTAGTTCAGGAAAATCATGTTATGTCACTAAAATATTTTACAATATATTTATATTAAAGAGAAGTAAAAAATAATAATAACTATTTATATTGACGGTTTTTTGTCGACAAAGTTCCATGAAAGTAATGTAAGGGGACACACCTCTCGCTTTAGGGTCAATCTTTCCCGGGAATGTCCCCTCAACCGCAAATACTAAATTCTTTTACTTGTCCTTATACAAATGGATATACAGAAGGGGTAAATAACAGGGTTAAAGTATTAAAAAGAAATGCATAGGGGGCG
>JAENZQ010000011.1 GCA_016841185.1 Anaerovorax odorimutans
AAAAGAATAAAACCAGTGCACATCCAACTAGTATTTTTTTCATCTTTATTCTTCCCTCCTATCCAATTATTATAACGTATCAGAAAGATAGGATAACCCCTCAGTAATTGTAACACAAGCCAATTATGACCTTTTTTACTCAATTGTAATTATCATATGTTTTTATTAATTTTCTTATGCTCTCTGGTTTTATAATTTCCACATATTACATAGAGGGATATGTTGAATATTAACGAAATGAAATATAATATAAATATTAACTATCTGATTATTTTCTGTATAAATAGCAATTGAATGCGACAGCAAGGAGGTCATAAAAAGAATGAATTTTAAAAAACTTGTTATTATCGGCACATTCAGCACAAGTATCCTTTTGAGCAGCATAAATATTGGTTATGCCCAAGATATAGGCTATAAAGTGCAGCCAGGCGATACATTTTGGATTATCAGTCAAAAATATGATGTCCCTATCGACCGTTTAATGCAAGCAAACAATGCTACTCAAAATACCATCTTATATGTGGGACAAAATTTAGTAATACCTTCAAATAATGCTAATGATGAAAAAGTACATACTGTTCAGGCAGGTGATACATTCTGGATTATCAGTCAAAAATATGATGTAGGCATTCTATCATTAATGGAAGCAAATAATGCCACCGAAAATACAGTACTTTACATCGGGGACAAAATAACCATTCCACCAAAAATGCAGAAAGAAGTCCATATCGTACAACCCGGAGATACATTTTGGATTATCAGTCAAAAATATGAAGTGGATATAAAGGAATTGATGGCATATAACGGTGCTGATGAAACCTCCATACTTTATGCAGGACAAAAAATTAATATACCCACATCTACCAACAACCCGAATACAATCCCTACAGATACCGCATCCAGTACAAAGCCTTATGTTACCTATACAGAATATACGGTACAAAAAGGAGATATTCTCTGGGATATTGCTATAAAATTTGGCATACCATTTACTGAATTATTAGAAGTAAACAATTTCACTTCATCTACATACCTTAATATTGGCGATATTATTAAGATCCCTGTCCATCATGTACCAGTTAAAGAAACGCCCGGAGAAAAATATGGTGAATATTTGGATTGGTGGTCAGAAGCCCAGTACGTTCTGCCTGTCGGAAGCAAATTTGAAATTATAGATTTTTATACCGGAAAATCTTTTATGGCTAAAAGGACAACAGGCTCAAATCATGCAGATGCCGAAACACTGACTTTAAACGATACCGAAAGAATGAAGGAAATATGGGGCGGTAATTTTAGTTGGGCAAGACGACCAATCATTATTAAATATAATGATCGGAAAATCGCTGCCAGTGCTTCAAGTCTGCCTCATGCCGGAAACGATGAAACTCCCGGAGGAATTCATACTTCATGGAGAAGTGGTGATTACGGTGCCGGGTACAACCTGGATTGGGTCAAAGGCAACGGTATTGACGGAGTTTTCGATATTCATTTTACAAACAGTACAAGACATATGGACAATCAAACAGATTCACAACATCAAGAAAATATTAAAATTGCAGCAGGATTATAATAATTTCACCCTCCTTCTTAAGCCATAAGAAGGAGGTAGACTCTGTTTTTAACATTAACAATACTTGATTATTTCTATTCCGCTACCGTTTCCGGCCATCCTAACGGCGATTCTGTGTACTCTGAATTGCATAAAATAACATAAAATTGGATTAAACACTCAATCGAATCATAAAACATAAGATAATATAAAAGCTTATGAAAGGATTGATGAATATGCATAGTTTTTATAACTGGTACCCTTGCCCTTTCTGCTTCAACACACCAATGCACTACTCAAACAATATGTATAACAATTATAACAATCTATCTCCCTATTGGGGCAAAAAACCTGTTAATAACCCTATTAAATTAAAAGATTATGGACCAGAGCCTTTTGTTGTCAATATTGAGGATGTTACTAAACAAAATAATACTTTCCGTACAGCTTTATGGACAGGAAATCATTTGCAGCTAACCTTGATGAGCATACGGGTTGGTGAAGATATAGGTTTAGAGATGCATCCGGACGTTGACCAATTTATACGTATCGAAGAAGGTCAAGGACTTGTCAAAATGGGAGATAATAAAGATGATTTGGATTTTCAGAAAGAAGTATATGGTGATTTTGCTTTCATAATCCCGGCCGGTAAATGGCACAATCTAATCAACACAGGCCAAACACCTATTAAATTGTATTCCATATACGCACCTCCTCAGCATCCATATGGTACGGTTCATAAAACAAAGGCAGATGCAGAAGCTGATGAAAGAAACCAAAATCACTGATGAAATTTGATAATCCCATCTCCCGACAATACTTAAAAAAACTAAAGGGAAAAACGAAAAGGACGGTTCGAAACCACTGATAAAGTAGTGGTTTCGAACCGTCCTTTTCGTTATGGGGAGAAAATGAAATATTAAAAATATAGTGAAATTTGAGAGTCTATTTATTTTTTCTTGTAAAAACGTCTATGGTGCATACGATAATAATAATTGCACCTACTGCAACCGTCTGCCAATACATATTAACACTAAGCAAAATCAAGGCATTTTTAATGACCGTAAGAAGAAGTGATCCCAATAATGTTCCGAGAACTGTTCCTTGACCGCCTGCCAGACTGGTCCCCCCTACAATTGTTGCTGCAATTGAATCCATTTCAAAATTTGCTCCGGCTCCCGGATTTGCAGCATATTGCCTTCCTATGGTAATGATTCCTCCAATTGCGGCCAAAACACCTGCCATGGTATAAACGGCAATTTTATTTTTGGAAACACTGATTCCTGAAAGTTTAGTTGCCAACTCATTTCCCCCGATCGCCTTGACCCGGGTGCCGAAAGCTGTCTGATCCAGTTGATATATACCAATAGAAACAAGAATCATCATAAGAATCGCCATGGCCGGAATTATTCCCACATTTCCTGACCCAAGGTAAAGAATAAAAGGATCTCCTATGGATATGGAATAACCTTTTGTTAATACATATATGATACCCCTTGCGATATTCGCCATACCCAATGTAGCAATAAAAGGCGGTAACCGCAGTTTCGTAATAACCAGCCCGTTGCAAAACCCTACAAGCGCACTAACAATAATACCAACCAAAATGGATGATATGGGATGAAATCCAGCCCCTAAAAATTTTGCAATAACAATTCCGCAAAGTCCCAGATTATATCCTATGGACAAATCAATTCCGCCTGAAACCATTACAAATGTTTGCCCTATTGCTATAATGGCCACAACACTGACTTGCCGTAAAATGTTGAACATATTTTCACTGGTAAAGAAAGTATCCGGCTCAAGTATGATCATGATCATACAGATACCTGCCAAGAGGAGAAATAAACCGCTTTCTCTACGCCCAAAGGCAATTCTTTTGATTCGTTCGCTGATTGTTTCATTTTGATCTTTTTCTTTACCGGGGCTGATGAATTTCAGCACAAAACCACCTCTTTTCGTTCTGGTATGCAAAATCATACGCTTTCGGCGTATGATTTTGCACTAACATTAGATACTTGTTTTACTATTTACTCGTCCATATATGTATCAACATTATTTATATCGATAACAACATTACCTGTATCAACGTAATTTGGCACACTTCCTCCATCACAAAGTGTCATCATGTCCTTAATGAGCTGTTCACCCCAAAGCCATTGTTTTTGAGAAATAAGCGAAGTGATTATACCGTCTTTAACACCCTGAACATTTTCCGGTACATTATCAAAAGTAATGATCATTTTATCATCTTTTGTCCACCCTTTAGCTTTCCATACAGCTACTGCCATAGGACCGCCCGTTGCATCTATTCCAGAAAAAACATCAAAATCCGGGTAAGCCTGAATCATACTTTCAATAACATTCATTGTAATTGTAGGATCTCCTTGCCCTGACTGGATATCAAGGATTTCTACTTCCGGATATGCTTCAAGAGCCTTCTTCATCCCGTCAAGTCTTTGATTTAAGCTCAACTGAGTCGGTAAACCGGTAGCAACAATCAGCTTTCCTTTGCCGTCGAGTCGTTTAGCGATCTCTTCCCCTAATGCCAATCCTGCCTTATAATTATCCGTCCCTTGAAAACCGGCACGATTACTTTTTGGTATGTCTGATTCAAAAGCAATGACCTGGATCCCAGCATCAATAGCTTTATTGACAATTGGTGCAATGGTTTCAGAGTCAGTTGGTACAACAGCAATTCCATCTACCTTCATTGCAATCAAATTTTCAAGTATTTCAACTTGCTGTCTTGCATCAGGTTTATCCGGTGCATAGGTCAGTAGTTCAACTCCTATGGAATCCGCATACTTTTGTGCTTCTTCAGTTACCGGTTCGAAAAACGGGTGGACAATTGGGTAAACGATTGCAAAAGTCCTTTGTTCTGCAACCTCTTGAGATTGTCCCTCTTCACCCTCTGTTTCAGTAGCAGAAGGTCCGCCGCATCCAACAAATATCAGCATTAACATCAGTAGTAATGCTATGATTCTGTAAACACTCTTTTTCATTTTTCATCCTCCTTAAATATTGGGTTCCCCCTCAAGAACTTCCATATTCTGGTTTCATTCATTATAGAATGTTGCGAAAAAAATACAATGGAGATTCTTTTTAAATATTTAAGAAATTATTTTTATATTATTAATGTGTGAATTCTTTTTCAGTTTTGTATGTATTTTTTATCAGTTCTTTAAAAAAGGAATACGTATCAGGTATACAGCTTCATGTATTGGCTTGGATTACACCCTACATTTTTTTTGAAAATATAACTAAAATAATGAGGATCCTTATACCCAACTGAAAGCCCTACCTTTCCGGCCTTAATATTTGTCATTTTAAGGAGTTCTTTAGCTTTTTTGATTCTTACATTTGTAAGATAC
This sequence comes from Anaerovorax odorimutans, assembly GCA_016841185.1. Classification (GTDB taxonomy): domain Bacteria; phylum Bacillota; class Clostridia; order Peptostreptococcales; family JAAYPU01; genus JAENZQ01. The sequence continues at coordinate 4,924 of JAENZQ010000011.1, forward strand.
TGGATAAATGTTGTACCGGTTTCTCTACTAAAAATGGTACTCAAATGGCAGTCGCTAATATAGATTTGAGATGCTACTCGCCGAAGAGATATGTTAGGATCTGAGTAATTAGAATGGATGTAGTTTTTTGCTGATTCAACCAATTCAACGTGATTTCTTTTTTTGCTGCTGGTTCTAAGCTCTAAGGCGCATAAACATATTTCTTCCATGTATATCTGAAGCTTTTCTATAGAGTCTAATTCAAGTGCTGTCTCTTCAATTATTGAAGATTTCGGAATAATATCCTGATCATCATTTCCCATTTCAGCCAAAAATGTTCCATATATCAGATTGATTCGTATTGCAAGGTAAATACTCCACACCGGACTGATAGGTATATCTTTGATTTTATCAAAATAATTACGTATAATACGAAGTACGACTTCCTCAGATTCACATTTAAGTGCCTCTAATATCTCAATATCATTAAATTTTATATAATGGCTTTGATCACATGTCATATTTCTAATTTCTTCACCAAGTATTTCTTCATATTGGTGTATGGCTATCTCAGAAATGTCATGCTGAATGATTTCTCTATAGGATCGTGAGATTTCATGGAGCCGGCTTTGAATTTTACCAAATTCAATTGAGTATTTACCGCTTTCTATTTTTGCCAAATGTTTATTTAATAATAACTTAAGTATTTTATAATCATCCTCCACTTGTTCAGTGGTGTCTCCCTTTACAATCAGGACAACTTCCCGAAAGCTGCGATTGACTTTTATAACGTCAGGACGTCCAAGTATTGATTTTTCAATCGCCTCTTGAAGAAGTGCACTGGTATGTGAATTCCAGCTGCTGTCGACTTGATATCGAATACTTATCAAACCATACTTTTTTGCATATAAATCCAGATCAAGGGTTGCCAATAAACCGGCCACTTGATAAGGCGGCACTGTTTCCATCAGAATTTCATTCAGCACCTTTTCTTTGTGTAATTCCGCATTCTCCCTTTTATAACTGTTTGTCGTATTTATAAATTCATTATGCAGCTTGTCCTGATCGATCAATTTTGCTACTTTAAATAATGCATTAAGCAGATCATTGGAATTAATAGGTTTCAGTACATATTCCTCTACACCAATTGAAATAGCCTGTTTGGCATAATAAAAATCGTGGTGCCCACTGATGATAATGATCTTGATCTGAGGCATGGTCTTTTTTATATATCGGCTTAATTCAAGGCCATCCATAAATGGCATTTTAATATCTGTAATCAGAATATCCGGGCGTATTTCTTCTATTAAAGGAATCGCCATTTCTCCGTCCGGTGCTTCTCCGCAAAATACAAATTCTGTTTCTTTCCAAGGCACTCTGTCCCTTATGCCTTCTCGTACGACAATTTCATCTTCTGCTAAAAAAACTTTATAATTCATATTCTCTCCCCCTATGATTTGTTTTGTATAGCAAAAGTTGTAGGCTTCTGTTTAATAATTGGAAGAATTACGGTAACTGTTGTCCCTTTATCATATTCGCTGACTATGGATAGACCGTATTTACTGCCGTAATAAAGTTTAATTCTTTGATTGACATTCAACAATCCGAACCCGCTGTTCATATTAAATGTTTTTTCCTCCTGAGAAATCTCCTTTTCCAACTGAGATAATTTCTCTTTAGTCATGCCAATCCCATTGTCCGTTACCTCTAATTGAATTTTATTATCTTCATATTTTCTTCCTGCTACTTTTATCTTTCCGCCACCACGTTTGTTTTTCAAACCATGGTACAGAGCATTTTCTACCAATGGCTGTATAACAAGTTTTAAGATACTGTAATTCATTATTTCAGGGTCAATATCGATTTCATACTCTAATATATCCCTATACCTGACTTTTTGTATGGACAAATAACTTTCAACATGAAGAATCTCTTCATGTACAAGGATCCATTCCTTTCCTTTACTGAGAACAGCTCTGAAAAAATTTGAAAGGTTTTGAGCAATGTTAACAACCTCCTCTTTTTTATCCGCTTCTGCAGTCCATACAATGGCATCCAGGGTATTATAGAGAAAATGAGGATTGATTTGTGCCTGCAAGGCTTTAAATTCAAGTTTCTTGAGATTTTCCTGCTGCATGGCATTTTTATTCATTAGTTCGCTTATATTGATGATCATACGGTTGAAACCTTTACTCAGACTGGAAAACTCATCATTATATTTATAAGCCGCCTTGACATTGAAATCTCCTGCCTCTGCCATCTCCATTTTCCCACGTAAATCCAGTATAGGATCTGTTATTGTTCGTGTAATCAACATATATAGGAGAATCACACCGGCTACCAGAAATACTTCAAGTATAATGGTCCACTTACGGATATCTAAAGCGGTATCCATAATTTCATTAAATTTGACTATGCCGATAATTTTCCAATCTGACAAATCCAGTTTGTTGTAAACGATAAAGTACTTTTCTTTATCGATTCTTTTAGTAAAATACCCTTCATTACTTTTATCTGTTTCACTGACAACTTGCGTTTTAACTACATGCTCTTTTAACTGAAATCGAGGGTAGTACACAAAATTTCCATCCTGGTCTGCAACTATAAATTTACCTGTATCTCCAATTTTAATATTACTGCATATGTTTTCGATTACTTTCCTTTCCATGTCGACTAAAATAAGTCCTTTAACTTCACGGGTCACTTCTCTGCGGATAACTTTAGCGACAGAAATCATACCTCTTGAATCGATACGACGAAGCCTCCGGCTATGTACCGTATCCTCAACAAATATATGGGGTTTTAAAGGGTTGGAAAGGGCAGTCTGAAACAGGCGGTTCTCTCTTAGATCATATGTATAATCATAAACACCTTTACGACTGCTGATACCTCTTCCGTTGATGCCGATAATATTAATGTCCAGAACAGCATTTTCATTATAGATATTTCTATATAAATTAAAAAACGTCCCCAGTTCCTTTGCATATTCATATTTAAGGTCCGGGTCAGTCTCGTCCAGATAATTGAATACCAGCGATTCTTCGCCTGCATCTAAAATGGTATTTATATTGCTGAAAAGCAATTCCAAGTTACGGTTTAACTGATTTGCTATCTCCGATGTGTATCTTGATTCTGTCTCCTGTATCGTACTTGAATAGCTATTGTAAGATATGATGCCAAGAATGCCTAATGGAAGAATTGCAAACATAACAAAAATAACAAGTATCTTGAGCCTGATACTCATTTTAATCTTGTCAGATATTTGAGATGACAGTGCTTTGAGTGACTTCATGATTATTAGTTCCTAAAAATATATTATCAACTAGTTAATAGTTGCCGATCTAATAATCTCTTCTTCCGAAAATCTATCCTTTAGATGTTCGGATACGATTCTACCTTCCCTTACCACCAAAATCCGGTCACAAATGCCTATCAATTCTAAAAGCTCAGACGACACAAAAATGATGCCCACACCTTTTTGAGCCAACTCATTTATGATCGTATATATCTCGTATTTTGCACCAACATCTATTCCCCGTGTCGGTTCATCAAGAATGACGATCCCCGGGTTTGCACTTAACCATTTAGCGATTACAGCCTTTTGTTGATTTCCACCGCTGAAGTTTTCCATCAAACGCTCCGGTAAAGCAGGTCTGATCCGTAAATCTTCTATAAATTTATAAACTATTGAATCTTTTCTTTTCTTTATGACGGCCCCTAACTTACAAAATTGCCTCAGCGTTGCCAAGCAGATATTATCGCTAAGATTCAACTTCATGACAAGGCCTTCTTTTTTTCTATCCTCAGGAAGCAGTGCAATTCCTTTTCGTATAGCATCAGAAGGATTTTTGATATTCACTTTCTCTCCATTCACAAAAATCTCTCCACCATCAGTTTTTAATGCTCCGAAAATACCCTTCATAATCTCGCTTCTCCCTGCACCAACTAACCCTGAAAATCCCAAAATTTCACCTTTTGACAGCTTGAAGCTGATATCCTTAAAAATCTTTTCTTTTGTTAATTTTTTTATCTCAAGTACATTATATTGATTCTCGACATGCTTTTTTTCGGGATAATAGTCTACCAAATCCCTCCCAACCATTAATTTGATAATATCCTCTTTATTTACATTATAGCTTGAATTATCCATAGTATCAACGTATTTGCCGTCTCTTAAGATTGTAATCCGATGACAGGTAGAAACAATTTCCTCAAGTCTATGGGAAATATAAATAATACTGATTCCTTTTTCAAGCAATTGATCTATCAATTCAAAAAGAGCCTTTGTTTCCTTTTCGGAGAGAACGGCTGTAGGTTCATCCATAACTAATATATCGGCATCATTAAAGACTGCCTTTCCTATCTCTACTAATTGTTGAATCGCAATACTGCAACTTGATATCAATCGTTGGCAGTCATAATCTTTTAGTCCGAGCCTTGCCATTGTTTTTTTCGCCTCTTTATTCATTTTCTTTTTATTCAGCCCTGCGCCTTTTCTAATTTCTTTTCCAAGGAAAAGATTTTCTGTAATACTCAATTCCGGCACTAAGTTAAATTCCTGATAGATGATACTTATTTTATTTCGGATGGAATCTAAAGGATTTTCAATTCGGGCTGATTGCCCATTTATTAATATCTCTCCTGCATCAGGCTCATAAACACCTCCCAGTATTTTCATGAGTGTGCTTTTTCCTGCACCGTTTTCTCCACAGATTGCATGAAATTCTCCCTTTTTCAAATGAAAAGAAACATTGTCCAGTGCAATGACACCGGGAAAAGCCTTTGTAATATTGTTCATCTCCAAAATATTTCTATTCATTATCAAAAACCCCCAACTTGCTTCATAGTTAATATTATAAAGGGAACTGGTCAGAATAAAAATTAAGATTCTTTTTGGATTAGGGTGATTTTTTTTGAATCTTAAAAAAACAGAACAGGCATTTATCCTTAGCTCTGTTTTCTTGCAGCAATCTCACTCTTATCTCTACTTACTAAGATTATTTGCATTATCATATATCAATCTGATTTCTTTTTCGTCCATAAGTCTATTGACAATATAAGCAATGAAAAGAATACCTATCAAGCTCATCGCCAATCTGGTCAATGCAAATTCAGCCCCCAGAGAAGATAATTCAAACAAGAACATGGGAATCTTTGTAGTAGACCAGGCCCCTATAAAAATAAGTACATTAGAAAATTTGGCCCCTTTCTTCATAAAGACTGCAGCTATGGGAAACGCTCCATAAAGCGGTCCTGCTGCAGCTGATCCCAAAAAAATCGCTAAAGCAATTCCTTTTAAACCAGCTTCCTCTCCCATGTATTTAATCATCGTTTCTCTTGGCACCCACACATCCAGTAAACCTAATAATATAAAAATCGGCGGTATAATCAGGATCATTTCTTTAAAACTGTACATAGTAGTATTTAAAGCGCTTACCCCCGCATCTTTACTAATGAAAAATAGTATACCTATTGCAATTATAGTAATTAGAAAAAACATATATCTTTTTATAAGATTCATAATTCTCCTGCCACCTTTCCAATAACAAAAGCTACTGCAAATGAAAAAACAAAAGCCAAAATATTACGTACCAATGTCGTTTTTTTGCCAAAATACTTTATCTCAACAGGCAGAGTAACCACACCCACCATCATCAGCGCAGAAATAAAAGCACCTATCTGCATATACCCTGCACCGCTATTTAACAGCATAGCAGCAGTTGGAAATGCGATGAATCCAGGTATAAGTGTTATAGCACCTATGACAGAAGCCATAATCACACCCAACCATCCCGATGAACTACCGATAATACCGCTAATCATTTTAGGATTCAGTATCGACAGTATTATTCCTACTAATGTGATAACACCTAAAAATTGAGGTAATATATTATCAAATGCTTTCCATGCTTTCATCATGGCTTTTTTTGTTTTAGCTTTATCTTTTAAAAAAGAAAGTAAAATTAAAATGATTGTGACTGAATATAAAATCAAATTCTGCATATGATATTTCCTTTCCTTTTGTCTTGATTTGCATACCCCTGACATTTGTTACGAATTGCTCATTATTTGTTTTCACAAGACTCATAACGATGAATCAACTTTTCGATGTGCATCTTTCTGTCTTTAAGTACATAAACCCAGTTTTCTAATTCCTTTTTTCCCTTATCCGTAATACTGTAAACCCTACGCTTAGGTCCCTGCTCACTTTGCTCCCAATCCGAATAAACCAATCCCTCCGTTTCCATTTTCCTTAAAGTGCGATATAAAGCACCAATATTTATAGTTTCATCATCAAATCCAAAAAAAGAAAGTTTTTCAATAAGTCCGTAGCCGTATCCTGCTTTTTCATTTAACAAACATAATAAAGAGACCTCCATAAACCTTTCTATTTTACTGTGCTTTTTGTGGCAGAATAAATGCTGACATTCTTTCATCTTATTCACCTCTTCAGCTGTTTTGATAGTTACTATATGTAATTTGTATATAGCTTATTTTAATATAGTATATAATAAAATTGCTTTTACCGTCAATAATAAACCCACCTAATGCTAAAATAACTCTTTAACACTTACTCGGTGGGTTACTTATTTTACTTTTATTTCTCCAGCAACTGATAAAATAAAAAGCGATTAATCAGCCTCCTCCGCCAATGGGCTCAGAATCATTATAAACGCCCTGCACAAGGCAGTTGCCGTCCTTATCTTTCTTTGGACATTCATTATTATTGATAGCATCCGGTTTACCCTTTTTGCCTGAAATTTTTTTGACCTGTTTTTTATAATGTACCATATCAATTTCTCCTTTAACAAATGATTGTATTTATTCATAGTATTGATGGATTTTTAGATCTTTATTCTCTTGCGACACTGTTTTATATACTTTTTAATAACCGGACACTGCATTAAAAATGCATACTCAAATGCTTTATCGATCAGTTAATTTTATGGTGTAATTTTCATTTTTGATATTGTTTTTAAATTGTTCTGATAAAATATGCCTGAAATATAAAATCTATACATTAGGGCTTATGTTTAATATGGATGCAGTGTATAATAAGAGCATATTATTGGTGATCTTAAAAGAGGGTACATATATGACACTGACAAAAGCAGGAACGGAACATTTTGATATTGTTAAAAATATCGTCAGAACAACGATAGAAAGTATATATCCGAATTATTATCCCAGTGGAGCGGTAGACTTTTTCCTGCAACATCACTCTGATAATAATATCAAGGAAGCCATAAAAAGAAATTCGGTGTTTTTACTTGATGAAAATAAAATATTTGTCGGAACCGGAAGCATATACGGAAATGAAATAAACAGGTTGTTTGTACTGCCTCAGTATCAAAGAAAAGGTTATGGGACCATTATAATGGATGAACTGGAAAAGAAAATTTTTGAGAAGTATTCGGAAGCAATATTGGATGCTTCATTTCCGGCATATGACATGTATATAAACAGAGGTTATTTGCCTGTGAAATATCATAAAATAGAAACTGAAAACGGCCATTTTCTTTGTTATCATGTCATGAAAAAAAGTAACTTTTCGAATGATTTCCGGCACACCCTTACCGATATGACAATAAATATGTGATTCCCATCAAAACAAAAAAAGCTGCTGCTCCTGTCCTGATAGGAAGAAGCGGCAGTAAAATCAGAAAAAATCAATCCGAACCTGTATGAAATACTTGATCTTTTAACTGCTTCTAAGAATATTAAATTCCTTTTTGACCAATATCAAAACCCAAATCGTTATTACAGTATCGATCAGAAAGGTGCCGTAATACACCCACTGGATACCAAATAATTTTGGTAATATAAGCATTACGGGCACATAAAAAATAAGTTGCCTTGCGATTCCTATTATGGCTGCAGGCTTTCCCTTATTGATAGCCGGATAAAATGTCATCATCATGAAGATGACAGGCAGAATCGGCAAAAGTGCCATAAATACTCTAAAGTATAATAAGCTGGCAGCATCAAATATTTTGTTGGGGAACATCAAACTCAATACGGCTTCAGGTATCACCATTGTGATCCCCCAAAAAGGCAACATAATCAATGTGCTTGCCACTGCAAATATTTTAAAGCTTCTTATGACACGAAAATAATTTTTGGCACCATAATTAATGCCGATAACCGGCTGTAGTGCCCGCATCAGTCCAAATATAGGTGTCAGCAGTAAAGTAAAGAATCTGAATATTGCTCCATAAAGCGCCAAATCATAAGTGGTTCCATATCTGGATAAAGCATTAAAGACTACGATGGCCTGTACAAGCGTCATGACCGTCATAATCAACGAGGGCATTCCCATGGAAAAAATACCCTTTACAATCTCTTTGTCTCTATAGATCTTGAATGGATGCGCTTCAAAAGATGCTTTTCCGCTTGAAAAATAGAAAAGCCCTGCAATTGTATAAACAAGCATCCCCAGATTGGTTCCCCAGGCAGCTCCAGCGACCCCCATATCCATTACTACTATTAAAATATAGTTGGCTATGATATTCACCACAAGTCCAAGCCCCATCATAACCGCCGCTGATTTCATTTTTCCCTCGGCACGGACGATCATGTTTCCTGCCAGTCCGTAAATCCAGAATAAAGACCCCAATACTGTTATTTTAAAATATGTTTCCCCTATGACCAATGTATCGCCGATCCCCCCCATTGCTTTAACAAGGGGTGTTGCCAGAAATAGCCCAACGATTATATATATGACCGTGATAAGAATAGACAGATAATTAACATTTCCCAGTAATTTTTTCTGAGTCTCCAGGGCTTTTGCTCCTAATGCAATACTCAGAGCAGATCCCCCTCCGACACCGATCAGAGAACCCAATCCAAGTGTGATTTGAGATAAAGGATAAGCCAATGAAACGCCTGCTAATGCTGTTTCTCCGACGAATCTTCCGACAAAAATTGCATCAAATACCGAATTGAGCCCATACAATACCATAGCGATTACAGCGGGCCATGAAACTCTGAACATCACTTTCCATAAATTCTCTGAAAGAATCATTTGTTTTTGTTTATCTTTTTCATTTGATTTTGCTTTCAATTTAATCAACCTCCTTGGTGTTGCCAAAATATCCATCAGCAACAGATTGAGAACCTATGCTTTTATCCTATCACCTCATTTCAATAGGACTGAAATGTGTTTGCTTTATTTTTTGATAGCCACATCAATTATTACAATATAGTTGTGCCTTTAACATCGATGAAAATAGTCCTTGTTGTCCTTTCAATTCCAAAGGTGTACCTGTTTCTACGATAGCACCATCTCTGATAACAACGATTTTATCAACTCCTAAAACGGTTCTCATACGATGGGCAATGATCAAAACAGTCTTGTTTTTTATAAGCTCGCTGAGCGCATTCTGGATTTTACTTTCATTTTCAGCATCAAGAGATGCTGTCGCTTCGTCAAGCAGTATAATAGGAGCATCTTTTAATATCGCTCTGGCAATGGATATCCGCTGCCTTTCGCCTCCTGACAATCTTTCTCCATTTTCCCCTATCAATGTATCGTATCCTTTCGGAAGTTTTTTAACAAACTCATCACATTGGGCAAGCTGCGCCGCTTTTATAACTTCTTTGTCCGATGCATCTTTCTTCCCGAGCCGGATATTTTCCATAACACTTGAATTAAACAGGGTAACGTCCTGAAAAACGATAGAATAATAATTCAGAAGCGTTTCAGGATCAACCAGAGAAATATCTTCTCCTCCTAAGGTAATAACACCTTTGTTAATATCCCAAAATCGTGCGGCCAGCTTGGCTACCGTACTTTTTCCTCCGCCGGAAGGTCCTACCAACGCTGTCACTTCACCCTGCCTTGCCATAAAATTTACATTCTTTAAAGTCTGCACACCGTCCTGATAAGAAAAATAGACGTTATTGAATTCGATATCGTAGTTTTTAGGATAAAACTTGGTTGTTCCATTCTGCCTTGGCATTTCATCCATCTCCTTCATACGCTTAATACGCACGTTTAGAAAGATAAGGAGTGCAAAATGATTCATCGTTTCCATGATCGGATTATATATACGTGCAGTAATGACAAGAAAAACAAGGTAAGTAAAAATATTTACGGAACCTGTTGATAAAAGATAGGCTCCAAACAATATAACACTTGGAAGTCCAAGCTTTAAGAATACATATGACAGGTTGATAAAAGCACCTATTAAAAGCTCTCCTTTGATCAAAAACTTTTCGTAACCATCTAACTGTGAGTTTAAAGTGTATGAAAAGTCCTCTTCTCTATTATAGGATTTTATTTCATGAGCTGAATCAAGCCCTTCTTGAATCTTGTCTGATATATCTCTTTTAATGCTGTAAAGCTTTGAATGCATACTATTTTGAAGCTTTCTCGATAGATAAAAGACTAATATTGCAACCGGAACGACCCAGAATACGGCAAGGGACAGCTTCCAGTTGTAAAGAAACATCATCACGCCTATGATCAAAACATTCAATACTGCTGCATAAATTTGAGGAACCGAATGGGAAAAGAGCAGCTCTATCTGTGTCGCATCCTCCATTATTGTGGAGCTTAAATCTGCAATATCTTTTTTGCCAAAAAAAGCTAATGGCAGCTTTCTGAGTGTCTCAGCCAGGCTGATTCGTCTTCGGGCGCTTTCCTCGTAAATTTTAGTGTAAGTCGAGTTATATTGAAAGTACACGATAACAAACATGATCAGGAAAAAAGCTACAGACATGATAACATAATAAAGAATGCTGCTTCCTTGACTGCTTGAAACATTTAAAAGCAAACTCAGATATTCATCTAAAAATTTAAAGCCGAGAACTACAGGAGCCATAAAGCTAATGTCCATTACTACAGTCCAAATAATTGAATGTAAAAGGTCTTTTGCGCCTTTTTCAGACATAGCATATTTGTTTTGAAAATACTTAAGCATATTGTCCTCCTTTATTTACAATATTTTTTGTGACTATTTTCCATGCCACAGATTTTTGATACTCATCCCACATGGTTTTGTATATGCCGCCTTTATCCAGCAGCTCCCGGTGTGTTCCCTCTTCCGCAATTTTTCCGCTTTCTATGACCAAAATCCTGTCGACATTCTGTACGCTGGTAAGTCGATGTGCAATCATGAGAGTTGTTTTGCCGCGGCTGAGTTCTTTTAGAGCTTTTTGAATCAAATGCTCGTTCTCAGGATCTGCAAAGGCAGTTGCTTCGTCTAAAAGAACGATGGGTGCATTCTTTACAATGGCTCTGGCAAGAGCGATTCTTTGCTGTTCTCCCCCCGAAAGATAGGTGCCTTTTGATCCTATTACCGTATCAATCCCATCCGGAAGACTTTCTATAATTTCTCTTGACTGAGAAAAATCAATTGCTTTATTGATTTCTTCTTCTTCGGCATTTTCCTTTCCAAAGACAATATTCTCCCTTAATGAACCTTTAAACAGCTTTGTATTTTGAAAAATAAAGGAAATATTATTCATTAATTCTTTTTTGGAAATATCCCTGACATTGATTCCCCCAACTAATACTTCGCCTTCATCTGCATCCCAAAACCGGGCAGCAAGCCGGGCAATTGTCGTTTTCCCGCCGCCCGAAGCACCGACAAGAGCAATAGTTTCCCCTTCGTTTAATTTAAAGCTTATCTTATCGATGGCACGTTTGCCGCTTCCTTCATACGAAAACACAACATCCCTAAATTCAATACTGTGCTTTTTGATTTTTTTTGTGTTGTCAGTGCAGCCCATGCCGGGATAATCTAATAGGCCGTCCAGCCTGTCAATAGCTTGCCCGGCAATCATAACATTTTGCTGAAAGTACATGGATTTCATCAAAAGCATCGTAAAGATCGGGGATATTAGGATATAAAAAATAAAGTCTGCAAGGGCAAGAGAAAGATTCTCTCCTCTTCCGATCAAAAAGATAGCCATAGGAATCAAAAAGAATGCAGCCGATTGCATAATGACGCTGTAAAATGACATGGGCTTTCGCCAGAGAAGCGTATAGGCGTAGACCATCTCTTTATATTTGATAATGCTGTCATAGAACCGTTTAAAAGAAAATATGGTTTGACCAAATGTTTTTACAACCGGAATACCTCGGATATATTCGACGGATTCGGAGCTCATTTCTTCCAAAGAATCATAATACATTTTTTGAAAATTTTTTCCTTTGGAGCTCATCATAAATCTCATTGTTATGAACCCCAAGATAATTGGAATAAGAGAAGCAATGCCCATTCTCCAGTCTACGGTAAAAATAAGCACGATCAGTATAATGGGAGAAACAACGCTACCTGCCATATCCGGAAGCTGGTGAGCTAAGAATGAATGCGTTGTTCCCGCTCCATCGTTTACAATCTTTCGTATTTTCCCGCTTGAATGCTGGTCAAAAAAACCGAGGGGCATAGATAATATTTTTTCCATGCCGACTTTCTGCATGCCCACCTCTACACGAAAGGCCGCAAGGTGTGAACTCAAAAGTGCGCAAAAATATATTATGATTCCTCCGGCTGCACTTGCAAAAGCAAGCGATGCATAAAAACCGACATTTGAAACATCAATGGATTGCGGAGCTGCTAATATATCACGTGTTATGTACCATACAAGGACAAAAGGCAAGATATTGAGGGCTGCGGAAATTCCTGACAATACTAATGACAAGGGCAAAAGCACTTTCTTCTTGCCCATGTAAGGCGTAAACCTTTTTAAAATAAATCTTTTTTTCTCTTTTGACATAATCCTTATCCTCCTATACTGAATTCTCTAAAAATACTTTATTATAAAATGTTAGATATATCTAACTAATGATGAAAAAAAACACTCATGCTCATTAGATTGTTCATATATTTTCCATCGCTTATTATACTTCATTTCTTTAATTCCCACATTACAGGCATTGATATTACTCCACTGCCCCTCCGGCAAGCATTACAATTTTTACCGCTGCAGCTTATCTCCAAGGCCACCTTTTTGATATATCCCTGATTCTCCATATACTCCAGTTGTGCTTTTACAACCGAAATATCTGTTTTCAGTATATCGGCAATCTCCTGTAAAGATCGTGTCTCTCCGTTTTTGAGCATCCTCACCATTTCAGTCAGCATTACCAAAAACCTCCTAGAAAATTAAAAGTCCGATATAATATGCAAGTGTCGCCATCAAAAGCGCCGTCACGATATAATAACCCACAATACGAAAAGTCCATCGGACGGAATGGCTTTCCTGCTGGGTAGAGGCTACTGCCATCAGGCAAGGAACATTGAAAAAAAATGCATAAATAAAAGCAAGAGCTTCAGCTTTTGAAATGCCGGTAAGCAGTGCTCCTCCCAAGCTGGAGGTATTTACATGGGCCTGGCCCGACATAGCCGCCCATATACCGGCAGCCTCGCCTGAAGTATTAAATAGAGAGGCCAATACGCCGAGTGCTGCTTCCTTGCCCATAGCAGAAGCAATAAAAGCCATAAATGTCTGCCAGCGCAGTCCGAACCATAAAGTAACCGGTTCAATAAAGGTTCCTATTGTATAGATAATACTATTTTCAACATTGCCGTCTGCCGTATACGATAAAGCCCAAAACAAGACCGAAACAAGGATAATAATCTTTAAAGCACGTATTAAGACATCTCCCATACGGTTCAAAACAAAGCGAAGCAAATTCTTGTACTTAGGTTTATGGTATGGCGGAAGCTCCATTATAAGACCGCTTCTATCACTATCTTTAATCAGCTGCTTGCCGAAAATTTTGGAGGTGATAACCATATGAAGCAGCGCAACTGCAAATAATGACAAAACAACAAATACGGCTCCGCTACCGAAGAAAACACTGCTCACAAGTCCCACGACCCCCCATGTGGCGGCACATGGAACTACCCAGGAAAGAGCCATGGTAGTCACACGCTGCCCCCAGGAATCTATGACCCTTGTGCCTGTTACACCTCCTATGTTACAGCCAAAGCTTATGATAAAAGGCATGATCGCTTTTCCCTGAAGTCCAAATTTCGCCATGGTATTATCAAAAGTATAGGAAATACGGGCCATATAGCCGATCTCCTCTATAAACCCGAATACAAGGCTGATGCCAAATACAAATACTACCATCATTAATGCAAAAGTCACTGCTGTCAGTACTCCGTCACACAAAAGAGAAATGATCAAAGCAGGTGCTCCGGCATCAGAAAGCCCATGAGTTATCAGCAGAGACAAGGCGCTTAATAAAAAGCTAAACAGTCCCATAAACGGTATGGCAATCACCATAGAAAGTACCAATCCTAATATTATGATAGCAATTGATAGGGGTTTGCCCCAAGTTTTGCTTGTAGCGAGTCTGTCAAACCTGCTTCTTTTTGGTGCCCCCTTTTTTCTTTCCGCAACGCTGTCTCTCAGCAGGCTTTCTATCCATTTGAACTTGCAGTCTCCTGTCAGCAAGCTCCCGTCTCTAACCTGGGAAAGTAATGCTGTAAGTTTATTTCTATCATCTGTACTCAATGCATCCCATACCACTTCCATGGCCATGCTGTCCTGCTCTATCAGCTTTGCCGCCAGCCATGAGGAAGAATAAACGCCGATACCTTCCTCAGGAAGCAAAGAAAATACTTGCTTAAACACACCTCTCTCCATTCTTTTATAGAGATCTGATAAAATATTCTCATCTAACATTGTTGAAATCGTTTCTGGTTCCTTCAATGTTTTAAATAAATCCCCATAGGACTTTTTGTCGGCTGCAATAATAGGGACAACCGGAATGCCAAGTTTTTTGGCGATAGACGTGCTGCTAATTTCTTTTCCCTGTTGTTCTGCAACATCCATCATATTCAGCAATAAAATAACAGGGGTTCTTATTCCGGTATAATCAGCAAGCATGAATAAACTGCGCTCAAGCTGGGAAGCATCTGTAAGAATGCATACCAAATCTGCTTTACCGCTTGCGATATATTCCCTTGTAACGATTTCTTCCTCTGAATTTGCAGATAAGCCATAGGTTCCGGGCAGATCTACTACGGTATAATTTTTCCCATCAAAAGCAAAGTAGCCCTCTTTTCGCTCAACGGTTTTTCCCGGCCAGTTTCCGACATGCTGCCGGGAACCCGTCAGTCCGTTAAACAAAGTGGATTTACCTGAATTAGGCTGCCCCAAAAGTGCAATCGTCATTTGTTTCATCTCTCAATCACCTCTACCATAATTTTTTCACATTCACTGCGGTTGATGGCAATCACAGTATCTCTGTTGAAAATAAGTACGGGGCATTTTTCCTGATTCTGAATAATTTCAATCTCACTTCCTATGGTAAGCCCTATAGAAGTAATACGGTTTAAAAACCGAGTATTGCCTTTAATGGAAGCAACCCAACCTGTTTCCCCATCCTTGGCTGTGTTCAATTTTATCATGTTCAGCGCTCCTTTCATCCTCTAAAAAATCTTTACCCTTAAAAATACCTTCATTCAAGTCTATATTTTCTTTTTGTTAGGTTTGCCTAACATTATATCTACTTTTTTGAGGCTCTTTTGGAACCTCATATGATACAAAAATCAAATCTAATACTCTTTCAAGGTATATTTAAGAATTTATTATTATCTGATTCTATCTTGTCATCGCTCTGATGTAACAGCGTTATATAACACTGTTACATCATACTTCAACTGGTTTAATTTGTCAAGTAGTTCAATTATTCTATTACTCGACTTTTACCATCTGTTCTTCTTTGTGTTTATAAACATTATTTTTAAGCCTCTCTATTCTGAACGGTTTCCCATGCATAGGATATATCATCTTAACATTTTCCCTGATCAGCCTTTCCCAATTCTTGTAATATCGGTTTAAATCCGTATAAGTAACTTTTTATTGAAAAGTTGAACATAATGTTTTATGCTGTAATATGTTAGGATATACTAACTCTTCTTTATTTTAATTTACATCATTGGATAAGATATGTCAACAATACTAATTTTTTTCAGCTTACTTTCCATCGGATTATATTGTAACAAATTACTCTTTATTTTAGTTTCATAACAGGGTATAATAAAAATGTTAGAAGGTTGAAACTTTGCTGTTGAAATTATATACATCTTATATCTTAGGCCCCAGCAGCAGTGAAAAATCATACGGAGGAAAATGAATGAATAATCTTACATTTACAATGGAAAATTACCTGGAAGCAATATATGAATTATCACGAGATGGCGAAGGTGCAAGGGTATCCGATATTGCCGAGAGATTAGGTGTTACAAAAGCAAGCACCAACAGCGCCATGTCGACACTTTCTCAAAAAGGGCTTGTCGTCAATGAAAAATATAAAGAGGTATTTCTTACTTCTGCCGGGCTTAAATTGGCCAAATCCACTTCAGATAAGCATCGGGTTATCCGGAAGTTCTTTATAGAAGTTTTAAAAATTGATACTATCATTGCCGATGAAGATGCCTGTGCAATCGAACATGTTATCAGCAGAGATTCTGTTTATGCAATGCAGCAGTTTCTTTCTGATTTTAGAAAGGAGGAAAAATAGTTATTTTTATTGCTATTTTTCAATTCCATATTTTCTTGCTTTAGCAGCAATTGTCTTATGAGTTAGCCCTAAAGCCTTGGCTGCAGCATTATAGCTTGAATATTTTTCTAAAGCCATTTTGATGATTTGTTTTTCATATTCCTCCCAGGGAAGAATAATCTTTTGAGAAAAACCGCCCGAAGCTTTTTCCTGATTGATATCGGCCTCTTGCCTAAAATAAATAGGCAAATCTTGTATTTCAATATATGGTTTCTCTATTAGGATCGTAATTCTTTCGATAATATTTTCCAATTCCCTTACATTGCCCGGCCATCTATAACTCATCAATACCTCAAGGGCATCACTTCTAATTCCTTTTATTTCTTTTCCTGATTCTTTGCTTGCTTGTTGTAAAAAATGTTCTACTAAAAGGGGGATATCCTCTTTCCGCTCCCTTAAAGGTACTAATATAATGGGAATAACATTTAAACGATAGTACAGATCTTCACGAAATTCACCCCGAGCTACCATTTCCTCTAAATCCTTATTGGTAGCAGCGATAATTCTCACATCTACCTTAATTGTTTCCTCCCCGCCAACTCTTTCAAATTCTCTTTTTTGCAGAACCCGGAGTAATTTAGCCTCCATATTTTTGTCCAATTCACCGATCTCGTCTAAAAAAATAGTACCTTTATGGGCAAGTTCAAATTTTCCTAACCGTCTTTTAAAAGCTCCGGTAAAAGCACCTTTTTCATGTCCAAACAGCTCACTTTCCAGCAAATTTTCCGGTATGGCAGCACAATTCACTCTTATAAACGGCCCGTCGGCTCTGGGTCCAATATAATGAATACCCTCTGCTACCAATTCTTTTCCTGTTCCGCTTTCTCCGCGAATAAGTACTGTTGCCAAACTCTCAGCCGCTTTTTCGGCTATTGCCAACGCATCCACAATCTTTCCGCTAATGCCAATTATTTTTTTAAAAGCAGGATTCGTTTTTTTTGTCCTTTTGAGTTCCATCTCTAAATATTCAGCCTTCGCAGTAGCTTTATCCATATTTTCTATTAAAATTTGAATTTCCGTAATATCTTTTATTACAGAAACGCATCCGGCAACTTCTCCATCAACCATAATTGGGCTGACATTGGCAACTATAGTCGTATTATTTGCCTTCTTACTTATACTTCCAAATATCGCTCTCCCGGATTGGAGAACTTTCTTTCGGGCACCCTGAGGAGAAATGTATGTGATATTTTTTCCGATCAATTGCTCTGAAGTTTGTCCTACGATACGCAAATAGGCCGGATTAACATAAGTAATATATCCATCTTTATCCAGCACGCAAATACCGTCCTGGACAGTTTCCAATATCAGATGCAACCTCTCTTTCAATTCTCTGACACTTTGTAATTCACCGGTCATCTTCTCCAGTTTGGAAATGTCCTGAAAAATTGCTACAGCTCCCTTTACTTGTCCATCAACAAAAATTGGAGTTTTATCGGTAATAATAACTGAATTTCCGATAATTTGCCGACACCCTAATTTCGGAATAATTGAATTATTTGAAACCCGTAACTGAAAATCGGGAATGACCTCATACACTTTTTTCCCAATTGCTTCTTTAGCGGAAAGTCCTGTGATTTTTTCTGCCGCCGGATTGAATACAGTAATTATTTCATTTTCATCGATTACGATCAATCCATTGGCAATATTATTAAAGACCTGCTCAGAAGTAATTGAACTATTATGCAGGAGATTATCCACCTGATTAAAGGTTTGTATATCTTTAACCTCAAAATCGCTTTCCAGAAAATCCACCATTTCTTTCTCAACGAAATCAAGGGTTTCATCATTAGCTGAAACCCAAACTTCATCTCCTTTTTTGATTTGCAGGGAAACAAGGAGCATCAAGCTCCCGGCAGGTATTTTTTTATATTCTTTATAATGAAAATATAAAGATGTGTGGTGTTTAAACTGTAATGCATTGGCCTTTTGTACTACCATAGCTGCTACTCTGGTATGCAACCCCTTTTCATGCTTAATGACTGCTTTTTCCATATAAAACATTCCTTTAAATCTTTAATATCCGGCATTATCACAGCAAAAAAATCATTTGTAATTATAATTATAATCAATATTCTTATTAATTGAAATTGCCTTTTATCAAATCAATAAGTGTCAATACTGCTTGTTCCTCATCCGGCCCCTCTGCACAAACTATTATTTCGGTACCTTTAGTAATCGATAAGGACATTACCTGTAATATTGATTTTGCATTGGCTTTTTTCTGGCCCTTTAATATTGTAATTCCCGATTGAAATTTTGATCCTGTCTGAACAAATTTCGCCGCAGGTCTTGCATGTAATCCTTCCTCATTCTCAACAATAATCTTTTGCGAATACATTCTTAATCCTCCTTGCTTAGAAAATCTCTTGCACTTTCTTTTGCATAATTTATGATTTCTTCAGTTTCAGATAACATTAAAGCATGCTGAGCAACCTTTTTTGACTGTTCATATGAAACATTTCTGATTATTCTTTTGATTGTCGGCATTGCTGAAGGACTCATGCTTAATTCATCTATTCCCAATCCTATGAGAATCATCGATGCCAAAGGATCGCCGGCTATTTCACCGCAGATTCCCGTCGTTTTTCCATATCTATGTGAAACATCGATTACATTTTTGATTAAACGAAGAATCCCCGGATGAAACGGTTGATAAAGATGGCTTACCTTTTCATTTATCCTGTCAACAGCCAATGTATACTGGCATAAATCATTTGTGCCTATACTAAAGAAATCTACCTCCGGAATAATAATATCTGCTGTAATTGCCGCACCCGGAGTTTCCACCATGATACCTACTTCAATATCTTTATCAAAGTTAATCCCTTCATCGGCTAATTCCTGCTTTACTTCAGATAAAATCAGATTGGCGCTTCTAACTTCATCAACAGCAGAAATCATAGGGTACATGATCCGTACTTTTCCAAAAGCACTTGCCCTTAAGATAGCCCTTAATTGAGTTCTAAAAATGTCCGGGCGGTCAAGGCAGATCCTGATAGCCCTCCATCCTAAAAAAGGATTCATTTCATCAGGGAGGTTGAGATAAGGGATATTTTTATCCCCGCCAATATCTAAAGTTCGTATAATAGCCGGTTTACCCTTCAACCCTTCCGCTACTTCTTTATAACTTAAAAATTGGTTTTCTTCATCAGGAAAATCAGTCCTATCCATATATAAAAATTCTGTCCGGTATAAGCCTATTCCTTCACCGCCGTTAGATATTACAGCCGTTAATTCTTCAGGGGTACCTATATTGGCATTCAACCCTACTTTTTTACCATCAAGAGTAACTGCAGGAAGGTCAATAAACCTTTGTAAGCGATTTCTTTTCTCTGTGTAGCCTTTCAATTTAGACGAATACACCCGCATCTGATTCTCATCAGGATCAATAATGAGCTCTCCTTCAATACCATCTAATATGACAAAATCGTCATTTTTTACCTTTTCAAGTATATTTCCGAGCCCTAAAACAGCCGGAATTTCCAGGCTTCTGGCCATAATAGCCGTATGGGATGTTTTACCTCCTATAGATGTAGCAATACCCAGTACACAGCTCTTATCTAATAAAGAAGTATCCGAAGGCGTAAGATCATGCGCAACTATCACTACTTTCTCATTTAGACTTTGTAAAGAGTCAACTGAAATCCCTAAGATATTTCTGATCAGTCTTTCCCCTACATCCTTGATATCTATTCTTCTATCCTTTAAATAATCATCTTCAATATTTTGAAAAATATCGATGAACTTATTGACTGTTTTTTCCGCTGCATATGCTGCATTTATTCTTTCTTCTTCAATTAACTTTTTTATGTCTTCTAAAAATACCGGATCTGTTAATATCATCATATGCGCATCAAAAACTTCTGCCTGATCTTCATCAAGCTCGTTAGAAGCCTTTTTTCTGATATTTGATAATTGTTCTTTGGTCAATATCAAAGCATCATTAAATTTCTCCATTTCAACTGTTGTTGTTCCCTTATGAATAGTATCTCTTTCAATCTGCACCTTTTCCTTAGTATATAGAAATACTTTCCCCATAACAATACCTTCAGATGCTGCTATTCCTTTATAGATCATTATTACACACCTCTTATGTCTCTCAATTCATTTTATTAATAGACAGGTCCTTTAGAACATCCTTTATTTCCTTTAGATTTTTGTTGAGGCTGATTTCCACAACTGCAGTTATTGCCCCTTCTACAATAGCGGCATCGAGAATAACCACATTTTTTTGTTGCTCTTCAGGAAGGCACTCTACAGCCAGCTCTGTGCTCATCAAAGCACTGCCTAAATCAAACAGAATTATTACACCTTCCGAGGAATAGACTTCATTTATTGCACGAGTCACCTGTTCGGCATTCGTACCCAGACGGCCGTCATTTGTTCCTGCAGCAATTGCAATTGGTACAGGTTCAGGTGTCATTTGACTTGCCAGCTTTCTTATGCCTTGTGCAATTTCAATACAATGGGATACTATAACTAAACCAACCATTGTTATCTCTCCAATCCAAGTTTTTTAAATTAATCCTTTATATTTCTTATTGTTTTATAAATTGTATCTAAAATCAAATAGCTGGAAACAGCACCCGGATCTTGATGTCCGATACTTCTCTCTCCTAAATAACTTGCCCGTCCTTTTTTGGCTGCAATCTTCTCGGTGTATTGTACACCTTGAAGCGCTGCATCTTTGACTTTTTTCAAAATATCTTCTATCGGTTGATTTTCTTCAACTGCCTGATATAAGGTGTTATAAGCTGGCTCCAGAGCATCCAGCATCGTCTTATCTCCGGGAACAGCTTTACCGCGCATTTTTATTCCTTCAACAGCCTCCTCCATTATTTTCACAAAATCATGAAGGTCAATTTCATTCTTTCCGGCTACAACTACTGCGGCTTTCATAAAAGCCGTTCCATATAATGGGCCTGATGCACCGCCAACGTTAGAAACCAGTGTCATCCCCACCGTCTTTAGAATATGACCGATATCCTCTGTTTGTATATCGTCTAATTTTTTTGTTACCGCCGTAAAGCCTTTATTCATATTGATTCCATGGTCTCCATCCCCAATAGCGCCATCCAATTCGGTCAACAGTGTTTTATGTTCCTCTAATGTTTTTCCAATCTCTTTCAGCAATAAAATCGTTTGATTACTGGTTAAACTCATTATCAAGTCCCTCCTTAATACTTATATGATATGGATAATAAGGGTAGTATAATAATTATACTACCCCTCAAGGATTGATCTTTAAAGAACTTTAAATGCCGGAGTATCAGCCTTAGCATCCAGAAGAGACTTTAATTCTTCATCCAATTTAAGGATGGATACAGAACAGCCGGCCATTTCCAACGAAGTCATATAATTCCCTATAAATGTTTTGTAGACCTTGACGCCTTTTTCTTTTAAGGTCGCATTTACTTTTTTATTTACAACATATAACTCCATTAAAGGCGTCGCTCCCAGTCCATTGATCATTACGGCAACTTCATCATGAGATTGCAAAGGTTTATCACCTAAAATTTTTGATAGCAACTGTTCTGCTATTTCATCTGCTGATTTTATTTTTGTCCGGTGGGTGCCTGGTTCACCGTGGATCCCCATGCCAACCTCCATTTCATCCTCTCCAAGAGTAAAATTAGCCTTACCGGCAGCAGGAACGATACATGGCGACAAAGCGATTCCCATACTGGAGGTATTGGCAATTACCTTTTCCGCTACAGCTTTTACTTCGCTCAAAGAACCTTTTGCTTCCGCTTTTGCACCGGCAATTTTATGGACAAATATTGTTCCGGCAATACCACGCCGTCCGGTGGTATAGGTGCTGTTTTCTACAGCCACATCATCATTAACAACGACACTATCCACTTTAATGTCTTCCGCCTCAGCCATCTCCTGAGCCATCTCGAAATTCATAACATCTCCCGTGTAATTTTTAATAACTAAAAGAACACCTGCCTCATCGGCTACTGCTTTTATGGCTTCATAAATCTGATCGGGAGTTGGTGAGGTAAATACATCTCCTGCAACTGCCGCATCTAGCATTCCTTTCCCGACAAAACCTCCATGTGCCGGTTCATGCCCACTGCCGCCGCCGCTGACTAAAGCAACCTTTTGGGATGCCGCAGTATCTTTGCGTACAACAACATTAAAATTATCCAGCTTTTTTAAATACTCCGGATGAGCTGCTGACATTCCGGTAAGCATATCAGCAACAACATTTTCAGGCTTGTTAATTATTTTTTTCATTTTAAATCGCCCCTCTTTTATTTTTTCATCAACCTATTTTGTAAATATTATAACTTAATATCCACATATTTCAAAGTCTGGAAAGCCACAGCTGTTAAGTAATCTGCTTCGAATGAACATATACATAAATCACGCATTATGACATATTCAAATAACGCTCCACATTCTATGGCTCCTTCACGAATCTATTGATGATCGATTTCTTTATGAGGATACTTCCTCCGATATAACATCGTCTTTTTTGACTAACCATTTCGTAACACAAAAATCATATGTGAAAATTCCAAAAAGTCCGCCTGCAAGAGGTCCAATAATGGGACCCACCAGCCACCAAATCCCATCAAACATACCTTTTGTTCCAATCAGCATACCAAGAACACGCGGTCCAAAATCACGAGCAGGGTTAATCATGTAACCGCTTGGTCCACCCAGCGAGAGGCCTACCGCTAATACTGCAAAACCTACGAAAAGCGGGCCAAGATTGGCGCCAACTCCCAGATTTTTTGCATCAAAAGCGGCCAAAATTCCCCACAGGAGCACAGCCGTTCCCGCAGCCTCCGCTATTGTCGCAGTAAGAATTGAATATGAGCCAACAGCGGTTCGCACAGCCGTATCTCCCCACCAAGCCTGGCTAAAAACCGATCCGGGGCCACCTGTCCATACATTTGGGAATCCGGCTGCCACAAGGCCATCTCTATATACCAAAAATAAAACGACCGCACCTAAAAAAGCACCGATGGTTTGTGCAACCCAAAACGGAATCACCTTAGACCAGGGGAAGCCGCGTTTAACCGCCATGGCAAATGTAACGGCAGGATTTAGGTGTCCGCCGGATACGCCCCCCACCACATATACAGCCACGACTACCGCAAAACACCAGCCGAAACAGATGGTCAGCCAGTTCCATCCTGCTGCAGATGCCATACGAGGGGCAAGTCCCACGTTGACAACACCTCCGACTCCGAGCAGCACCAAAATTGCAGTACCAAAAGTTTCAGCGACAAGTTCGCCGAGAAGTTTATTTTTCAATTATTTCTACCTCCTTTGATTCTAATATAGGGATCATACAGATCAAGACGAAAGATGTCTGCATAATCACCTCCTTTCAATTACATGTAAGTTTAATCTCATGTGCTACACCGAAAAAAATATGAATGGAAAATTGTTCTTTCATCTCCCGAACTCAAATAAATATATATAACCCCTTATTGTTTTTTCATGTTGTTTTGTCATCTTTAAAAAGTGATTTTGCAAGATAGAATCACTACACTTCTAATTAGTATCGCAAAATTTATGCCATTCTAAAAATAGCTGCTATTAGTGCTTTCAGGCATAATGAACGTATGAACGATATTTGTATTTCGGAAAAAATACCAATAAATCATAATTTCATTGGTATTTTTTACCACCCTGTTCTTTTTTCCCATAATGAAAACCGGATATGTCAATAAAGCATTAGAATAATAAAAAAAGGCCCTGATTTTTCGGACCTTTTTTTAAAAAATATAGGAGTTTTATTTATTAGGCAGCAATACTGCGGCTCAAAACTTCATATAATCGAATATACTTGTCAAGCCTGCAACGAAATTCCATTGCCGTTCCATATATGCCTTCAACCCGGAAGTGGTTTTTTGATAAACTGTATATACTGTATCCAAGTCCAAATTGCTGTCCAGGTCTATTTTCCTGATTGCATTTGCTGCCGCATACCCGCTTTCCATTCCTGCCGAAATACCTTCACCCATGGGATTAAGAAATCCCGCAGTTTCACCTGCAAACAACACTTTTCCTTTTCCGTATTCTACAGGGCAATTAGGCATAATCTGCGGCATAAGCCATTTCTCAGCTTTTTCTTGTCTTTTGATTTTTGCATTGTGATACTTATCCATATAGGCAATAAATCTGGAATAATATTTTTCAAGATTACTTATGTTTTTAACAGACACACCGAAAACAAGATAATCATCTTTTACATTAAACCACGCATCATATTCCGATAAATGGGGCTGCAAATAAGCATAAAAATAATGATGGTCCAAATCTATGGAACCCCTGTTAAAAGTTTGATAAGTAAATATATAATTTTTAGGTGTATGAACAAGTTTTCGCTTAACAGAACCTACTACCCCATCGCATAAGATAACTATCCTTGCTTTTTCGAAATATGAAAAAGTACTTTTTAACTTTACAATAACACAATTCTCTTGTTCTTCGCATGATGAAGCAGTTGTTTGATCACGTAATTCCGCACCAGATTCAGCAGCTTTTGTTGCCAGCCAACAATCCAAGGAACTCCGCCATATATTTAGCCCCTCCTGTTCAAAACGGTACTCTTTACCTTTGTCGTCGGTAAAAACCATACCCCGGTTATCCTTTGGTTTACACGCCGTAAACTCCGGGGGCTCCTCGTCAAAGTATCTCTTTATCAAATCTATTGACTTCTTTATAAGAACACCTGAACAGGATTTATTTCTTGGTATCTTGAATTTTTCTATCAATAATACTTTATAGCCATAACAAGCTAATTTCCGTGCAGCTGTGCAGCCTGTCGGGCCTGCTCCAATGATTATGACATCATACATGCCAGTTGCCTCCTATTTGAAATTAAGTAAAAATTTTATTGATCCGTACCTTTTGAATAATCCCGTTAAATCTATCCATTTTATAACCAAAAGCTGTCCGGCATTCGTCTCCCAGTCCTTTTCGAGATCGGAATGACATCTTGGCCCCAACCCCTGTCGTGCGTGATGGCAAAACCGGCATTCCAAAGGCTGAAATCCGGTATCATAAAGCTCACATAGCCCCTTTGACAAGAAATTGCAACCTAGCTTGGAGAACTCCTGTAAGGCAAAATTCTGTTCACAGCCACGAAATGCAGGGGAAAGGACACCAAAGGTGAATTCCGGCGATACTTCCAGCATCATGCGGCGCCAATATCCGACCTCCATTGCCTTTGCTGCTTCTTTAACGGTCCACCAGCCGGGGCGGTAACAGTATGCAGTACATATTTTACAGCTACACGGCTTAGAAGGCGGGTATTTTTCTTTAAGAGACTTCTTACTTTTTCTTTTCATAATTAAAATACCTTTACCGGCCGAAGCCATGCCGCCTGATTATCTTCTGCAATTTTTCCCAGTATTATTAAACCTTCTGTTTTTTCATCAAGCCGCAGAAAAAGTTCAAGGTTTTAACCATATACCTGACCACCGATTCCATATCAGCAAAGCCATTTTTTGCCATAAAGTATTCTTTTGTCAAAGCAATTGAAACATAATTATACTGCTCGGCAAATAAACGCACATCTACAGGCTTTATTATTCCTCTGGCAGCCATTTTGCTTATTAACCGCTCATAATAATCTGCCGGCTCATTAACAACATATTTGTAATACATTTCAGCTGCCTTTTGATTTCGAAATTTCTCATAATTGATAATCATTGC
This sequence comes from Anaerovorax odorimutans, assembly GCA_016841185.1. Classification (GTDB taxonomy): domain Bacteria; phylum Bacillota; class Clostridia; order Peptostreptococcales; family JAAYPU01; genus JAENZQ01. The sequence goes on from JAENZQ010000011.1 coordinate 31,118, forward strand.
GATATTAGTTAAAGTATCGCTTACCCGGTTTCCAACATGAAAAACAATATTTTTAAAAATCTCTTCCGGCTGCATGATCATCAGCATTTTGTCCAGATCCGAATCGGACGGCCTTGTCTTCGGGGTATTTTCTCTGAATATATCAAACAAAGCATCCAATACATCTGCTTTACTTTTAAAATGGTTATAAAGTGAACTCTCCTTAATCCCAACGGCATCAGCGATCTCATAAACAGACACACTATCATAGCCTTTGCAAGCAAATAAGCCTGCTGATATTTCCAATATCCGGTTCTTTGTTTTAATTCCTCTTTTTCGTTTTTGAACATTTTGGCTATCTATTGCACTCAATTTTTTTCACCTCTTCCATAATTTTACTATTAATAATTAGTTTAGTCAACAATTATACTATTAACAAATCGTTTATTTGCCGGGTCACTCAGGAAATAGGTCAAGATCAATGATCCGAATATTACGACAGTTCCTGCAGAAAATATTTTGATAAATAAAACATCTATGGAACCAGTTAATGGAAAAATAAGTCAATAATTATATTGCATTTAGAAAGGAGATCTTTAAATGAAAAAACCTATATTCTTATTCCTCTGCATAATAATAGCCGCAAGCTTACTCACAGCCTGCTCAGACGGGCTTCTATCTCACAGTCATAATAGCACCTTCGATTCAGAAAAAATAAGCGCGGCGGCTGTTGAAGGAAAATCTACGTTTGCTTTTGATATTTTTAAGCAGTTGAACAGAGAAGACAAAAATAAGAGCATCTTCATATCCCCGCTGAGCATATCCACCGCACTGACAATGACATATCAAGGAGCGGAAACAACCACAAAGGAAGCAATGGCAAAAACTTTAGGATATGCGGATATTGACATGGAAACACTCAATGAAAGCTACCGCAATCTCATCAGGTATTTGAAGCAATTAGACGATAATCTGGAACTCAATATTGGCAATTCACTTTGGATCAGAGAAGGCGAATCCATTAAGGAAGATTTTATAGCCGTAAACAAAGAAATATTTGAAACTCCTGTGACCTCACTGGATTTTTCAAAGCCAACCGCTGCAGACCAAATCAATGAATGGATATCCAATGCGACAAAAAAGAAAATCGAAAAGATGGTTGATTCTCCAATACCTCCGTCTGTTGTTATGTATCTGATCAATGCTATATACTTCAGAGGGGATTGGACAGAACAATTTGACCGGGAAAGCACCTTCAATACACAATTTTATTCCGGTGACGGCCGCATCAGTGAAATTATGATGATGAGCAGAAACGGTAAAGTTGAATATGGGCAGGGAGATGGGTTCAAAGCTGTCAGGCTACCGTATGGAATCGGAAAAATGGCCATGTACTGTATCCTGCCGGAAGAAACAGTATCCATCAACGATTTTATTGAAGGTCTGGATAAAGACGTCTGGAAAACTATCAAGGAAAGTATTGCGGAGGAAAAAGAGGTTCAACTGCAGCTGCCGCGCTTTAAACTGGAATATGGAATCAAAAATTTGAATGAAGGATTGACAGCACTGGGGATGGGAGAAGCTTTCACGGGTGCGGCCGACTTTTCCGGTATCTGTGACGGTATTTATATCAACAGAGTCCTTCATAAAGCAGTAATCGAAGTGAATGAAAACGGCAGTGAAGCAGCTGCAGGGACAGTAGTGGAAATGTATAAAATGAACGACTCTCAACCGTTGGCCTTCATTGCAAACCGGCCCTTTGTATTCATTATTACAGATGATGAAACCAATACCATTTTATTTATGGGAAAACTGTTTGATATGAGGTAATCGTCAAAAAAAGACCTAATAAAGCATATTAGGTCTTTTCTTCAGATTTAACTATCAATTATATCTGCTTATTTAAAATAACGTTTCAGCAATCCTTCGAAGGCCTTACCGTGTCTTGCTTCATCTCTTGCCATCTCGTGAACGGTATCATGAATTGCATCCAGATTAGCAGCTTTTGCTCTCTTCGCAAGATCAGCCTTTCCCGCTGTTGCACCATTTTCTGCCTCAACACGCATTTCAAGATTTTTCTTTGTAGAGTTTGTAATGACTTCACCAAGCAGTTCAGCAAACTTTGCAGCGTGTTCTGCTTCTTCATAAGCTGCTTTTTCATAATACATGCCAATTTCGGGATAGCCTTCTCTATGGGCTACTCTTGCCATTGCAAGGTACATGCCTACTTCTGTACACTCTCCTGTAAAATTAGCTCTAAGATCTTCAATTATGTCCTCACTGACACCCTGAGCAACTCCTACAACATGTTCCGCAGCCCAGGACATTTCGGCTCCTTGCTCTATAAATTTGGATGATGGGGCATTGCACTGAGGACATCTTTCCGGTACATTTTCTCCTTCATGAACATAACCACATACTGAACATACAAATTTCTTCATATAATAATCTCTCCTTTAAATTATAATTTTTTTTATATAGTTGCCGCTTAAATATTCTGTTTTTTCTTTAAGCAGCTTTTACAAACACCTTTAAAATAAATATTTTTATCATTGATTTTAAAACCACTAAGTTCTTCAGGCTGTGAAATATCAAAGTCAATTTCAAAATCATATACCTCACCGCATTTTTCACATTTGAAATGTCCATGATCGGCTAAATTATACTCATACCGGACCTCATTGTTTTCAATGGTTATTTCTCTGAGCATTTCCGCCTCGACAAATGCGTTCAAGGTTTTATAAACCGTAGATTTAGACAATGTCGGTAACTCTTTTTTCATCTCAAATAATACTTGCTCTGCCGTTGGATGACAGGGATGGTTAGCAAGATACTCTAATATTTTGATTCTTTGATGAGATGGTCTTAAACCTTTTTTATTCAACTCTTCAGTTAGTCTTTCAGCTGAATTTTTCATACAGATTCTTCTTTCCATAAAGATATTAAGTATTAATATAAACTTATTATTAAATCAAACTAAGTTAGATTTAATACAATAGTACCATATGTTATTATTAAACGCAATAGAAAAAATAAAAAAATAAAAAATTTTTTTGTTTTCTCAATGAACTTCATTTACATTGAATTATAAATCACCGGCCTGGCTCAAAACATATAATGATCATAGAAAGATTATTATTATTTATAGAAAGTGATTTACAATGTCTGATTTTAACCCTGAAAAATTATCAGTCAAATATATTCCGCCTGCAACTTTTTTTCACCCTGCCGAAGGAAGAAAATATACATTGACGCATTCGGATATAACCGCAGAGCTTTTTTTAAGCGTGGGATATATGTATGACTATGATGCAATTGATAAGAAAATGCGGGATGAAGTAATAGCAGAGTGGCGGAAAAGCTTACAGAATCAACATGTTTTATTTGGCAAAGCATATGTCAGCGGTGGTGAATTCAACGAGTATTATTCAGCTGTTCGGTTCAATATTTTTCTTAAAGAGATGAATGTAGCTCTAAAAGGTATTATTTATGGTGATAGGCTCTTTTATGCTCACTATCCTGATTTTCTTGATGCTCCGATCTATATTTATTATGAATCCATTTATCCTCAATTTAGGCAAGTTGTTTATTATGGGACACCCCGGATGTATTTACATCAAATATTATAATCATCTCTATGCATCACCATGAGAAATGTTTTGTATCTTAAAATACAGTGCTATCCTTTCCAGCATCAGCCTCATCATATAAAGAAAACCCTCATAATGAAATAGTTCAAAACAAGAAAAAACAGAAGACAAACAAAAAATTTCCAATATTTCTTATACAATTCCATGGTCGGTACTTGAAGGTATTCGCAAGTAAAGAGCTGACACAAATGTAAAGGTGAAAAAAAGTATCCGATAAAGCCCCAAACAAAGGTAAAATGACAGTACAACAGCAACAAATCATCTGATAAAGAAAGTGTGCCAAGAATAGGCAATACAATTCCAAGGGCTGTCGGTTGATAACCTGTCGTAATTCCAAAGAAAAAGGATATTGCCACTATACCTAATATAACAGTATTAGGATTAGAAAAAGTCAAGGTCAAAAATGAGGTTAGGGCTTCCATACGCCCAATTATACTCTGAATGAGATAAACCCCGATCAATGCATAAAGAACATTAAAATTAAAAGACTTTATTGTATCGATTAAAAATGTCTTTGTGGGATGCAGTAAGAATAATACCAGCAAATTTGCAAGCATACCCAGATAAAAAGGAATGCCTAATACTAAATTTAATAATATTGAGATATAAATAGGTGCCGTTAATTTCAAAAGTTTGATTACATTTACCCATTTAAAATAGTAGTGATCATTTGTACTATTTTCAACTTTACGAATATATAAAAAATAACCACTAATAACATATATAACAACAAAAACACTATTCAATCCTATAAGTTTATAGATCGAAATTTGAGGCATCAATGACATTACAAGAAGAAATCCTGTTGTATAAGGCATAATATGCATAGAAATATGACGATAAATCAAATTGATAACTGCCCGGTTAGATTTAGGAATATTAGATTTTTCGCCTAATTTATCAACCAATGGTGCTGACATAATAGCACCGCCAGGGACGCTTAACATACCTATAAATGCAGGTATGAACATGAAAAGCAATCTTCTGCTATTCACAACTAATGTCAAGTAATCCAACATCTCATCAATAATTTTATACTTTCTAAGCAAAACCCCTATAATAGCTACTTCTGATACAATCATAAGCTGCTGAAACTTTTTAAAATCAAAAAATGTATCCGCGATAACATCTTTTAAAGCAGCAAGGTCCAATCCTCCCAGAGCTGCCATTATTAAAGCACTTGCACAAATAGAAATACCAATAGAAATCTTTCTTTTACATAATACCGGAATAACTAAAAACGATGTAACAACAACTAATAATTCTTTCAATTTCTTCTCCTTTTTTTAGAAAGCCATAAGCATTTCATATATCTTTAACCCATTACCTATTTTTTCTTACTTTTCTTTTTCATTATATACCATATTTTTATATAGAAAAATGGCAAGACAAGAGACTGTCTTGTAGCCTTGCCGTCCATATTTTTTAAAAATTGTTTTGAATTTCATTTTAAAGCATTGTATAGTGAAAAAAACAAATCACTTAAATGAAAGAAGGGTATTAGGTAATAAAAATGAAAATTGAAAACATGCCACCGTATAGAATTGCATACATAAGACAAATTGGTCCTTATGGAGCCAACAATGTGCAGACAATGAGAAAATTGAAAAGCTGGGCTAAGGTAAACGATCTACTCCATGACAAATCTATAATTCTTGGAATAGCTCACGATGATCCTGAAATAACAAACCCTGACAATTGTCGTTATGATACTTGTATTGTTGTTTCTGATGATTATTATTTTAATCATGAGTATGTTGATGAAGGGAAAATTGCTGGAGGTAACTATGCTGTTTTCAAGATTAGTCATACAGCAGAAGCCGTTCAAAAAGCATGGCTCGAAATTTTTCCACAGTTATTAAATCAAGGATATCAGTTGGATGAAGCAAGACCCATCCTTGAAAGGTATATAGCCGAAATGGTTAATAACCATTATTGTGAAATTTGTGTCCCAATTAAATAATTAAAAAGTTCAAATAAAAGAACTTTACTATTAATAGAATCTTTTATTTAAAGAAGGCAGTTAAGCAGGAAAACATATGGATCATTTCCATATGTTTTCCTGCTTTGCCATCTACCTTTTGTAATTAATTAGAATGTGTTTCGTGGAGTCAAAACTTTCCCTAATGAGATTTTTGACCCTTTGTTATAGTTATATGACCCTTTTTGTACAGTATTCTAGCACACATTATGGTTACAGGAATCATTACTAAAATAACGACTCCTTCTATTCCACTAATAGGAAAAATAAAATAATGAATAGCAATTACCAGAATCAATGGAACAACTGATGCTTTCCACTTCCCTCTCACAGGACCATCACTGTCACCCAAAAACAACAGAAACAGCGCACCGAACAATGCAGGAATAATATTGCTTGTAGCAATAACAACATACTTATTAGTGAAGAAAAAAGAAAATGGCACCAACAGTATAACTCCCAATATTATTATTGCCGTTGTAATAATCGAGGACGCAGCAACCGAAATCGTTGACAATACTTCCGCCTCTTCAGTTCCCGGTTCTACACCGGCGAGCTTTAAAGCATTCATGGCACATGGGAGCTTCAGGTTGGATACGTTTCCTGTTTGAAAAGCCAAATATGAAGCGCCTGAGCCCAATAAAGGTACAAAGCTTATAATTTCCGATAATGCTATAGGAGTTAAAATCAGGAAAAGACTCAATGATGCATTAATGTAAGTTTTCAATGAAGGGAATATGTTATATACGGTACAAATGATAAGCGGAACCGCAAAAAACCACACAAGTGCCAATCCAATGCTTATTCTGCCAACCCGATGTACCAGTTTTTGATATTGATCTGACGTTCTCATTTTTTTCTGCCTCCTTATTTAAACATTACTGTCCACAATACGGATGAACACATACCAAGCAGTAAGCTAAAAGCCAGAACGAAGTGTTTAAGCCATATAGTTTTATACTTCTTAATGATAATTCCCTGAATCATAACAGCTGCTATACTGGTTAAAAAAGTCAGCAAATATACAATTCCTGCACCTAATATCGGCCCTACAAAAACTACCAATACTGCAGAATACAAAACACTTATTGCTACTATCCCAAAATCACCGCTTTTTTCCTTAAGCCTGACAACCGTAGTATTTACTCTCTTAATAAACAGAATATCCATTATCATCCCTCCAGCAACACCAGTACTCATTGCAAGCATGATAACTCCTAAGACATTGGGTCCTGAAGTTGACGCCTGCGAAAGTGAAGAAAATCCAAGGGAAGTCGCTGCCATATTAGCTGCCATAAGTTCATAGCTCACACTTCCTATAACGGAAAGACGAAGCCATGACCAGGGAATTCCAATACTAGGCGCCAATGCTGCCAGTCCCAGAACAACTGAAACAGACGGAACAATTGTAAAGACTGCAGAAGATTTAATGATATTTTTTATAGTTGTTCCACTTATGCCAATTTCCTTGGCTCGAGCAAGACCCATTCTCATGAAAATAAGATTCTGGACCAGAATATATACAATACCGATAACAACTAAAATGTACATGATTCTTCCATTGGCAATATCAAAAAAACTCATATTTCACCTTCCTTTCTTTGTGCTCATGTTTATAACATATGAATTGTGTTACATATAAATTAAATCTAACTCCCGGCTTTTGCCGTTTCAGGCATGACATTATCCGGAATAGGACAGATATACTCACCATGAGTCTTCTCCTTAAGCTCCTTTTTAGCAGCAACAACTATTTCAGGGTTAAGCAGTATGTCCACTGCAGCCATTCCCATTGCTTTACCTGCTGTCAGCATTCCTCTATGTCCTATTATAGAAGAAGCCTGTGCCGTAAACTGCCATGTATGAAGCGCTGTTCCGAAGGAGCTGCATGTTACAATAATTTGAGCTGTTGGCACAACATAACTTACATCCCCTATATCAGTTGAACCGGGTATGGTTCCTTTCTGATGTCCAAACGACCCTATGAAATCATACAATACTTTGGTTTCCATTTTTTCTGCCGCTGTGCTTCCTTCCAAAAGACGCACCTGATTCATCGCATTTTTTATATCCGGTTGTTTAAGTGTTTCTCTGAATCTACCGGCTAATTCCCGCTCATTTTTATCAAAATCAGGTGCACCTGCTTCAATCAGGTTTTTATACAAAACTTCCCCTACAGTCTTGTTTGGTATATAGTCACTCAAGCCCTGGCTGAATACAGCCTCGTATTCAGTCCCTGTCATTAGTGCTGCACCTTTAGCAACATTACATATTCTTTCATATATTTCCTGTGCCTGATATACTTTTGGAGCCCTTATGTAATAATAAACCTCTGCCTGGTTCTGAACTACATTGGGCGCACTGCCTCCTGGATCTGTTATGGCATAATGGATTCTTGCTTCAGGTATAATATGCTCTCTCAAATAATTTACTCCAACATTCATCAATTCTACCGAATCCAGTGCACTCCGTCCCAGATGAGGGGCTGCTGCAGCATGGGCCGCTGTGCCTGTAAATCTGAAATAAGAACTTAGATTTGCAAGCGTTCCTATTCCCCAGACACAGGTCACGTCCCCGGGATGCCAGCAAAGTGCTATATCAACATCTTTAAAGCAACCTTCTCTTGTCATAAAAGTTTTTCCTGCTCCGTTCTCTTCTCCAGGACACCCGTAATACCTTATAGTGCCTTTTATTTCCTTTTCATTAATATATTCTTTTACTGCAACTGCAGCTGCAAGTGAACCTGCTCCAAGAAGATTATGCCCACAGCCATGACCGTTACCTCCTTTCCTTTCTTCTTTTTTAATATGGCTCGCTCCCTTCTGGCTCAAACCCGACAATGCGTCATACTCACCAAGTACTGCAATTACAGGATAACCGCTTCCAAAGCTTCCTACAAAGGCAGTCTCAATACCTGCGAGACCCTTTTTTACTTCAAAGCCTTCCTTTTCAAGTACAGAACAAATAGCCTCCGAAGATTTAAACTCAAGAAAACCCAACTCAGCATATCCCCAAATCTTATTGCTTATGTCAATAAATAAATCTTTTTTATCCTCTATACATCTGGTAATTATTTCTTTTTTGTCCATAATAAGACCTCCTCTAATCATCAAATAGCATACAAAATAACGCTTATAATCATGCTATGCGTATACCGCCAGCAGGGGGAAGTTCCAAAAAAATAAAGATTTTGTTTTCATTGTTTGAAAATTCTGAAAATAATTATGCTAAAAAAAACTGAATTTATAACAGTTCTGGCAAAACTTGTTTTTATGATATACTATTGATAAGCAACTTATTAACCTTTTAGATATATGGTTTCAAACTGAACAGGCAAAGAAAGTCAAACAGAATCAATTTTTACACGTGTATAAATTTCTGTTTTAATTCTATCACCATATATTTACAGCGTCAATAATAATTTTTACATGTGTCAATTTTATTTCAGGAGGTGCTTATGGCCTACAAGAAAAGTGCGGAAACAAGACAGAGAATTGTAGATGCAACAAAAAAACTTATTGTTGAGAAAGGATATTACGATACGAGTATAAAAGACATTGCAAGGGAAGCAAATATCGCTCATCCCTGTATCTACTATTATTTTAATAATAAGGAAAATATCGCAAGAGAAATATTTGACAATGCTGTAGAAAAAATATTACAAGCATCGGCAACAATATATAAGGAAAACCCTGATCCTATGCTGCGCACCATGGTAACCTATATCCTTCTGTTTAAATATGTCGCAACAAAAAAAACAACTCAAACGGTATATTATGATCTGGTACAATACAGCAATTATGATAAACCCAACATAAACCGTCTTAAGAATACTGTTTTTAAGGAATTGATGGAATTGTTTTTAGAATACAACGGCAACATCACAGATAATCAAATTACAGCCTACATCATAACCAGCGATGCATTTGCAAAGGCTTTGTTCAAAGGTATAATGAATGGTCTATTAGATTTTTCCCTTGAAGAAGCGGCAGACTATTTTTTCCGTCACATGCTGATTAGCATTTTAAAGATATCCGAGGAAGCATACAAAGAAAAGTTTAAAAAAGCCTTTAGACTATGCGAGACCATAGACCTCGATGATTCTATATAGTATATTTAACAAAGCAAATAGCCAGGAGAATTTTTTGCCTTAAACAGTCTTTTCATCTTAAATTTCTACTTGTAAAAATTAGAATATAGGAGATGGATTTATGTTGAACAAAAAATTCAAAAATTTAGAACGGGTAGTTAAACGGCTTAATAAATAAGTGCGTTTAACCCATATGTTATAAAGAATACGTTCCTTATTTATTAAGTCGGTTGTTATCAAAACAGACTAATAAATATTAGGAGGAATTAAAATTGAATAATAATACATTTGAGAAAAAGTTATTAAGCGAGCTATCACGAGTGTATAATAGATAGCTCGTTTATTATTTGATCCCAGTTTCTTTGGCGCTGAGTCCATTTTTTAGTTGCATTTTCTGTAGCAAGATATAATGATTTCATTAATGCCGTATCAGTTGGGAATAACCTGTTTGGATTTATTTGAAACTCTTCTTTTTCATAAGTTTCAAGAGGTACAGGTATTCCCCTTGCAATCTTTATTTGTTGATCATAGGAAGTGAAATAAGGTTCATGTACGATCACTTCATCTCCGTCATCCAATATAGCCTCTAATGGCAGCCGCTTGTTGTGACCATACATGACTCTATAGCAACATCATAATCATATTCAACTCCACAGAATCTGCATATTTCCTCTCTGAGTTCTTGATCGCCATAAACATCCGTATAGTGCGTGTGGCCTTTTACCGCATCATCAAAAGCAGCCTTTATTATTCTCCTACCCGTTGTAATATCTAATCTCCTAAACTAAAATTTATAATATCATCATATTTTTTTAGCAAATTGCTGCTGTCACTCATGGCCGTCGACGTATTATTCCAATACCTTTTAGATAAGAATTTATATTTCAAATCCATTCCTCCTTTGATAACCTTAAAAATATGAAGAAAAGCATCTTGTTATTCTTAGAGATACTTTTTCATATTTTCAAATATGACTGAATATGCATTTGGCCACAAATGCATACCTTCTATAGAAAATTCTGCCTTTAAATTTCCTTTCTCATCTGTTAATCCTTCATTAACATTTATAAAGGTAAACCCGTGTTTCCTAGCTAATTCTGCTACTCCTTCATTTGCTTCTATAATGTTATCATTGGTACGTGTCGAAAACATATCATCTTTTTGAAATTTATCCAGCCCAAAATCTACTTCTGAATTTATTGGATAATATGCCATTATGTATACTTCACACTCTGGTAATCGTCTATGAATTTGCCTCATAATTATGTCATAGTTGGATAATAAGCTTTCCTTGTTATAAACTTCCTGTCCAATGGAACCTATGTCATTTGATCCAATATTAATAAATATTTTAGACGGCTCCAAATCAAAAATGCATTCGTTCATAGCATTTAGCAAGTCTGATGTAGTTGCCCCTGCAACTCCGCGATTATATATAATATAATCAAGATCCAGAGTCAGCTGCATTTCGCTTATTGGGAACCACTCCATTAATGAAGATCCCACAAATAGAATTTGCCCTTTTTTCACAAATCGATTGAGCATCTTATATTTTTTAAATGTATTTTTCTTTTGCTTTTCAAGATCATTAAGCATAAATATTTGCATTGCTTCTTGAACTTCAGCATTCTGCATGATTTTCATCAACTTTTCCGGCATCATTTAAATCACTCCTGTTTTATTGATTAATACATCGGTTCATTAGGGTTATTGTCATCATGATTATAACACTACTTTTACATATCTCTTATTATGCTATCACATTTTTATAAGTAACAAAACTCTTCATAAAACAGTAATAATAAACTAAAACAGGAGTGAATAATTGCTCTATGTCAATATATCAATTCTTGAATATTATACATTATATAAAAATAATTTTTATGGTGATGTAAAATGTTAAATTATCAGAATTATTTCAAAAGAGAAGCAGGACCTTTTTTAAGAGTTTTTCATGCTTCCCCAGATGCCCCTGCTGTAGATGTTTACGCTAATGGCACAGTTATAGCAACCAACCTATCCTATGGAAGATTCACTCCGTATCTGCCTATTCCTGCCGGGAAATATAATATAAGGGTTTTTCCTACTGGACAGACCGTAAATCCTGTAATAAACACTGATGTAAATATTCCATCTAATACCATAATAACTGCAGCTGCTATAAACAAACTATCTGAAATCGAACTATTTCCCATTTTAGACCCATCAATACCCATTACTCCTGGAATGGTCAATTTAAGATTTGGGCATTTATCTCCAAACGCCCCAGCAGTCGACATAGTTTTGCCTGATGGAACTAAACTTTTCACTAATGTTAAATATAAACAAATAACCGATTATCTCCCTGTTTCTCCTGGCACATATACTGTATTTGTAAGTCCTACAGGTACAGAACAAAGTGTGCTCTATGTCCCGAATATCACATTAACAGGAAACAGGTTCTATACCATTTACGCAATAGGACTAGTGAATGAAAATCCTCCCCTTCAAGTAGTAATCCCTCTTGATGGTAATAGTTATCTTAGGTAATTAATTTGTTTTTAAAAAATAGAAGTAAAGATTAAAATCTCTACTTCTATTTTGTATGCTCACCGTTTGAATCGGATTGATTATACCATATAAATCAACATACGTGTCATTGGGTGTCATTGTGTCATTGGGGACGGTTCTTTTTGACACAAATATTATAAATTCATATAATTTGTTTTAGAGAGTTATTTTTAATTATATCATTAATCTATGTCAAAAAGAACCGTCCCCAATTACACGTGATAGATTCCAGTAGAACTTATTTTTCTTGCTGCTCTTGGCATATTCATTCACCTCTTTTCAAAAACTTATTATATCACAATTTATATAAATATTGTAAATTTTTGTAATTTACGTGCAAAAGGTCACCGTCCCTATTTCCCTATTGACACTCCCCTAAGAGTATATTTTACTAATTATAATATCAATTATATAGGAGTGTATGAATATGGATGATATTATATACAGAGAAATAGAGAAATCAGACTATAAAGGTATTAAATCACTAATAAATACTACCTGGAACATAGACAGTCATATAAGAAACAAAAAAACGCTGGATAAAGTCTTGGATATGTACTTAAGGTTGTGTCTAATGGAAAGCTCTTATGGGAGAGTGGCTGTGAAAGATGGTTCTATTGTCGGCATTGTACTGGGAAATGCTAACAATGATAAAAAACGATATGGCGTCTTATCTCATGCTTTAACTATTTTAGTTAATGCTCTTACTATTCCTTTCAGTTCAAAAACTGACAGAAGAAATATTATTGAATACCGAAAAATAGATAAAGCTTATCATGAGCTTATAGCTGGCAAAAAGAATTTATTTGAAGGAGAAGTCGTCTTTCTTGCCGTGTCTGAGGATTTTAGAGGTTTTGGAATAGGAAAGACTTTAATTAATGCTCTAAAAAATTATTTTAAAGCTTTTTCTGTAAAATCTATTTATGTTTATACCGATACCAGCTGTAACTATGGTTTTTATGATAGTCAGGGCTTCATTCTTTCCGGGGTAAAAGATGTAAATATGAAACGGGATTCAGAACCTTTTCAACTTACTGTTTTCATGTATAGCTATGAATTAAGCTGAAAACAGAAAAATCCTATACTACCAGTGTGGTATAGGATTTTTCCTAATCTCTTTTACTTATTATATATCCTGTATAAGAATACCGCCGCTTCTGCCCTTGTGGTGTTACCCAAAGGATTAATGCTTTCTCCGTCACCGGTTATAAGCCCTTCCTTTACAAGTGATGCAATGCTTTCCGTTGCATAGGCTGCTGCCAGTGATTTGTCCGCAAACTTGTCAAGATCCGAAGCCGTACCCTGCCCTTCAAGGCTATTCAGCATTCTCAAGGCCCTTTCGGTCAATACCATCATATCCTGTCTGGTGATACTTGCATCAGGACTGAATTTGTTGTTTCCTGTACCATTGGTAATCTCCAATGCTTTTGCTATAGCTATCTCCTTGTAGTAATAGGCATCACTATTTATATCTGCGAAATTCCCTTCAATATCCGCATCTACTCCAAGGGTCCTGATGAGTGCATACAAATAATCTGCTCTTGTTATAGTGGTTTGCGGCGAATATGTACTATCCGATATACCTTTCAATATCCCTTTCGAAGCCAGAACTTCGATCTGTTCTTTTGCCCATGATACGCTGTCAAGGTCGCCAAAGGTCTTTTTTACATAGGCCACGGCATAGTTGCTGAAGTGTGTGGTGGTAAAAGTTACCATCCCTGTGTCAGAATCGTATCTTCCTGACGGAACTTCCACCACATTGCCCTTGCCGTCAATGTACCATACGGTAATATGTTCCGGATCGGCAAGCTCTTCATCTGTAGGTGTGTAAGGTATTGATACTGCAACAGGAGCCTCCGCATTGCTCCATTCAATGGTTTTATTTCCATTCATAAGCTTCAGTTTTATAAGTGGTTTTCCATTAAGCATCTCCTGTAATTCGTCGGAAAGCTTGGATTTATCTGCTATGCCCATCTGTATGCCTATCTTTTCTGCACCTTCCAGTTCAGTGTCCTCCAGCATATTTCCCGGCAAAGTGATGCTTCCCACTTCACTTTTAATCTCTATCTTTCTTGTCGCCTCCGAGTCGAGTATTTCTGCCGGTAATTCCAGCTTATATGAATCAATACCCTCTACGTTCGGTATTTCAGCATAAATTGTCTTCGTGATATTCCCATCGATTTCAGCCTTTTCAAAAGCCTTATTCAGCCTATACTTATCCAAACTTAAAGTAACGATACCCTTTGTTTTATTGATATCTACAGGTATTTCTTCTTTAGACTTTCCTGCAATGAATGTAGCATTAACTCCTGTTTTTCTATTTTTAGATGCGGCACGTTTTGCTGTTACCATATAAATCCGAGATAATCCACAGGAAGGAGTCAGCACTTCAATCCTGATGTTATTGGACCCCACCGCCAGCGATATCGTTTCAGGCAAACCACTGTTTTGTATATGTCCCTGAATAAAAAGTTGGTCGGAACTGTTACAAAGGGTAGCCGTAATTTCCAGAGTGCTCGAACGAGCCACGTCAAGGGCATAATCCGCCGTATCTGGATCAAAATCCGGTACTAGAATGCCATTACCTATACTTAGGTCACTCAACATGCCTGCCAGGTTAAGGGACGTAGGTACAACAGTTTGGTATTGATTGTCTGCACCCCATGCCACTACCGTACCATCCGACTTCAATGCCAGAGAGTAGTTTCCACCCGCTGACACAGCCACTACATGCGTTAGTCCTTCCGGCACTTCACACTGGCCTTTACCGTTGGCTCCCCAAGCAACTACTGTTCCATCTGACTTTAAAGCTAAAGAGTGATTCTGCCCAGCTGACACTGCCACGACATCATTCAGATCACTTGGCACATTACACTGGCCAATATTATCGTCGTTAATCCCCCAAGCCACAACCGTTCCATTTGTCTTCAACGCCAGCCCGTGGGCAGATCCGGCAGAAATATCCACCACATCAGAAAGACTTCTCACATCACACTGTCCTTCATTGTTCCATCCCCAAGCTTCCACCGTACCGTCTGACTTCAATGCCATAGACCAATAATATCCCGCCGATACCTCTACCACATTAGAAAGTCCTGCCGGTACATTACACGACCCTTTGCTGCCATGTCCCCAAGCATCTACAGTACCGTCCGGATTCAATACCAAAGAGTGATAATATCCTGCAGATATTGCAATCGCAGGTCCTGTCCTTACATCACACTGACCGTAAGTATTATCACCCCAAGCCTCTATGGCACCTCCTGTCCTGATGGCCAGAGAATGCAACTGCCCTGCCGATACTTCCATTGCGAAAAAACCTCCAGGCACATCAGACTTACCAAAGCCATTACTCCCCCAAGCCTTTATGCTGCCGTTATTCTTCAATGCCAAAGAATGATTCTGCCCTGCTGAGATTCTTCTGCCTGCCTCTCGGGCTTTGATTATATCTACATTAGGCACAATGGACTCGCCTGCCCTATTTACCGTCATAGTATAAATGCGTAACAAGCCACAGGACGGTATGGATACTTCTATTGAAAAGTTGTTGTATCCCACATCCAAAGAAATAGTCTTCGAATCACCACTGCTCTGAATTTGTCCGTCAATCAAAAGCTGATTTGAGCTACCATACATAATTGCATTTAATTCTAACGAACTCACAAAATTATCAACCTCAACAGTATAATCTGTCGTATCGGAATCAAATGCCGGCGTTAATACGCCTTCACTTACAGTAAGTCCAATTAACTCCCCTGCCAAATTAAGATTTTCCGATACATTACACTGACCTTGATTATTATTTCCCCAAGTTACTAAAGTACCGTCTGACTTTAATGCCATACTGTAATTATGTCCTGCTGATACAGCCACTACATCGGCTAATCCTTCTGGCACATTACATTGACTCATACCGTTAGAACCCCAAGCAACTACTGTACCATCGGACTTTAACGCCAAATTATGATATCCCCCTGCTGACACTGCTACTATTCCGGAAAGGCTTGCCACTTCACATTGATTGTTATCATTATTGCCCCAAGCCTCTACAGTACCATCTGACTTCAATGCAACAGAATGATAATAGCCTGCCGATACATCTACTGCATTAGAAAGACCTGATGGCACACTACACTGCCCGCTACCATTAGCTCCAAAAGCCTTTACTGTACCGTCTGTCTTCAATGCAAGAGAGTGAAGCCGTCCTCCTGCTACCGCCACATTATCGGAGCCTGTTATATTACACTGACCTTTGTTGTTCCAACCCCAGCCAACTACCGTGCCATCTTCTTTAAGGGCCAGAGCATGATAATACCCTGCCGATATCGCTGCCACGTCTGATAATTCTACTACGACGCACTGTCCGTAAGTATTATCACCCCAAGCTTCCAGCGTACCATCGAACTTTAATGCTATCGAGAAAGTATACCCTGCTGATACTGCTGTAATATCAGAAAGTTCTTCCGGCACACCACACTGTCCTTCATTATTGTTTCCCCAGGCCTCCACCGTGCCGTCAGCATTCAGCACAATGCTGTGAAAACCTCCTGCTGCAATCCTTTTTCCTGCCTCCTGAGCAGTGTTTAAGTCTGCAGCATACGCCTCTTCGGAAAAAATAACATATGAAATTAAACATATTACTGATATCCCAAGTATTAAATTTATAATCTTTCTAAATAATCTCGTTCGCCTTTTCTCTTCACAGCTTATTTCAGTTTGGGCAAAAGCACATTCTTCTTCTTTCACTTAAAAAACTCCTTTCGCTCTTCAAAATCATTTAGATTATCGGTTATCTTTTCATCCAGTCCAGCATTTCGTAAACGTATAGCATTAAACTGTCGCTCCACCAAATATATTCATTATCTACAAGCCTACCCTCTTTAAAAAAATCAATGTCCTCAAGGGCTGCAAACCGTGTGGTTGCTAACTTTGGTTTGAGATTATATACAAAGCTTGAGCCATTTTCTAACTTCAATGAGATCTTATAATCATCAAGAAGCTCTACTGAGCATATTTTGTTCATGCTTCCCTCCTTTATGGATAAAAATTCCACTATACTTCAAAGTATAGTGGAATTTTTTGTACTTTTATATCACATAAAAATACCATTTTCTTCATGAAATAGCATGCTATGATAAAATCGTTCTACAAAAGCATATTCATCTCCTTGGCTTTATTAATTGCCAATGTTTTATTATTCACACTCAGCTTTATATAGATGTTTTGCAAATGTCTTCTGACTGTATTTGGGGACAAGCAAAGCTTTTCTGCTATTTCTGTTTGCTTCAGGCCTTCACTAATGAGAGTCAACACATCAAGCTCCCTGTCGGTCAATGGTTCAGTTATTTCCAAATCATTGATTTTTGATAAACCTTTTAGGAAGCGTTCTCCCAAGCATATGACTTTATTTAACCACTCACTGTCATCAACCCTTTTCAATTCCTTTAAAATCGGTTCAATATCCGGCATGCTTTCGGCAAAGGGCATGATAATACTGTCTGCCTGTGCAAGCTGTATGGCAGGGAGCAAGGCTTCTTTTGCTTTTTTTACCCCATAAAGATGTTTTTTTGCTATGGCATCAAAAATACCCGCATAGATAAATCCGAATATGTGGTTATTGGTTCTATAGATTTCCCGCATGGTTTCAACAATAACTTCAAGCTCTGCGTAATTTTTTCTCAGTATAGCCACCCTGCCGCCGACAATATAATTGATGCCCATTCCGGTATGAAAAAGACTCATATATAAAGTATCTCCTTTTTGAAACCATTTTGGGATCCTCTCCAATTTTCCTAAAATACCATATATATATCCTATAGCGTTGTCAACACTATTGAGCAGAATAGGCCTCCCTACGGATTCGGCTTCTGTGTAAATTTCCTCCAATAAAGAAATTGCCTCTTGAGGTTTCCCATTTAGAATTGCAAGGCGTGCAAGGCAAAGGCTTCCGCAGATGACAAGACTCAGCTGTTTTTTACTTTTTGCCTTGTATATGGCTTTGTAGGCAAAAAGCTCTGCACTGTTCAAATCTCCTGTTTCAAGGCAGTATTCCGCCCTTGCCGTATGTTCAAAGCCCATTCCGCAACCGTTGGATACATGAGTATGATACCAATTGTCTTCTTCAATAAGCTCTACAAGGGAAAGCAGCTTTTTTTCTTTTTTATGGTATAGATAAAGCGTATGAGGTGAGCCACAGGTAAACACCGATTCCGCATTTAATATTCGAGAGCTTGTGCCTCCGAAGAGGGTGAAACCTTTTTTATGACATTTACTCATAGCAGCTACATCATTGAAGTACATGATGCTTTCCATAAGAGTGATTTCGCCTAAAATCTGTCCCTTATCTACCAGATTGTCATCTGCTTCATAGATTGATTTTGCTTCAGAGAGTAATCTCGAACCCTCTTTAGCATCCACAGCCAGCATATAAGAATATAAGTATGTAATGTAGGCAAGAGGGCGTGAAAGTTTCAGCTTTTTCTCCATATCATCAAATGCACTGACAATGATTTGCGGCGCTCTGTCCATAAGCTCAGCTGATCCCTGCATCTCAAATATATCGAGGATTTTTTCAAAGCATTTTGCTTTGTGATAGCAATCTACCGCTTCAATTCTCCTGTCATGCCTTGTACACCATTCCCCGTATCGTGAGAACAAGGCGTATTTATCCATATCAGCAGCATCAAAAAGTTCATTCAGCAGTATCTTTAATATCGCATGAATGGAATAAACCTTGTTCTTATCATCATATCGTACAAAACAATTATTATCCGCTATTTTACGTATCAATGCCCCGGCTTTTTTGTTTCCGGTTACAAATACAGCATCAGCTATACCGAAGCTCTCAAAAAGAAAAAGCTTGAGCAGCACTTGCTGTGTCTCATTATCAAACTTGTCATATACCGCTGTTTTAATCAGTTTTTTGATATCCCTTATATCTTCAACTGTTCTATCCTCAGCATATTTGAGAAGCATAAGATAAATGGCTGCTGCCCAGCCATCTGTGTTTCTTATCAATAAATTCTGTTCCTTTTTAGAAAGAAAAAAATTGTTTATTTCAAACAAATCTACTGTTTCCTCTTCATTAAATTCGAACTCATCCTGGGGAAGTTCTATGCATAAGCCCTTTAGTGAAAGCTCTTCAATGGGAATAGCAGGTATACTACGACTGATCAGCATAATATGTAGCTTGGAATCATTTTTTTTTGCAAAAAACGCTAAGAAATCGTTCATATATTTACTTTTGTTTTCATGGAAATCATCTATAACTATAACTGTGTGTTCTGTCACGATTTTATTTATCATATCAATAATTCGATCCATATCCACTGAATTTTGTGGAAGTCCGTATTCCGCAAAACGTTTTGATACATTCGGATCAATGGCTTCAAAACTTTGACAAAATTTCTGCCACATCCATAATTCGTCACTTTCCTCGGTATACAATGAAAACCATACATGCCGAAGATTCTTTTTAAGACTGAGAAAATTTTTTACTGCCGTTGTCTTGCCATAGCCCATAGATGAAAGCAAAAGAAAAAGCGGTACTTCCAATATTCCTTCAAGCATTTTATTAATACGCTTTCGGTTCAATAATTTAGGTTTAAACAATTTACTATTCATTTTTCACTCCTAAAGGGATAAGGGGACAGGTTCATTGTCCCTGTCCTCTTGTTCCTCTCTAATAGACCCTCAACCGTTAAAAACACATTCATCTTCCAGTTAATGCTTTTTCTATTGTTTCTTTATTTCTCTCAACAAAATTATTCCCGGGAATAGTACTGCATTTTCTGCATTTAAATCATAACAAACTCACACATTTTCTTAATACCGGGAGACGAGGTGCAGCTAACCTGCCCCCTTTGCCCCTTCCGCTTCAATTAAATCATATTTGATTTTTGTAGAAGCCTCCTCACCGCAGTGGCAACTTCTGCTCTGGTCATCAGACTCTTCGGCTCAAGTTTTGTATCGGACTTTCCGGACACAATGCCTTTTTCTATGCATAATGCCACGCTTTCATGTGACCATATTGATGTCTGCTGTGCATCTTCAAATCCTGAAAGAAGAGTTTCTATATTTTTTGCCGTTATTTCACCCTTCAGTCCGGTAATCTGCATTGCCCTGGCTATCATGACCATGGCTTGTTCTCTGGTGACTTTATCTGTTGGTTTAAATGTACCGTCATCATATCCGGATATAAGCCCGTATTCAGAAGCTATGGATATTGCATCATAGTACCACGCATCTTTTGTTACATCGATAAAGGCATCTTCTCCAGTGTCGGATCTCATTAGTCCCAGTCCTTTAACTAAGATGGCCGCAAACTCTGCCCGGGTAATATCCCTATCAGGTTCAAATTTATTATCACCTATTCCGTTAATGACAAGTCTTGAAGCCATATCTTCTATAGCTTCTTTTGCCCAGTGTTTTTTGACATCCTCAAAGGTCTTAGGACTATAGATAACAGAATATGTGCTATTGGTTAAGCTATTGATTTTTGCATAGTATTTTCCGTCTACTTGTATTATAGTTGTTGGTACATGCGAGAAGGTACCGTCTTCATTCAGCACAACCCCTGTTGTGATTTTACTCGGATCTATACCATCCGGTATGGCAATCATCCTTTCCACATAGCCATTAAATTTGCTTACTTCTACTGTTTTATCCCCGTTTGTACAGGTAATATTGAACTCTACAGGCTTAACGACAATCTGGTAGTTGTTTTTATTGGCAGTATCCTCAACAATCCTTACTGTATCTGCCGGTGGTTCACTGATTGTGATACTTACTTTAATATCTTTCAGTTCTGCCTCAGTTCCTATCTGTTCCGATACACTATCCATATTTAACTCTGTAGCAGGTAGTGTGTAAGTTACATTTTCGGTTTTGATCTGAAGAACAGCTTCTTTTTCTTCCATATTCTTAATGGTCCGTCCGTCTAATTCTCCTACAACCGTATCTGAGCTATCAGCCACAGGAATCACAATTGCTGTATTACTTCCCTGTAGTTGAAGCTGTTTATTTATCTTATCACCGTCTACTGTTATGATCGTAACAATTTTATCTCCTTGCTGCGTGGTGGTAGAAGTTGCCGCCCTTTCCAGCTTACCATTTATTAAAACTTCAACATCTGAATCCGAAGTACTTTGGGATGTATCATCATCGTTGTCTCTACTGTTTGATGACCTGCGAGGTGTTGCACTGATCTCATTGGAAAATGCACTCTCTACGCCACTGTTAACGGAAGTCACTGAAAAGTAATAGGTCACTCCATTGGTAAGTCCTTGTGCCGTATAGCTTAATTCATTTGTTGTGTTTATGGCTGAATAAGTTCGGCTTTGGGTGCCTTGATAAACTTTATATTCTATATCATCTCCACTTACCTGACTCCATTTTATTGCTACCTCTTTGTTTCCGGCTCTTACAAGCTGAAGGGCGGGTATTCCAGATGCTGGTGCCTGTGGTGTTGCACTGACTTCGTTGGAAAAGTCACTTTCGCCTCCGCCGTTTATGGCTTTCACGGCAAAATAGTAAGTAGTGCCATTGGTCAGTCCTGTCTTTGTATATGAAGTACCGCTTACTGTAGTGATAGCCGAATAGCTTCTAACTTGTGTTCCCATATATACATCATAGGTAACGGCTCTTTCTACACTTTCCCATGTGATGGTGACTTCTTCATCTCCTGATGATACTGCGATGATTGGAGCTGCAGGCACACCGGGTGCTGGTAATGCCACCTGTGAACTTGTGATGCTTTCTATCCCTGTCGCAGTAAATATGAGTTGTGCGTTATTGACCTGTGCTTCATTCTCAGTCCCTAAGTCCGTAAAGGTTACGATTCCGTTGGATGCAGTTTTAGTAGTAGTACCTGTTAAATTCCAATTACCTGCATCTTTCTTGGACGCTGTTATCACTGTACTGTTATCTTGTGTACACACATTTCCGAATTGGTCTTTTAAGGTAATAACAGGCTGTCTGTTAAACTCTCCACCATTTGATAAAGGTGCCTGCATATCCGTTGTCAGTTCTATAGCTGCTGCTGTTCGTGGTGTCGGTGAGATCGACAAAGCATTGCTTTGCTGACTGATTAAGCCTTCTATGTTAAACAAAATACTTTGTACATCTGCTTTATTTAATACCAATAACGGTGTTGCAACACCATTGGTAAAGCTGATGCTTGCCACTGTATCACCATCTGGTTCAAGGTTTATTCCTCTAAAGCTGCCAAATGTACCGTCTGGTGCTGCTTCATATCCTTCTATGGTTACGTTATTATTACCACCAAAAGTTGTATCCGTTTCTCCCGAGGAGTTTTTTACTGTCAAGGTGATAATATTCTCTGCTCCTGCTTGTGGCGTAAGGGTACTGGCTCCTGCTTCTGCTTCATAATCATTAACTAAATTGACTGTAATATTGACTGTTGCTTCGTTGGAATCTGAAGTGCCATCTGAAGCCTTCCAGGTAAAGCTATCTGTTCCGGCAAAGCTATTTTCCGGTGTATAAGTAAAAGTTCCGTCTGCATTTAATGTGACATCCCCATTGCTACCATTGGATACCAATAAATAAGTCAACGCCTCTTCAGTATCAACATCTGCTCCATATATAGAAAGGTCTCCACTATATGGCTCATTCGCATCTGTGGTAAAGCTATGATTGCTTGCTGTCGGTGCATCATTAACAGATGTTACATTTACGGTAACCTCTGCAACTGTTGATGTTCCACCGTCATTATCCGTTACCGTCACCGCTACAGTACGTGGCAATGTATTAGGGCTTTCAGTATCACTGTTTCTATATTGAAGCGCCCGTATTAGCGCCGTCACCTTTGCTACTGTTGCGTTAGCATTTAAATTTACTACCAGGTCATTACCTTGTGATATGTCATTAGCTAATGTTCCTACAACGGTTCCACTAACCGATACATTACTTCCTGCAGTAGTTCCTGAAAGACCTATTCCACTATCGCTATTAAATTCCAGTATATCTTCTTCGCTTTGCTTGTTCGCTGTTATGACTGCTATTACGTTGCCGCCGTTTAGGTTAGCAGGGTTTTCTTGATCAGATACTGTAGCATTAGAATCCTTATCCAAAAGTACACCGGCACTATCTTCAATGAATGTTACGCTGTCGCCGTCAAGATTACTTATTACAGGTGGATCGTTTACATCCGTTATAGTTATCGTAAATGACTCCTCACAACTGGCAGAGCTGAGGTCTGTTGTTCTTATCCTTATGTTGTAACTGCTTTTGGTTTCGTAGTCCGGAACTACTGACAGCTTTAGCTGGTTTCCGTCTATCGTAAAGCTTCCGTTGTCTGTGTCGCCTGTTCCTGCTATTAATTCATATGTAAAGCTATCTCCTGCATCCACATCCGTTGTGCTTAAGGTTCCCACTGCAGTATCTATGGGTGTGTTTTCAGCAACACTTGTACCGGTCAGTGTTATGTTGACAGGAGCATCATTAACATCTGAAATACTAATAGTTGCAGCTGCTGTATTTGAGCTAAAGGCTGTTGTCCCACCGTTGGATGAAGCATCTGCGGTCCTTTGAGTGCCATTATCAGACGCTGTTCC
The DNA here is from genome assembly GCA_016841185.1 of Anaerovorax odorimutans. Taxonomy (GTDB): domain Bacteria; phylum Bacillota; class Clostridia; order Peptostreptococcales; family JAAYPU01; genus JAENZQ01. The sequence continues at coordinate 54,941 of JAENZQ010000011.1, forward strand.
TACGGTACTATCCCATGCCCTAAATGCTACAGTTGCCGTTTCTCCGTTTTGTCCATCCGGTACATAACGAATTTCAAATGAACCGGATAACAGCAATGCTGTACTTTCTGAGACAGTGCCAAAATCCGTCCATGTACTACCATCTGTTGAATACTGCCATGTTCCGTTTCCTGTCGTTCCTGTTACAGCTATACCCAGTATGTTTCCATCCACATCCGTCATTGAGCTGCTGCTTATTATATTCGATATATTTATACGATCACTGGTGGTATCTTCGTTGGTAGGTGTTAGGGTTATTATTGTACTATCAACAGTCGGGGCATCGTTTACCGCCGTAATATTAATATTTACTGTTCCCAGCGATACATCAGTTCCGCCTCCTGTTCCTGTATTGCCGCCATCGTTGGCAGTCAAGGTCAGGAAGGCCGCACTATTTCCGTTTACATTAGCTGCACCGGTATATTTGATATTAGAAGCAGTATTTATATATGTATCAATGTTGGCTACGGTTCCGCTTAAAGTTAATGTTGCCGTTCCACTTCCCCCTACGGTAACACCGCCACCTGATGAAGCAGAAAAGGTGCCTTCATTTGCAGACAATGTTAAAGTAATGGATCCCGAACCGGCATCAACATCTGAAAATGTCGCAGATGACAGGTCCACATTACTAAGCACATCCTCAGTGACTGTTATATTTGCAGGAAGCCCAGAAATAACAGGATCATCATTAACAGCCGTAATGTCAATATTTCCTTCTCCCAACTGAGGATTTACCGTACCATCATTTGCATTAATAGTAAAGACAGCTGCATTATTGCCGCTGGCATTGGGTGCACCGATATATTGGATATTGGATGCAGTATCTAAAAAAGCATTGATATCCGAAGCGGTGCCCGATAGGGTCAAGCTTCCTGTCCCACTTCCACCTACAGTCGTTCCCCCACTGGAAGTAGCCGTAAAGGTTCCCTTTGAAGCAGCTATCGTTACAGTAAGAGAATCGCCATCTACATCTGAAAATGTCGCAGATGATAGGTCCACATTGCTAAGTACATCCTCTGTGACTGTTATATCCGATGGCAGCCCGGTAACAGTTGGTTCGGTATTGGTACCTGTTCCCTGAATATCAAAGGTATATGGATTTTCGTCACTATCATCATTGGCAATAGACACAGAAGCCCTTCGCGTACCTGTTCCGGAAGGATCAAAAGTGATTTGAAATGTCGTGCTTTCACCTGAGTTAATAGTAGAAGAAGGAATTGAAGTAATACTAAAGTCTGCTGCATGGGTGCCGTTTATTGATATGTATGGAGATGTACCGGTCAAAGCTAAGGCCCTTGTTCCTGTATTTTGAATGGTAAAGGTTCGAGTTATTGATCCCGAAGCAGGTTCAACAGAGCCGAAGTCTGTATGATCCGACGCAGATGGTGTATCGTCTCCATCAGCAATAGTAGTATTGTTGCCGGTAATATTTATTTCAGGATAAGAATGCGTAAGTATTAGCTTTATACCATCATATTGAATATAATCTTCCGGACTTTCATTACTTATGGTCGCTTCAAGTATGACTTTAACCTGTCGTGTATCGGTATGTATGGTTGCATTGCTTATGGATTTCTCCTGCCAACCTGTGTCAAAATCTGGTGCATCTCCAACAGTTTCATATTGTTCTCCAGGAATCAAAACACCGCTCTCATCCAAAAGCTCCAATTTTATTTTATTTGTCGAAGCGGCTTTATATCTCGATACATACCCACTTAATACTAATTCAACCTCGCCATTGCTTATATCTGCAGCCAGGTCACTTATGTCTATAATCTGATAAATAGAAGTACTTGCCGGAATCCCCGGGCAATATGTATAACAATAACCTGCTAAGTCCGTATCATCCGGACTCGGGTTAAGACCAAGGTCCGCAGAGGTGAGCCATAATAAGCCCGCTCCATCAAAGGGTGTCCAGCCTGAAAAGCCGTTAACACAATTACCGTTAAGTACAAGATCCGTGTTATATTCTGCGCCATAAGAAAGCGAATACGGTATGAATAATAAAAAAAGAATTGCTATGAAAATAATTATGTGTTTTATTTTGATAAAAGAAGACTGCTTCATTTTACTCATTCCCTTCTTCATTGTTCTTGGTTATATTTCTATTTTATACCTATTTGTTTAAAAAATCGACACAATAATTAATAATTTGCAAGGACAACCCCATTTCAATCAAGGTACGTCTCCATTAGTCACTAATTTCTCTTAAACCTTTTTACTTAAAGTGACCACAAATATTTTTGAAGTCACTCCATATGTTTTGAGTAGTATATTGATTTTAAGGAACTAATAACTACCTTGTCCTCATTATACCGTTCCTAAGCTTTTATTATTTGACCTCCCAATCCCTAATCTCTTTTCTCTTACTTATTATATATCCTATATAAAAATACCGCTGCTTCTGCTCTCGTGTTGTTGCCCAAAGGATTGATGCCTTCTCCGTCACCGTTTATAAGCTCTTGTTTACCCAGTGTCGCGATACTACCTGCCGCATCGGATGCAACCAGGGATTTGTCCGCAAACTTATTAAGATCCGAAGCCGTACCCTGCCCTTCAAGTCTATTCAACATCCTTAATACTCGTTCGGTGAGCGCCATCATATCTTGCCTTGTAATACTTGCATCAGGATTGAATTTGTTGTTTCCTGTACCATTGGTAATGCCAAGCTTTTTAGCTACAGCGATTTCTTTATAATAGTAGGCATCACTGCTTATGTCATCAAAGTTTCCTTTAATTTTTGCATTAGCATTCAGCGTTCTTATTAAGAAGTAGAGATAGTCCCCTCTGGTCATATTTTCCTGTGGTGCATATTCAGTATCTGATATTCCTCTTAAAATACCTTTTGATGCAAGCACATCTATCGATTTTTTCGCCCATGACACAGTTCCTAAATCATCAAAGGTTTTTTTCACATAGACCACTGCATAGTCGCTAAAGTGTGTGGTCGTAAATGTCACCATTTTCGTCTCTGGATTATACCTTCCGGAAGGTACCTCTATAACATTTCCACTACCATCTACATACCATACGGTGATATGTTCATTATTATCCATTTCTTCTTCAGTTGGTGTATATGGAATACTTACAGTTACAGGGGCATCTTCATTATTCCATACATAAGGTTCTCCATCTAATTCCAAGCTTAGCTTAATGACTGGTCTATCGCCTATTCTATCCCTTGTTTCTTCATCGACTTTAGACAAATCCGCTTGTGCAATGGTCAAAGATACTTTCTCTGAGCTTATTGTGACTTCTTCTATCATATTTCCCGTTAGATTAATCTCCGCTATATTTGTCTTTATATTAAACCGTACATCTGCATCATCAGACGATAAATACGCTGTAGGTAAAGTAAATTCATATGCATCCGCATCTTTAAGTGAAGGTATTTCAATCTCTATATTCTTTTTCCCTTCATCATCAACGAATGCTTTCTCTAAGGTTGAGTCTAACGTTTCAAAATCAATTTCTGTGGAAGCAACACCCGCTTCATCTTCAGGTACCGGCGCTATGATTACATTTTGTGCGTCTGTCGATGATTGTACTGAAGTTTCAGAGCTACTTCTTCTCCTACTACTACTATTACTACCATCGCTACTACTTTCTATAATATCGGCCATCGTTGTCGGTGCGCCGACCAACGTTAGAATATAGTTATCTTTATCCGTACCGTTCAAAGCAGAATCTGCTGTCAAGCTTACTGCCTTGTCTGCACCAATGTTTTCATCAGCAAAGGCTGCCACAGCGTTCAATGTAACATCATCGACTCCGACAATACCATCCAAAGTCAAATTATCTATATCTATAGCCGCATTGGTCGTCCCATCAAAAACTTTGTCACTTATTGTGAAACTTCCACCTATTGTCAATTCCTTCGGGGTTATATTCGCCGTGAGTGTTGGTTGTGTCAGCGTATAATTACCGGCATCTGTTCCAGAAAGGGTCATCACTGTACTGACATTGATATTTGTCCCTGCATCCGACTGAGCAAAAGTTCCCATTGTTTGATTCGCAAGTGTAAGATCATCTCCTGTTATAACGCCATTTAAGACGGCTCCTGTTATCGTTGCTTCAGCAGAACCATCATAAATCTTGTTTTCAGCACTAGCACTTACTGTCACCTCTTTAGCTGTTATATTTGCAGTAGCCGTTGGAGCGCCTGTCAGTGACAGTGTATAGTTATCTTTTTTTTCACCTGTCAGCGAGGAAGTACCAGTAAAGCCTACATCCTTTCCTGTTCCTGCGTTTTCATCGGAAAAGGCTACCACAGCGTTCAATGTAACATCATCAACTCCGACAACACCATCCAAAGTCAAATTGTTTATAGCTATAGCAGCGTCTGTTGTGTCATCATAAACCTTGTCACTTACTGTAAAGCTTCCACCTATGGTTAATTCCTTCGGGGTTATATCCGCAGTGAGTGTTGGTTGTGTCAGCGTATAATTATCGGCATCTGTTCCAGAAAGGGTCATCACTATACTGACATTGATATTTGTCCCTGCATCCGACTGAGCAAAAGTTCCCGTTGTTTGATTCGCAAGTGTAACATCATCTCCTGTTATAACGCCATTTAAGACGGCTCCTGTTATCGTTGCTTCAGCAGAACCATCATAAGTCTTGTTTTCTGAAATTGCACTTACTGTCAATTCTTTAGTCGCTATATCCGCAGCAAGGGTTGGTTGTGCCAATGTATAATTACCTGCATCCGTTCCTGTAAGAGTCATTGAAGTGCTGACTTGAATATTCGTATCTACGTCAGCTTGGGCAAATACTCCAGCAGTATGATTCTCAAGACTGACAGCGTCTCCATCTACAACATCATTTAATGTTGCGCCTGTAATCACAGCTTCAGTGGTACCATCATAAATCTTGTCTGCTGCTGTTGCAGAACCCACCGTCAATTCTTTAGGTGCTATATCTGCAGTAGCAGTCGGTGCACCAAAACTCGACAGTATATAATTATTGCTCTGTGCCCCTGTCAGCGAAGGATATTCAAAGCTGACTGACTTTCCAGTTCCAATATTTTCATCAGCAAAAGCCACCCTTGGGTTCAATGTAACTTCATCTCCTGTAATAAGACCCTCTAAAGTCAAATTATTAGTATCTATAGTGGCGTCGGTTGTACCATCATAAATCTTGTCATTTACTGTAAATGTTCCGCCTATTGTCATTGTCTTCTGATTAATATAGGCATTAGCAGTTGGCGCACCTGCCAAAGAAAGAATGTAGTTATCCTTATCGGCACCGCTCAAAAAAGTATCTTCTGTTAAAATTACAGTCTTATATCCTGTGTTTCTGTCAGAGAAAGCTACCGCTGGGTTCAGTGTAACGTCATCGCCTTCCTCTACTCCTACCAAAGTAAGCTCGTTGTAACCGATAGCGGTATTCGTTGTACCGTCATACTCCTTGTCACCCACAAAAAAGTATCCGTCTATTGTCAATTCTTTTTTATTAACAATGACAATGGCCTGTCCTGTTCTAGTTCCAACTGTCGATGTTGAGACAGCAGATATAGTAGCCTCCCCAACTCCAACTGGCGTTACTTGGCCATTTTCATTGACTGCCGCTACATTGGAATCACTGGTAGACCACAGAACCGTTTGAACAGCATCATTGGGTGCAATTGTAGCTGATAAAGTTTCTGAGATAGAATCTCCATATGTAAAATCTAAAGCAGCAGGACTCATAGTAACACTTTCTGGGGCTGGTGGCGTAGGTGTATAACTACTCCCTTGTAAATAAGGGTAAGACGCACCTTCTTTGATAGACCATACACTTGTAAAATCCCAGCTAACATCCTCAAAAGTACTTTGCTGTACCATCTCTGTTGTGGTCTTTGGCGTTCCGCTATGAAATGTTTGACCGCTGTTATTTGTCGCTATTCCGTTTGTGCTGACATTATAAAAAGTTGAAGCGTTTATATAAGTGTTTCCCGTCAATCCGCCTAGGTCACTCCCTTCATCAACTGTCACAATCCCTACTGAATAACAATAAATAATACTTCCTCCGTTGTTATATCCCACTAAACCACCAACTGTACCGGTTCCATCCACATTACAGATTGCATAGGAATTGGAAATCTGACCCATACTTGCTCCCACTAATCCGCCTACATTATTCGATGTGCCGGTAACATTACCCGTAGCAAAAGAATTCGAAATACTCCCATAACTACCACCAGCAAAGGCCCCTACAAGGAAATCTCCTGTAATATTTACATCCTTTAGTCCTAAGTTAGAAATTATTGCGGTATCATCTAGTAAAGAAAACAAACCTACATATCCCGTTGAAGGCCTATCGATAAAAAGTCCCGTGATAATATGATTATTACCATCAAAAGTACCGGTAAAAGGTGTCCCCGATGTTCCTATAGGAATCCATCCATTCTCATTATATCCTCCTCCGCCTTCTGACAAATATGTAGTCAAATCAATGTCGTTAATCAAAATGAAATGACTACCCAAGTAGTTTCTGACATCATCAAGTTGTTCCGGTGTTGAAATCTGATAAGGTGTTTCCGATGAGCCATCTCCACCTGAAAAAGCCCATACTCTACCCGAAAACAACAAAAACATCAGGAGGATCACTGACGACATTAAAATAAGCTTTTTCAGTTTTTGAACAAAGCATCTTTCTGTAAACCCCACAATTTCTTCAGAACCGTACCATTTTTCCATTAATTTTTTCTCCTTCCAAAAGTGATTAATCCAAAATTTATTCTTATGTTCTATGATAAAGTGTTATCGTGTCGGTCAGATGAACATTGGCGTCGCCCTTCCATGTCCTAAAATGCCTGACTTAGGCATTTGTGTCTTCCCGTCGCTCCTTCATACGCCTATCAAGAACAGAATCAGGATGGTTATTAAAATTATTGTGATAACCAAAATCAAAATCTTCATACTCTCATCATCCAAAATAACACCCCACTCCATAAACATGTACAAAATACCTTTCAATATATATCATCTTAATTAAAAAAACAAAAAAAACATCCCACTTTTTGTGGGATTTTGTAGAGTATTGATTGTCTTTAACATTTATTATCTAATTATATGCTATTCTTTTCTTTTCTCGTGGCAAGGTGCATCAGCTCTTTTTTTCTTGTAACCCCATATTTCCCAAAGATGTTTTTCAAGTGGGTCTTCACCGTATGCTCGCTGATAAATAATTCCTGTGCAATATCTTTGTTAGTCATTCCTTGAAGGGTTAGTTTAACCACCTCTTCTTCCCTTTGGGTCAACTTTTGATTTGGCAATAGATATTGCATTAATACTTGGAAGGGACTCATTTTAAAATGACCTTCAACTTCGCATTCATTTTTCATAACCAGTGCTGTTTTTTGTTCAATAGACTTGATCAACCAGGGTATTACAATGATTGCCAGCAAAATACTGCTTGCGGATAGAAGTGCTATGATAAAATTGGTATTTTCATTGGCATTTAAAAGCTGTATCCCGATAAAATCACCAAATAGAATGCTGGATGTGTTTGCTGCTAAAATAATCCCGAATATTTTATAGGGCTCACCATAAATCAAAGCCAGGCTACTCAAGGTCGTCCATAGAAATAAGTCTATGAAGGCAAACGATGATTCCATCAGCCCGATAGTCATGATATATCCTGAATGAAATTCGCCCAATAGCGCAAAGGCTATAAAGGCCAACCCCAAAAATGACACACCTAGATAAATAATCAAAGTTCTGTTCACTTGCCGATTTGCCTTATAGATTACAATCAATGCGGTAATATATATGATAAATGGGTAATAGGTCCCAAACATTTCACTAACACTCAAAGCCGGTAGCATGATGCGATACATAAATCCGCCATTAAGGTAGATTGCGAAGATAAATAAAGAGAATATTAATACCAGTGGCTTGGATAAAGGCACCTGCACATAGGGCTTTATCAGCTTACCTCGAAACGCCTTAGAGGCTTTAAGCATCATCATTGCATTCAGAATAAGAGGAATATTGATCAATACCAATATAATTTTCGTCGGAAATAATGATGCTAAAAAAGTGAAAATCAATAATAACAAATTAGTGCCGATGATAACCAGTGACATAATTTTAATCCGATCAGCTACCTGACCCGATAAAGCATATATCACACTCCACCCTAAAACATAAAAAGCTGATGATACGCCCATGACTGCCATACCCACCATCCATATCCACTGGGAAGATATCAATAGTATACAGTTGAAAGCTATGGTTATTAAAAGGCTTATTATCATTATTGAGTGCCAGCGACTTTTGTCCTTTAAGCTCACGCCTGCCATCAGATAAGTTATTGTATGACAAATAATAAAAGTGGTTATTAATGAAATGCCATCCAAATTTTCAATAGAAATAACCTTGGAAAATACAGGTCCATAAAAAGGCAAAGATAAAAGCCAGCCGAAATATAGAATCATCGACCATATAATAAAATTTTTGATAGTACGATCTGCCATATATATCACTCTCAACCATAATAAATTCACTGAATACAGACATTTTACTTATGATGAATTATATCATAGTTTGTCGTTTTCTGGCATTTTATTTCTTCCTCATCTTATCTTTATGTATTTTGGCTAATGACCAATCCAATTTGGAAAATAAAGTCTTTTGGTTTTATATCGCATTTGCTTTACGCACGATCTTACCCCCTTCGTACATCGCTCTAAAGCTGCCACACTCCAATGTTAAAATGATTAAGATACTACGGCTTATTAAATAGCTTTTGCTAATTCTTTTATTACTTTTAACATAAACCTAAGGCCTTTACTCTTGTAAGAAACATCATTAAAATTTCCAATCAAATAAGCATCCAATTCTGGATGGTAAAACATAAATGCCCCTGTTACACCAACACATCCCCAGCAATTATATTTTTGAGGCATGAGAACCGGAATAGTTCTAAATTGCCAAATACCATAACCATAATCTATTCCAAAATATAAATTATTTGCATCATTTTTCATTTTTTCTAAAGTATCTTTTGAGACGATTTGACCTGCCACCAAAGCCTTCATAAATTTAAGTAAATCCTCATTAGTAGCTACAACCCCACCACCGGCATAGTCAAGTTCAGCAAAGTCTTTTAATTCATTCACTATCGTCCCGTTGATACTAAAATGGGCAATTGGATATGAATATTCTTTTATGGGATCAGAATAGTGCAGCATAGATGCATTCTCCATTCCAAGAGGAAGAAAAATATAATCCTTCAACACTTCATGAAATGGCTTACCTGTAATATTTTCAATGATCAATCCTAAAAGATGATAATTCGTATCCGTATATTTTGTTTTTTCTCCAGGTGGGCAATAAGGTTTTAAATTATTTTTACCCCAGTTAATAGCTTCCCGTGGGCTCGTATTAAATTCCTTTTCGTCCAGAAGCTTATCTATTAGCGGCCAAAAATAATCATATAAACCTGATGTTTGTTGCAACAGATGTTTGATTTTAATGTCATTTGTATAATCTTTACCTTTGTAAATATGAAGGCCCTTCAATATTTCCTCATCTAAAAAGTTACTTATTCTATCATCAAAAGATAGTTCTCCCTTTTCATGCAAGATACTAACAATAGTTGATGTAAATAATTTACCAACACTAGCCATATAATTCGGTTGTTGCGGATTAGCAGTTATGTTACCTGTTGCACCTTCTGCAATATTCATATGAAGATTCAACTTTTCCGAATGAACCAATAAATAAGCATTCTTTACTTTAGAATCTTTTCGCACTTGCTTCCTAAACATATCTTCAATTATTTTCATCTTTTCTTTTTTCATTTTCCCTTTCCTTTCCAAAATCCATCACAAAATATTAATAGAGGCCGTTTTTAACATGGTCTTGATTATGAGTCCCTTGAATCAGATCTATAGCCTTTACCTTAGGGTGATGATAATGTTTAATAAATATTTCTTCAAAACTGTATTTACCAAGATGTATCGCAGCCTTTGGACACCATTGCAAACAGGCAAAACAACCTGTACAATCACTGCCAAACACATGTTTACCATTAACCCATTCAATATTATTTATGGGACAAATATTAATACATTGATTGCAGCTTATACAATCTTGCATTACTGTAAAGCTAAAAGATTTTGCACCCTTAAAAATCAGCTTAAACAAGAAACTCATCAGGTTTGGAAATTGCCTAATTATAGTCCTATCCTCAAAGATAGATGTTCTCTCAACAAAACCTGTAATCCCTTCCTTAAGGTTTTTGCTTATGATAGCTATCTTTTTATCGGCATGAGCAAGTCTTATGTTATTTTCTTCCTCCGTAAAGCCTGTAGAACCTACTGCATTATGTGGGGATTTAATACCGTATCCCTGGGACAAAGCAACACCTTTCTTTCTTAGAGTATTATTAAAATGGTTTAAAGAAGATGATAAAGCTATTCCATAGGTCCCGATGGCGATGATTCGATTTGCTTTTATACTTGAAAGATTCTCAATAATATCCGTAACCTTCTTTGGAGGTTTAAAATCATAAATAGGAAAAACAAAACACAGTGTGTCAGCTTCTATGATATCTCCCTTTTTCAAGGATACAATAGGTTTTAATATTGCGTTAATGTTATTGCTAATTGTTTTAGCAACATAATATGAATTTCCCGTACCTGAAAAGTAGTAAGTTACATTTGACATTTTCAAATCTCCCCAATTATTTATTAATTGCTTGCGGCTCTTTTGACTAATATTTCATTTAACATCTGATATAATTGTACCATGATTTCAATAATATGGTATATAATTCGTAAACAAGATCGCAAGTCAATTATACTCATAAACAGCTAAACTTACTTCAAAAAAAGTCCTATTATTCAATGCCATCACAATTAGTACTCTCATGTATTAATGTAAGTTGCGGATGAAATGGCTTTCCTCAGACAAGAAAAAGATAGCCTTTTGGTGTGTTTGCACCTGATGGCTATCTGTTTCTATTATTGCGTTCATAAGCTTTTATTATTTGATCCCTGATTCCTAATCTCTTTTACTTATTATATATCCTGTATAAGAATACCGCCGCTTCTGCCCTTGTGGTGTTACCCAAAGGATTAATGCTTTCTCCGTCACCGGTTATAAGCCCTTCCTTTACAAGTGATGCAATGCTTTCCGTTGCATAGGCTGCTGCCAGTGATTTGTCCGCAAACTTGTCAAGATCCGAAGCCGTACCCTGCCCTTCAAGGCTATTCAGCATTCTCAAGGCCCTTTCGGTCAATACCATCATATCCTGTCTGGTGATACTTGCATCAGGACTGAATTTGTTGTTTCCTGTACCATTGGTAATCTCCAATGCTTTTGCTATAGCTATCTCCTTGTAGTAATAGGCATCACTATTTATATCTGCGAAATTCCCTTCAATATCCGCATCTACTCCAAGGGTCCTGATGAGTGCATACAAATAATCTGCTCTTGTTATAGTGGTTTGCGGCGAATATGTACTATCCGATATACCTTTCAATATCCCTTTCGAAGCCAGAACTTCGATCTGTTCTTTTGCCCATGATACGCTGTCAAGGTCGCCAAAGGTCTTTTTTACATAGGCCACGGCATAGTTGCTGAAGTGTGTGGTGGTAAAAGTTACCATCCCTGTGTCAGAATCGTATCTTCCTGACGGAACTTCCACCACATTGCCCTTGCCGTCAATGTACCATACGGTAATATGTTCCGGATCGGCAAGCTCTTCATCTGTAGGTGTGTAAGGTATTGATACTGTAACAGGAGCCTCAGGGTTTTTCCATGCAATAGTTCTTCCTGCTGATGTCAGCTTAAGCTCAATCACCGGTTTGTTTCCGATCTGTTCTTTTAATTCCTCATTCAAGTCGGATACATCCGCCAATCCTATGTTGATTCCTACACTACTCATGTCATCTGTTTCATTGCCACTCAACATGTTGCCGGGCACGTTAACTGTTCCGATTCCTGTTTTAATTTCCATACTAAAAGTATCATCTGCATTGAGTACTGTTGGGGGAAGCTCGGTCACATAGGAGTTTGCTTCTTTTGCCTCAGAAATTGAAACCGTTACCCTTGCATTGCCCTGCGAATCTTTTTCTGCTTTCGCAAGGGCATCGATCAATTTATTTGAGTTCAGCTTTGTTGTAGCAATCCCGGTTTTGCTATCCAAAGAAGCAGTTGTCGATGCAATAGTACTTCCTTTTACACTTATTGAAACATTTAAGGTTGGTTCAGAAGCAGATGTTGCTCTTCTTCTGTTATTGCCGGATCCTTTGGTATTCACTGTTAGATCGCCTAAAGCCACATTGCTGCCATATCCTGCTATGACAGTCAATGTCTCACCAGGACAATCCGGGACCTTAAAGGTACTGGAAAACACACCATTCGAGTCGGATTTTATTTCGTCGAAAAGAACAATGTTGCCTCTGCTATCCATTATTTTAACAGCTATCCAGCTATCCGGATCGGATACTCCCGATACCGCCACTTCATCTCCCGCGGCTGCTTCCGATAAATTTAAGTTTGCCGCTGTTTCCCCTGCAGCTTGTACCGGAACAATAGTAAAAGCCGTAATAATTAACACAATGAATATGAATAAAAAATGTTTTTTCAAGCCTTTTCACCCCCTTACTGCAGCAATGTTGGATTAAAATCTTGTTCGTTTGTCAAATCATCTACTACATATGCCTTTATTATGTCACCGGCTTGGACGTTGAAGCCCGCCTTTGCCTTGCTTACACTGTCAAAATCGGCACTTGTTGCATTGATGCTTAGCTGTACGCCGTTTCTCAAATGGACGAAAACCACAACTTCATCACCACTATGGGTTTCTGAGGGTGTAATATTGACGGTAAAGTATTTAAAGCCGGTTACACCACTTTTTACTGTCATGGCGGTAATTCCATCTCCATCAGTCCCGTTGGTATAACTGCTGTCGGAGTCCGGTGAAACAATATATTTTCCTGTGCCGGATGTCAGATTCACATAAAGGTTTATCGTCTTGCTTGCACTGTTTCCGTTTTCGTCTTCTACGGTAAAGGTAACTTGATTGCTGCCTGCAGTATCAGGTGTACCGGATATCTCTCCGGTTTCCGTATTCAGGCTGAGCCCTGAGGGCAATCCTTCTGCACGCCAGGTATATGCGCCTGTTCCCCCGGCGGCCTGTACTGTCTCACTGTAGGCCGTACCCACTGTAGCCGAAGGCAGGTTGCCCGTACTTATGGACAATTCCTGAGGCTGTGTTGTAATGGTCAGATGGTTGCTGGATACATTCCCTTTACTGCTCATTTCCGCCTCTTTTATGGTAAGACTGAAATCATTTATATCATTTTCAAAACCTGTACCGTCATAGGACAGGGTTACGACACAGTGGGTGGCATCGTTATAAAACACACTGCTGATGCTCAGGCCTTCCGGGGCATTGTTTAAGATAAAATTGGCTTTATCCAGAGAACCGTCCCTGAAGGTATTATTTTGCAGTATAACCGACAAAAGGCTTCCGTCCAGGCTGTTTCCCTCCAGGGATTGGTTGGCCGTTATAACGGCTGATTCTTCATAAGCAGTAATGGTGATTTCATCGGTTGTTTGTGAGTTCCCATCACTGAGTTCGTTTCCGTCTATGGTGATGCCAAAATTTGTAATATCACTGTCAAAATCCGTTCCGTCGAAGGACAGAACAATTTCACATTGTGTATCGCTGCTGTAATGGACGCCTTCAATGCTTAGTCCGGAAGGCGCGTTGTTTAAGGTTAAGCTGCCGGGATTCAAAGCGGCGTCTGCAAAGGTTCCTGTCTGCAAATCCACGGTCAGGGTGCGTCCCTCCAGATTCCTTTCATTAAGAGCCTCATCCGGTGTAATATGTGGTTCGTCAACAGCTGTAATGCTTAAAGTATTTGTGGTGATTGCCTGTCCACTGTCCAGGGCATCCCCTTCAATTGTGACGCTGAAGTCATGGATGTCGGTGTCAAAATCACCCTCATAGCCCAAGGTGAGCGTACAATCTCCATGGGAATAAACAGCATCGTAAACCGCATCGGTCACGGTGAGACCTTCCGGCGCATTGTTTAAAGTAAATTGATCCACACCTATATTTTCTTTAAAACTATCACCAAAGGGTATGCTGACATTTAAGGTACTGCCGTTTAAATTGGTCTCGTGGAGCATGGGGTCTGCCTCTATCTCGGCTGCTCCCAGGATTCTGACAGGGTTTTCCCTTGTTATAACGCTGCCGTCTCCCAGCTTGCCGTTACCGTTTTCTCCCCAGGACCAGATCGTGCCATCGTTCTTTAGAGCCACCGTATGATTATGTCCTACGGCAATGGCTGCCACGTCTGTTATATTGGCCTGTATGGGGGTGAGTTCTCTAAAAAGTTCTGTTTCACCGTTTCCCAGCTGACCGCGCATGTTCAATCCCCAGGCCCAGGCTGTGCCATCTTCCTTTAGGGCCACCGTATGTCTTTCTCCGGCGGCAACAGCTGTAACTCCACCTATATCCTGAACCTGTACGGGGGAGAGTCTATAGTCTCTGGTGCCGTCCCCCAGCTGGCCGGTACTATTATTCCCCCAGGCCCAGACCGTACCGTCTTCCTTTAGGGCAACTGTATGACCACTTTCATATCTTCCTCCGGCAGCAACAGCGACAACTCCGTCCAAACCCGCCACCTGTACAGGGGAGAGACTATTTTCCTGGGTGCCGTCCCCCAGCTGACCGTATGAATTATCTCCCCAGGTCCAGACTGTACCGTCGTTTTTCAGGGCCGCCGTATGATAATCTCCGGCGTCAACAGCTGCAATGTCTGTTAAACCCGTCACCTGTACGGGGACTCTGCTTTCTGTTGTGGTGCCGTCCCCCAGCTGGCCTCTATTATTCTGTCCCCAGGTCCAGACTGTTCCGTCGTTTTTCAGGGCCACCGTATGATTATATTCGGCGGCAACCGCTGCAACGTCTGTTAAACCCACCACCTGTACGGGGACATTGCTGTGCATATTGGTGCCGTCCCCCAGCTGTCCGTATCCATTTTCTCCCCATGCCCAAACCGTACCGTCGCTCTTTAGGCCCACCGTATGACCTACCCCGAGGGAAATCGCCGAAACAGATCTTATATCAGTCTGTACGGGGGTATAGCTATGTATGTTGCTGCCGTTTCCCAGCTGGCCGGAACTATTATTCCCCCAGGCCCAGACCGTACCGTCAGTGCTTAGCGCTGCCGTATGCCCGCCTCCGGCGGCAACCATAGGCTCAACACCTGCGGCATGAGCCTGACCCGGCAAATATAGAGATGTCAAAACTACCGTTAAAATCATACACCATGAAAAACTCCTGCCATTTTTAATCATTTTACTTATGTAACGCATCTGTATTCACTCCTCACTTCATCCTTTTAATTCAAAATAGGTTCTACATTCCGGTGATGGCTACCTCAACCAGTTCATGCACCGGTATTTTCAAGACGCCGTCTCCCCATATAATTACTTCGTTGTGGATTTTGACATGGTTAAACACCGATTGATCCGCCAGCTCTGCAAAGCGGGCAGTCTTCAGCTTAGGGGATAAATCCACTGTAACACTGCTGCCGGTATTGAACTCCATCCGCAGCCGATAATCTTCCAATGGGATGACAGCACGGATATAGCCCATCAAAGCACCTCCTTTATGTCGTTAAAACACGTTAAAAACTTTTGCTGATTTTAATGTTAACTTTTTGCCCCGTTCGAAGGGCTAAGTTTTTTTGTAGTTTCTATTCAATAATTTCGGCTGTTTTTTCAGTTAGACCGAGGATAGAAACCCCAGAGACACTTTCCTTACCTCTGGGGTGTTGCTTCAGTTATATATAATACTATACCGGTGTTTATCTGGTAATGGTGATCTCTCTCGTAGCAGGATTCCAGGCCACCTGTGCTCCCAGGTGCTCACTGATAAAACGCACGGGCACAAAAGTGCGACCGGGGGGATGGATCGATGGTGTGCAGTCCATAGTCTGTTCTTCCCTGTTTACTAGAACATTCGATGACCCAATAGTAAGGACGATTTCTTTGTTGCCGTCTGTGATCGTAACCTGGCGGGTCTCAGGGTTCCAATCCACTGATGCTTTCAGTGCTTCACTGACGAAACGGATAGGTACCAATGTCCGATTAGCCGCCGCATCAATATATGGTGAGGCATCCAATAGAAACTGGCTACCGTCAACGGTGACCATCTTTTTGTCTAAGGTTAAAAGGATGACCTTCTGCTCAATCTCTTTCTCTTCTACTTCCGT
Source organism: Anaerovorax odorimutans (assembly GCA_016841185.1). GTDB lineage: Bacteria > Bacillota > Clostridia > Peptostreptococcales > JAAYPU01 > JAENZQ01. The sequence goes on from JAENZQ010000011.1 coordinate 71,208, forward strand.
GCTGAAGACTGCAAATTTGGTCAAGTGATTGACTTCCACCATCGCATACCATTTTTCGTCCACACCTTGTTCGACGGTAGTTTCCAGGGATGTCCACTCCTCGGTTTCCTCATCATAGTAGTGAATCACTGGTTCTTCACCTTCACTAATCTGGTCTGAATCGAAGGCGATTTTGATGGCGATGGTGTTCTCACCGAAGTCTCCCTCACCGCTGGTCGTGATTTCGTAGACATCGCTGCCTATCTTAACCCGCAGACCCGAAGGTATCAAGTCTTCAGCTTCTCTTTCGGTTAATTTCTCCACTTTAAAGGTGGCGTTATCCGGTAGGCTCTCTGCGGGTATTTCAACGGTTGCATTACCGAAACTCACACTGCCGCCGGTGCCGCTCCTGATAAACTTGCTGTCTGAGTCGGCAGGAGCAGCCCTCCTACTTCGCCTACTACCGCCGCTCCTGCGCTGGGCAGAAGTGGTTACTTCCTTCATGGTATAGGCTGTTTTGTTGCCGTCCTCATCTTTGACTATGACGTTGAAGTAATAGGTGGTACTACCGGTCAAGCCAGTGATTTCCTTGGTGTCAATGTCTGCGGCATAAGTACCTTCCGCAGTTCCGTTGACCTCCATATTTTCTACTGTGTCAATATTATTGCTGTTTGATCTATAGACAAGGTACTGCAGTGTTTCCTGAGGGCTTTCATTATCGGTGGCCTTGTTCCAATTCAAGGTAACTTCTGCATCGGTGAGGCTGCTTGTACCTATAGTCCCGTCTGCAACTGTCGGCGGAGTAGTGTCCGGTGCTGATGTGGTGGTCGCCTGCACCATAGACGTCAGTATGTCGGGCTGAGGGTTGCCTGCCGTATCCTCGATTCCCACGTAGATGTCGTAGCTCATTTCCGGGTCAAGCCCGGTGACGGTTGCTGTTTCGACGGTTCCGCCGGTTAGCTCAAAGTCCCCACTTTGGACAGGCGTAAAGTCTCCTGTACCAGTGTCGGTTCCTTCTAGAAACACCATGTAATAGGCGGTGGCGTCTTCATCCACCTGCACCAGTAGGTCCAGCCCATTATGGGTAACGTTCTCGGTCTGGGGATAACCGTCGGCAAAAACCGGAGGGGCAAAGTCCTTGTTATCATTCTGCCAGGCCAGGTAAGGGTAAGTGATATTCTCCTCAATCTGCCAGACAGCAGGAAAATCCCATCCGCCGAAGCTATCTTGCTCTTTCATCTGGTCGATGGTTAGGCCGGTGACACCGTCGGCGCTTCCGTAACCCACAGCGTTCTCCTGGCCGGTGGTTTGGAGGTTATAAAAGGAATTGGTGATAGTAACGGTGTCATAGCGGTACCCCACCAGACCACCTACCTCGCTATTCCCCTTAACGGTTCCCGTGGCGTGGGACTTGGTTATATTACCAGAGCTGTACCCCGCCAGACCACCGACTTCGTTAGTACCCTCTACGCTGCCCGTGGTGTAGGAATTGGTGATATTACTAGAGTTGTACCCCACCAGACCGCCTACATAGTTATTACCCTCTACGCTGCCCGTGGCATAGGAATTGGTGATAGTACCATGGCTGTACCCCACCAGACCGCCTACCTCGCTATTCCCCTTAACGGTTCCCGTGGCATAGGAGTTTTCAATGTCACAAAAGGTTTTTTGACCCACCAAGCCGCCGACATAGTTATTACCCTTAACGTCGCCGGTGGCGTAGGAGTTTTCAATGGATGATTCATAGAGGTACCCTACCAGGCCACCATCGGAATTACCACTACTGGTCACGTTACCCGCAGCGTGGGAGTTAATGATCTCGCCACGATCAAAGAAGCCCACTAGACCACCAGCATGGTCATAGTTATTACCCGCAACGTTCCCCGTGGCATAGGAGTTAGTGATCTGGCTAAAAACAGAATAGCCCACTAGACCGCCCACAGATTTAGAACCCTCAATATCCGTCGTGGCGTAGGAGTTAGTGATCTGTCCAGAAGCAGAATCGCCCACTAGACCGCCGACTTTTTCATTGCCCTGAACGTCGCCGGTGGCGTGGGAATTTGAAATGGTGCCGTTGTTTTGAGCCCCCACCAAGCCCCCGACCCAATCCTTACCGGTGACATTCACATTCTCCAGCACCACATTCTTAATGTCAGCGTTTTGAAAAGCACCAAACAGACCGACGTAATCAGTATCGCGGTCGATATAGAGGTTGCTGATGGTATGACCGTTACCATCAAAACCTCCGGTGAAGGGATCATCCTTCGTACCTATAGGCTCCCAGCCTTGGCCCTGGTTATAAGGTGCTACCCCCAGATCAATATCATTAACCAGTTTATAATGTGCATTCAAGTCATGGCGAACCATGTTAAGCTGGGAAGCATCGGAAATCTGGTAAGGGTCTTCCGCCGTTCCTGAACCTCCTGTAGATCCTGTGGAGTCTACCCTTATTTCAGCAACAATATCACTTTCACCAACCAATGCATCGCTATAGATTTTTATCGTACCTATACCGTTGTCACTATACAAGTCACCATAAACCCGTGTGGTAACCGTAGTGCTATCCGAGTAAACCACCTCTCCCACACTCAGGGACTGAAAGTCACCTCCCAGTTCCACATGCTCAGATGATACAGTGGATTGGAACGTATCTTCTGTTAGAGTTAACGTAAACTGCTGGTCAAAGCCTTCTTGCTCCGTTACTGTATCCGGGTCTACATCCATTGTAGCTGCCCAGACCGGCAAAGGATTTATTAGGGAGACCATCATCATCAGTATCAATATCCATGCACTTATTTTACTTTTGTTTTTTGTTCCCATCCATTTACTTTTCCAATTCATAAATCAAACTCCTTTCCCTTAAAAATATTTTTCCAAGCTGTATAAAGAAGGATACGCTGGTAACTTTTCCACGCTGTTTTCTCCCCATTTAACTGCTTCAGGATTAAAGATCCTTGATCCGCCAGCTCTGCAAAGCGGGCAGTCTTCAGCTTAGGGGATAAATCCACTGTAACACTGCTGCCGGTATTGAATTCCATACGCACCCGGTAATCTTCCAAAGGGATGACAGCACGGATATAGCCCATCAAAGCACCCCCTTTATGTAGTTAATACACCCTAAAACTTTTGCTGATTTTAATGTAAAATAACTATAATTTTTTTCGCAAAAAAATCTGCTTTATATAATAATAAAGCAGATTTCCATTTTTTCCCCCGTTCGAAAGGATAGTTTTATGTCATTTTTTATTCAATTATGTTGGCAAGCTTGCTCCTGCGGTTAATCCCCAGTTTGGAAAACACATTGCGCAGGTGGAATTTGACCGTTGTCTCCGTAATATACAGTACGGAGGCGATTTCCTTGTTGCTCATGCCTTTGGCGGCAAGGGTAGCCACCTCCATTTCCCTTTCGGTCAGGTCGTAGGGCAGCATCCCGCTTTCTGAACTGAGCCGTATCAGGAGCTTCCAGTTATCCGCCATTATCTGTCCGCCTTCAGCGATTTCCTCAGGCATCTTTTTCCCCATCTCCAAAAAAGCTTTCTCCACCAAATTACCCAGCATACATTTAAATTCGGTAAAAGGAAGATAGAGACCGTCGGGCTCAGCTTTGACAAGGGCTTTTTTTACATAGTCAAATGCCTTTTCGTGCTGTCCGGCTTCAAAGCAGCCCATTGCTACGATAACGTATAGGTATATTTCCGCCATCAGGTAACCTGATTCTCGACATTCCAGAATTGCAGCTTCCGCTGTTCCCACCAGCCGCACATATTCTTTCTCCTGCAGGAGAATACCCAGATGATAATAACTCCAATAAATCTTAAACCACGAAGGAGCGTCGGGAAAAGCTTCTATGTCATCCCGAGCCCACTCAGGAACCAATTCGGTCAGTCCAAGCCACACACGATAATCCATCCCCAGCATTTGCGTCGCATAAGAACATATAGGATCGTGACCTGTGGTTTCCTCCAGTTCCTTGACATACTGTGACAAGTCATTATTGCTGCCACGCTTATAGGCCAGCTGTGCCATCAGATTAACCGTTCCTGCCCGTACCGTCCACTGATTCTTTCCTTTAGCAAAATAGGCTGCCTGATAACACAGTCTTTCCGCCTCCTCAATGGCTCCCCGATAGAAAGCCGCTTCTGCCTTCATTTGCACATCTGCACCGCTTTTCACCCCGGTGAATATAGAAAACAACTTTATGACATTGGAAAGTGCTTGTATTTCCTTATCCAGACAGCCGGGCGTCTTATGGAAAAATATCGTAAGGGGCAGCCCAAAGGCAAAAGACTCACGGTCGTCAAAGGTCCGGCATCTGCCTCCAATAATATCTGCCGCGTTCTTCATGATAGATTCCATTTTTATAATGTCGGGAAATGCCAAATAGGCAGAAACCAGCGTCCATTCGCCCATTAAAGCATTCCCTTCGCTTTCGTCTTTCACTTTCCCAATAATATCCTTAATCTCCGCCATCAGCCTCACTGCCTGTTCACGCTTGTCTGCACCAATGAACGCATAAGCGATGCGTAAAAGTGAGATGGGGTGTTTGCGTTTAAGCTCCATGGGGCAATTGGCTAAAAAACCGACTGCAAGCTCTGTAAAAGGTACGCCGTCGATACGGGCAAGAGTCAGCCCTGTCAGTGGCAGGGAGAGGATAGAATCATAATCGTCTACTTTGAAAAAACAGGTAAGTGCGTTTACAATCTCTCCTGCCCGTGCATGCCACATACCTGCCCGGCTGTAACAGCTCAATCTTGTCTGTGAATCCGCCGCCTTGAGCCTCCTAAGTAGCATTTCCCTGAGAACGGCATGAGGTACATAACGATGCTCTTCAATCTCATAACCAACAAAGGGGGTTTCTTCCAACAAGGCAAACATGCTTTCCGGCAAAGAATCGGTCTGAAGCAGAAAACAAATTTGCTCGATGGTTACGCTGGGGAAAAGAGCAATATGAAAAAATAATTCCTTCCCCTTGCTGCTCATGTTTTCCCATACGATACTTTCCATGAGCTGTAGGAGGCTCAAACCTGGAGATAAACCTTCCCCCCGCTGCATTTGCAATACGGTAAGATAAAGCGCCACTATCCACCCTTCCGTGTACTCATAAAGCTGTTCTGCTTCTTCCTCTGAAACGGAAACCCCGCAAAGACTGCAATAACGCTGCACGTCTTCAATATTCAGACGCAGATCCTCTATCCGTATATAATGGACATTTGCCTGCTCGAAAAAAGAGAGAGGAAAAGGACGCGTTGTTTGGGTGATGATAACCAGATGGAGTTTCGTTCCTGCATAGGAAAGAAGAGCCGACATAACCGTTCTTGGCAGTTCTTTCTGTAAAAAATGAAAATCATCCAATACCAGTACCGACTGGGTATCGCTGCGAAGATTGCTTATCACATGTCCAATCTCCCAGGCATTCATCATTCTGGGAAAACCGAAAGAGAGAAGCTGTTTTCCCGAGGGAGGGTCTATATGTTCAATCTCCCTACACAGTCTTGTCCATGAAGTTTCCGAAGCATCTTCGGCTGCACTCCACCAATGGACGGGAGTGCCCTTAGGCAGTTTGTCCTTTATATAATTCCATACCGCCGTAGTCTTACCATAACCTGAAGGGGCTTCCACCACCGTCAACGGTACAGCAAAAATTCCCTCCAACTTTTTGAGAAGCCGTGGGGAATAATAATGCTTATTGGATTGAAAAGCTTTTGGTATTGTTGACATATTAACCCTCCAACAAACATAGGGGACGGTTCCTTGTTTGTTATTATGCTTTGAAAACTTTATGTACTGTTAATCCTGTTATTCGAGAAATTTGTCTGATTGAAATGTCATTTTGATTCTTTAGATATTTCAATATATTTATTTGCTTTTCGTAAGACAAATTCTGAATTCCATATGCTTCCATTTTAAATTTTTTTCTTATTAATGTCCTTGCTTCTTCATCAGTTTTTCTATTTTTCTTTTCTTCTATTTCGAGACACCTGTCATTATTCGAAGTATTTATAAATTCAATAAATACTTCTTTTTGATCCTCCACTTTAGGTGATAATATACCCAATACAAATCCTATATCAGTGATACCTTTACCATTTATATATTCTTTATAACTGCTCCAGTTGTATTTTTCAATTTTATTACACAACCCTGCTTGAACAGGATTTTGCAGTATATATCTTAATACTGTCATGAAATATGCATTATCTTCAACAGGTTCACTCTTATATCTATCTTGGAACAAATGTCCTATTCTTTTATATTTTCTATTATACCAATATACATATCTTGATCCTATTCTTTTAAATATTTGATCTATTGCTTCTTCTTGCTCTTTTATTAATATATGTGCATGATTTCCCATAAGGCAATATGCATATATCTCAAATTTACTTATTGCTTTACATTTTCCCAGTATTTCAATAAACTTTCTGTTATCTTCTTCATCTTCAAATATATTTTGTCTGTTTATTCCTCTTATCATTATATGATATATACCTGTTGCACTTTTTACTCGTGCTGTTCTTGGCATTTTATCACCCCATTTCTAATCATTGTATCATTTCATCAGCTCTAATGCAAACAAAAGAACCGTCCCCTTGTACATAGTAAAAAAAATCGTTTTTTGCTTGACAAGTTCTGCATCAGGTGCTACACTAAACAAGTATTCCAAAATATTGCTTTGTTCTCACATATTTGTGAATCATTGTTGTTTGGTGGTTTGCGAGATAATGTGAGTTTTTTTGTTTTATTCTGGGTACAAAATAATATTTATGGAGGTACCCAAATGAATAACGGTACAGTAAAATGGTTTAATTCGGAAAAGGGCTTTGGCTTTATTTCCAGTGACAACGGTGAAGATGATGTGTTCGTGCATTTTTCTGCAATCAAATCTGACGGATTCAAGTCTTTGGATGAAGGCCAAAAGGTCACATTCGATACTGAAACAGATCCGAAAAACAGCCGCAAACTCAGAGCGGTCAATGTTTGTGTTGCCTAATAAAACAACAATCATTCAAACAGCATAAAACAGCAGGTCAGAGTAACATCTGCCCTGTTTTTTTATGCAAATACAGTGGATAGTTCATTCGGGACCTTTTAAACAGCTTGGTTATCAACGCAAACAAAGGGGACGGTTCAAAAGAAATGTCCACTTGTACATAAAACAGGCTACCACTTCTGATGATATTGCCAATACTGATCTCTGTCATCTACAATGATTTGAACATCATCCGTTCGTATTATTCCCCCGTTGAAGTTAGCGGTAAATCTGAAAGTTAAAGGTTCCGGCGAATCTACTCCCCATCTGTTAATCATGCTCTCCTCCCAGAGATCGCCCTTCCAGGTTGAGCCGCCGTCGAAAGAAGAAAGATAGGTTGAATAAGGATTCTCTAAAATCTGTACATGTACCGATATGGGCCTGCCCTCTGCACTTCCCTGTAAGACAAAGCGTTCACCGGACCAGAATACATTATAACCCCTGGGGCTTTCTTCCGTCCCTGTTTTGCTCAGATTATATTTCTTCCGGTTTATATCCCACTGCTCAGTATGATTTACCATTCCTTCAATTTTGCCTTCCGAAACCACCGTAAAGGTATAGCTTCTCACTCCTGTTGCAGTTCCATCCGAAGCCGTTGCCACCACAGTATATTTCCCCGGTGTTGCCGTCGGTGCATATCCGGATATGACCGGAGTATATTCACCGTTTACAGGTGCAACACCATCTTTTTTGTATGTATAAATCAATCTGTTGTTCTTAAACAGCTCTATTGTCGTATCCAATGTATCTAAATCTTCATCCCATACGCCGATTTCTATTCTATAATCATCGCCTTCTTTAACCTCTCCCGGAATGGTTTTTATATATGTAACTTCAGGAGCCATATCCGTCCCCTCGACATAAAAGATGATTTCTTCCACATTACTGAGCTTGTCATAAGAATCAACACCGGTGCTGTCCTCCTGCCAATGTTTAACGGTGTATTTCCCGTCAATATAAAATCTATCTATAGGTTCATTTAAAATTTTGCCTGCATCCGGATGAAGTCCGTCTGCCCATGGAGTATGGGTATACTGCCAATATTGTTTCTTACTGGGGTCATTTTCAAAATCATCGTAGTAAACGTTATATAGAACAAGCTGTCCTTTCTTGTAAATCAACGGAGCTTCTTCCTCCGCTTCTGAATCTATAGGCTCATTAATTATGCTAATATTTGCATTAGCCGATGTATCAATATCAAACAATCTTTCCAATTCTTCTTGAGACAAGGCATCAAATTTATGTTGCAATATTTTCTTTCCATCTACTACTTTGTATAATTTAAAATTTTCAATCATAAAATTAGAATCTTTAGTACTACTATATTTCATTTGTAATGTTGATGTTTTATCATATTTTTTTGAAACAGTATAAACTCTAGCATTATCATCAGTAAAATTATTTTCAACATTATAATTTGAAGGCTCTAATCTTAAATTCAGATTATCTATAGCCAAATACCCTTTATTTCTCCATCCAAATCTTGGCCATGAACCATCTTTTTTAATTCTCCCCCATATAGCATATGATGTGAACTTTATTTTATAAGTTCCCGGACCTATTCTATCTCCAAAATATATCCAATAGGACCTATAACCAGAAGGATAAGGTTGATATGTAATATAATGATTAAAATTTAATTGTTGTGAATAAACACGCCCTAATATATCACCATAGTCACCATAAGAACGATTTACATACGTAAACACTGGTTTTACTGCAAATGCCAGGTAACCAATATTTCCTGGAGGTACAGTCACTGTCAATTCAGTAAATCTTGAATCATCTTCAGGGTTATCTGAATCTCCATAGCCTGAATGGTTATGGTCTGAAGGAGCATCTTGTTCTATCGGTCTATATTGACCTGAAGTCGCTCTATAATTCCCGTCAAATTGGAAATTTAAATTGTCATCAGAAAAATTTTCGTATATATTTTCTCCTTTGTTAGTATAAGCGTACTTAGCTACGCTATTCGGTACTGTAAAATTACCTTGTATATTCATCCAATTATCCTCTACTATAGAACTACTATTTTTTACAAGTTGTCCACTATCATAACTACCGTCTGTTTTAAAATCTACATATCTTACACTAAGATTATCTATGTACGCATAATGCGAATTTTTATAATAATAAGAGTATTTTAACTCAATTTCGTGTTCTCCAGGAGGAATAATTTTAGAATAATATAAATTAGAACCTTCGAAATGCGCCGAACTAGCTGATGAATTACCCGCAACAATATCTTGAGAATTTAAATGTCTTAATAAGGTATGTTTTGGAATATCTTGTCCATCTATTTTAATACTAAAATCTGTACTATCGTCATAGTTTCTACTTGTTGTTCTATATTCCATAATATAATCATATTCAAAAGACAATACTGCCGATTTATCTGTGGTAAATGTAATTGTAGATGTTAATGTATCAGGTGGATTTTTAGGGTTTTTATCTCTTACAGCACCGTATGCACCTGTTATCTTATAATGCCCCCCTACTCTCCAATGTCCATTATATTGAAAAAATTCATTTAACCCTGAACTTCCATTTTCAAAGTTTTCAAATTCCATTTCTCCCGTTGGTACTGCAACTTGCTTCTGTCCCGCATAACTCACATCTGTAAAATCATGGTTAATATCAAAAACATCCGCATTGGTCATGGAACCCTTATTAATATACTTAATATCATATTCATAACAATATTCACTATCAGGGTCTAAATCAACAGATTTATTTAAGCTTGCGTTTGAATGTCCAGTTCCTGTTAAACCTATTACAGAATTTTTAGGTTCTTCTTTTTTAGTATTTATTACATTTCCTAAATTGATAAGATTATTTTCAATATTATAAGTATTGTATTGAACAATATTACCTAAAAGGGCATCTTTTATTTTAACTAAATAATGATTACCTGCTATCATATTTCCTATTCCGGTAAATTTTGCACCTAAATTTTTTATAGATTGTATAAGAGTACTCATTATCTCCGTATTAGACGGATGTTGATTATCAACAATAACAACATTTCTTTGGTATCCTTCTCTGAATGAGGCATCTTTATTTACAGTTCTGTCTATATTGCCTTGCAGTGTCGATTTTAATTTATTTAGTTTTATAGACTGTATTCCGGGTTCTGTATAACTATCTTTTATACTTATAAATGCGGCGTAATTATCTTTTAAAATACTAAACTCACAAGTCGAACTACTGTCTACAAGTTGACCTGTGTCTATACTTTCATTATCCACTTCTATCTCATAACAAACAGAAGTATTCATCCAACCGTCTTCAGAATTACCATCAATGATTATATATACAGTATTTCCTATACTTTTATTAAGTAAAATATCCCCAAATGATTCATTTGCTTTACTCCCTACCTTAACCTTATCTACTAAACATGTTTCACCTGTTACTACATTCCCAACAAAAAATTTATGTCTCCTACCATTAGAAGCACTACTATAATCATAAGTATAAACATGAGTTATTTTAGAATTAAAATCTGTTATAACCCCATATGTTATACCATTTAATGTATCTCTTACTTCATTAATACATATATTATTAATATCATAAATATAAAACTTATTGGATTTAAAAAGAACAAAAGTTCCATACATATCTATAGCCACAGGCTCATAAGCCGTATACCCTTCGTCAATGCCATAAGATTTTATAAGCTGTTGTTCAATTCCACCTGTACTTAAATCTAAGATCCCCCTATAATTAGCTGTGTCATCATTAAAAGCAAAATGTACTTTGCCTGCGACTTTTTGAGGACAGCTTGTCGGTTTATCAAATATTTTTGTGTAAATTCCTGTGTTTAAATCAGTCTGATAGATGCCTGAAGAACCGACAATATATAAAAAATGTTCTTTTAAATAAAAACTGCCTTCTACTTTACTATAGCTAATTTCTTTTTCTACAATAAAAGCACCTGTAGCTTTATCAATAATAATCATTTTATCCATGCCGCCATTTTTAGGAACCACATATAAATACTTTTCTAAATCATCATTTTTTAGTTGAAATCTCGAATTTTGGTAAGTTTCATCTAAAGTATACGACCATGCTAAATTACCGGTTTCATTGTCAAAAGCTTCAATTATAAAAGGAGGTTCCTCTACATGCCTATTGCTTGAATTTATTCCGATTCCTGCTCTTATCCTATAAAACTTAGTATTATCCATCTGATAATTGTATCCAAAATTGTTATAGTGTGTATTAGCATAGTAATCAGGACAATTCATACTCTTAGACCAAGCCTCTCCTGTATTATCGGCTTCTTCTTTAAATGATGATACTGTTATCTGACTGTCTATGGCGTTGGATATCATACTGTTATTAAGAGTATTAAGGTTAGATTTCAAAGACTCTTTCTGATTCTCAGGAGTGAGTATAATTATGTCTTCCATGTCGGTATTAACAGGTTCCAAGCTGACTCTCGGTGGAATATTAGTAACTTCAGATATTTTTTCCGTATAATCTGTTAGCCTGTCCGCATCCGTTACATATTCTTCCAAAGTAGGTTCCGTCCAGACTTCCTTTACATCCAGTCTTACGTTAAATTTGCCCACTCCGGTTTTGTTAAATTGAACTTCTTTCAATGCCCCAAAAGACAGATCTTCATATCCGAGTTCTGTAATATTTATATAGGTTTCATCAGAAAAATCGTTATTATTATTTGTATCAAAGGCTACTTGCCACGTTCTTTCTACCTGATCGCCGTCTGAGCTTATTGTCATGTCCTCGGCTATTATTTCTGCAATATTACTATCTTCATTTCTCACAAAGGAATTTGACATATGTATTTGCGCAACAGGCGGTTCATCGGGATATACCGTAAAGTCTTTGGTTACCGTATCCGTATCCCCTTTAGCATCCTTCACATAAATTGTATACCTGTATGTTTTTTCCGTATCATTTTTAGTTAGAAATTCCAGGGTATAATTAGTAAAGCATTCTGTTTCGCTTAAAGCTATATCTCTCGTCTTTATGTTTGCCGAATTCTGCTTTTGCGAAGTCAAATGAACTTTTTCTCCTGTCTCTGCATCTTCTATTTCTACCCAAAAGTTAGTAATGGGATAATCCGGATTTTTAGCGACGGAAATATTTAATATTTGTTTGCGATTTTCCTTTTGTACTCCTCCTAAAAAATCATTAACATAAGGTGTTTTTCTGACTTCTATAGGTTCTATATCATAGAGATTGTTGCCATCCTGAGTTCTTACTCTTAATTCTACATTGTAATATCCCACTTCATTGAAGATAATTTTTGCTTTCGTACTACTTAATCTATTTAAAGTATGAGGTGTATTTTCTACTACTTTAAAACGGTTGGTTGCAATGTTTTCCTCATAGGCTCTCGCCGCCCTGTAGGTCTCCCCTTCCACGTCAAAAACCGATACGTCTCTTGCATAAGCAGGATGTCCTTCGTAAGTCCATATATCCAGTTCCAAGTCTGCTGTCGCATCTACGGATCTGTCGTCTATTATTTTAATGCTTTTTATATCTTCTCCTATCTCTCCGTTTTCCAGTTCAACAACCAATTTATAATCTATGGTTGCTTTTACCGGATGGCTGTCTGTCATACTTTCGGAAAGCTTTCCCCATGTTTCGATCAGCTCCCATGAGTTTGATACTCTTTTATACAGTTTTGAAGACTTTACTTGTTCACCTTCAGGATAATGAGTCAAATCTTCGATTAAATAAGGTTCATCTATACCTGCTGTAGGAGGTAGTCCCAATCGGACATACAGTTCGTCCTTTACAACTATTACTTTGATTAGTTCCGTATCTGTTTTTCGTATAATACCGTCATTTCCGGTGTCTCCGTCTGAAGGAAAAATAGATGTGAATTCAGCATGTCCGGTTATGTCTATCTCATTATACCCTTCATTTAAATCACTTTTATAGATTCTTTCCGTGTATTGTCCGTAATTGCCGTCCTTTGTTTTTCCGTCATATTTAACACTTCTTTTGGTAATATATGTAGAGGGGAATTTTCCTAAATCTTCTACCGCACTTACGTCTATCACCACATCCACATAATTCTCCTTGGGAAGAATGATATATTCGGGTTTATCTGTTTCTACCCGGCATTTCAGCTCGATTTCATCTTCAAAGGCATCTATTGTAAAAGTATCATAATATTCACGACCACTATGGGTTATATGTATAATCTTAAAGGATCCTCTGCCCTTTATGGTGGGATAAGTCTGCAAGGTGATATATTTTTTAAGTTCTTCCGTATTGGAAGTCCCGAGAATTTCATTAGCTTTTAAATCTATAGGAGATCCATCATCTTTTAAATCACCTTCAAATAAGATGTAGTGAATTAAAGCGTCTTCTTCATTCTGAGTAAGATTATCCAATTTATTCCATGACTCTTTAGTAGGATCGGAATATATCCAGTTTTTATCAGGCAGTTCCGCATCCCCTGTTGCATCATCGGGAAAATCGTCATTGGTGATAATGGTGCCGTCTTCCGCATAGCCTAAATACCGATATTCTGTTCTTTTAAGCTCCGGATACTCTGCCGGTGTTTTCTTATCATTAAAGGAAGGAAATCCGTAAGCGATAATACCGTACATGATGTAGATTCTGCCGTTTAAAATTTTATAATCTTTGTTCTTTAATTCTACCCCTAAACCGTATACCATTTGATCTACGGCTATATCTGCTTCGCTGTCGGTAATACCACCAGTACCATCATATTCAATTTCTTTATCAATGGCGTAAACCTTGCTGTTGCTTTTTTCTATCCCAATGCCCCCTGGATGAAATGCTACCTGAAAAGGTAGCATTTGTATAAACAGGGCAACCAGTAAAAGCAGTATCGTTATTTTAAAATGTTTCTTTCTCTTAAGCATACTCTCACCCCTTAACGATTAGGCTCATCTATATATAGTAAATTAGTTCCACCCACTTCATCGGTATGAAAAACATTGTAGCCGTCTATTTGAATGGTACCCAAGTCTAAATCTTTTTGGCATTGGTTTTCTTTATCAAACTTCATGATGTATACTTTCTTCGCATAATCGCACATTTTACTGCCGGTTGCTTCTCCGTAAAGCTGTTGGAATACCTTTCGGTTAACTTCTATAAAACCTTCATCACCGATTCGGTCATGTTCAATAAATTCTTCATAGCTGTTAAAACTACTATCTGTAAAGAGTTTGTTGAACTTTTGTGTTACATAGGGATCTACTTCAAAGTAGTCTTTTAAAGGTGTTCCTGAAAAATCAAAGGCAAACAAATTGTTCGTATGGGTTGATTTTTCTTTGATACCAATGGTGACTCGGTTGTATTCTTTATCACCACCAACCGTTAATGTTAAGCCTTTTTCTTTTGCAAATTGGTAATAGGTTTTAAGGGTGTTATAGATATCTTCATGAATGTTTTCATATTGGCTATTGTCCGGTGTCCAGTTATTGGTTGAATCATGTACATATACTTTTCCGTCTATGATATCCACCGGGGCTTGCACCTTCGGTAGTTCTCCGTTGATTCTTTCTTTGTTTTTTTCTATCCATGCCACCATTTCAGTATATTCTGGGTCATTTTTCCAGTATGCTTCCTTGTCCGTCTCCTTAAAAGAAGGAAGTGCCCTTTCATCTTCGTTAAGTATGCGGTTTATAACGGTGGCACTTTCGGCTCTTGTAAGGGTATTATCCGGTCGGAACGTACCATCTTCATAGCCTGTTAGGATACCCATACCGTAAGATTTAATGATTTCATGTTGATAGGGTTTGCCTTGATCTAAGTCATGAATACTTGCTTCAACTGAATCATAGTTATTTATTTCTGTTCCATAGAAATGATTTGATACCATAAAAGCCATAAGCTTTCTCGGAATATCATCGTCCAAATTGCTTTCCATGATGTCATATTCGGTGTATAAGCCGAGTTCTATGCCTTTGTCATAGTAGTTTTTCGCCCAATGCCCGGATGTGCTATTGCCTACATCTTCGCCGGTAACGGTCACAACAAACATTTTTATAAACTCACTATATGCAACCGCATTGTCCGGTTTAAAGGTTCCGTCGGGATAACCTTTAAATATGTCCTGCTCTGTCATTTTCATTACAGAATCATAATACCAATTGTTCTTTGTGACATCGCTGAAACTCAGTGCCCAGCTGGCGGATGTCAAAACAAATAACACCATAACAGACATTAAAATAACTCTTTTTTTCATCTTAACTCCTCCTGTTGAACAAATGTATTCTATACAGCTTTTTTATATAATAAAATAAAAACCATATGTAACCCAACTATGCTCAAACATATTGTATCATACATATGGTAATTTTTTGGTAATTTTTGTAATATTATATATTTTTTTGATATGATTATCTTTTTTTCTCCTCGGGCGAGGGGGGATATTTATCGAACTTCATCCTCTTCGAATATATCCTGCAGGCTTATCCCTCTTAAAATATATGTGCTGTATTCCGCTTTCACTCTTTTCTCTTACGTATCCTATCACATCCATCACCACGGTGATTTCATTACATTTTTTCTTTTGGGACAACGAACCTGTCCCCTTGTCCCTCAGCTTCTATTTCTCTATTGATTCTATTAACATCAATTGAGTTTATTCTATTATCCGTTAAATTATACTCTTCTTTTAATTTCAATATCCGATATACGCTTTCATCTATGCGCTGTCGAGGTATAATTCCGCTTTCTACTGCATTTTTTAAAGCATTAATCACTTTTATTTCATCATTATAACCCCTCGCAACTAAAATGATATCACTTCCGGCATTTACAGCTTTTATTGCTGCGTTCCCTATATCGTAGTTTTCAACAATAGCACCCATTGTTATATCATCTGTAATAACCACACCATTGAAATTCAATTGATTTCTTAAAATATTCGTAATAATAGTTTTAGATAAGGAAGCTGGATTTCGCGGATCTATTTTATTCAATAATATATGTGCAACCATTACCGCATCTGCTCCATTATTAATAGCTGCTTCAAATGGTATAAGCTCAAAACTTCTAAGTCTGTTTAAATCATGATCAACAGCAGGCAACCCTACATGAGAGTCTACAGATGTATCACCATGACCCGGAAAATGCTTGACAACTGGAATGACACCACCTGCTTGAATACCTTTCATGGTTTGCACGCCTAACCTGCTTACGATTTGAGGATTTGAACCGAATGCTCTGTCTCCAATTACAGGATTGTTGGGATTACTATTTATATCTAGGACAGGTGCATAATCCATATTAAAACCAAATGCTTTTATCTGTTCTGCTATAACTTTTCCAATTTCAAAGGAAAGCTGTGGATTATCTATATCACCTATTGCTTCATTGGTAGGAAGATTCAAAAACTCTGGAGGCATCCTGCTTACCCGTCCACCCTCTTCATCAACCGTAATAAATAATGGTATTTTATTTACTGCGTTTACACTTTTCAATGTGTTAATCAATGCTAACAGCTGACTTGTACTTTCTACATTGTAGTCATACAAAATAATTCCGCCTACATGATATTTTCTAATCATTTCTCTTATATGGTCATTGACTGCATAGCCATTAAATCCAACGATCATCATTTGGCCGATTTTCTCTTCTAATGTCATTTCTCTTATTTGATCTTCTATAGAATCAATTACCGGCACGCAAAGCTTTTGTCCAACAAATAAGATATTGGGGTTTGTTATTTGAGGATTAACTGATAATAATTCCTGCACTGTTGTAGAATATTTATTAGCTATTGAAAACAAAGCATCTCCGCTTTTCACCGTATAAACTAAATACCCGGACGGACACCCGAGAGGAACGCATATAATTTGACCGACCCTAAGATTATAAGCATTAACCCCAGGGTTTGAGGCCAAAATACGTGCAACACTTACATGATATTTCCGGGCAATTTGATATAAAGTATCACCCCATTGAATAACTTTAACAGTATGATTCAGAGGACAAACTGGTATACATATTGTTTCACCTATTCTAAGATAGTATGGATCGACTCCGGGGTTTGCTGCAAGTAGATTTGAAAGATTCACATTAAACCTATTTGCAATTTCATATAGCATGTCTCCTGCCCTTATTACATAAGTATAATGATTTGCAGGACACCGTCTATTAACACTATGTGGCATAAAAAACAGCACCTTTTCTGCAATATTTCCTTAATGTATGATATTCGCTTTCATTACTATATGCCACAACTTCATTACACTTCTAACTATCACATTCTCATACCCTGTATCCATATCTCGCTATTAAATCGAGTTTTAGTCTACTTATTTATTTCAATAGACAGGAGCGCATCGCTTTCTAAAATGTTTTTGTATCCTTCTAAAAATTCATAGTCAATCCAGTCGCTATATATTTTACACACACTTTTTATATGTCCTCATTGCAATGATGTATGCTACAAGCATAATTCCGACGCACCAAGTTAGAGCGATCCATATATCATTACCTACCGGTTGGTTTGATAATAAATTACGAATAGCTTCAACTATCTTAGTTACCGGTTGATTTTCCGCAAAAATACGTACTGCTGAAGGCATAGTATCTGTTGGTACAAAAGCAGAACTAATAAATGGCAAGAAAATAATTGGGTAGGAGAATGCACCTGCACCATCTGGTGTTTTTGCAGCAAGCCCAGCGATTACAGCAATCCAGGTCAAAGCAAGTGTAAATACCCCAAGAATTCCAAATACTGTTAACCACTCTAAGATTCCTGCTGAAGAACGAAAACCCATTAATAATGCAACGAATATAATTACTACTACAGAAATTCCATTTGAAATTAATGAGGTTAATACATGCCCCCATAATACTGTAGAACGAGCTATAGGCATAGAGTGAAAACGTTCAAAGATACCACGATCTTTATCAGTAAACAAACGGTAAGCTACATATGCAATACCACTGCCAATAGTCATTAGCATTACACCTGGTAATAGATAATCAATATAATTTTCCGCACCAGTTTCTATTGCACCGCCAAATACATAAACGAATAATAGCATAATCGCAATTGGTGTGATACTAACAGTAATAATTGTATCCATACTTCTAAAAATATGACGCATAGAGCGCCCAAACATAATGCTCATATCTTTAAAAAAATATTTATTTGTTGATTCCATTTATTTTTTCCTCCTTTTTACCGGTAATTGCGAGGAATATCTCTTCAAGCGTCGGTTGCTTTTCAACATACTCCACCTTTGCGTGCGGGAACAGCTTTTTCAATTCCGCGAGTGTGCCGCCTGCGATAATCCTGCCCTCATGCAGAATAGCAATTATATCTGCAAGTTGTTCAGCTTCTTCTAAGTATTGAGTTGTTAAGAATACTGTAGTTCCTCCAGTTGATAGCTCTTTTATAATCTTCCAAACTTCTAAACGTGCTTCTGGATCAAGACCTGTAGTTGGCTCATCTAAAAAAATAATCTTTGGATTCCCTACAAGACTCATTGCAATATCAATTCGTCTTTTCATACCTCCAGAATAAGTACCTACTCTGCGGTTTGCAGCATCTGCCATACCAAAGCGATTAATTAACTCATCTGCTACTGCATTTGGATTTTTAAGATGTCTAAGTTTTGCTATCATTTGAAGATTTTCACGTCCAGTCAAAATTTCATCAATAGCAGCAAACTGACCAGTAAGGCTGATAGATCCTCTAATTTTGCCTGGGGTTTTTTCAATATCATAACCATTGATTACAATACTTCCAGCATCTGCTTTAAGTAAAGTAGCCATGATTCTAATCATCGTCGTTTTTCCTGCTCCATTGGAACCTAGTAATGCTAATATCTTCCCCTTCTCTACTTCCAAATCTACTCCTTTGAGTACTTCTACATCTTTGTATGTCTTCTTTACCCCTTTAATTTGTATGATATTTTTATTCACTTTCTTTTCCTCCCTACATTATAGTAACCTTGCTCAAACAGCGTTTAATCCTTTTAATGCTGCTTGAGTAGTTATCATAAAAAAGAGCCGACAACTGTGATTTTCTCTCACATATTATCGGCTCTGCGTCTTAGCGTCTGGCTCTTTTATAACTGATATATTCAATTGTTTTACATTGATTATCGTTTCCTGCTTACACTTGGGACAAAATAGCGGGAAGTTTTCAAGCACCGTATCCCCACCTACCTTGATTCGTGTTTTGTTGCCACATATTGGGCATAATATCCACTCGTATTTACACACTCTACCATCCCCTTTCACTTCAATTTCTTTTTCAATCGCGATATTCCCCTTTTGACTTTGTTTTATCCTTAGATTTTGTCATGGTCTTGTTAACTTCTTGGTTAACATATTCTTGGCAAAGATCAGCGTAAGTTTTTGAGTTTTTGATTAGATCGTCGCAGAAAACCGCTACGTCACTGCCCGTCACTTCGAGCACGCCTTTCCCCAAGGCCGCACCTTCTTCAAAAAGATCGATAATCCCTGAGAGCAAACCCGTCCCGTCGGTTAGCTCAACAGGGCCGACCTTAAAGAGATATTTTTGGATCTCTTTATAAACAATCTGATAATCTTTCGGCAGTGCTTTGACACGTGCCATGTGCGCTCGCCACTCTTTTTTGCCTTCTATAATATCTTGTATTCTCATTTTTTCCTCCTATTTACCTAATTTTTTAGCGATATTATTGTTGAGTTGTTCGCGCCACTTATCGCGAAATGACTTTGCCCCTTCTTCATCGGCCAGCGCTGAACAGAAACCTTTAATATCATCCCCCAAAACCTCTTGAACACTTTGCCCCTCCGCCGCCGTTTCTTCGAGCAGACCAAGCACACCGTCAAGAATTGGCATGAGGTTACGACCAGTGAAATCTGAGTGCACCCAAAGATTGGCATTAATTTCTTTCCATACCGCTTGATAATCAACCGGTAGCTTTTGGGCTCGGGATTCAAAAGTTTTAAATTCTTTAGTCATATCGCTTCCTGTAATCTTATCCCACAAATTCATTGTTTTTCCTCCTTCAACTCGTTAATTTTTGATGATATAAATTCCCATTTTCCCCAAAACTTCCGTAGTTCCTCATGCCCCGCTTCGTTGAGCGAAAAAAACTTTCGCGGCGGTCCCATATCGGAAGGTTTCTTAGTAATCTCCACCAACTTGTTTTTCTCAAGCCGCACCAAGATGGTATAAACTGTCCCATCCACAACATCTGTAAAACCCAGGGCGTTCAACCGCCGCGTAATTTCATAACCATAGGTTTCTTTGCGGCTTATAATTTCAAGAACACACCCCTCAAGCACACCTTTGAGCATTTCTGTCAAATTTACCAGCATAATCACCCCTCTCTATTCTGTATGACTGATATTAAGTATTACTTACTACTACTATATAGTATCACGTAATAGCATTATTGTAAATAGGTATATTATTGAGTCATCAAAATATCTCCCTATGTAATATGTGTAATCATTTCTTTTACGAAAAAATAGTGCTCGGTTTTGCTGTTTTCACAAAAATGGCATAAGTCTATAAAGACGGGCTCACCGTGAAATTCAAATGCCGCATAACGATAAATGTGAATCCATAACACTAAAAAAGCATATCGCTCTACGAATTATAACGTAAAATGATATGCTTTTTTTGAAATATATATTACTTTTAGGATGCTTCCAATTCTTCCTTTGTGTGACTGTCCATTAACATTACCTCTGATTATTTTAACATGAAATGTCTCGACCCTCGTTGATAGTCCAAACATTATATACTTAATGCTCTTTTTTCTTTACTGGAATCCAGATTTCACTTCTATACTTTGGGTTTTTAGTGTCCTGGCTCTCATTCCACAATATTTCGGGACCTGGGACTGCCTCATATCCCGATGATGGAAACCACTCCGAGTATATCCTGCCCCACACATTTTGAAGCGTCTCTGGGAATGGCCCAATAGATTCAAATACTGCCCAGGTACTATCATCAATTTTTAACACATCAAATTCTGCAGTTTCATTACTTGATGTTGCTACTCCAATGTAATGATCCAATTCTCCTTTTTCGTCAATTCTCCCTTCTGAAAAATTAGTGGAAGCACTAATAATCCCTGTCGGTTCTACATTTGAAATTGATTTTAATTGCTTAATAGCCTCTGGAGTTAAAAGTTCCGTCATTTTTGCAATCTCCGGATTGACACCTTCAAAAATAATGGGAACTCTCTTCTTAAACCCAACCAACTTAAATGACTCTTTTTCTACGATGCGATAGTTCATTTCACATCCTCCTTTTATTGATAATTGAAAGGTCATTTTAGGATAAGCTTTTAATTGTGTATTCTCACTCCTTGCTTCAGAAGGGAGAATGCCATGCATAGAATGAAAAGCACGTGAGAATGAATCAGCAGAACCATAGCCGTACTTTACAGCAACATCGATTATTCTCAAATCTCTATCTTTCAAATCAAGTGCAGCAAGTGTTAGTCTTCTTCTCCGGATATATTCCGACAAACTAATGCCTGATAAAAAAGAAAACATCCGCTTAAAATGATACTCTGAACAGTAAGCAATTTTAGAAATTTTACTATAATCGATATCTTCAGTTAAGTGCTCTTCGATGTATGCCAATGCATTATTCATACTACTTAAAGTATCCATCAAATAACCTCATTTCACCATCAATATTATCAAAGGATGCATTTTCTCATCCGACAATCTGTGCACAATAAAATCGACTATCTACTAATCTCTATCCACTTTTGCGTGCATATCCTATTTATCGACTATCACGTGATCAGTCGTTAATAGCTTCGATACCGCGTCGTTTAAGCTCTTCAAGGTGATCTCTCATTTTCTGTAGCTGCTCTGGAGAGTGTCCTTCCCAGTCCAAGATTTCGCTCACTACTTTCAATGGCTGTCGGGTGCGGTATGACCTCGTTGGATTCCCAGGGAACTTTTTATCAGTCAGATTGGGGTCATCCTCAATGCAGCCGGTAGGCTCCACACGATATATCCGACCGGGTCCATCGCCCACTGCAAGTTCAGCTCCCCAAATAGCCGCATCCATTGTGGCGGTCAGATAAACGTAGTTTGCCTTCTTTCGCTTCCCAAAATTTGAACTATAGCCGGGTTCCAACAAATCACCTGCCTTTAAATCGGCTTTTGTGCCGTGGTAGAAAGGTCCTTCGTCATTTGTATAAAGTTTTTTCTTATCTATCCCAATCATAATATTCATACTCCTTATATTAAATTATGGCTCAATTAGGGAGAGGTTTGGTATCTAAAGCTCGGTTATTATTATTTCCCCAAAATTTTCTCCATTGCTTTTTCTTTTCTAATTCATCTATGAGCTTGTCAAGATAGCGAATTTGGGCATGATACATCCTCCCTAAAAAAACTTGTATTTATTGCACTAAGAATAGTCGGGGCATTTTCATTTGATATTCATTTAGCCAGAAGCAGATGACATTACATCCCCTTTTGCACCCTAAACGCTGATACTCTAACTCTCATCTCTATTCAATCCCCCTTTATATAACCTCAGCTTACTTTGGGCTCGAATATAAAGAATATAATCGGTTACATTGGCTATGAAAACAATGCCAAGGACAATCCATAGTATTGGTAAAAACTCATTTATCTCTTCCATCTTACCGTTCGTTATAATAAAGGAAAAGAGCATGATACATACCGTGATAAACAAAGCAATGGTATTATTTATTAAAAAGTAATTTTTTGCGTTTGCATAGCTAATCGGGAGTTTAGAGGTTACCCATTCTGTAATGAGGCCAATTATAAATCCTATGCTTCCGCTACTCAACAATACCAGAAACCTAAAGGATGCCGTGGCATCGACATTGTGATCAAATTGCAGAATTATGCCGATGAGAACACCCAGAAAAAACGATTTGATGACATTTTGAAAATGAAGCTTCTCCATCGTGACCCTCCTATATCTTCAATGTACTTCTGAGCCTTTTTGAGTACATTTTTGAGACTTCCAATTCGGCGCCGTTAACCATCCTAAGCACATATCTTGAATTGAACCACGGAATAATTTCTTTTACATGCAACAAATTAATCAGCTGGGATTTATTTGCTCGTATAAAGCCCTTTTCGGTCCATAACGTTTCATAATACTGTAAAGTTTCTTTCATACGATACTCATGTGACACTGTGTGGGCCACAATACAATCGGAACTCGCTTCCAAATATAAAATATCCTTTGGTTCAATCACGGCGTATTTATTTTCTCTTAAGCCTGTAACAGTATCCTTTTGCAAACCATTTCCAATACCTGAGGTCAACAGTTTCACCGCATCCATGTAATCAATGGCATCAAAAACAATGCATAGCTTATCATCCGGTATCGCGTAACCTCTTTCAACCAATACCAATTCACACTCTGTATCATCCATATCAATATAATATTTGGAAAGCTCTGCTTTCAGTTTTTCGCAAACTTTGTTTGAACATACCAATTGAATCATTGTCTCTCCTGAAACCTCAAACGTTTATTTAATCTCTATTCTGTCAAAAATCATCCTTATTTTGATTAATTCCTCAATGCTTTTTTCTTCAAACCCAAGAGATCCGAAATTGGCAATAAAATAGGTATCTTTTTCTGGATCGTAAAGCATATAGACACCTGTTGCCCCTATGCCCCCATAGATATCCGTCATCGAGCCTAACATCCAGGATATCTCACTAAAATTAAAATACATCATTCCCATACCATAATAAATGCCTTTATCGTATTTCTCCTTGAAATCCGTCATCTGCTGATACACTTCATCTGACAATAAATCGCCGCTTTCTAAGGCCATCATGAATGTTAATAAATCATCCATCGTCGTTACGACCCCGCCGCCGGACCAATCCATCGATAATGCATTCTTGTCACGATAGTCGACTCCATCAATATAAACCTCAAGTATTTCTGTCGGTTCATTCTTGTAAAACATTAAATAACTGTCATCCATGCCCAAAGGTTCAAATATTCTTTCCTCAAGAATCTCAGAATAAGGCTTTTGTTCGATTGATTCCAGGATAAGCCCTAATAAAATATACCCTGTATCCGAGTAATGAAATCTTTCTCCTGGCTTTCCGACAGACCTTTGATGATTTCTTGTAAATGCAATTAAATCTCGTGGTGTAAACATACGGTTCGGATCCTCTTTGATTAATTCCAACATCGTTTTACCGTTCGTTACAGGACCCAGGAAGTAATCCCCGACACCAGAATTATGACGAAGCAACTGTTCAATCGTCACTTGATCACGATAATCCTTCCCATCTATAACAAATAAACCTTCCAGCGTTTCATCATCCAGCCAGTTGCTAATCCTATCATCAAAATGAATCTTTTCTTCATCAACTAATAAACCATATATTGCCGCACACATCGTTTTACCGACACTAGCTGCATAAAACGGACTGTTCTTTTGGACTGGTTGTTCTGTAGACAGCTTTGTTGTTCCTACCACAAATTCTCCTAAATAACCCGTTTTATTTGAATAGATTGTCAACAATATACTCGATAAAGAATCATTCTTATCCAGTACTTCAATTAAGTGTTTATAAATCGCTTCATTGACCTCCTCTTCAGATATTTGCCTGTTTGAGTAACCGAGAACCCCAAAGCCAATAACCACAAAACTTATGATACCTATTAATATTTTAAATCTTAATTTCATATTTGACCACCTTTCTGTTGGGTAAACGTTAAATACATATTACTTCATAACTTTGAATACATATAGGTTTATCCGGTAAGTGGTCAGAATCAGAGGGTAAGTGTCTTTTTTTCAAACTCAAATGAATAGCAGATTAGGCGGTATCTTTTTGCATGCCATCCTCTTCAAGTAACGCTAATAATTAGCAAAGCGTATTATATATTAACAAAATTTAATTAAATAAAAAGGAGTATAAAAATGCCTGCTTATCTATCTTATTACGGTATCATTACTAGAATTGATGATTTTTGGACAGGAAGTACAATTCCTACGGGATGTTATAAACTGGTATCAATACAAATTGTTGATGGAAGTATTGTTAATTTCGTGGTGTCTCCGACGACTTACTTTGTAGATCACGAAACCCTGTATCCAGGAGATCCGGTAATCGCTTTTTACGATGCGATGGCCCCTGTCCCTTTAATCTATCCGCCACAATATCAAGCAATTGTTATGGCAAAAGCAACCCGAGATAAGAATTTCAAAGTAGACTATTTTAACAGCCAACTGGTAAGCAGTGACGGTAAATTGAAATTAAATATCAGTCCACTTACAAAAATGTTACTTGAAAACAATCAAGTCTTTACCGGTAATATCACAAACCGTAATCTGATTGTAGTATATGGTGTAACTACACGGAGCATTCCAGCTCAAACCACCCCATATAGCATTATTGTTATGTGTAGATATAATAACTAAAAGCCCTTTTTAACATATGCCCCACTTTTTACGTCTGTGGCACCCGATGCCACTCCATAGATTACAGGCCAGTCAGCGGGACAAGAGGACAGGTTCATTGTCTCTGTCCTCTTGTCCCTCTCTAATCGACTCTCTACCATTAGAAAAACATTCATCTTCCAGATAATGCTTTTTCTATTGTTTCTTTATTTCTCTCTACAAAATTATTCCCGTGAACGGTACCGCATTTTCTGCATTTTAGATCATAAGCAGAATTTATTTCTCCACATGCTTTACATGAATAATCTTCCCTCATTTTTTCATACCATTTCTCAAGTCCTTTTTCCTTTAAACATGCCAGCGAATCAAACAGCTCTAATCTATGGGGTGCTTGTTTTTGAAAATTTATAATTTCTTCACAGGGATATTTTTCACATTGCACACAAAAATCAACACCCCTTTCTTTTGCACATTTTTTCATCATACAAGTCCTGCAATAAGCTGCTGAAAGTACATTTGAACGACAACCTTCACATTTCATGTCATCAATACTTAGACCGAAACTATTTGCAATATATTTTAATCGTTCATGGTCTTCTTTAGTGGCTATATAGGCAGTACATCCAAGGCAATACAAACCGCATACTCCGGCAGTCTTAATATCCTGCTCCTTATTCTGATAATTATTTTCCATAAATAAATCCTCCTTTTTTTATTTATAAGTTTGACTGTCATAGGAGGAAAAGGTTACAAAAAGTTTTAAGATTCAAGATATTATTTGCCATTCTTTATTTTTAATGCCTTCTTTTATTCTTTGTACTATTACTTCATCCATAGTTTCCTGATAAATAGCCTGATAAATATTACGTAAATTACGAAGCTTAACAAGTTCCTCTATAGATTGTTGTATAACAGGATTTTCAACCTGGAACAGCCAGCCTTGTTCCTTTCCAAAACGAACCCACTGATTACAGTGACATGGGTTTGACTTTTTCATGAGCCCACATCTATTTTCCATATAATCGAACCACCTTTTTTTAGCTCTGTATAGTGTCGTTTTTACAGTACTTAAAGAACATCCCAGAATTTCAGCAACTACTTTATGAGGCAACCCAATAGTTATAGCCAGACAAAAGACTTTCCTCTGGTTTATAGGCAAATATTCTGTCAGACAGTAAAGACACTTGATTGTTACTTCCTTTGCAAGGAGTTCTGTTTCAGGGTTATTATCGGGATTTGTATCAATAATATCTTCTATACCATAGCCAAAATCCTCTGTCAGCATCTGTAGCAGCGTTTTATTTCTTTCTTTCATGTAATCATTGGCAACATTTACGGTAATGCGGTATATCCATGTAAAAAAGGAGCTTTCTTTTCGAAAACAGTCAAATGATCTAAAAGCCCTGAAAAACGCTTCCTGAGTTATTTCTTCAGCATCGCTTGTATTGCCTGTAAGTGCAAGGGCCAGTCGATACACTTTATTAAGGTTTTCATTATATAATTGTTCAAATTGTTCGTTAAGATTAATAGACAACAAACCCACACCTTTTCTTAATACCTGTTATTGATATGATTATATCACTTACACAAAGAAAGGGACAGGTTCACTGTCCCTGTCCGTAGATAATTTAACTCATTATTCTCTATGCCCTGTCAATAATACTTTTCTATATCCCTGTTATTCTGGATAACTGCCTTATGGAAACACCACCATTGGATCTAACTGCTCTAATTATTTTATCCCTTTTACATTTTCCCTGATGCTGTAGATCACTAATATTATTCACCCCTGCCGCAGCGAAATTCCATTTACACCTTTGTCTGTTTTTGCACTCTTTTTTGAATTACTTCTCAAATACTGATGTGCCAAAATTGCTCCGTCCCCTTCCGTCTCACGTCCCCTGTCTTAACCATGTGAAATTTTAACATCAGACTTCCCAATCATCATATTTAAGATCTCTATATCCGTTTCCTTCATGCCTATTCTGCCAAGCCTTCCAATATTATTTAAAGTAGATTCCACATCGTCCATGACAATCCCTTCGCCGCTACTAAAATTATTTCCTCTCAAAGCCATGTTACTGGCCATAATGGCAGCATCTACTGATACGGAAACTTTAGCCGCGCAAGATGGCTTCGCGCCGTCGCAAATCATTCCGGAAGCAATTGCTACTGTATTGCTTACTGCATTTCCTATCTGATCTCTCGTTCCGCCCATGAGATACGTAATCCCGGCACTGCTTCCTGCTCCTGCACTTACAGCTCCGCAGAATGCTGAAAGGCTGCCGATATCATCCTTGATATGGATAGCGACAAGATTACTTAAGATCAGAGCTTTGTATAGCTGTTCTTTGCTGCATTTCAATTCCTTGGCATACTCAACCACAGGTATCGAAACAGTAATCCCCTGATTCCCGCTTCCCGAGTTGATCACTACAGCTAAATCACTTCCGCTCATTCTTGCGTCTGCTCCTGATGCAGCCATTGCCTTCGCACGTGTTGCTACATCATCACCGTATATTTCCAACAGTTGCTTTCCGGTATTGGCACCATATTGTTTTTTTAGTCCCTCCTCGGCAATAAGTGTATTGCATCTGATCTGAGTATCCAGTAAATCCGACAATTCTTCCACTTTCGCAGCGTCTGTAAAATTCAGAATCCCCTCTATACTCATAAAACTTCGCTTATTCATGTTTTCTTCTTTATTAAGAGTATAGTGCTTATATAATAGCTTTTTGTCATTTTTTTCTATATTAACGATATTCGTATGCTTGTCTAATATCTCTACTTTTACAACATCATCTTTATTTTCCGCAATAATACATATATATAGGTTTGCAACGCCCTCTGCCAATTTGACACTACAAAAATCCGATTTTACAAGTTTTCTGGATTCTTCGATTTGTTCTTCTGTAATTTCCGTAAGTACTTCTAACTTTCTTTCGGGACTTCCTCCCAAAGCACCTAAAATAACCGCAACTTCAATGCCCTTTTGGTTCCCGGAATTCGGTACGGTTACACCCTTAACATTCTTAATAATATTCCCGCTGCAGACAGCAGTTATCTTTTCGGGGAATGCTTCCAGTTCTTTTCTGGCCACAGCACTTGCATAAGCCAATGCTATCGGTTCTGTACAACCCAAAGCCATTACCAGTTCTTCTTTTAATACCTCTACATATTTTTCATAAATATTTTTATCCATGTCTCTCTCCATCCATATATGTCAAATATTATATTTCCCTGTTGCCGCATTTATAAGTATACCCTCCTGTTTATCGTTAGGCACAAATTTACATGACCAGTATGGAAGATGTACTTCTTCTATTCCTATTTCTTCTAAATCAGGGCGCTTAAGAAGATAGTTTTTTAAAATAAATTTCTCAATAAAATCCGCCTTTTTCTCCTGAAGATCTTCAAGCGTGTGCACACTCTCAAAAACGATATCATCGGAAACTGTCATTATATTTGTTTCAGGAATATTGGCCGTCAGCCCTCCCTTATCCATGACGGAATCATAATAGACCACATAACCGGTTTTCTTGGGCTTGAAAGGTGTTCTTGCCGCATAAGCCATCATTTTTATAAAGTATATTTTCTTATAACATAGTTCTGCTTTCACAACTATGGGTTCAATTTTCAGTCTTCTGGCCTTCTTTTCCGCTAAAGCAGTCGCACGTTCCCTGGATATTAATTTTTTATTAACAGCAACCTTGATTTCCACTTAAATTACACCTTATCCCTTTCTGTTCTTGGCCTTATATCTCTTTTTGGGGTGATGCCTCCCTTTTTTTCAAGAGAGGCATCCTTTAATACTAATCTGTTTCAACCTCTTTGGTCGGTGATATTTTTGATACCACATAACATACAATACCCGAAATTGGAACCATAAAAATGATCTCCGCTAAAGAAGGGCACATTTTAGACAGGTTCAGGAAGACATAGCCTGCTGCACCAACAAGTATGCTCCAGAATACACCATTTCTTGAAATACCATCCCAGTAAAGCCCGATAACAATTGGTGCACAGAATGCAGAAATAAGAGCACCTGCTGCCCATCCTGTCAATAATGAAATCAACGGAAGTGATAAAGTTGAAATAATAATCGTAATAATACCTATAATCCAAAGTGAAACCGATCCAATTCTAATTACTGTCTTTTCACTGGCATCAGGATTAATAAGACCCTTGTAAATGTCTCTTGCAACTGTTGCGCCGCATGATAACAGGAAGCTGTCTACAGAGGACATAATCGCAGCAAAAAGGGAAGCAATCAGAAAGCCGCAAATGACAGATGGAAAATATTTTTCCATTGTTATGATAAATGCCATATCCGCATTTTCCAATTGAGGATCAATCGTAACTGCTGTCATTGCAATGAAACCGGCAATCACAACAGTTGCTGCTGCAAAGACAGACCCTAATATCAAGGAACGCCTTGCTGACTTCCCGTTAGACATAGTCAATACTCTCATGACTGTCATAGGCGCAACAAGCCCCCATAAAGCCCATATAAAAGCAAGTCCTATAACAGACAGAGGTGCAAAACCCAAGCCGGCAATTACAGGTTTTGTTGAAACAGCAGTTTCGACTAATCCATTGAATCCGCCAAAATCCCCAAGATTAAAGAGAATTGTAAGACCAAGCAGAACAACACCTGCCATCATTACCACACCCTGAATGATGTCTGTAATGGTTACAGCCCACATTCCGCCAAGTGAAGCATAAAGAAGAATAACAACGCCAACTACCACGGCCATTGTGCTGTAATTATACATATCTCCCATTAAATACTGGCCAATAATGCCTCCTGCTTTTAAATTTGGAACAACATATGCAGCCATAAATACCAGTGTCAGAATGGAATAAATCCATCTTACGTGTTTCCCTCCGATCATATCGTTAAAGAAATCACCTAATGTACAAATATTTTTTTCAAGAAGAGGCCCTGCTGTTAAGTAAGCAATCAGAGGAAACTGAAGAGAAAAACCAAGTGCTACAGCAGCTGCCGTAGGAAAACCTGCTTTATATGCGAGTCCCGCAGAGCCCATAATGGTCGAGGCGCTTCCTACTACTGCATATACGGCAAATGCGCCCCATGTCTTATTTAAGAAGCGTCCTGCTACCCAATATTCCTCTTCGGAGCTCTTTCCTTTTTTGGAGTAAGCAACGCCAATAACAATACAAACGATTAAATATAAAATTATTTCAATTATTTCCAATACATGTATCTGTCCCATTGTCTACTCTCCCTTCTCTTCTAAAGCTTCTATACGAGGAATAATAACGCATGCAATAATCGGCGAAAGGAATGATCCAACGGCCATTACATAGGCAATAATTGGCATTCCATGACTGGTAATTCCTAATGTAGGCTTAATTAAAGCCAAAAGCACCGTCGTTATTGCAACATACAGAATTGATGCAATGAGAGAAATCTTTTTAGACTTTTTCATTAGTCTTCCTCCTTTATATTTTTTCGTCCTGTTAACTTAAATAAATGATTTAGCTTGGTATTCGGTGCAATTTTGGAATTCTGTGAAAAAACAAACTTTTCTATTTCATTATTAAGTTAACAGGTCCGATTTTTACAGTAAAGATGAATTTTTTATCGCATCCAAAACTTCTACTTTACTTTTTTTACACAGTAAGCACAATGATCGTCACCATTGCCGATCTGAGCTTTAAATTCCAACTCTACACAGTCATGAGGAATCATATTTCCATAATCGCCTGCGGACAAGATGTCCTGACAGAAAAATTTAATTTCTTCAGGCGTTGCACCAAGTTCTTTGACAGCATCTATATGTGGACAGTAGCCAAAATTCTTTTGAGCATAGTCTTCTGTATATTCTACCAGTTCCTGCTGGAATACAAGATAGCCTGCCTTTGAAGACTGTGCATAGAGTGCCTCTTTAGCATTTGTAATGTTTCCCCATTTTTTAGCATTATGGATTCCAAACTTCTCCGATGCTTTGATCATTACTTTATCCGCATCTATCTCCGGATATTGTTCCTTCATTTCTTTCCAGATGAGATACATAATGATAGCACGCGCTTTATTAGCACCCAATGCAGCTTTTCTCAAATCTTCATTTGTAGGCTGCTCATCTAAATTTAATTTGTCAAAATACTCTTTTGCTTTTTCTTTTAATTTCATTTTTGGTCTCCTTATATTATATTTTATTTTATAAGCTTGCCTTCTGCAAATACTGCATCAAGCTGCTTATAATTGGCCAGATCGTCCAGTGGATCTGCATTTAGAATAACGATATCTGCAAACTTGCCCTCTGTAATGCTTCCTGTTTCCTCCCAGATCTGTAGTGCTTTTGCAGCCGTTTCCGTAGCAGAAATAATAATGTCTTTTTTACTCATACCTGCGTTTTCCATATCAGCCATTTCAATTGTGTAATCTGCATGCTTTGTTAAAGGTGCACCCGCATCGCGGCCAAAAGCAATCTTTACGCCTCTTTCACATGCCAGATGGAAAGTACTATTCTTATAAGCGCAAATATCCTTTGACATCTGACACATATACGGTGAGACACCACTTTCAGCCCCATATCTCGACATTTGAGTATATGGCGAGAATGTCGGGACGAAGAAAATATCGTTTTCAAGCATCTTGTCGATCACTTCGTCATCGATAAAGGTACAGTGCTCAAGAGTGGTAACGCCTGCTTCCATAGCTCTCATCATACCTTCTTTGCTGTGGCAATGCGCAGCTGCTGCCATGCCATGCTTTCTTCCTTCGCCTATGGCCGCTTTCATTTCATCTACGTCAAGTTCAACAACGCCAGGTTTTTCACCGATTTTTCCAAGTCCGCCGGTAGCCATAAGCTTAATAAACTGAGCACCATCACGAATTAAGGTTCTGG
This sequence comes from Anaerovorax odorimutans, assembly GCA_016841185.1. Lineage (GTDB taxonomy): Bacteria > Bacillota > Clostridia > Peptostreptococcales > JAAYPU01 > JAENZQ01. The sequence continues at coordinate 103,448 of JAENZQ010000011.1, forward strand.
CAGCATATCTTGCTTCCTGTGCACCTGTCACTTCAGCACCAGCGAAGTGACCACCGGGGATCTTGATAGCCTTACCGCAAGTAATAATCCGGGGGCCATCCATTTTTTCTGCTTTAATAGCATCTCTTATAATAACGCTTTCAAGCCCGATGCCTCCGCATTCACGGACAGTTGTTACCCCTGCTTTAAGAAGCTCATCACAGCTTCTTAAAGCAGTTAATAAAGCTTCTGCCTCTCTGGATTTTCCCATGTCTGCCATCGGATGAGGACCGCCGTTCATACTCAGGTGTACATGACAGTCGATAACTCCGGGAAGAACAAATTTGTTCTTTGCATCAATTACTTCCGCCTCTTCATCAGAAATGTTTTCAGCTACTTTAGAAATCCGCTTCCCTGAAATTAGAACGTCGACTTTTTCCCAATCGTTTTTGATCCATACCTGTCCGTTTTTAATCAACGTCTTCATATTGATCAGTCCTTTCGCCAAATTTATCAATTGCTTCGTTTTTACACTTTTCTTTAATAAGCATTTTTTATGCCAAAAAAAATGCGAGGGTAAAACCCTTGCATTTCCAACATTTTATAAAATCATCAAAATTAATTGGATGAATTATACTTAAATACCTTACAGTTTTCATCCATTTTTATGATTTATTTCATCCATTTTAAATCTGGCATATCCAAGCTCTGTCAGCCTGACACCCGCTCTTCCCTTGGAACACTCTACGTAGCCGCTTTCTTTAAGCTTATTTATGATAGCTCTTACTTTGTATTCAGAAATATTTTCACCTTCTGATTTCAATTTTTCAACAATCTTCTGGCGTCCTATATTCTTATTAAGCAAGCACTCCATGATACGTATGGAGATTCTCCTTTCTTCATCATAGTAGAGCATACCACCTAAAAAATTCTCAGTATTCATTTTCTGTTTTGCCTGATTGGGAGCACGTTCAAAATTTGGAGGCAATATGTTAACGTCAAGTATATCATCTCCAAGATAGGCCATGTATTGCACACAGTTAAACAATTCCCTGATATTGCCTTTCCAGCTGTGATGAATCAATATTTCCATAAGCTCGCAGGTCAAATGCTTCTGCGGCATACCTAGATTGTTCAGGAACGCACTTATCAATGCAGGTATCTCTTCTTTTCGGTCCCTAAGAGGAATCGTTTCAAGCGGCAGTACATTGAGCCTGTAATATAAATCTTCTCTGAATCTTTTTTCTTCACATAATTTATATAAATCCTGATTTGTTGCCGCAATAACCCTTACATCAATTGGTATAATAGATTTACCGCCGACTCGCCTTATTTCATGCTCCTCAAGGACCCTCAGGAGCTTTGTCTGAACATCAATTGGGATTTCACCGATTTCATCCAGAAAAATCGTCCCTTTATGGGCAGTTTCAAACAAACCAATATGTCCTTCCGACTTTGAACCGGTAAATGAACCTGCTTCATAGCCAAAGAGTTCGCTCTCCAAAAGAGAGGGCGTAAGCGCTGCACAGTTTATCGTTACAAACGGCATATCTCTTCTCTTTGATTCATTATGAATAGACTGAGCAAACATTTCCTTTCCCGTGCCGCTTTCTCCTGTGATAAGCACAGTAGCATCAATTCGGGCTATTTTCTTAGCTCTCTCCTTGCATTTACAAATCAGCTCAGAGTTTGCCACAATATCATCGAAAGTATATTTTGCATAGTAACCGTTTTCCTTCATTTGAACTCTGATTTGTGCATTTTTTCTTTGATATCCTGAAATTTCGTTGATTACGACGATATATTCTTCTAATTCTTCAAATATTTTTATTTCTTTTTTTGTAATGATATAGCTTTTTTTCAGCTCAGTTACATGAAATAGTTTTTCTTCCAGAAATTCATCGGACAGTATCTTTTCTTTTAAAGATCTGGGAAGCTTGATATCTTTTAAATTTTGAGTCACAACGTCCGCATTCTTCAGAGCAAACATTTTCAGAAATTCCTCGTTACAAAGGGTGATCCGCCCGGTATTATCAAATGCAACGACGCCCTCATCCATGGCTCTGATGATTGTTTTATACTTATTCTTAGCTTCCAGTGTCGACTTTATATGAAACATTATACTCTTTGAAGATGTTGTTATCTTTCGCGTATACAGATAGAGCCGCTCTTCCAATTCTTCGTTGTACATGTCAAGCATTACTGTAATTTCCAGCAAGGTTTTTGAGTCTATATTCGCCCATCCTATGTCAATGACCTTCGCTACCCCTTTTGGCACAAGCGGCGTAAGCCCCGGCGTAATCGCAGCGTTATAGCCTTCATCAATTTTTTTAAGTATTTTTTTTGAAGGTGTATCTTTTCCGACAGCGAAAAAGTCAATATTTCTTATTCCAAACTCTGTGACAAGCGAAAGCATTTTATTGGCAGTTTGTTCCGTATAATCAACAAAAAGCATTTTAGTATCTGCAGGTTCTTCAAATAAACAGGCCAGATTTTCCCTGTTTAAAGTTCTTTCGAGATATACAATATTAATCTTTTCATTTAAACATTTCCTTACAGTTGATGTTAAGTCCAACGAGGTCAACAGAATAAGATCGCCCTCGATTCCGCTCGGAAGCGTCTGGCCGGCAACATAATAGCCTTCAATGTCAATATCGTCGTTGAAAAAATTTCTTAAATTTAAAAGGTATTTATCCATGGCTTCCTTTTCAATTGCAATTAAAACAATCTTTTTCTTCATCACTTCTATACTCCAATTATTTTCCGGTTATATTATTTTTTCCATAGATATGTCATGAGTTCTGATTTTTCAGTTTTTAACCAATCTATCATTCTTGAATCCCCTATATATTTAGTTTATCATTTTTGTTATACCATATCCAAGCTCCGTTTTTCTTGTTATTTTTGAAATAAACCGTTCCCAATAACCTAACGACATCTATCTTGCCTTTTGACAAATTTGCAATCATCTTAGTATTAATTGAAAAACATTAAATCCATCAGTCATTGTAATCTTTTTTTGCTTGTATCTGCTGTGACGGTTTTTCTGTTGATGCCTGCGATATAGCAATCCTCCATTTCCGAAAATCTCTGGAAAGAAAAACCATATCGATCCCTCCTATGATACAATTGTCTCATATTTATGATAAAACTTTTACTTGATAATTCAATAGTTTTGACCCATCTGAGACAGGTGGTATTTTGTATCATGTATCATATAAAGGAAGATAAGCCGCACAAAAATCACTACTGAATTAATCGCCGACGCCTTGATCAAGATGTATGTTTAGATGAAGTGCTTGACTTACAGAAATCATATATTTTCCTAAATTATCCTTAGAAGGTTATGTGTAAATATTTTAAAAAACACCAACAATTGATTCAAAGTAGCATAGTTCTGATATTTCCGTTTTTATCATAATTTTCATCACGCCATTGTTTAGCTGTTACCCCAATAATTGATGAAAAAAGTTAGAATTAGATGTTTGGATAAAAATAATAAATAAATCATTGAACCAAAATCAAAATGAATGCCTCTTTATATATAGATGCATCTAAAAAGAGGAGGTTATGAATTGAATGAAGCAGAAATCGTTATAAATGCTCAACAAGGAGATCCCGAAGCCTTCGAACAATTGTATTATTTATATAGTCAATCATCAATACGAACAGCTTTTCTCATGACGAAAAATAGGCATACAAGTGAAGATATTGTTCAAGAAACATTTGTAAAGTGCTATCAGAAGTTGAAAGAACTTAAGAAACCGGAAATGTTTAAATACTGGTTTTATAAGATGCTGATTCGAAATTGTTGGAGGCATGCCAATAAAGCAAAGGAGCAGATTCTGGTTGGGAATATTCCTGAAAAGGACGCAGGTATATCTCTTGATGACGTTGTCGAAACCATAGAAATGACGAAAGAAATAGATAGTGCACTATCTATGCTAAGTCAAGACCACCGAACTGTAATAGTTTTATATTATTACAATAATATGTCCATAAAAGAAATAGCAAAAACAATAGGATGTTTTGAAGGAACTGTAAAATCACGGCTTTATCATGGCAGAAATCAGCTAAAAAAGAAAATGGAAAAGGCTCAAAGTAATAAGAGAAAGTTCTCAAGAAAGGAATGCATATTATGAAAGATGATCACAATAATTATGATAGACAGTTGAAGGATTCCTTAGACATCATTGCACATACAATTAATACTCCTCCAAACTTGTTAAATAATATAAAATCTGAAATAAATAAAATAGAAAGAAGTGAAGAAAGAATGAAAAGGACATTTGTTTCAAATAGAAGAATTAGAACAGCAATGGCTATCACGATATGTATGGTATTATTTGTTGGAGGTGCAGTTGGAGCAAAATCGCTTATTAATAAAAATGTAAAAGGATTTATTTCAGGTGATGATAATTATGCTTCAGTAGATGAAGAATTAATTAACAGCTTAGGATTTGTACCAAAGATGCCAGAAACGTTACCGGGCGGTTTCCATAGAAAGGAAATTGAAACAGCAGATTATCTGGATGGAACTAACCAAGCACAACCTATTGATTCGAGTCAGAAATTAGTCAGTGCTCTTTATAAAAATTCCAAAATGAATGATGCTGCAGTATCCTTGTCGATATCGAATACAAGTAAAGATTCAGATACGTTTTCAACCTATGAAGATATTATGATAAACAATGTAAAGCTTCAGTATAAATCATATGAGTTTTATGTGCTGCCTAAAGACTATGTGATGACTGAAGAAGAAATACAGAAAGAAAGAAATAGGGAAGCATTTTTCGTATATGTCTCAGGCATTCAGGATAAGGAAGTCAGAATTGCACAATGTATTAAATGGGTAGACAGAGGAGTTTATTACCAGATTAACGATCTTAATAACAGCCTCTCAAAAGATAATATAATTGAAATGGTTAAACATGTAATTGCTTCAAAATAGTTAATGGGGTAACTTGACAAATTGACAAAATAAAAAATGTAATGTGAGATATTTCGAATTAAGAGGGAGTATTTCAAATTCCGTGTAAATGGGTAGTCTCAAATATTTTCTGTTTTCTGCATTTCCAGATTAATGTTAGAATATCAGAATAGAAATAATGGGCAATTGGGGACGGGGGCAATTTTGTCACATGATTCTTAAAATTATATCTCTAGATACCCCAGTTGCTCTTTATATTGTAGTCTTCTTCTAATCCTATGTACAATATAATTTTATCATCTGAAACTGTCATACCGCAGCATATATATAATATGTTCTTATTTTTCACTTTCCATCTAAATACTCTCTTTTTTAAATACTGCAATATATCGCCAAAAGATCAACCTTTTTACCTTTACGTTGCCTCCAAGATACCTAAAATACAGATGAAACGTGCAATACTAACTATACAGTCATACTTCATTTTCTCATCGATACTATCAAAATCCTGTAACTGATATTCAATATTCTCGGCAGAATTCCTTTTTTGTGCTTCTTTTATCATTTGAGGAGCAATGTCTATTCCAACAACTCGTTGAGCTTTTACAGTAATTTTTTTGTAAATTCTCCAGTCCCACAACCAATATCTAAAGCATTCTCTATTCCAAGATCTCTTTTAATAACAATTTTGCGTATCTCTGGTTATGGTCCCACTTGTCTTCTAATAAAGCAATTTTATTAAAACTTTGAATAATTTCGTCTTTCATTAAAACCTCCAATCTGCCCTAAAAAGATATACTTGGTGGAAACTTATAATGCTCATTACATTACTTCTTATTCGGTTTTCTCTTTATGAGCAATAACCGTTTCATATCTTCAAATTGCGAAGTGTCTGTTAATTCAAACATAAGCCATTTTCCGTCGTGATAAGTGGTTGTGTTATCATAAACCTTCTGGACGGCATCCGAATAGCTACTTTTGTCTGATTTAAATTTATCTCTTTCGTGTTTACCCAATATTACCATAAAGCCAAAACAGTTTTCTTTCGCATATAAGGCGCACAGCGTTTTGCCTCCTCTGCGGTATTTGTATTCGTATTTCCACGCTTTGCCGCCGCTATTCCATAATCGTTCCATCTCATAGAGATCATCAATCATATTACAAAGCTCTTGCCACACATAAAACTTATCTGCACCCATCAATTCAGACAGTTCTTCATTTGACGGTACTTTATCTAACATTCAGTTCCCTCCTGACATAAGGTTATATAAATATTATGCACTAATGTCCCATGTTGCCGGTATTCCTTGGTTATCCTGGATTCGATCGATGGCTGACAGAGTATCGTGCCTCAAAACAAACTCACAAATCCTTATAACAAGTCTTGCATTGATAAAAATTCTCTGATCTTATTCCAATACTCATCTACATCATCAATCGAGTTATGATCCTCACCAGAGATTTCTTGATAGAATACCTTTCCACCCCAAGCTTCCTTCAGTTTTCTTGAATGCCATGTTGGTATAATCTTATCTTCAGTTCCAGCAATTATTAAAAGCGGTATCTTAATTGAGTCAGCACGACCGATAGAATCGTACTTGTGAGATAAAATTAAGTCAACAGGTAGTATTGGACATCTTTTTTGAACAACACTAACCAAAGAATCATACGGTGTACTCAAAATCACCGCTGATGCATCTCTATTTGCTGCTAAGTATGTAGCAACGCCAGTGCCAATACTTCTCCCCATCACTACAATATTATTTTTATTTACGTCTTCCCTACTGGCAAAGTAATCATATATTTCTGTGGAATCACTATATAATGTTGTTTCTACAGCAGTCCCCTCACTCATTCCATAACCTCTATAGTTAATTAATGCTACAGACCATTGGCTTAACCTCGACATTTTAGGAATTACACGAGACAATTCTTCAGCATTTCCACCAAAATAAATCAATAAATTTGATTTCTCACTATTCGAATTCTTTACAAACCACCCCCTTATAATAGTGCCATCTTTCATTTTAAGTTCTATATCTTCAACATTATATTTCTGCATTGATAAAGCAGTTATTTCATCAGATAACTTTTGAGGCCACAAAATTAGTTTCTCAAGATAAAAAAATATAAATAAACAAGCCAATATATAAATAATTGCACTTAAAATTAGTAGTTTCTTTATTACCCTAAATATTGAATTCCCTTTTAAACTAATTATTCTAATGCCAAACTTACTCATAGACGTTTCCCCTTTCTCCTGTAGACAAGGGGACAGGTTCATTGTCCCTGTCCCTATATAACTTAATTCATTATTCTCTATGCCCTATTAATAACGCTCTTCGATATCCTGGCTAACTGCCTTATGGAAACGCCATCAATGGATTTAACTGCTCTAATTATTTCATCCCTTTTACATTTTTCCTGATGCTGCAGATCACTAATATTATTCACCCTTGCGGCAACGGAATACCCCTCTTCCCTTTTTGTCTGTTTTGGAACTCTTTTTTGAATATTCTAAGCATTTATCATCATTTACGCATTCATAAACTTCTCAAACACTGATGTGCCAAAATTGCTCCGTCCCCATCTGTCTGTCCCTTTCTGTCTCTTACTGTTAAATGATTACTTCACCTAAGATTTTATCATGCGGAACAATCAAGCA
>JAENZQ010000012.1 GCA_016841185.1 Anaerovorax odorimutans
TATAGTGCAGCAACCAATACAGGCGACCAAAGTGCAGCAACCAATACAGGCGACCGAAGTGCAGCAACGGTAGAAGGCAAAGAATCTATTGCAATAGTAACTGGATATCAAGGCAAGGCAAAAGGTGCGATAGGTAACTGGCTAGTAATAACAGAACGTGGAGATTGGGACGGGGAAACATACCCGATTAAAGGCATTAAATCTGTGAAAATAGATGGCGAAACAGTAAAAGCAGACACTTTTTATATGTTAGTAGATGGGGAGTTGGTAAAAGCATGAAACCTATATATTCAGTAGAACAAAACGGATCTATCATACTTGACACACGTAGCAGAACATTAGCCATGAGACTATATGAAGCTGTCAACGGTTGGAAAAGACTTCTCTATCGAGATGATTTAGGACGAGTAGTTATTAGGAAGGTGATTAGATGAATTACAAAACAATAGGCGTATTAACCAAAGAAGTATTAGGCGAATATCCAGAATGCTATTATACAAGTCAATTAGGGCGGGAAATCAAGAAATTAAACCTACCATTCATTTATGTGGATGCACCTAACCCAGTAAGCGGAGAAATTATTACAACGAGAGCATATGCACCAGAAGGACACGAAGTAATTAAGAGCTATATTTTAAAAATTATAGAAGAAGAAAAGAAAAATCAAAATTTAGAGCTATTTAAACAACATTTCAATTCTTCGATTCCATTTTGAGGTGATTAGATGAACATAGGCGGTATAGCAACATTCCTATTTATCATATTAGCACCAATGGTATTGGCAGGAATTTGTTGTAGATATGAATAAAAAAAGACACTCGCAAAAGTGCCTAATAAAAAACTCAATTAAATTATACACGAGCAAGGGGGAAATGTAAATGGAAAATCCAGAGATATATAAAGCGCAGAATTTAAGCAGTGATCCGAAACTTAAAGGGTATTGTGTTTCGTGCTGCGATCCCATACATGAAAACGAAAAAAGTTGGCAGACAAGAGACGGACTTATACACGATACAAGAGATTGTAAGTTAGAACAGATGTATAAGGAATTTAAGATAAGTCAAATAGTAGACGACTTTAAGGACAGAATCAACAAGCTATCGACAAAAGAGTTTCTTGAATTTGTGGACGACTACGAACTTGAAGAAGAACTTATATCATTATCAGAGGACTACGATTGGAGGGACAATGAATGAATATATATGAAAAGATAAATACCATTATGAGTGAAGTTAAATCCTTACAAAAAGACGGTAAGGTGGCATATGGGAATACAAAATATAACTATTTATCAGAGGCTAAAACAACAGAAATATTTAGAGAAAAATTAATTAAACATAAACTCGTTTTACTTCCCATTAAAGTTACTGACGAAAAAGACGGACAGATAACAAAAGGACATTACATATACAGACTTATAAATGCAGAAAAGCCAGAAGAGTACATTGATTTAGAAACAACAGGGCAAGGACACGATTCAGCAGACAAGGGAAGCGGTAAAGCTTCAAGTTATGCTTATAAGTATTTGATGTGGCGTACTTTTGCTATACCAAGCAATGACGATCCGGACCAAGTATCAAGCGACGAAATCAAAGAACAACATGAACTTGCTAATAAGAAGATTGATTCCATTAAATTAAAGGCCATAGAACAAGCAATAGATGCCAAGAAAGAAAAAATCACAGCCGATATGATATGCACTCACTACAAAATTAAGACTTTATCGAATCTTAATTTAGAGCAATGGACAGATGCTATGAAGAGGATTGAGAAAGTCAAATGATTGAAAAACCCAAGAAACGCAAAAAGAAACCAAAGAACAACCCAAAGCCTACCGAATCCGACATTTGCATCTACACAGGACAACCATACGCCACAACTCACGAAATATTCGAGGGTAACGGTAGGAGACAGATAAGTATTATGTACGGTTACCAAATAAAGGTTAATGCACAAGACCATATGTTAATACAGCATGCTACAGAACCTTATTGGGAAGCCGAGGACACACGGTGGAAGATATACTATCAGACTAAGTTTGAACTAGAACGAATCGCCGAAGGAAAGACAGTTGATAAAGCAAGGTTAGAGTGGATAGGGTTAATAGGTAAAAGTTATATTTAGATTTGATTTATAGGAAAGGATTAGAAGAATGAAATTAAAGTTAAACGAAGATTTCTATATAATGTCAGATTCAAGAAATATTATGCTAACTCAAAAAAAAGTAGTTGAGGAAGGAAAAACAAAAGGTGAAAAAAGATTTGACACTATTAGTTATCACGGAACTATTGCACAAGCCTTAGAGCGGTTTATGAGCTATAAATTAATGACATCAGAAGCCGAAACTATTACCGAACTATTAAAAGAGCTTCAAGCCGTTAAAAAAGACCTAAAAAACTTTACTGATGAATTTAATGATTTTATCAATGAGTGGAAGAAAAAATGAAACTAAATATAAACTCTTATAGGAAAGGGTGAGAAGAATGAAAGATGAAATTCTTTGGAAGGAGTTTTCAAAGGCTTTAAGTAAAAATGACCCCTGGTGGTATTCGATTTGTTTAGAATTTAATGATTGTTCTAGATGCCCTTTAAATCATGACGGAATAAAGGAATGTGACGAAAAATGAAGCTACTAATTAATTCCCTGCAAGTCCTTAACGGTGTTTTAATCATAGAACCAACCAAAGACTCGCTGAAGAACTTAAACAAGCTACAAGCCGAATATAAGCCTGACAAACCGTATGAATGCGAGATAGCGCCTAAGAAGAAAAAACGCTCACTTAACGCCAACGCTTACGCATGGGTACTCATAACAGAAATAGCAAACGTACTAAGAACAGATAAAGAAGAAGTATATTTTGAAATGCTGAAAAAATACGGTCAAAGTCAAGTCGTATCGGTAGTCAAAGAAGGTTTGGAAATTTTTAAAAGATCGGTTAAGTACTGCGAAGAATGGCAAGAAGCTGAACTGAACGGAAAAACATTTGTACATGTAAAAGTGTTTACCGGCAGTAGTGAGTTTGACACAAGGGAAATGGCAATTTTTATAGATGGGATTGTAAGCGACTGCAAGGACTTAGGCATAGAGACTATCACACCGACAGAACTTAAACGACTTAAGAACTCTTGGGGAAAGGTTGGGTGAGTAGTGAAGTTAGAAAGAATATGGTCTATGCCTAATAGCGAGACTTTCACCATTAAGCCAATAAATGATTTGTTAAAGCAAGAAATGCAGTTTGGAACATGGCTTGACCCTTTTGCTCGAAATAGTCAATTATCCACATTAACTATGAAAGTAATAACTAACGATTTGAACCCTAGCTGTAATACAGATTACCATATGGAAGCTACAGAGTTTTTAAAGCAATTTGATGATAATTCAATAGACGGAGTATTGTTTGACCCTCCATATTCACCAAGACAAGTAAAGGAGTGTTACGAAGGAATAGGACTCGATAAATTTAATACTAAAGCGAATTTTTGGTCTGATGTAAAAAACGAAATTGCCAGGGTGATTAAACCTAATTGTAAAGTTATATGTTTTGGGTGGAATAGTATGGGCTTAGGTAAAAACAGAGGTTTTAAAATGACTCGAGTGCTATTAGTTCCTCACGGCGGAGCCAAAAACGATACTATTGTAACGGTTGAAAGAAAGGTTGGGTGAGTAAATGAAGGAATATGCACTTTATAAAGGCGAAGAAATTTTGGCTATAGGCACAGTAAAAGAAATTGCCAAAGAAACAGGGCTTAAAACTGAAACGGTACGTTATTATCATTCGCCAGCATATAAAAAACGTTGCAAAGATGAATTTAACAATATGGTTCTTGTTAGCTTAGATGATGAATAAGGGGTGGAAACATGAATGTATTATCATTATTTGACGGAATAAGCTGCGGACAAGTAGCTTTAAATAAAGCAGGGATAAAAGTTGATAAATATTACGCAAGTGAAATAGATAAATATGCTATACAAGTTACTCAAAAAAACTATCCAAGCACTATACAAATAGGAGATGTTGAAAAAGTAAACGGGAACCATTATAAAAACATTGATTTGCTTATAGGTGGAAGCCCTTGCCAAAGCTTAAGCATTACACAAAGCCAAATAAGGCAAAATTTATTTGGCAAGAGCAAATTGTTTTTTGAGTTTGTCAGGGTTTTGAATGAATCTCAACCAAAATATTTTTTGTTTGAAAATGTAGCAAGTATGACAGAAGAAAGCAAACATATAATTAGCGAACTTCTTAAATGTAAACCAATTTTTATTAACAGTAATGCTTTCGTTGCACAAGATAGACCACGTTACTATTGGACTAATATTCCATTAACACAATCTCAATTCGATGAGTGTACTCTCTGTTTAAACGATATATTAGAGCCTTATGTAGATGAAAAATATTTTTATAATTGCGGATATGATTTTAAAGGCTTAGATAAATCGGTTTGTGCGATTTTACACATTAAAGGGCATGACATACTAAAAAGGGTAAATAGTCCAAATTTCAAAAGTCATACATTAACTACTTGTATGGGAGGTAATACTCAAAAAAAAGTTTTTGATAAAAACAGACCAAGAAAATTAACTCCTATTGAATATGAAAGATTACAAGGTCTGCCTGATAATTATACTTATGGAATTAGTGATACAAGGCGATATACAACCATAGGAAACGGCTGGACAGTAGACGTAATAACACACATCATTAAAGGCTTAGCTGAAATATACAAAGATGTTGAAAATGTTGGGTGATTAAATGAAATGCAGAGGACGAGAATGCCCATACATGACACCTACAAGCATTGGACCAGCTTGTTATTATGCGGCAATCGCTAAAAAGTCAAGAGGTTGCAGTGTAGAAGAGTGTACTCACTACTTAGACAAGCCTGTAAAAGCAAGTAACACCATGAACCTAAAATCTGTCAACGGAGATTATGATAAGTACATAAAAGAAAAAATGTCAGGGAGGAAAGCAGTATGAAGGTGTATGAAAAATGTAACGAATTAAAGGGCACAAATGCAGATGCAAAAACAATTGCAGATTGGGCTTACATGAACAGGATATGCCCTATTGAATTTGAATATGGGTTAGAAGTAAATAATTATCCTGACGAACTTAAAACGATAGCAGGAATAACATGTGCTAAAAATTCATGCGGTCATAATTGCGTTATGGAATTTTTAAATAGCGAGGTGAAAGTATGAGAAAACTATACATCTTATCAATACTAATCTTTATTATCACAATTTTATTTCTATACCAGCAGACAGTAAATGTTAATTTTCTAATCGACAAAAACCTTCAACTAGAACAAATCATATACGAAACCAAAGAATCAATCGAAATAAATCAGATAGAAATAAATGAACTACAAGAACAGAGGCAAGAACTAATAGACCAACTAAAGAAGTTTAACTTAGTCAGCTTAGGAACATTCGAGATAACAGCATACACAGAAGGGTTTGAATCTTGCGGCAAACTTCCTTCGCATCCTGAATACGGAATTACTGCATCAGGAAACAAAGTCAAAGAGAACTGGACTATCGCTGCCGACAAGAACTTTAAATTTGGCGACAAGTTAATGATAGAAGGACTTCCCTATATTTACACCGTTGAGGACAGAGGGGGAGCAATTAAAGGAGATAGACTCGACTTGTACGTGCCTGAATTAACACGTGCGTTAGAGTGGGGCAGGAGAGAAAGAGAGGTATATTTGGTTGAAGATAGGGTTGATAGACATTGACGGACACAACTTTCCGAATTTACCTTTAATGAAAATATCAGCATGGCATAAAAAACAAGGCGATCAAGTTGAGTTTGTAAATCCGTTCTTCATGTATGACAAAGTTTACATGAGTAAAGTGTTTGATTTTACACCTGATTTTGATACTTGTTTACAAGCTGACGAAATTATCAAAGGTGGCACAGGGTATGGACTTAAAAATTATCTACCTGATGAAATAGAACATATATATCCTGATTACAATTTATACGGAATAAAAAATACTGCTTATGGTTTTTTAACTCGCGGATGCCCAAGACAATGTGAATTTTGCATAGTTAGTAAAAAAGAAGGCTGCAAATCTGTAAAGGTTGCTGAATTATCAGAGTTTTGGAATGGACAAAAAGAAATTGTTTTGCTTGATCCAAACATTACAGCTTGCAATGACAGAATTTATTTGCTTGATGAATTAATAAGAACTAAATCATGGATAGATTTTTCGCAAGGTTTAGATATTCGGCTTATGACAGATGAAATTGCAGACAAGTTAAATCAATTAAAAATCAAGATGATCCATTTTGCTTGGGATAACTACGAATTTAAAACATACGAGTATTTAAAGAGATTTAGACAGTCTTTCAATTACGATGTTAGACGATTAAGGGTTTATGTGCTAACTAACTTTAACACAACAATAGAGCAAGATTTAGAACGTATTTACAAGTTGAAAGAATTAGATTATGACCCTTATGTCATGATTTACGACAAAAAAAACGCACCCAAAAGAACAAAGCAAATGGCAAGGTGGGTTAATAACAAATTTATATGGCGATCGTGTGAAAAATTTGAAGAGTATAGGAGGTAATACAATGAAAGGAATAGACCTTTATAAAGAAGTAGTCATAAATCAGAACAGGGAGTATTTGGGTAAAGAGTTCAGAAGCGAAATAGGGCATATAAGAGTAGTTAGTTTTGGATTTAGATATATATCTCCTTGTTATGCGTCAGACAGAAGAAGTCCTCAAGAGATAGAAGAATTTATGAAAGCCGAATGGGAAGAAGTAAAACAGCCAGTAAGTTTAAATGATGCTCTAACACATATGCTACAAGGTTATGTTGCTGAATTTAAGGGCGAGAAATACAAATTTTGCTGCGGCTGGCTTGTTCGGAAAGATACAATGTTCGGTTGTACGTTATCAGAAGATATGGTTAAAGGTGAATGGTTTATAGATTAGGGGGTGGTTACTTGAATGGACAACAAGGGATGGATAAAGCTACATAGATGTATTCAAGACAATGTTTTATGGCAAGATAAACCATTTTCAAGAGGTCAAGCATGGGTTGATTTAATCTTAATGGCAAATCATGAAGATAACAAATTCTTATTAGGTAATGAATGGGTAGATGTTAAACGTGGTAGCTTTATTACTTCTGAACATAAATTAATGGATAGGTGGGGTTGGAGTAAGACAAAAACCAGGGATTTCCTAAAAATGTTGGAAAATGGTGAGATGATAGTCAAAAATAGCGACCGTAAAAAAACCACTATAACCATTGAAAAATACAACAATTATCAAAATATAGAAACCACTAAAAAACCTAAAAAAAACCACGAAGAGACCACGAAGAGACCACAGAGAGACCCAAACAAGAAGATAAAGAATGATAAGAATGAAAAGAAATATATATACTATGCCGAAAAAGTAAAATTAACCGAAGTTGAATATGAAAGATTATGTGATGAAAAAGGCAAAGACTTAACGGATATAGCAATACAATACTTATCTGATTACATAATTGAAAAAGGCTATAAAACGAAAGACCATAACAGAACTTTGAGAAGATGGGTATTTGATGCAGTAAGTAAATTACCACAAACAAAACAAGTTAATCCTGCGAAAAAAGCACAAACAACTAAGCAAGTACAAGACATAGAAGCACAACTACAAGCTGAAAAAGAGAGACAAGCAGAAAAATACAAAGGCAATAAAGGCAGCATAGATGACTTGACTAAAAAATTTAGTATGGGGTGATTAATATGTATAAATGTCCTTCCTGCAACGGAAATAAATACATAACCATAGGCGACAGAAAAATAAAATGTGCAGCATGTTACGGACACAGATATATGACAGAATATCAAATCAGAGAATATTTAGATCGTGATACAGCCGAAAAATACATGGAGAAAGCGAGGGTGAGGTTAGATGACCCGAGAGATTAAAGGAGTGGGACCAGAAGCCGAAACAGAAGTAAACCAAAAAGGCGGTAAGCAATCAAAAGTCTTATATAGATTTGACTTAGCAGACCCAAAAGCAATGTTTGAAATGTGCAAAGTCTTAAAAGAAGGTGCCGACAAATACGGTGATGATGAAAACTGGCGACGAATTCCGGTAAGGGAACATTTAAACCACTTATTGATTCATACATACGCTTATCTTGCAGGTGACAGGTCGGACGAACATTTAAGCCATATCATGTGTCGAGCAACTTTTGCTCAGGGGGTAGCGTTAGAAAATGACAAATAGTAAGCGAAAAGGTGCAGAAGGTGAAAGGGAACTTGTAAGAAAACTTAAGGAATTAGGCTTCGATGTAGAACGGACACAACAATATTGTGGCAACACAGGAGAAGCAGCAGACTTACGAGGACTTAAAAAAATACATGTAGAGTGCAAACGTACTGAAAAACTTAGTTTATATGATGCAATGGCACAGGCAAAACATGATGCAAATGAAGGTAGTTTACCGGCAGTATTTCACAGACGTAATCGGTGTAACTGGGTTGTAATAATGGAAATTGAAGATTGGGTGCAACTTTACAGAGAGTTTTTAGACAGCAATTAAATATTTAGCTAAATATCTAAATATAACCGTCTAATTTGCCCTACATTCAATTTTTACATCTTAGGTATATCAAACTATGACTAATCAATAAAAACACCATATACGGTATAAAAACAGGCTAATAACGCTATATATAGGGGGATAGATATGGATATCATACAACTTATAACTAAACTGCAAAAGAAAATAAAAAAAAGGATGAGAAATGATGTAAAACGACTATACATAGACTCTGTGCTTGATAAAACACATTACTTAGTAGAAAATGGGCAGCTTTACATTTTAGCTGAGGACAACGGAATGATGTGTATAGAGTTTGAAGATTTAAAAACCGTTATTGCTGAAATTGAGGGAATTTATGAAACATATAAGGAGTGAGGAAATAGAGAGATTAACAAAGAGAACTAAAAACGGGACAGCTTATTTGGCTGTAGCTGATACTTTGCCTAAAAAAGACCAAGAAATAGAAGGTAGTAAACCAGTATTGGAAGGTATATATGTAATGTTTCAAAAACTTGCAGAATACGAAGATTTAGAAGAACAAGGATTGCTTATAAGGTTGCCTTGCAAGGTGGGGGAAACAGTTTATACGCAAGATAGTGAATATAAAGTTTATCATATTAGTTTTCATTTAAATGGATATGAAGATATTTGCAAAAATTTAAGATTTCATGCTACTGAAAAAACAGGTAAATTAGATGATATTTGGTTTTGGGTAGATGAAATTGGCAAAACAGTATTTTTCACCAAAGAAGAAGCAGAACAAGCGTTAAAGGAGAGTGAAACAGAATGACAAATAAAGAAGCGGTGGAAGTGGTTAGAGAATATATGAGAAATGAATACGGAGAAGAAAAAATAAGAGTGGCTAAAAATATGGCAATAGAAGCACTACAACAAGATATAGTTTACTGCTATGAGTGCAAATATAAAAAAGAAGCAGAAAAAGACACAATGATACTTAACAAAGGTGAATGGTTTTGTAAGAAAAATAACATGACTGCTACATTGACTGGTGAAGATTATTGCTCTTACGGAGAAAGAAAAGAAAGTGAGGAAATAGATAATGAATAACATAACACTTATCGGTAATCTAACCAAAAATGCAGAAAATAGAATGATCAATGACGGAGAAACTAACGTAATCAAGTTTAGTTTAGCAGTACAAAGAGACTTTCAAAAAGACAAAGCAGATTTTTTTACAGTAGTTTATTTTACCAAGTCAGAAAAAATGCTATCTCTTTGCCAAGACAAGCTAAAAAAAGGCTTTAAAGTGGCGGTGTCTGGACGCTTGCAAAACAATAATTACGAAACACAATCCGGAGAGAAACGATATACAACAGAAATTATTGCAGACAAAGTTGAATTTTTAGAGCCTAAAGGACAAGTAAAACAGGCAACAGACAGTTCAGGCAACGAAATTAAGGGATTCCAGGCGTTAGAAGATGACGACGAAATACCGTTTTAAAGGAGGGGGACAGTGAACATTTATTTATTGAAATTGCCGAAACATGGGCAGATATCAGAACTTAACGGGGCAGAACGTTGAGAAATATATACTTATTTAGATGTAATAATGGCGTGGTAGTCTGTCATACCGCGCCGAGGAGGGATAATATGAAAACTATATTAGTAATTCAAGAAAATAAGCAACAAGTAGTGTTAACACCTGAAAACGACTACGAAAAGAATATATTAAAACTTATCGAATCTCAAAAAGTTAAAACGACAATGAAAGTTGGAAAATTTTCAGATTGTCAAGGAGGCTGGATAAGATACTACGATTTTGATGATAGATTCAATCAAAACAAATTTGATTCATTAATGGTTGTATTAGAAAACGATAAAGAACCAAGTAAAGCAATACCTGTAGATATGGGGTGAGAATATTGGATAAACGCTTATTTAATTATTCAATAACAGGCAGTGAATTTAAACAGATACTTAAAAACGAAAAAGAAAAAACTTATAAAGAATATAAAAAGCATGAACAAAATGTAGATAGACTTATAAAAAACATTAAAAACGACAAAAAAGCAACAAATATTGATAAACAAATAAAAAATTTAAAATGGATAATTGACTGTCACAATGAAAAAGTAGTTAAAACGATTAAAAATATTGATTATTTAATTAGAGACATAGAAGATAAAAAATATTACACAGTCAAAGTATTTGAATAGTAAGGGTGAGAATATGAATGCTGAAGAAACATACAAAAAAAACAAAATATTGACTTTTGGATTAATCAATAAATACAAAAAACATTGGCTATATAGACCGAATATGAACACTCACATGAAACAGTTAAATTTGATAAAAACACTTGAGCACTATCAAGAAGTTATAGAAAATATGGCTCAATTTATATTGAAACATGATATCGATGAAGAGATTTGTAAAAAAGTTGAGTGTTCAGGAGAATGTCTAAGTTGTGTATCTAAATATTTTGGAATGAAATTTGAGGAAAACGAAAATGAAACAACATATAACCGAAAAAGAACTTGAAAAGTTTTGTGAGGAAAACGAAAATGAAGCAACAAAATTAATAAAAATAATAAGTAAAGATATAGATTTTATACCTTTAGGCACAGAAAATCTAATTTTTGCAGAAAAAGTAAATATAGGTAAAATGATAGAGATATTAGAACAAGACAATAAGTTATTAGATATTACAAATACATATCATCCAAAACATGCTGGTTGGGGCATTATCATTAACGGGAAAGAGATAAAAAGCCAAGAACTCTGTGATGCACTTTGGGAAGCAGTTAAAACAATATTATAAGGGGGTAATTGATTGATAGATAAAATATCAGATAAAGGTATAGAAGAATTATATATAGCAATTTTTAAACAAGCATTACATGATGATTTAATAACAGAAACAAATAAATTTATTACAAAATCAACATATGAAATTGATAGTATAAAAGGTCATACAGACAAAAGGAGACTTAAAAAGATTTATAACGATAATTACAAAACTAAGCTTGTGAACTTAATCAAGCAAAGAATTTACAACGAAACCTTATCATGGCCGGAAAAAAATAGAAACAAAGAAAAAGAATATAAAACAAATTTTAATAACCTAGTTAACTTATTTGTTCAAGAATATTTAAAGGGGTGATTGATTGAACAACAGAGATAAAATAAACTATCTCAAACAATATAAGCGTTTAGATGAACGTATAGATAGATTACTCGAAGAAAAAGAAAAATGGAGAACAAGAGCAGAAAAAATGTCTCCAACAATAAGCGATATGCCACATGGGGGAAACGGAGAAAATCAAATTGAAAACGCAATATGCAAAATGTTAGATTGTGATCGAGAAGCTACTAAAGATATAGACAAGCTGGTTGACTTAGGACGAGAAATTAAAAGTCATATAGAAAAGATGGAAGATGAAACATTGCAGCTACTTCTTTTATATCGGTATATAGATGGACACACTTTTGAAGAAATAGCAGTAAAAATGAATTACTCATGGCGACAAGTACACAGACTACATAGTGATGCACTTATGGAATTCAAGATGTCATAGAATGTCATATTGCAAAAGTGATAATATATAACTGTAGAGATAGGCATTAATCCCCTGATGCCTATTTTTATTTTTGGGAGTGCAGCTAAAAGCCTGATTGTGTAATGCAATCTTAAATGGATGGGCTTGTTAGTTGTGGGGTGCGGTGCTGCTTATATAACGCACGTGGGATGATGCAGCAAAAAGGGAGTGAAGTGTATGAAGTGGGGATATCAAGGCATGACAAAGGCCGAAACAAGAAAAGCACGCAATGATTATAGAGAAAAAGAAGAGTATAAAAATCAAATAGAAGAACACTTCAAAACAGAAAATGACAAGCTAAACGAAATATATAAGCGTAAAAAGTAAATTTTAAAGCTCTAATTAAGCCTAAAAAAGAGAGCTTACTTGCTCTCTCTTAATTTGTTGAGATATTTACGGAGCAGTTCATTTTCTTTATCTGTAATATAAAAACTTTGACGTTTGCGTCCAGTCGGTTTACGACCAGCGCCTTGACGAACACCGCCCCAAGTTGGGAGTTGTTCCCACCGCTCATTAATTATCGATGGTTCGTCATTTTCAACAGGCTCAACTTCTGTGACATAAGCGATTTTAGATAGCTCCCTATTTTCGTCTTTGTTCCATTTTGTAAATATTGTGTATTGTGTTTTATTTGATCCATCTTCTGTTTCTTTGTAGTTATTTTGTAGCAATATTTTTCTACCCTCCGACAATGTTTTGTTTTTTATTTTATCAAACATTTTCAAACCCCCTTTTTAAAAAATTTATCTTAAAGATTTTCTTTTAAGATTATTTTTTATAGTCTCTAAATTGTCATAAACTTTAGAGTAAGCAACAACAGCTTCTGTACTGTTATTTAATGCTTCACGTATTTTACCTTGATTAGCAAACACTACATTAGTTATTTTTAAGATTTCTTCTGCATCATATTTAGATAGTATCCGATTAATTTGTTCAATATCAATATTCAACATAGTTTTTTCAGCATCTTCACTAATTTTAGCGAGTTCATCTTTGTATACGTGTATTTGTTCGTTGTTAATATAAATACGAACTAAATTTTCATCATTATTAATTTTTGGAGAATAAGTTTTACTGTTCCATTCGCCAGTAAATTCTTCACCTTTCCAATTTTTAATAGTTATATTTTTCATATTAATCTCCTGAGTTTTAAGCCCTTCCGGCTGTTATCTTGATTTAATGATAACATAATCAAATTTGATTGTCAACACCTAAAATCAAAATAATTTAAAAATATTTTCAAAATCTCTAAAACGTTGAAATTTCAATATTAAAAAGGAAGTGGGGGAATAAAAATAGATAAAAAAAAGATTAAATGTAAATGCGGTAATGACAAATTTAAGATTATGCACATACAAGGTCAAAGAGACAAGCACAGTTATAAAACAGCGTATATGCTATTCACTGATATATGAATGCATAGAAGAACAAGACTATCAAAAAGCATATTTTAATCCGAGGAAGTGAAACAACATGGCAAGAGGAAAGAAAACAAGTGACCAAAAAAAAGAAGAAGTTAAAGCAGTACTATATATAAATCCTAATGCCACAGGTAAAGAAATAGCACAAATAACTAAACTACCAGAAAGAACAGCATACGATCTAAGAGATAAAGTTATTAATGAAGATGCAGATACTTTTGCAGCACTCCGCAATAAGAAAAAAGAAGAGTTTATAGACGAAGCCTGGAATGTAGTGACAAAGATCATGCTAACAGCAGACAAGAAGATAGACATGCTACTCAGAGACCCTGAGAGCCTTTCTAAAGCTAATATAAGAGACATAGCCATAGCCTTAGGCACGATCTACGACAAGCAAGCCTTAGCAGCAGGAGAGCCTACAAATATCACTGAGAGACAAGAGCCTGTGCAGGAGCTTATCCGTAAACTTGAGACAAAAATGCAAGAATACAAAAAACTCACATCCAACTAACTATTCCCACAACATACATTTAGGGAATAGTTAAAAAGAGATGAGTAATTGCAACACTCACAGCGTACGAAAATCAAAGACCCTTTTTGATATTCATTCTATCATGCATAACTATACACTATATCCCAATTTATACATAGTTTATACACAGTTTATACATTATTCACTACAAAAAACACACCCCCGGGGTAGGTCTCTTTGATGGGGGGTAGGGGTATAGATATATCCACACCACACCTCGACGATAACAAATGGCTTTGCATTATATGTATTACATAGTATAATAATAGTATATACATAGTACAATACTATGATAAAACTATGAAAGGATATGATGTAATGAGACAAACACGCAAAGGCTATAAACAATTAAACATAGAAGTACCTGTATACATTAAAGAAAAGATACTGCCTGAAATATGTGCTATTGACAAACGCAGTCAAGCTAACATGATAGTATGGCTGATAGAAAAATATTATCAAGAGGTCAAGCAAAATGTTTAAAGAAATTTTCATGGAGATTAAAAAATGAGCAATAAAATAGAACAATACAGGATTATGTTGTTTCCTTTTGTAGAAACTTACAGTGATGAACAGTTTAACAGAGATATTAACAGAGTAAACTATTTAGATAAAGGATTTATAGAAATGCAAACGGCATACATAAAGCAAAAGTGTTTAGAGAAATTTGGTAAAGAGCCAGTTGAGATAATTATAGATAATGATTTTGACGCACTGGTAAAAATAGAGAGAGCCTAAAGGCTCTTTTTTATTTGGAGCAATAACATGGATAGTAAATATATTAAAGCAATGGATTTTGTACAGATTATGCTATTTGGAGAATTGAAAGACAAACTAACAAAATAAAGGGGGAATAAAATGCAAGAAGTTAGATGCCTTCAATGCAATAAACTTCTTTTAGAAGCTAACGGAGAAGTTAAAAAAATATGCCCTAAATGTAAAACAGAAATACATGTAGTTGTTACGAGTACAGGAATAATAAATTTAAAACCTCATTTTTATGGGCATTATGTGGGGCTAAATGGCACACATAAATAAAGGAGCGTGTCGAATATGAGAAAATTTAAATTAAATTTAGATGAAATGATAAGTTTGTTAAATGGAGAAGAAGAAATTATAAAAAAATTTAAAAAAGATATTTATAAAAAATGTGAATTTTGCGGAAAAGAATTTATTGCAAAAACAAGAAAAAATCAAACTTTATGTTCTAAAAAATGCGGAGCATTAAAATATCAAAAAAATAATCCTGAAAAAACAAGAGAAACAAAAAGAAATTGGGCTAGAAAAAACAAAAAGTAAATAAAAGCGTCTCAAGCAGACCTATTCACTTAACGGTGGGTAGGTCTTTTTTTATTTGTAGGTGATGTTATGAAAAAATTAACACCAGAAGAACAGCAGAAAGCAAAACAACTTGAAAAAGAAATAATAGATATTGAGAAAGCTATAGATAAAAAGCTAAAAGAAAACAGGCTTGAAATATACAATGTTGGGAAAGTGCATAAAACACAAATTGCTTTTCATAAATCAGATAAGCGTAAAAAGGCAATGTTTGGCGGCAATAGGACAGGGAAAACTGTTGGAGGAGCCGTTGAAGCAGTAAGTCACGCTATCGGATATTCACGATTTAGAAAAATAAAGCCATCTTCTGGGTGGGTAGTTTCATTAACCAACGAAGTCCAACGTGATGTTGCTCAGAAGGAAATTTTAAAATGGTTGCCTAAAAAAGAAATTAAAAACTATGTTATCCGTCACGGAAGAAAAGATGACCCTGAAAACTCTATCATAGATAAAATTATACTTAAAAACGGTTGCACAATTGGATTTAAGACTTGCGAACAAGGAAGAGAATCGTTTCAAGGAACTTCACAGGGCTGGATATGGTTTGATGAAGAGCCCCCAGAAGAAATCTATAAAGAGTGTTTAATGAGAATTATGGACACCAGAGGATATATGTGGTTTACCATGACACCTCTTAAAGGATTAACGTTTGTCTATAATCTTATTTATTTAAATGAAGCCGACGATCCTAATGTTGAATATTGGATGATGGAATGGGAAGATAATCCTTGGCTTTTACAAGAAGAAATAGACGAAATGATACGCAACATGAGTGAAGAAGAAAGAGAAGCACGCCAATATGGAAAATTTACATCATTGTGTGGGTTTGCCTTTCCTGAACTTAAAAAAGAAATCCATATCCGTGAAATAGAACCTATACCGGAATATTGTAAAAAATACGTCGCCTTAGACTACGGCTTAGATGCTTTGGCTGCCGGATGGTTTTGGATTGATAAATTTGGATATGCAAGACTTTATAAAATTTTATATAAGAAAAACCTTATAATTTCAGAAGCGGCAAAAGAAATTTTAAAATATAACGGCACAGATAATATTGAACATTATTACGCCCCACCGGACCTATGGGCAAGAAGAAACGATACCGGGAAAAGTGCCTTTGACATATTTAGAGAAAACGGTATTGTATTGATAAAATCTTCTAATGATAGAGAATCAGGCTGGATGAATGTACACGAATGGCTAAGGCCTTTTGAAACACGCGATGAACAAACAGGAGAACTTATTAAGAAAGCACGGCTGACTTTTGATGAAGGACTTGACCCTTATTTTTGGAAATGCATGACAAACATACAAAAATCAGATAAAAAACCGAATGATGTGGCAACGACACCGCATGAACTTACCCACCTCCCAGATATGGTGCGGTATTTTTGTGTAAAAAGAAAATCACCAAGCACCGAACCGCAGCCCAAACAACCGGACCAATTCGGGCTTTACCAAGAAGAATCAGAAGGGTTTGGAGAAATAACGGAGGATTATGTAAATTATGGTATTTAATTTTTTATTAATAGCGTCTATCACGGGCGCTTTTTTTATAGGAATGTTTACTTACCGCTTAGGGCTTAAAGATGGTCTGGCAGTTAAAAAAGATCAGCCTATCACCAAAATACAACCAATACAAAAAGTGCAGCAGACAATATCAGATGTTAAACACACAAAAGCAGAAAAAGAAGCTGAAAAAAAATTCCAAGAAGAACTTAACATAATCACGGAATATGACGGCACATTGAAAGCGAGTGATCAATAATGAAAGTAACTGACTACTGGCTGTTGTACGAAGCTGGAAAAACCTATAACACCAAAATTAATTTATACCACGATGTCAACAGAAACACAGAATTTTACATAGGTAATCAATGGGTAGGCGTAAAATCTAACGGACTTGATAAGCCAGTCTTTAACATTATTAAAAGAGTAATTAATTACTTTCGTGCGGTTATAATGCCCCAAGACATCAAAGTTAATCTTGTGCCTGAACTTTTGAACGAACTTAGCCCAACAGAAAAAGAAGTAGAAATAAAAGAACTGTCAGACCTTGCCAGTGCACATATAGAGGATATATGGGAAAAAAACAAAATAGAAGCCATGATAAGAGAAGTTCTACTTGATTGTGCTAATTCAGGTGATGGGTGCGTGTATACAACTTGGAATCCTGACATTGATTTAGGGCTTCCTAAGATGGAAGGTGTACCTTACGAGGACAATATTAAAGGCGACATTGAAAACCAAATTTTAGACAATGTAAATGTGTTTTTTGGAAACCCCAACGACCATAAAGTAAACCACAGAGGGCGACCTACACAACCGTATATTTTAATAGCATTTAGACAGTTAGTGTCAGAACTTAAAGAAGAAGCTAAAAAATACGGTCAAAACCCTAAGAATATAAGCCCAGACGAAGATTACCAAGAACAAATAGGGCAATACGGAAAAACTGAACTTGAAAATACAGACGTCACAGGAAAAGCCACCGTGCTACTTAAAATGTATCCTAAAGACGGAAAAATTCATTGTGTAAAAGCAGGCAAATTTGGAATTATTCGTCCTGAATGGAACACAAAACTTACTTTGTACCCAATTGCATGGATGAATTGGGATATTCGAAAAAACTGTTATCACGGTCAAGCTTTAGCGACTGAAATGATACCGAATCAAGTCTTTATCAACAAATCGTTTGCAATGTTGATGCTGTGGTTAAAGCAGATGTCTATACCTAAGATATTTTACGACAACAGCCTTATACAACATTGGTCAAATGTAATAGGGCAAGCAATAGGTGTCGAGGGGAACCCAACACAAGCAGCTTACAGTATGAATCCATCACAACTAAGCAATCAAGTATTTACTTTAATTGATAAAGCAATTCAATATACTAAAGAGTTTTTAGGTGTTTCAGATGTTGGGTTAGGACAAATTTCAGACCCTGACAACGCTGCGGCAATCGGGACAGCTATTGAGCAAGTCGAAACACCTTTAACCAACTATAGAAACGCCCTATATCAATTTGTAGAAGATTGGATGCTTATATGGATTGATTACATGGCTAATTATTACGGCAAGCGATATGTTACAGCAAAAGACGAAGAAGGTAAAAGTTTTGTAAAAGAAGTCGATTTCAACCTTTTAAAAAAACATAAATTCAGAATCAAAATAGATGTAGGTTCGACCTCGAAATGGTCAGAAATAGCATCTATGAAAACTTTAGATAACCTTCTGCAATTAGAGAAAATATCATTTTTGCAGTACCTAAAGAGTTATCCTGAAGGCAAAATACCACGGCAAACAGAACTTATTAAAGAAATTGAAGAACATCAAAAACAAGACCAACAACTAATGAATTTAAATGAATATGTTCAATCTTTACCAGAAAAAGAACAAGAAAGGCTTGCTCAACTACCAGACGAGCAATTCCAAATAGAAGTTAAAAAACTGATGGCCCAACAGGGCCTTTAATTATGCCCAATCATAGGCAAGGAGGAGAATTATGATTAAATTATTTTGGCAACCATACCAAAATCAAGATGGACAAGGAGGAGGAGAACCGACACCGGAACCGACACCGGAACCGACACCGGAACCAAATCCAGAACCAGAACCGACACCAGAACCTGCTTTACCACAAGCAATAAAGGTCAAGTACAACCACGAAGAAATGGAAATTCCATACGAAGAAGCTGTCCAACACATTCAAAAAGGCATGAACTATGACAAAGCAATAGAAAGAGCGAAGCAAGAAGCACAACAAGAAGCCCGTGATGCATGGATAGCAGAACAAGGCTATGAATGGAACGGTAAACCGATAACAACGGAAGCCGAATACAAAGAAGCCTTGAAAGAAAAAGAGTTAATGGAGCAAGGCATAAACCCCGAAACCGTTAACAAGGTTTTAGATTCTCACCCGACAGTACAATGGGCTAAACAAATGCAGGAAAAGGAACAAGCAAAAGAAGCCCAAGCACAACAATGGATAAAACTTCAAAAAAAATACAACGAGATAAAATCTGTTGATGATGTGCCCAAAGAGGTTTGGGACCAAGTTGAACAAGGAGAATCTATCTTAGAAGCCTACTCAGATTACAAAGTTAAAACTATAACAGCCCAAATGGAACAGTTAAAACAGTCTATCGAAAATGGAGAAGCTTCACCGGGTGCTGTTCCTAAAAATGGAGAATTAACAAAAGATTTTATCTCTAAAGAAGCTTTTGAAGCTAACAAACATGACCGAAACTGGGTGATAAAAAATTTACCCAAAATCACAAAAAGTCGTGCCAAATGGTAGGACTTATTTTATTTGAAAGGATGATTAATTATGGCAGCAAATGTAAATGCTGATGCTTTTATTCCTGAGATATGGGACGCCGCCGTGTGGCGAACACTTGAAGATAACTTGGTAGCAAAGAAGATTTGTAGAAACTATTCTGACAAAGTCAAAAAGGCAGGAGATACAATTCATTTTAATGGGTTGGCTGACCCTACTGTATCAAGTTATGAAGGGACAGTAAATTATGAAAACTTAAATGCAGGACAAGTTTCTTTGCTTATTGACCAACAAAACTATTATGGCTTTGTAGTAAGCGACATTGAACAAGCTATGGCAAATGTAGACCTTAAAGGCTCACAAGCTGAAAGAGCAGGTTATATATTAAGAAAAACTTGCGACTCTTATATAATGGCTTTATATTCACAAGCTGGAAACTCTATACCTGATGATGATACTTGTGATACGACTACAATTATTTCTGATATAGGTCTTATGCAACAAAAACTTGCAGAAAACAATGTTGATGAAAATGACATGTGGTGCGTTATTAATCCGTGGATACAATTAAAGCTTAAATTGGCAGGCATAAAATTTTCAATTAACGAAGGTATTAACGGAAAAGGCGGCATGATGTGGACAAAAGATTTAGGATTAGACATATTTGTTACTAATCAAGTTTACAACAGTGCAACTACGCCAGTTTCGCACATAATGGCAGGTTCTTACAACTCCATTGTATTTGCAGAAGCATTAATGAAATCAGAAGCGTTGAAAGATAAAGACGAATTTGGAACATTTTTAAGAGGGCTTCATGTATTTGGAGCAAAAGTTGTAAAGCCTATGGAACTTGTTACAGCTAAATTAACTTACGCTGCTGAAACTGCAATTTAACAGAGGGAGTAATCCCTCTTATCTTTAATCAAGAAAGGATGATATAAATGGCTAATATAACAATAACCCCAGCAACTGTAACTAATTTTACAGATCATGCTGATGCTGCGGCTGCGGCTGCTACTTCAACGGTAGTAGATGCAACAGAAGTATTTGAAGTTTCTATTACCGGCAAACCTTCAAAAGTAGCTTTGATATTTTCAAATGCTAACGGTCATGGTTCGTACACTTATTCAATAGCAGCAGGCGATTTTGCGTTTTCTGGTGCGGCTGTAACTGGAAGCGTTGCACAAAATAAACCAAATTCGGTAAGACAGATTGAAACTGGAAAAGTTCAAGATGATGATGGAAAAATACTGATTACACTAACACCGGCAAGTGGAAAAAGACTTCTTTCAGATCATGCAGCTACTATTAGAGCAGTCAACTTAGTATAGGAGGGTACACCCCTCCTTTTTTCCTTATAAGGAGTGATTAAATGAAATATAAGTTTTTTGGTGAACCCAATATGCTTGTAAAAACAAAAAAGAAAACTTACTTTGAAAATAAAATACAACTTAAACCTTTATTCAGATTTGACGAAAACGGAGAATACATAACAGAAGATAAACAGTTAATTGAAAAACTAAAATCAAGATTTAGTTGTGTACCGATTCAGGAAATAGATAGCAAAATAAATCAAGCAGTAGAAAACGCAGTAGAAGATGTTAAAAATCAAATAAAACCAGAAGAAAAAGTTTATAAGTGTAAAAAATGTCCATACGAAACTACAAATATGGGGGAGTTAATGGCACATTATAAGAAAGAACACCCTAAATAAAGTAATTAAATAAAAATAATAAAAGTTGTTAATGAAAAACAAATTAAAGGAGTGGCAATTAATGGCAAGTACATTGGAGCAAAAACAAGCAGACTTATCAATGTCCGCCTTTGGAAGAAAAGGCGGTATTTTAATAACAAATACAACAGGTATTACAGGTAAATTCAGAATGATGGTTGTTCTTTCTGATGCTACATTTTCAGTATTAACAACCAATTATACTAAGAATGGTACAGAAACTAATGCCTCTGCATCAGATTGGGGAACTCTCCCCACGGGACTTGTTCTTTCTGGTGAGATAACAGCAGTAACACTCAGTAGTGGCAAGGTGCTACTTATTGTATAAGAAGGTGTGATAATATGAATACTTTTGGGTTTAACGGAATGGGAAATGCTTTAAGAGGAAATGGAGAAACTGTTCAAAAAGGTTCAGTAACCTTCACTAAAACTTATTCTTCTTATACATGGGCTGAACTGGCAACAGTTACTTTTGATAAAGCTTTTCCAAGTGTTCCGAAAGTAGTTATCAGTGTTGTAGATAATAGCGGTGACACTTTACAAATTTTACAACCTCGAAATATAACTACTTCCGGATTTACTTTATATGGGTATTGCATATCAGAAGCTACAGTAACCGATGCAACTATAAATTATATAGCAATAGGGTGATTCTATGAATTACTATATCAGCAATTCAGGAAGCGACAGCAACCCGGGAACACAAGTCGCACCGTGGGCGACTTTAGACAAAATTAATTCGTTCCAGTTTTCGCCCGGAGACACAGTTTACTTTAAATGCGGAGACGTCTTTAGGGGTTTGTTGTACCCTGATTCTGGTAATTCAACAGCAGATGTCACTTATGCATCTTACGGATCAGGCGATAAACCAATTATTATGGGTTCTGTATCAAAAAATGACCTTTCCGATTGGACAGATTTAGGAGATAATATTTGGCAAGCAGAAGCGGTTCTAACGCCTTCAACACCTGCTGAACCAGATAATCTTATTGTAGAAGAGAATTGGTATCCAGTATACACTGAAGGAACAGGAGAAGCAGGGAGCGAAACAGACATTACAGAGTGTTACTATGACGGCAGTTCAAGTTTTAAAATTACTTGCGTAGATTCAGGTGCAAACCCATACGATATACAGTTCTATAACGCTCCTTTCAAAACTGGAAAATGGAAAATCTATACTTTAACCATTGCAATGAAAGGTTCAGTTAATTTTACCATCCCTAAAATAGAGCTTATTTTGGCTGAATCCCCTTTTACTCAATTAGATGTTTATGAATCTATAGACATCACAACAGATTGGCAAGAAATTATAATAGAATTTTACACTGAAGCTGACATATCAAATACGATGTTGGATATTGTTTTAGGCGGAGCCATACCAAACGGAGCTATTTTATATATTGACAAGCAAATAACTCTAAAAGATGCAGGAATGAAATTGTATAACGACAATTATAATTTTTATACTTCTGCTGATGCTACGCAAAGCGATGATGCGAGTTATTATTATTCAGGTAGTTCAAGTATGAAAGTAGATGTTACGGATTCAGGAGATAACATTTACGCCATACAGATTTACAACGGTGTGTATTGGTTTACTCCCGGTAAGATGTATAAAGTGACTTTTGCAGCCAAAAGCACAGAAACCTTCACTATACCTGAAATCTTTTTGTCAGATTATCAGGGCGATTATCGCTATGACTGTATTGCTAAAACAGCAGACATCACAACAGATTGGCAAGAATATGAAATTTATTTTACAGTAGATCGTAGGCGTGCGGAGGGTTCAAGATTTCAAATGAACCTCGGAAATGCAATTCCTGCTGGAGCTTCTTTTTATCTTGACAAATACATAACTTTTACAGAAATTGACAGCTACGAATTTTACAATCTCGATGTGGGGAATATTGTATTCGGCGAAACATGCGGAGTTAAAAAAACATCTGAAGAAGAACTTTCAAAACAAAATGATTTTTATAGCGGCAACAATGTAGTTAAAATGTATTCTGTAGGCAATCCAGCTTCTTTGTATCCAGAAATTGAATTATGCAAAAAACAAGATGTTATACAAGGAAAATTTGAATATTCAGTTATAAATGGGTTAAAAATTTTATATTCAGGAGCCCACGGAATCAATACTACTCCCGGCACAAACAATATAGAGATCATAAACAATACTGTCGGATGGATAGGCGGCAGTTTTTTAATTGATGAAGTCAGGTATGGAAACGGCATACAAATTTGGGAAAGTGCCCATGACATATTAATTAAAGATAATGATATTTACCAAGTTTATGATGCAGCAATTACAAATCAAGGAACCTCAACAGCAGATCAATATAATATAAATATTTTAAGTAACAAAATAGAAAAATGTGAAATGTCTTATGAAGTGTGGCTTTTATCGTCTGAATCATCAATGAGCAATATAAATTTTAAATACAACAAATGTAACAATTCAGGATACGGATGGAGCCACAACCAAAGACCGGACCCGAACGGATGTCATTTATTATTTTATGCCAATTATTCAAACACTGTAAATGTCAATATAGCAAACAATATATTTAACACAGCAACAGATTATATGGTTTACGGCGACTTTGTAAAAGACTATATAGTTGAAGATAATAAATTTTATTTAAGCGGAACAGAAAAACTTTATTATGGGACAGTTATTCCGTTTTGGGCATGGATTTACTATCTTAATGATGTTAATAACTGGACAGATTCAGATAATTCAATTGTAGAATGGACAAAGCCAGAAAATCCAAGTACAAGCTTTGCAAAGCCTAATAACTCAGATACAGAATGGCGGTGAGTAAATGTTAGTATCTGCCTTAATTAGTTGGTGTAACTCAATGTATGAACCAGACACCACAGATTATAAGTTATCCGATTCAACTTGGATAGCTTTTTTTAATGAAGCTTTAGTTGACTTAAAGCCTTATTTATTTTTACGAGAAACAGCTACGGCAGACATTATAAATGAAACTACATCTTATGGTTTGCCAACAGATTTTTATAAAATGCACCAATTATTAATTAAACAAAAATCAACGGACGAATATTATAAAATCTATAAACTTTTAAGGGTAAATGATGTATATTCAACAGGCTACAGATTATGGGAAACCACATTAGAAATTTATCCAGAACCTACCGAAGATGTAACAGACGGGCTTAAAATGTATTACTGGAAAACCCATCCTGAACTTTCAGAAACAGATGATGAAATTCTTATCTCCGACCCATATGCAGTAGGGATATACGCTTTATACAGAATTGAGCAATCTGACCGTACATCTAAGTCAACTGACTATTACAGACAGTACGAAGAAAAAATCAAACGCCTTAAACTCAATCAACCTGAATATATAGACGACTATCTAATAGAGGACGTGTACTAATGGAACATTATAATTTTAAAGGGACCAATCTAATAGACCAAAATTTACCGCTTAATGTGTCTCCTTATATGCGAAATGTTGATACCGAAAATGGCAACATAGCAAAATGTAAAGGAAGAATTGGTTTATTTGATTCTTTAGGTGCAAGTGGAATTAAAGGAATATATGCTTCAGACTTAGGCACATTCGACACTCTTTTATTTGGACATGGAACTTCAGTCTATAGACTGAGTGGCTCTGAACAATCTATCACTAAAACACTTACAGCAGACTTTACAGGCACCCACACCAATACTGTTGCAAATAGTGATAAAGTTATATTAAGTGGACCCGGGCTTACTGTATCAACTATTACGCAAAATGACCAAAATGGAACAATACGAGCAACTTCTAATATAGGGCAAACATTTAAAACTAATTCTGATATGTATGTTATTTCTTCTATTATGGTGTCTTTTACAGTTCCTGAAAATCCGGGCAACAGAACATTAACATTATATACAGATACAAGCAAGACTGTTTCATTGGGCAGTGTTACTAATTATATTGATGCACTTAACAATACATTTACTTTTTCCTCTCCAATTGAAGTAGAACCATTAACAACATATTATTTTGAACTATCAAATTTAGATAGCGAGGACTATTTACGTTATCATGACGGGAACCTTTATTCAGATGGTATGTTATATCGAGGAGAAACAAGTTATACAGACTGGGATCTATTATTTGAAGTCAGCAGCGGTAATCAGTATTTATATGACGATACAGAGGGGATTTACCTAACAGATATTATTGATTTAGGACAAACGCCAGTAGCAAGCATTTTAAATTTTAACATTTCGACAACTTCTGAATCTAATGTCAGTGTGTTTGTTAAAGGTAGCTCTAATGGAGAAACATGGTCTAATTGGGAAGCAAAATCAAACGAAGATTCTATTCCCCTTAAAAGATATTTACAGTTAAAAGTAATTTTAACTACAGAGCAAGGCTATCTTACGCCGTCTTTCAATGATTTTACAATCACCTATACAAATACATTTGGTACAGCAACAGCATTTGATACAGGACTTTCAGGGGATATTATAAGGTTTTGTGACTATGGAGGAAAAACTTATTACTGTGATAACGGTGGCCCTAAATCTTACAATGGAACAACTGTCAAAACACTCGGAGTATTGGCACCTGAAACTACTTGTACTGTAGCAATTGGGTCCGGTGGTAATTTAGATGGAACATACACTTATAAGGTAACTTTTGTTGATTCAGATGGAGTAGAAGGAAATCCATCGGTATCGAGTTCAGGTGTCACAGTATCAAGCGAGAAAGTTTCAATTACCAATATTCCAACATCTACAGGCATGAATCGTAAAATATACCGGATGAGAACAGGAACTGCCTATTATTTAGTAGACACAATAGATGATGATACAACTACTACTTACACGGACAATAAAACTAACGACGAAGTAGAAATATCAAGCGGTCTATTAGAAATAGATAATAATCAGCCGCCTGATGCAACTATCGTATATGAGCATAAAGGTTATATGTTTTATGTCTCTGCAACCTACCCATCAAGATTGTATTTTTCTAAAGTTTACGGAACAAATGCAGATTATCCGCAAGCTGCTTACGAACAAGTTCCGACAACGAATTGGAAAGAACACCCAAGCCCAATTTTAGGCTTAAGATCATACGAAAATAAACTAATTGTTACAGGGCAAGACTTTACAGGGTTTTGGACAGGCTCAATATGGGGAGGAACTAACGACAACACGGCATGGCACCTGATAGACAACATCGGAGGGGTAAGCCACGAAGCTATGACTATATGTCAAACTTCCGAAGGGGCTATATGTGCAATGGTGACAGAAACAGGAGTCAGAACCTTTTACCCAGCTCTTTACGAAGAAGGTTTACAAAGACTACCTTTAAGTTACGATATCCAACCTTTATTTGATGCAGGCAATTTAGATAATGCTTGGTGTCAATTTTACAGTTCAAGGTTATTTGTAGGATTTTCTTATTCGGAAGGAACGCCCGTAAATTACAATAATATAGTTTGTGTATATGATTTTAAACGAGGTGTATGGGATGCGCCCTGGGAATTTAATATCAGCCAAGCAGTAATCTATAACAATTTGCTTTATGGTGGTGGTTCAGACATTGGCAAAGTCTATGAAATGCTTTCGGGGTATACAAACGACGGCGAAGCAATCAATATGATATGCGATCTTAGAGGAGACACAGGAAAATACGAAGCTTCAATCCAAAAGTTAAAAATTCATGTTAAAAATACAAGTGTGACAGATAACTTAACTATAGGAATGCAAGTTGATAGTAGCACGCTTTCAAAAACACCTACAAGATGGAGAAATTCGGCTTCAAGTTATGGAAATCAGAATCTCATGGAAACTACACTCTCTATTAAAAGACGAGGGAGTTTTTACGGAATAAGAATAAGCGACAATTCCACAAACCCCATAGAAATTAATAAAATATTTGTTGATTATGAAGGTATCAAGGAGTGATAGCATGTCTATTTACGACGAATTTAAAAAGCAAGAACAATACGAAAACGAGCAAAAGTATTTAGAAAAACTTCAAAAGTCAGGTTCAGAAGGTGAAAAAAAATGGGCAAATCAGCAAATGGGCGATTTGCTGAATGCATATACCCAATTTAATCAGCCTAAAAAAACAACTAAAACAAAAATAAATAATTATCAATCTCCGAGATATGATGTGTTATCGTTCGATGATGCTCTTTCAAGAGCATCTAAGTTAATTGACCCTCGCTTTCAGCAGATTAAAAATAACCTTGTTAGGAACATTAATGAAAAAAGAAAAAGCAGTCTTAACAATTTAGCTTCCAGAGGTCAGGCAGTAGGTGGGCAACGACAAAGAATTGAAAACACATTAACAAGCGATGAAACATTACAAGCATCTAATTTAGGTCTACAGGCTGATATAGCCAAAAACGAACTTGCTACTAATTTGGTCAATGAATCCCAACAGCAAGCAGAAGCCAGAGCAGAAAGAGACTATCAGCAATGGTTGAATCAGCAAAACATACTTAGGCAAGCAAGACTTGATGACTTTGACAGACAACAGTATGAGGATGCTTTAGACTGGCGTACATCTTCTAATAATCCTGAATATGTGGCTCAGCAGATGGCAAATAAATATTACCCACAAGAAACAGAAACCAATATAGCTTATAAAAATGCTATGATACAAAAAATGCTTGGTGGCGGCGATGGAGGAACTCCAACTACTGAAACTGTAGACTTAAAACCGTTTAGAGATCACATTAAAAACAATATATATGGCAATAACGATGTTTTAGACACTGAAAAAGAAATAGACATATATACAAAAAATTTGAATCGTAATGGTTTTCCATTAGAAGCTGTTAATCAATTAAGGTTAGAATATGGTCTTGGACCCATAGGGCAACAGAAAGAATTTAGACCATTTTTATCGGCTTTTGGAATACCTATTAATCCCTTTACAGTAAGTCCAACTCAACCAACGCAACAGCCAACTCAACAACCAACACAAA
Source organism: Anaerovorax odorimutans (assembly GCA_016841185.1). Lineage (GTDB taxonomy): Bacteria > Bacillota > Clostridia > Peptostreptococcales > JAAYPU01 > JAENZQ01. The sequence goes on from JAENZQ010000012.1 coordinate 28,406, forward strand.
ATTACGAGCAAGAGTTTATGAACCTTCAAACACCAGAAGAAGACAGAGCATACTTAGAAAGCCTATACAATCAAGGAGTACCCGAGAAAGAAATAAGACGAATTGCAAAACTTAAAGGTTATGAATTGTAGGTGATAGCATGACACTTAACTTTGACAACATTACAAAGAAAAAAACATTAAATTTTGATAATATTACTAAAAATTACGGCATATATGGAAAAAAACTATCAGAAAGAGAACTTCAAAACTTTTCACAACAAGCCATGCTGTCGCCCAAACTCGGAAGAGAAATTGTAAAGAAAACTCCTGACTTAGGCACAACATTTAAACAAAAAACTGAGCAAGATGTTAAGAAAAACCCATTCATCACAGGAGCACTTCAAGGCTCAACCTATGGAGATATCGAAGGCAATATCGAAAGGGTAATTGGAGACAAACTTAACATAGAGGACAGTAAAAAAAGCGGTGCATACAAAGCCGGGGAAATAGTTGGTACTATTGGACAATTTGCAAGCGGTTACGCCGGGGCAGGAGGAACAGTCGCAAGCGGTGCGTCTAAGCTTATACCTAAGGCATTACCAAAATTAGGAAAAACAATTGCAACCGAAGCCGCTAAAGACCTAACAATCGGAACAGGACTTTCAGCTTTGCAAGGTGCTAAATCAGACTTAGAAGGGAAAGAACTTGCTAAGTATATCGGTCAGAACTTAGTTATAGATTTACTGGCAGGCGGTGGCATTGTAGCAGGCGGCAAAGTATTTCGTAGTTTAAAGGCTCTTAAAGGGGCTACACCAAAAGAAATTGACGAAGTAGTACAAACGGTAGCCAAACAAACTCAACAGCCAGTAGAACAAGTTAAAAAGCAAGTAGATGAAGCCGTTAATACAGTATGCGCTCAGGAAAAATCATTAAAACAAGAAATGATAGATAAATACGGCTATATGAATGAAGGTGTAAAACCTGATAGAAAAATGGTTTTGCCTAAGAAAACAGACAAAGATCAAGCAGTCAGTAAATACGCCAGAACTGTATCAGAATCTAAAAACATAACTGATGAAATGGCCAATAAAATTGAAGAAAGAATCGTAAAAGGTGATTTTTCACATGAAATTTTTACAGATAAAAAAGCTTTAAATAATGCCGAAAGTATTATTGAAAAAAACGGAATGTCAGGTGCTAAAAAAAGATGGGACAGTATTGTTAATGGGAATAAAGTTGCAGATAAAACAGATATCGCATTAGGACAAAGACTTTTAACGGAAGCTGCTAATCGTGGAGATGTGGACGAAGTACAAAGATTAGTATCTGATTTAGTTGTAGAAGGAACTCGAAGCGGTCAAAAAGTTCAGGCATTTTCAATGTTAAAGAAAATGACTCCGGAAGGTAAATTGTATTATTTTGAAAAATTCATTCAAAAACAAAACGATGAACTACTTAAAAGATACGGTGATCGTGCGCCTGAAATTACTGTACCAAAAGATTTGGCTAATAAACTTTTAAAAGCAACTACTCAAAAAGAAATCGAAGAAGTAGAAGAAGAAATAATTAAACAAATAGGTGCTCAAATACCTGCTAATTGGTACGATAAAATGAATGCATGGCGTTATATGTCTATGCTTGCTAACCCTAAAACCCATATGAGAAATATAGTAGGAAATGCTTTGTTTGTACCTTTTAGAAAGTTCAGAGACATTATAGGAACAGCACTTGAAGGGAAACTTGTTCCAGAAGGATTCGAAAAAACAAAAGCCATACTAAATCCCTTATCTAAACAAGATAAATCATTGAAAGAATTTGCAAAAACTAATTTTGAAGCCAATAAAAAAGCTTTAACTTCTACCGGAAAGGTTAATGTTGACAATGAAATCTTAAAAAGCCGCAGAATTTTTAATACTGAGCCTTTGGAAAAAATCCGTAAATTTAACTTTGAAATGTTAGACAAAGAGGATACTTGGTTTTTGAGACCAGCTTATATTGGCAGCATGTCACAGTATATGAAAGCCAATAAATTGACACCTGAATTTTTAAAATCAGGGACCACCAAAGCTACAAAAGCTTTGGAAAAAGCACAGCAATATGCAGCAGAGCAAGCTTTAAAAGCGACGTATAGAGATGCTTCTGCGGTAGCTTCTGCTATAAGTAGATTTACAAATGCCCCAACGGACAATAAATTAAAAAAAGCAGGACAGATTGCAGTCGAGGGACTTCTTCCATTTAAGAAAACCCCTATTAATATTTTAAAAAGAGGATTAGAATATTCGCCAGGTGGGTTACTTAAAGGAATAAAAAATATGACTTTAGATATTAAAAAAGGAACAATAAGTCCATCGCAAGCTATTGAGAATTTATCGCAAGGCTTAACTGGAACTGGCGTAATGATTTTAGGTGGCTACCTTGCCAATTTAGGTTTAATTTCAGGCAGGAATCAGGATGATAGTTATAAAGTTCAATCCTTTGAATCTATGGAGGGGAAGCAAGAATATTCGTTCAAAATAGGAGATACAACTTATACAATTGATTGGGTGGCACCAATGAGTATGCCGTTTTTTATGGGAGTTGAGTTACACAATTCTATGAAAAATAAAATGGACGCTAAAGGTGGGTTTGCAAGGTTTGTAAATGCAATGGCAGGAATAGGTGACCCAATATTTAATCTTTCTATGCTACAAGGTTTTAATCAATTGCTTGAAGGATATGGCGGAAACTTAGGAACAGCACTTACCAAAACAGCTACTAATTACGGAGGGCAGTATGTGCCCACTATCGGAGGGCAAATTGCCCGAACTTTAGACCCAGTTAGGAGAACGACTTACGCATCAAAAGAAAGCACTTTAACTAAGCCCGGAGAACAATTTTTAAGAAAACAAATTGGGAAAGTGCCTTTTGCTTCTCAAAAATTAGAACCGTTTTTAGATCCGTTTGGTAGGGAACAAAAAACAGAAAATGTAGTCAGAAGAGCGTTTGAAAACTTTATAAGCCCGGGATATTTAAATAGTGATGAATCTGGTAATGTAGAAAAAGAACTGGATAAGCTTTACAATGAATTAGGAGATACAACAATACTACCAAGTACAGCACCATCCTATAAAAGACATAATAATAAAACGATATATCTTACTCCAAAGGAAAGAACACGCTATCAAAAAACATACGGTCAGTACGCTTTAGAAAAACTTAATAATTTAATATCCCAAGATGCATATAAGAAACTGCCAAAAGAAAGAAAAGCTTACTATATAAGCAAAATTTACAGAGAAGCAACTAAGCAAGCAACAGATGAACTAATTAATAATAGGTAATTATGAATAGTAAATGAATTTTACAACATTAAAGATCATAGCAAGAAAAAACCAAGCTACAAACTGAAAACCTGCATTATCTTCATTGTCTGTTATGCCACATAAAATTAAAACAAATATAGCGATTGGTAAGCTTCTGGCAATACTATGGCAAAAAATATAAACAAAATCCATATATGCAAACCTCCTTTTCCTTAGTATATGCATATATGACAAATTTTACAATACAGAGAGAAAAAATTCTCTCTGTTTTTATTTTAAGAGAGGTATAAGGGTATGGAATATGTAGAAAAAACATTGGAGAATCACGAAAGAAGAATAACAAAAAATGAAAGTGATATATCTGGACTAAAAATTACAGACGGAAAACTAACCACTTACATAGAAAACCTTGCAAAGTCTATCGACAACTTATCATCGTGGATTAAGACATTCATTATAGTTGCGTTTACAGTTCTTTTTGCAATTGCCGGGGCAGGGTTAACTTTTATAATCTGGTACATACAAAAGGGGTGAACGTATGGCTTTTCAAATGGCTAAAAGTGGTCAAAGATACTTTGAAATTATGAATATACCACAATGGCACGAAGCAGGCTACACAGGTAAAGGAATAAAAATATTTGAAGTAGAATACGATACAGACCATTGTCAACAAGTATTTGAAGCAGGCAAAATCGTGGCACCAGATGCAGAATTTTACAACCGGGAAGGAATTAGGAGAGAAGATTTACTTGATTATGTAGATCATATAAAACCCAACATTGTAGCAATGGCACAAGATTTTAATATGGCTAATTACGAATGGTTTGCTAAAGGATTACACGAAAGAGGTATTCCTTTTTTTAAGTCAGCCGATAATGACGGAGATTTAATTAAACCCAATGAATTAGCATACTCGCCGTACGTTATGACTATTGGAGCTATAAGCAGTCATGGAAACAAGGCGAACTATTCAGAATACGGGGAGGCTTTGGATTTTGTAGGATTTCCGATAATTATAAGTGGCACATCGATAACACAAATGACAAGTGGGGCTGCATTAACGGCTTTACTCATGCAGCGATATGGACAAATGACACCTTATCAAGTTTATTGCTATTGGCAGAATCATTGTAAAGATTTAGGGGAGCTGGGATTTGATATATATACTGGATATGGAATGCCGGTGCTTCCGGATGTAAAGGAGGTTTATGAAATGAATAAACCAAACAAAATCATACTACATCATTCGGCAACTGACGGTGGAACTTTTGAATCTATTAAAAAATACCATGTTGAGCATAACGGATGGGACGATATAGGATACCACTACTTAATACAACAAGATGGAAGTTTGCATAAAGGCAGAAATGAAAAAACGGTAGGAGCACATTGTTTAGGACAAAATGATTCTTCTATTGGTATATGCTTAGTCGGGAACTTTGACAAATACGAACCAAACGACAAGCAAATGAAATCACTTAACGATTTAATAATCGACATTAATATGAGATTAGGCATAACAGAAATACAAGGTCACAATCACTACAGCGAAAAGACATGTCCGGGAATATATTTCAGATGGAAGGATGTTGTAAAATTGGAACAGAAAAAAGAACAAGTATCTGATTGGGCAAAAGAAGCATGGAATAAAGCAGTTAAAAAAGGAATTAATGACGGACAAGGACCTAAAAACCCAGTTACAGAAGAACAAATGATGGTTTTTTTTGATAGATTAGGTTTGCTTGATTAAGAACAAACGTTTGAGAATGTGAGTTCTTTTTTATTGCGATAAAACAAGACAACCTATAGAAAGTTATTACTAATATATAAAAATTAAATGTAGGGCAAATTAGAGCCTTATAGAAAGGAATTAATGCAATGAATAAATTTTTAGAAAATATTGCAAGTCTTATAAAGGTAAAAACAATAATTACCTTCATGATAACAGGCACAGTTGTGTATTTGGGAATAAAGGGAAGTATAGAAGCAAAAGATATCATGCTATTAGCCGGCATGGTTTTTACATACTTCTTCAACAAAGATACAAAAGACGGAGGGCAATAAGCCCTCTTTTTTATTGGAGGTATTATGGAATTAAATGATAGAATGTACTATTTATGGCAACAAGGAAAATCATTTAAAGAAATACAAGAAGAACTTAAACTTAACTTATCAACAGGTGCTATAAAAAAGAGAATATACCGAATTAAAAATAAAAACGTTGACATAAATAAAATAGAAGGAGAAGAAGAACCAAAACCTCAATATGAAGAAGTTGAAAACGGATATAGAATATACTATGGAAAACAACGTAGGCATAATGTGTTTATAACTTTTAACGACTTAGAAGAAGCATTAAACCTTTACTGTATAGCACATCTTACTTTAAATCAAGTATCATTAAAAATGAATCTTACCAGACGTGAATTTTACGCAATCAAGACAGCTTTTGATATCACAAAAGATTCTATGCCATTTACACCTAAACAGATTGACTTTTATACTGCTGAGGAACTGGCTGAAAAGTACAGAATTAAAAAGAAACAATATGCACTTACTAAGATAGAACAAAATAAAAACAAAGACATAGAAAACCGAATTAAGCAAATGGACACTGTTGATTATTGGCATAAAGAAATTTGTAATAGAGTAAATCAAATACAAGCTGAACCTTATCAAATAACAAAACGCAGAAAAAATAATGAAGAATTATTCGTGGCTTATAATGCAGATGTTCACGCAGGGTTAGAAGTTGACAATTATTTTAATAAATATAATATTGAAATTATGCACGAACGATTTAAAAAATTAGCCGAAGGAATTATTGATAATGTAGAAAATAAAACAATTTATATAGCAGACTTAGGAGATACCGTACACGGAATTATACACGGAAGCGTTCAAAAGTATAGTACATGGGTAAACAATGCAGTTACAGAGGTAATAAGAGGTTATGAGAGTTTATTTCTTACTCTTATACAGCAAGGTTACGAAGTGCATTTTACAAAAGTAAACGGATCGCATGAAAGCATAGAAAAGTCAAAACAAGAAAGAACAGAAGAAGAATCATTTGGTAATTTTATTTATGACATGCTTGAATGGAAATACGGAAAGTTTAAAAACCTACATTTCATACCTAAATTAAAAGGTTTAAATGCTTCTATTATTCCTATATTTGATTACTCAACTCTTTTAATTCATGGCGATAATAACAGTTTAAATAAATTAAAAGATGCTGATAGGTTGTTCAAGGAACACAATGTAAAAGAAATAAACGCCGCACACTTTCATCATAGAAAAGTAGAAGATTTTAACGAAATGACCGTACATTATAACGAACCTTTTTGCGGTACCGACCAATACGCAGGAAATAAATTAATGTCAAGTGGTTTTGGCACAAGGTTAGTACAATATACGCCAGAAGGCAGAGGAAATGAATTATTGATAAGATACTAAAGCCCCTTAATTGGGGCTATTTTTATTGACTAAATAATGTAAACCTACAATAGAAACCGAAGCAAATAATAATATTTGCGCGAATCTGTACCAAATATAATTTAGCTCCGCCCCTATATTTTTTAAAGCAGGAATACTATATAAGCTTGGTCTTAAGTCTATAATAACAGGCAAATAATAACCCCAGTATGCGGCTATAAAAACAAGCCATCCTAAAGTAATAAAAAAGCCAATTTTAGACATCGATTTGTTCTCCATATTGTTCCTCCGTTTTGCAAAATAAAATTGTAAAAATAGCACGCACGATCACTACTAAAAAATAAGCCATTACTGCTACATTGTATATAATAAAAAAATCTCCAGTTATTTTAAAGTAAACGTACATTAAATATAATTCTGAAATAACAGGAAAGAAAAAAGCCATAACGCCGCCTATTAATCCATTTCCTAAAAAGATAGCATATACTGTCCATAGGTGTAAGGCGATACCTCCTATATATGTGCCAATCCAAAGAATAACAGTAAAAAATCTTATAATTCCCTTTGATACAGTGTTCAACATATCGTTCACCTCTTACACATATAATCTCTAATATTTCCATATTATCATAAAAATTTGTAAAAATATAGAAGAAATAAAATTTTTATCTTTGTACAAAAAAAGCAATCATGCCAGTAATGAAAGATATTAATATTAATTTTACCCAAAAGCTTGTAATTACTTCATCTTTCATTGTACCCCTCCTTATCACAGTTTTTAAATTATTTATCAATTATTTATCACAAAACATATATCTAAAACGTTACAAAACATAAAAAATATTAACTATAAACAACAATTACAAATATTGAAATTTAAACATATAAACTACAATCAATCGTCGTAAAGAACAAATATCTACTAATATGTAAAAACATTATATTGTTTTGGTCCAAGTGGCGATTCTTATAGCAATTGCAATAGGAATGGGCATTCTTTTCAAAGGAAAAATAGGAGAGTTTATTTCGGGAGTATTCAATGATCTGGTAGGCTCTGATTTCAGCAATATGTAGGTGTAACATGGGAGAAGAAAATAGTATGAAGAGCAGAGGGAGTATTCTGGTAGAAGCCGCACTGATATTTCCTGTTATTATATTGGTAATTGTTGCTATGATCTATATTCTTGTTTATATGTATCATCAAACATGTCTGCAGTCTGTTATAAATATGGTATCAGAACGTAAAGGTTATTATCTGGCCGGAAGTATACTGACTGAAGATTTAGTGCCTGAGAATCGATTATATTACTATTTTTACAGGAATTCAGATTTGATTGAAAATATTGAGCCATGTCTAAAGAATTATTACCAGAAGTATACCTTGTCTCGAAAGCAGAAAATTAAAATGTCCTTTTCGCATCATCTCATGTATTCTCAAATGGAGGTGATTGCTTATGATACCTACAGTATCCCATTTCTCAATCATACGGATACAGAGATCAGGAAAAGAATTAAGGCGGTTTATTACGTGCATGATGAAGCAGAATATGTCAGAAATGTGGATTTAGTTTTAAATGAAAGTTTTTCAGAGATTGATGATATTTTTGAAAAGGCTGTTCAAAGATCAGAAAGAATAGGTAAAGATTAGGGGATATTTATTTTGAGAAGGATAAGATCACAGGAAGGCTCCGTTGCGGTGTTTCTATGTATCATAATTGTAAGTCTGTTTATCTTTGCAGGAGTTTTGACGGATGTTGCAGGCATCCATACTGCGGAGATTCAGATTCAGAGGGCGTTGGATATTGCGGCGCGTTCTGTTCTTTCCGAATATGACCGTAACCTGAAAAATGAATACGGACTATTCGGGACTTGCCAAAGCGAAGCAGAGATGGAAGAAAAAATCGAAGCATATACCAACAGAATGCTTAATCCGGAGTTGAATATGCCTTCTATCGAAAATGCATCAGAATTATATGACTTTCGTATTGAAAATATTTTTGTTGAAACTGATGGACGATCTCTGAATAATCTTATTATTTTTGAGGATCAGGTGCTGGAATTTATGAAATACCGGGCACCTCTGGGACGCATTTATGAGTTTTCGAAGGAAGTAGAAAGCGTAAATAAAGCTTCCAACAGTTTGGAGTTGATCAATAAAGCCACAGACGTGTTTAAAGAGCTGGCAAATTTTGAGGCGTATCTGAATCATTTAAGAAAATATAGTGATGGCTGGTATTGTGAAGAAGGAAAGAAATTTACGGTGTATGGACCTTTTATTAAAAGTATTGCGGTTCAAGGTTCTGATAAATATATAGACAGTGTTTATCCATTACTTGCGGCAGATGAAAAGAAAGAGCTGGCATGTCTGGTTTATTCAAAAAAGCAACTCGGTGTGATGTGGAAGGAATATTTGAGGGATATTGATTTATATATTGAGTGCCGATGTAAGATAAAATGTATGGAAGAATTGCAAGAGGGCATAAAAACTGCAAAAAAAAATTCTGAAGATGAAGAGAAGGCCGTTGATTATGACTGGTTTTTAAAAAGCATAGCTGCTGAAATCAAAAAATGTAAAAATACTATTAAGATAATAAAGCTTCATAAATATTATGATTTTTTTAATGAACGTAAAGATTCGTGTAATAAAGCACTTTCATTGATAAGGAAAGCTATCGTTTCGCTGAAAAACACTGAAAGACTGGTGAATGAAGTTGAAGCATTTATGAGCCAATATGATGGTTGTATATTAGAGCCGATAAAAGCAACAATGGCAAATGATATAAAATCAATCCGAAATCTTATGGGAAGCCAGGCTGAAAGCGTTCTGACACATACTAAAAACATAATAGAAAGCAACGGTGAAGCCATTGAAGAGCAGATGCAATGTTTTGATGAAGAAGCTGTAATCGAACAGTTGGAAGGGAAGGCTTCAAGACTGGGGAAGCATTGGGAGTCAGGATTTAAACAGAATATGAGAGATGTTATTTCCGAAGAAATAGAGAAATTGCTCGAGCAAGATACGAAGTATCATTTGTTAAAAGAGAGATATAAAAAAGCTTTTAATACTTTTATGACCCGGTATAATTCGGAATACAGCATAGAGCCTTTCTCCCCATCACAAATAAAACACCTGACTGAAAGTGATGTCAGTGGGGAGATAAATATTTCCGATTTTACAGATAGAGATGCACAAGAGAGAAATTTAAAGAAAGGCCGGGAACTTAGGAATCAATATATTATAGAGAGGCTTCCCTCTTACCTTTATGGAACAACAGACGGAGCAAGTGGCATGAGCCATACAATCGTAAATATATTAGGCCGGTTAAAAGGAAATGTATTAAAGGGAGAGTGCTTGAGAGATAATCTTTACGTCAATGAATATATTCTCAATTTTTTCAAAAACCATATAACAAGTGCCGGCAAAAATGAAAGTTTTTTTGAACATGAAGCAGAGTATGTTCTATATGGAGATTTACGGGATGAAAATAACTTTTCCAGGTTTAAGAATCATCTTTTACTTTTAAGAAGCGGTTTGAATCTTGTGCATATTTACAGCGATCCGCTGAAAAAAGCACAGGTTCTGGAAGCAGCTGCAGCCCTTTCAGGCGGAACCGGTACTTTTCTTCTGCAGTTTATTATTGCCTCGGCGTGGGCGGAGGCAGAAGCGGAGGAAGACATAAGCAGATTAATAGAGGGAGAAAACGTTGCATTTATAAAGAGCAAAGATGACTGGGTATTATCATTTGAAAATTTCCTTTTTAATAAAGGAAAGAAGCATGATGTTAATATCCAAAAGAAAACCGGCTCGGATATTGATTTTCAGCCCAATTCATTTTCTTATGAAGATTATCTCAGAATATTTTTCCTGATGCACAATAAAGAAATAAAGTTTTATAGAATTTTGGATTTGATTCAGATAAATATGAAGGGCAGGCATTATAAGGAATTTGAGACAAAGAATTTTAGCGGAAGCCTTAAAGTGAAAGCAGAGGTTTCAATCAAGTGCAGATTTCTTACAGTTCAATGGATGCCTGAGTTTATCAGATATTCATCTGCATCAAGAAAAAGTATAAAAGCTGAAGTTCAGCACAGTTATTAAAACTTAAGGGGCTGGGGATGAAAAAACCAACGAATGATAATGGGTCTTTAACCGTAGAGGCTGCTATTTTTCTTCCAATATTCATGATTTCTGTTTTTACCATAGGATTCATCATGAAATTATTCTGGGTACAGGAATGCCTTCAGCATGCTATTTCTGATGAAATCCTAAAAATGGCTTCCGAGAGTTATCTGGAATATAGAATGTGCCCGGACAATATTCCGGAAATATTAGGGAAACTGGATGGGGCAGGCGGGCGGAATGATCTGCGTGAAAAGATCAAGCAGCATTTTACCGCAGATACTTTTGAGTCGATGCATATCCTGAAAGGCCCTGATATCATCGAATACAGGTATTTATTTGATGGCCGGTCGGAGAATTATCTGATAGATGAACCCTATCAGATAAATACGGACTACTTGATCGAAGCAGTAAGTATGAGTAAAGTCAGAGTACCTTTTTCAATCCGTTTTATCAGCGATATGGTACTTACACAGAGGGTCGTTGCAAGAAGTTGGGTCGGAACCGAAAAGATAAGCAGGCCGATGGGTTTCAATGAAATGGCAGAAGAAGGGGAAAAAGAAAAGATTGTTTATGTTTTCCCGCGGGCAGGAGAAAGATACCATGAAAAGAGCTGTTTGCTGGTCTCCAACTATCCTACATTGAAAATCTTGACCAATGCGATAAAAAATAAATTCAGACCGTGTAAACTCTGCGATGCAGGGCAGCTCGATATTGGCTCATCTGTATTTATTTTTGAAGAAAGCGGAGAGGTATATCATTCGGAAAATTGTGTGCTGGTGGATAAATATGTGATACCGATGGACTTAAAAGAAGCTGAAAATCAGGGATATACCCCCTGTAAAAAATGCCGCCCAGGCAATTAAGGGTAGTGTAAGTAGAAAGCAGAAAGCAGGAATTAGAGGTTAGTAGATAGTGATTGGAGAAAGGCAGAAATTTTGATTTTTATCAAAATTTCCACCTTAACTGTCATCTATCATCAATAATCTATAATCCATACTCTAACATTTGAAATCTTTAAGGGGGATATTATGAGTGAAAATATGGACCCGAATGGTAATAATGAGGCAATATTATGCCGGGCTTATCTGATTTGTACATTTGATGGGAGAAAGCATCCCATAGACGGAGATAAACGGTTTAATATCGGAAGGAAAACGACTGATAACGATGTCATTGATTTATCTATGGATGAGCCAATCATCAGCAGGAAACATGCAGTCATTATCCTTGATAATAATAAATTCTTTTTGTGTGATACGGATTCGAAAAATGGAACTTATATAAATGGTAATAAACTTGAGCCAAATAAAAAGTATTTACTTAAAAATAATGATATCCTGGAATTTTCAAAAATAAAATATAGATTCGAAAGATATGAAAAGAAAGAAGGCAAATTCAGCTATGATTTCGGGGATATTATGTTTATCGATGTATTTGGAAAAAGAAGAATATGTGTAGAACTTCATGAAGACAGGAGAATCATACCATACCAATATAAAATGATGAATTCAAACTGTATAAACGGGTTGTTATCTATAGCAGTTATGGATAATGAAGGGCGTTCTCGTATTTATTATGATATAGAAAAAATGGAATCCTTGTCATCCCAGATAAATGCGAAAGGTTATCTTTCAAAAAAACAGTTTATTCAAATTCTTTTAGATGTTTTCCAGACAATACGAAATATAAGGGATTATCTTTTAAATCCTGATGCACTTTTATTGAATCCTGCATTTATTTTTTACGATCATGATGAAAAAAAACCGCTTTTAGTTTACTGTCCCTTTGATATAACAGCCGAAAGACATATGTCCTTAAAAGTTTTTATTTCCCAATTGACTGCTTATATTTCCGAGGAAAGAGAAAAGGATTTTCAGATGCGTGTCTTAAAGGCAGTCTCAAACGAGAACTTTAACTTAAGCGATTTTAAAAATATTATTTTGAATGAACAGGAAGAGTGTACACCGGATTCGGATCATTATCCAAAAGAGAAAAAAAATTCGTGGTTATTCAATAGTACTAAGAAGATGCAGAGTAATTTTGACAAGAAAATGATTATTTTGATTCAGGCAGTATTGATTTTTATAACAGGGTGCATAATCATCAGCAGAAAGCTGGACACGCATCAGTACATAGGTTTGATGATCATTGCAGCAGCCATTGATATAGGAGTGATATATAAATATCCCAAGTTTATCGAAGAAAGAAGAAGAGAAAAATGGAAAGAGGGAGACTGATCGGTAAGAAATACAGAGTAATAGCCCGAATGAAAAGCGGAGGAACAAAGAAAGTCTTTCTTGCAGAGCATATCCGCCTTCACACATTTTGGATTATTAAAGAATGGAGAAATTGGGAATCAACATCCATTCCTATGGAGGCCATGATATTGTCCAAACTTAAACATCAGGATATTCCCAGGGCCGTGGATTATTTTGAGGAAAACAGCTACGGGTATCTCATCGAGGAGTATATTGAAGGGGACATTCTTGAAGACGTCATCAAAGAGAGAGGGAAAATTCAAAGCCGACTTGGTGTTGAATGGATGTATCAGCTCTGTAAGATCTTAGAGTATATCCATAGTATAAAGCCACATCCCATTATACATGGCGATATTAAACCTTCAAATATTATTGTATCACCTGATAAGACCATTAAGCTCATAGATTTTGGCGCTTCGAAAGCTAAAAGCGTAAGTGATTGGCGGTATTGCATTACAGAGGGGTATTCTGCACCTGAGCAGTATTTTTCAACGGCTATAGATCAGAGGTGTGACATTTACGGTGTAGGAGCGGTCCTATATTATATTTTTGCAGGAAAACATCCGGAGAAGAAGATTCGGCTTGATCCGGGATCCGGTTTTTCAGAAAATGTATCTGCTGTTATTAATAAGTGTACTTTTTTTTTAAAAGAATTACGATATCATGATGTCATGGAATTGGGGGAGGATCTTAAAAAAATTAATAGTTAGATGATTAAAGCATTTTTTTTTGGTATAATACTTGAAAAGATAAGGAGAGGTGGTTTGCATGAATAGCAAAAAAATAAATCCACAATCCTTTAAGCTTCTTATGGATAATTTTGAAGCCGTACTTGAATCCTCTTATGATGGCATATATATAACAGATGGAGATGCCAATACTTTATATGTCAATCAGTCGTATGAACGTATTACCGGGCTTAAGCGAAAAGATGTTTTGGGAAAGAATATGAAAGATCTTGAGAATAAGGGCATTCTGTCTCAGTCTGCTTCTATTCTGGTTTTGAAAACCAAGAAAATGACTACGCTTCTCCAGGGATTTCGTACCGGTAAGGAAGCTCTTGTGACCAGCACGCCCATATTAGATAAAAAAGGAAATATCATTCTGGTGGTTACCAATGTCCGGGACGTCACAGAGCTGAAAGGTTTAAAAGAAGAGCTGGATGAAAATAAGGTCCTGGCCGAAAAGTATTATTCCGAAATAGAAGAAATGAGGTTACAGTTATTGGAAAGCTCCGAAATAGTGGCTGAAGATAAAGCAACCATAGATATTCTTAAAAAAGCCATGCGCGTAGCTAAAGTAGATACAACAGTATTGATCCTGGGCGAAACAGGTGTTGGAAAAGAAGAGATTGCAAAGTTCGTTCATAAAAACAGCAGGAGATCAGAGAAGCAATTCATAAAAGTGAATTGCGGAGCCATACCTGAAAACCTTTTGGAATCGGAACTTTTTGGATATGAAAAAGGTGCTTTTACGGGTGCTCTGGAAAAAGGGAAAATGGGTCTTTTTGAAGTGGCCGGAGAAGGAACGATTTTTCTTGACGAGGTGGGAGAACTGCCTGTCAATATGCAAGTAAAGCTTCTCAGAGTCCTCCAGGAAAATAAAATTCAAAGAATAGGAGGCGTTAAGACGATTGATGTTAATGTTCGTGTTATTGCAGCAACAAATAGAGATTTGGAAGAAATGATAAAAAATAATCTGTTTCGGGAAGATCTGTATTATAGGCTAAATGTTGTACCTATTGTGATTCCTCCATTGAGAGAAAGAAAGCAGGATATTATCGCTTTGCTGAAATATTATCTGGAGTTTTTTAACTATAAGCATGGTTATAATAAAAAGCTTGATTCCAGAGTAATAGAAGTTTTGCTGGAGTATGACTGGCCGGGCAATATCCGGCAATTAAGAAATCTAATTGAGCGGCTTGTGGTAATGAGTAATCATGATAAAATTGATGTTGATGACTTGCCTCAAAAAATAGTCGAATCCTGTGAAGGCTCTCTTAACGGATTTGATAATTTATCTCTTAAGGAGGCGGTAGGTAGATTAGAATCTCAAATGATCGAAAGAGCATATTTGAGACGGGGTAATGTCAGGGATGCAGCAAAAGACCTTGGCATTGATGCTTCAACTCTTGTAAGGAAAAGAAAGAAATATACATGATTAGTATGTGTGCAAAATCGCACATCACGTTGCATTTTTACAACAAATATATTATAAGAGAAAAGAAGCATGTACGGTATCTGGAACAATTTTATGATATTTTTATAACAAATCTATGTTGCAGAAACGCACAGCCGTAAACAAAAGTGAGATATGGATTTCTCATTTTATGAAATTTTTCTCTTTTATGAAGGAGGTTTATTATGCATAATGAGGTAACAAAAATAATAAAAGAAAAAATAAATCCAATATTACAAGAGCACTTTGGAAGTGCAGAAATAACCGAAATAAATGATGGTGTGGTAAAGGTAAAATTCTTAGGGGCTTGCAGCAGCTGCCCTGCAGCACAATACACCTTGGAAGACACAGTCAAGGCTATCCTTATGGAAGAATTTCCGGAGATAAAAGATGTGATACTGGATACTTCGGTAAGTGAAGACCTTATTGACATGGCCAAGAAAATACTGAATAAGGACAAATAGTGGCATAAAATTTGCATATTTATAAATTTGGAATATCCAAAATGAATATATGAAGGAGTGAGTTTTATGGCACTTATGACAGGTGAACAGTATATTGAAAGCCTGAGGAAGTTAAACACAAAAGTTTATATGTTTGGTGAGCAAGTTGAGAATTTTGTTGATCACCCAATCATTCGACCTTCTATTAATTCTGTAGCAATGACTTATGAGCTTGCGCATGATCCGGAATATGAGGATCTGATGACTGCTACTTCCATATTTACCGGAAATAAAGTCAACAGATTTACACATCTTCATCAAAGCACAGACGATTTGAGAAAAAAGGTTAAAATGCTGAGATTATTAGGCCAAAAAACGGCTACTTGTTTCCAGAGATGTGTTGGCATGGACGCTTTTAATGCAGAATTTTCGACCACATACGAAGTAGATCAAAAATATGGAACAAACTACCATGAGAATTTTAAAAAGTATCTTGAGTATGTTAGTGAAAATGATTTGACTGTTGATGGTGCTATGACAGACCCGAAAGGTGACAGAGGTCTTTCACCAAGTCAGCAGGAAGATCCGGATTTGTTTCTTCACATTGTAGAAAAAAGACCGGACGGAATCGTAGTCCGAGGTGCGAAAGCACATCAAACCGGATCCATAAACTCGCATGAACACCTTATCATGCCTACAATTGCAATGAGAGAAGAAGATAAGGATTATGCTGTTTCATTTGCAGTTCCGTCTAATGCAGAGGGGCTGTACATGATCTATGGAAGACAATCCTGTGATACAAGAAAGCTTGAAGAAGGAGCCGATGTAGATTTAGGAAATAAGAACTTTGGCGGACAGGAAGCATTAGTCGTATTTGATGATGTATTTGTACCAAATGATAGAGTTTTCCTATGCGGTGAATATGAATTTGCCGGTATGCTTGTAGAAAGATTTGCAGGTTATCACAGACAGAGCTATGGCGGCTGTAAAGTCGGTGTAGGTGATGTTTTGATTGGTGCTGCTGCTCTGGCTGCTGATTATAATGGTGCCGCAAAAGCTTCTCATATTAAGGATAAGCTTATTGAAATGACGCATTTAAATGAAACATTATATTGCTGCGGTATTGCATGTTCAGCCGAAGGTTATCCGACTGAAGCAGGAAACTATCAGATCGATTTGCTTCTTGCAAATGTCTGTAAGCAGAATGTAACACGATTCCCATATGATATCACAAGGCTGGCAGAAGATATTGCCGGAGGTCTTATGGTAACAATGCCTTCAGAAAAAGACTTCAATGCTCCTAAAATTGGTGAAGTCTGTAAGAAATATTTCAAAGGGGTTGCCGGTGTTCCAACAGTAAACAGGATGAGAATCTTACGGCTTATAGAAAATATGTGTCTTGGAACAGCTGCGGTAGGGTATAGAACTGAATCCTTGCATGGAGCAGGTTCTCCTCAGGCCCAGAGAATTATGATTGCAAGACAGGGAAATATTCAGCAAAAGAAAGAGCTTGCTAAAGTAATAGCCGGAATTAAAGAGTAATATGTGTTGTAGGGATGAATCATCCCTACAGCTTTTATTCAATATCTTATGTTCAGGCAAAAAATTATGGAGGATATCATGCCGGATGAAGTAAATGAAATTCTTCAGAATGAGGTTTTCCCAATTTTGCAGGATAAATATGGAAGTTTTGAGTTTGAACAGGTAAAGGATGGCATTGTTGAGATTATATCATTGAAGAAATCATATTTAACCCCGGGAGGCTGCTATGAGATTGTTGACACAGCAGAAAAACTCCTGAAAAAATCAATAAGCGGAATTGAAAAAGTTGTGTTGATAAATGACTGGTAAAAGGAGATTGTTTTGTGTTGTTGGTTGGAATAAAATTTTGCGGCGGATGTAACCCGAGATATAATCGAGGAAAAATATTGAATCAGCTAAGGGAAGATTTTAAAAATACCATTACATTTGAAACGGCAAGCGAAAGCCAACTTTATGAAGGGCTTATCGTTTTATGCGGATGCTCAAGCTGTTGTGCATCTTATGATAATTTCAAGACTAATAGAAAACCCATTTTAATTTGGGATGAAAAGCAATATAATGATATTGTTGAAACCATAAAAAAAGAAGTGGAGGGATGAAGATTTGAATTGGAAAGACCTATACAAAAATAAGCTGGCTACTGCCGTTGAGGCCGTCACACATATCAAATCCGGCGACAGGGTTGTTTTTGGCCATGCCTGTGGAGAGCCTAAAGACACAGTTGATGCAATGGTTAAGAATTATGAACAGTATAAAAATGTAGAAATTGTACACATGGTTGCAATGGGAAAAGGGGAATACACAAAACCGGAAATGGCTCCTCATTTCAGACATAATGCGATTTTTGTAGGAGGATGTACCAGAAACGCAATAGCCGAAGGAAGAGGAGACTATACTCCAGTATTTTTTCATGAAGTTCCAAAGCTTTTTAAAAAGGGTCTGCTGCCGATAGATGTAGCAATGGTTCAGGTGTCTAAGCCCGATGAGCACGGATACTGCAGCCTTGGTGTTTCTGTTGATTATACAAAATCAGCAATAGAAACAGCAAAATTTGTTATTGCAGAAGTAAACGACCAGATGCCCAGGACATATGGAGATACTTTTGTGCATGTGTCTGAGCTGGATATTATTGTAGAAACTTCAAATCCAATTACCGAGTTAAGTCCTCCCAAAATTGGTGATGTTGAAAGGGCCATTGGTGAAAATTGTGCATCTTTGATCGAAGATGGCTCAACACTACAATTGGGAATCGGAGCAATTCCTGATGCTGTTCTTTTATTCCTTAAAGATAAAAAAGACCTTGGAATCCATTCGGAAATGTTTTCAGACGGAGTCTTAGAGCTTTTTGAATCTGGTGTTATCAACAACAGTAAAAAAGCCATCCATAAAGGCAAAATGATCGTTACTTTTCTGATGGGAACAAAACGTCTTTATGATTTTGTGGACAATAACCCGGTGGTAGAAATGCATCCTGTGGATTATGTAAACGATCCAGTTGTGGTTATGAAAAACAGCAAAATGGTTTCCATCAATTCCTGTATACAGGTAGATTTTATGGGACAGGTTGCATCTGAAAGTATCGGAACAGTCCAGTTCAGCGGAGTAGGCGGACAGGTTGATTTTGTAAGAGGTGCCAGCATGGCAGAGGATGGGAAATCAATTATAGCAATGCCTGCAACAGCAGCAAAAGGTAAAGTTTCAAGGATTGCACCTTTTATTGATCAGGGATCTGCTGTGACCACATCCCGTAATGATGTGCATTATATTGTTACCGAGTTCGGGATTGCTGAGCTTAAAGGAAAAACACTGCAGCAGAGAGCACGGAATTTGATCAATATTGCACATCCGGACTTCAGAGATCAGTTAATAGAAGATTTTGAAAAGAGATTTAAGTCTAAGTTTTAAATCATTAAAAGGGAAGAAGCCTGTTAAATGCTGTGCTTCTTCCTTCAAAATACAAAACATTAAGGGAGGAGAAAATTATGAGAGGAATTAAAATTGCACCGGAAGTTCATGTTTTTGATACTTTTAAAGAATTTGCCGATGAGTTCAAAATTGGTAAAAATGATTTGGTACTGACACATGAATTCTTGTATGAGCCATTTATGAAACCTTTAGGGATTGAGTCAAATTACATATTCCAGGAAAAATTCGGAGTAGGAGAGCCTTCAGATGAGATGATTGATGCTATTACTGCGGAGATGAGAAAGTATCAATTCAATAGGATTATTGCTTTTGGCGGCGGAACCATTATTGATATTGCTAAGCTATTCTCACTGAAAATGCCGGATAAGTCTGTAAAACTATTTGAGAAGGCTGTTCCAATAGAAAGAGTTAAAGAATTGGTACTTGTTCCGACAACTTGCGGCACCGGCAGTGAAGTAACCAATATTTCTATTGCTGAAATCAAATCGAAACATGTTAAAATGGGTCTTGCAGTAGATGAACTGTATGCTGATTATGCTGTGCTTGTCCCTGAGACCATCAAGGGTCTGCCTTATAAATTCTTTGCAACCAGTTCAGTGGATGCATTGATTCACGCTATTGAATCTTTTGTTGCTCCAAAATCAAACCCATATACGGAATTGTTTGCATTAAAAGCGATTGAATTGATTGTTGAAGGTTATAAGAAAATTGCTGAAAAAGGTGAAGATGCAAGACTTGATAATCTCAAGAATTTTGCTATTGCAAGTAATTATGCGGGAATTGCTTTCGGAAACACAGGTGTTGGAGCGGTCCATGCACTGTCTTATTCAATAGGCGGAGCTTTCCATGTACCTCATGGAGAAGCAAACTATGCATTTTTTACAGAAGTGTTTAAAAAATACAATGAAAAAAATCCGAATGGAAAAATCAAAGAAGCAAATGAAGTCATTGCAAATGTACTGGGTGTAAATGCCGGCAGCGATATATATGGAGCTCTGGAAGATTTACTCAACAAGGTGATTGCAAAGAAAAGACTTAGTGAATATGGAATGACGGAAGCGCAAATCGATGAGTTCACAGATAGCACCATAGAAAATCAGCAAAGACTTCTTGCTAACAATTATGTGGATCTGTCACGTGATGAGATTAGAGAAATATTTGCAAACCTTTATTAAATACTGAGTATATATAGATTGATGCATATGAAAGATTCCTTCGTAAGTTGTCTTGCGGAGGAATTTTTAATGAAAAATATCGAATTATATACTATAATAACAGTATTGAGAAATTAGACTTCGGGAGGCTTTCGATGTTCTGGTATAAGCTTATTATATTAGCACTGGTCGGTGGAATAATCGGATATTTAACAAATACCATAGCTGTTAAAATGATTTTCAGGCCTTTAAAACCGGTCGAACTTCCTTTTAACATCAGGATTCAGGGGCTGATTCCAAAACGACGGGAAGATATTGCAAAATCAATAGGAGAAGTCGTGGATAAAGAACTTGTTTCGGTGGAATCGATTTTTGGTAAGTTCATTGAAAACAGCGGAAGAGATATTCTTATCGAAAAGGTAAAGGAAAAATTGAAACAGGCTGTCAGCATGAATTTGCCGCCTATTATTCCCAATGTCGTGAAAAGTATGATTACAGAATATGCTAATGATATCATTGACAGAGAGACAGAAACTTTTATTATAGAAGCTGCTGAAAAATTCATGGATGATGCAGCTGTTCATGTCAGGATTTCTGAAATTGTTGAAGAAAAAATCAACAGCTTCGAAATCGAAAAGCTTGAAGAGTTGACCATACGTATTGCAAAAAAAGAGCTTCGATATATCGAAATATTGGGCGGCGTGATTGGGCTTCTAATAGGACTGATACAGGGACTTATTATTTTAAATATAAAATAATAAGTGTAAGTGCAATATACTCCTTTGGAGTAGTGTAAGCAGAATAAGTATCAAGTTAAATAAAGCTTTTTCGCAGCAGTGTAGATATTAAAGTCAGTAAAAGCGACCTTGACAAACAAGTCCTTAGTTGTATAATATTACACAGGATTACTAATTAAATGCTATGATAAGAACGAGTACTGTAATAACGAACTTCAGAGAGAAAATGCTCCGGCTGAAAGCATTTTTAGTAACGGTTACAGGAAAACCAGCTTTGAGCAGCTGCCGATAATAAGGTAAGCCGGCGTAAGGTCGTTATTTTAATGAAGCTGATTATCTGGGTGGAACCGCGACTTATCCTCGCCCCATTATTGGGGGGAGTTTTTGTTTTTTTAAATTACTTTAATCTAAATATTAAATGGAAAAAACAGGAGGAAGATAATAAATGGAAAAAGTAAAAATTACCTTAAAAGACGGAACGGTGAAAGAAGTAGAAAAAGGGATATCTATTTATGAAATAGCAAAGAGCATACATCCTGCTTTGGCAAAAGAAGCCGTAGCTGCTGAAGTGAATGAAAAAGTAACAGGCCTTGCTGATGAAATAGAAGAAGATGTGGCGCTTAATATTTTGAAATTCGATTCTCATAAAGCAAAAGATACTTTCAGGCATACCACTTCACATATTCTGGCTCAAGCAGTAAAAAGATTATTTCCGGATGCAAAACTGGGAATAGGTCCTGCAATTGAAAACGGCTATTATTACGATTTTGATTTAGAATATCGTTTTTCTGAAGATGATCTGGAAAAAATAGAGAAGGAAATGGAGAAAATCGTTCAGGAAGCACTGGATATTACTCGATTTGAACTTCCAAGAAATGAAGCAATAAAGTATATGACGGATAAAAACGAAACCTACAAAGTTGAATTAATACAGGATCTGCCTGAAGATGCCGTAATATCATTTTATCAGCAGGGTGAGTTTACAGATTTATGTGCCGGACCGCATCTCATGAACACAAAACAGGTTAAAGCCGTTAAGCTTCAAAGTATTGCGGGGGCTTACTGGCGTGGTGATGAAAAAAATAAGATGCTTCAGAGAATATACGGGACTTCCTTTCCGAAGAAAAAAGAATTGGATGCTTATATAGAGTTGCTTGAAGAGGCAAAAAAAAGAGATCATAGAAAAATTGGCAAAGAGTTAGATTTGTTCAGTATACAGGAAGAGGGGCCGGGGTTCCCGTTTTTCCATCCTAAAGGAATGGTTCTTAGAAATGTCCTGGAAGATTTTTGGAGAAAAACCCACGAAGAAAGAGGATATGAAGAAATTAAAACGCCCATAATACTCAATGAGCATCTTTGGCATACATCCGGTCATTGGGATCATTATAAAGACAACATGTATTTTACAAAAATAGATCAAGATGATTATGCAGTCAAGCCTATGAACTGTCCGGGGGCCATACTCGTTTATAAGAGAAAAATGTGGAGTTATCGTGACTTGCCCATTCGTATGGGGGAAATGGGACTGGTTCACAGACATGAACTTTCCGGTGCACTTCACGGATTAATGCGTGTGCGTTGCTTTACTCAAGATGATGCTCATATATTCATGCTGCCGGAGCAGGTAAAAGAAGAAATTACCGGCGTTATTGATTTTGTCGATTATCTTTACAGTATTTTTGGTTTTAAATATCATATTGAATTATCAACAAAGCCTGAGGATTCCATGGGAAGTGATGAAGATTGGGAGCTGGCTACAAATTCATTAAAGGAAGCCCTGGATGAAAAGGGTTTGAAGTATGTAATTAATGAAGGGGACGGTGCTTTTTACGGTCCAAAGATCGATTTTCATTTAGAAGACTGTATCGGCAGGACATGGCAATGTGGTACGATACAGCTGGATTTTCAGATGCCTCAAAAATTTGATTTGACATATATCGGAAGTGACAGTGAAAAACATCGGCCAATTATGATTCATAGGGTTATTTTTGGAAGCATAGAACGATTTATTGCTATATTAATTGAACATTTTGCAGGAAAATTTCCGGCTTGGCTGGCACCTGTACAGGTAAAGGTCCTTCCCATTGCAGATAAATTTCATGATTATGCTGATCGTATCGTTAACCAATTGAAAGCAGCAGAAATAAGAGTTGAATATGATACACGTAATGAAAAAATCGGCTATAAAATTCGTGAAGCCCAATTGGAAAAGGTGCCCTATATGCTTATCATAGGTGAAAAAGAAATGGATTCAGATATTGTTTCTGTTCGTTCAAGAGAGCAGGGCGACCTGGGAAGTCAGAAACTACAGATGTTTATCGAAAAATTAAACAAAGAAATAAAAGAAAGATCAAAATAGAAACAAAAGGATTTGCCTGGGCAAATCCTTTTGTATTCCGGACAGGGGCAAGCCCTGTCCCTAAAATTTATACCACTGCCTCTCTTGCCATTCTAAAGTCGGGCCGGGTTGATAGTATGATACTATCAATTTCTTCTTTGTTGAGTATTTCTTTTTCCATTAGAACGGCAGCCAAAGATTTCAGAATATCTGTATTTTCTTTAATAATTCTTTTTGCATCTTCATAACATTCGTCAATGATGGTCTTTACCTCATTATTGACTTCTGTAAAGCAGTTTCTTATGATGTTTTCATCATATGTGATATTTCCCAATCTGCTCATACCCAATTCGCATACCATTTCAAAGGCAATATTATTTGCCTTTTTTAAATCGTCTTTAGCTCCGGAGGATATTTCGTTAAAAATGATTTGTTCGGCTGCTCTGCCGCCGAAGAGTACTTTGACTTTCTCTTTCATTTCAACTTCGGTAATTAAATACCTGTCTTCTTCCGGGATCTGAAGAGTGTATCCTAATGCCTTGCCTCTGGGAATAATGGATATTTTGCTGATAATATCTGTATTTAAATATTTGGCTACCAGAGCATGACCGGACTCATGGTATGCAACTTTACTTTTTTCTAGCTCAGATATAATGGCAGATTTTCTTTCAAGTCCGGCAATTACTTTCTCTATGGCCTCATCAATTTCTATGTTCGATATCATGTTTTTACGATGGCGAACTGCCAGTATTGCAGCTTCATTTGCAATACTGGCCAGATGAGCACCTGTCATTCCGGATGTTTTTTGGGCAATTTCTTTAATATGGATGGCTTTATCAAGGGGTTTATTCAGAAAGTGGACACCTAATATTTCTTCTCTTGCTTTAACATCAGGCCTTCCAACATATATTTGTCTGTCAAATCTCCCTGGCCTGAGTAAAGCTTCATCCAACAGGTCCAATCGATTGGTGGCACCAATAATAATAACGGATTCATTGGTTTCAAATCCATCAATTTCAACTAATAACTGATTTAGAGTCTGATCCTTTTCATTATTAGTTTCGTTTGTTCTTTTTGCCCCGATTGCATCTATTTCATCTATAAAGATGACGCTGGGAGCTTCTTTTTTCGCTTTTTCAAAAAGAGTTCGGACCCTTTTCGCCCCTACGCCGACATATTTTTCTACAAATTCAGAGCCGCAGGCATTATGAAAAGCGGCATAGCTTTCTCCGGCAATTGCTTTGGCAAGAAGTGTTTTTCCTGTACCTGAAGGGCCATGAAAAAGGATACCTTTCGGAAGTTTAGCACCCATTTTTCGATATTTTTCCGGAGATTTAAGAAAATCTATTACCTCCATAAGCTCTTCTTTTACTTCTTGCAGCCCTGCTACTTCATTCAAAGTGGTACGGGGTGTTCTGACAGGATATTCTGTCTTCTCCGAGGACAAGTCTTTTTTGTTATTGCGTACCCTTGCTGTTTCCGCTTCGGGGTGAGGATTTGGTTTTCCATAATAAATTAAAAGTACTATACAAAAAACCATTTGAAAAATAATATCTACAGTATTAACATATATATACGGAAAATCAAATGCAAAGTATGCAATGAAGCACAAAAATGTATACGATGAGCATATTATTATAGAAAGCAGTAACAAATTTCTTTTCAAGCTAACACCACCTATACTAAAATATTCTTAAACCTATTTTGCCCAACTTAAGACAGAAAATGATTTATATATCATATTTATAAATATTTTTTATTTAAATTGGAGTTGACAAGAAATGATATAAATGATAAATTAATTAAGTAAATTAAGAAGAAGTATCCGCTTCTCACCTTGCGGGAATATCTCAGTAAGGTTAATATTCGACAATTATTTTTAATTGGATTGGAAGCGGATTATATACCGCTTTTTTTTAATGGAAATTATATACCTTGAATAATTTCCGGTATTATGAAGTCTTTTTAAGACAGTAAGTTGTTTTTCTGATTTTTAGGAGGTGCTAAAGATTAACAAGGAACTTCAGATCAACGAAGAAATTCGTGATAAAGAAATCAGGTTAATTGACAGCGATGGATCACAACTGGGTGTTGTGAGTGCTAAAGAAGCACAAAAAATTGCTAATGAAAAGAAACTTGATTTGGTCAAAATCGCTCCAAATGCGAAACCCCCTGTTTGCAAAATCCTGGATTATGGGAAGTATAGGTATGAGCAGCAGAAAAAGGAAAAGGAAGCAAAGAAGAAACAAAAAATCATCAGCGTAAAAGAGATCAGGCTGAGTCCCAATATCGAGGACCATGATTTGTCTGTTAAGGCAAATAATGCAAATAAATTCCTAAAAAATGGAGATAAGGTCAAAGTTACTTTGAGGTTTAGAGGCCGCGAAATGGGTTTTGTTAAATCAGGCTTTTCGATTATGGATAAATTTTTTGCATTGATTGAGGAGACAGGTACGGTCGAAAAGAAACCGGTACTTGAGGGGAGAAATATGATTATGATTTTGGCACCTAAGAATTAATATCGAGAGGAGGAAATAATTATGCCTAAAATGAAGACACATAGAGGAGCTGCTAAGAGGATTAAAATGACTAAAAGCGGCAAACTCAAAAGAGCAAAAGCATATAAGAGTCACATATTAACAAAGAAATCTCAGAAAAGAAAGAGGAATCTGAGGAAAGCAGGTTTCCTGACTTCGGCAGATATTAAGAGAATAAAAAGAGCTCTGGGCATATAGATTGAAAAACAAAGGAGGTAAAAGAAGATGGCAAGAGTTAAAAAAGCTTTAAATGCAAAGAAAAAGCATAAAAAAATACTTAACTTGGCTAAAGGTTACTATGGTGCAAAAAGCAAAACTTTCAGAGCAGCTAATCCCGCAGTCATGAGATCGCTTCGATTTGCATTTATAGGAAGAAAACTTAAAAAAAGAGAATATAGAAGATTATGGATTGCCAGAATTAATGCAGCAGCAAGGAACAATGGTATTTCTTACAGCAAATTTATGAATGGATTAAAACTTGCCGGTGTTGAAATAAATAGAAAAATACTTGCAGACATGGCGGTAAATGATGCTGCAGGTTTCAGTCAATTGGTAGATGTAGCAAAGGATAAGCTGAATGCTTAGAATCAATTAATAATAATAATGAACAATGAACAATTAATGAAGGATTCTGTTTTGTAAAACAGAATCCTTTATTTTTAGTTTATTAGGGATCTTTTTATGAAACAGAATTCTCTCTAAATCAAAAATCTTCATTCTTAAATTTAAAATGAGTGATTCGACGCCTCATAATGACAAAATATTAATGGGAGTTGATATATAATCTGCATAAATCAAAGGTCTGGTGAATATTCTTATATAATAATAATTAGGCCTTGCTGAATAATTTAAATCGAGTTATTCCCAAGCTCTGATTAAGGAGTATGAAATGATTGACATATACGGAGAGCTTCTTTTTGTTGAAAATTTAACTATCAATTATTTTATTCTGGCGCTTTCATCAAAAATTTGCGGAGCAGCAGCAACAAAAAAAAGGCTGATCATTGGTGCGGTAGTAGGAGCTGTATATTCATTTGTGTTTTTTATACCCTCCATTCATTTCCTGTATTCCACATTAATGAAAATTATATTTTCATGTTTCATTGTTGTCATAACATTTTCACCAAATCATATAAAATTCTTTTTCAAACTATTGGTGTCCTTTTATGGTTCAAGCTTTGCTTTAGGAGGACTTATTTTAGCGGGATTGTATTTTACTGATATGAATGGCCTGGTGAAAAATAGTATTTTCTATATCCGGGATTTATCCTATCTAAAGGTTATCATATTAGCCTGCTGCGGTTATTTTATGATGATTTACTTAGCTAAAATGTTTAGAAAAAGAATACTAAAAAGTGAACTTTATGCAGAAATTCAGATCGAAGTAGACGGCAAAAAGACATTAGTAAACGGTATTATGGATACTGCAAACTTTTTAATGGACCCCATATCAAAAATGCCTGTCATAGTAATTGAATATTCAGCATTAAAAAATTTTTTGCCTGAGATATTTCAGGACATCCTTAGAGAGGGCATTGTATTAAATGAAATTCCTGAGAATATCTATGAGATAGGTTGGGGAAGAAGACTCAGATTTATACCATTCACTTCATTAGGGGCAAAAAACGGAATGTTGATAGGAATAAAGCCCGATGCAGTTTACATACGAAAAGATCGAAAAAGTTATTCTAATAAAAATATTATTATAGGAATTTATGATGGGAGCATAGGTGATGAAGATTATTCTGCACTCTTACATCCCGATATCTTAAAGGAGGACGCTGAATATGACGTTAAAGAAGTATGGAATGAGTAGAGTTTTGATGTCACTGGTTAAAGAAGCTATTTTTTACTGGCGAATTTTATGGAAAGAAAGAATTTTTTATATTGGCGGAAGTGATATTTTACCGCCTCCTTTAAATCAGGAAGAAGAAAAAGTATTTGTAGATAAACTTCTGGAGGACAGTGGAACGGCGAAAACTGTATTAATTGAAAGAAATTTAAGATTAGTGGTTTATATTGCAAAAAAATTTGAAAATGCAGGTGTCAACGTTGAAGATCTTATTTCTATAGGGACCATTGGTTTAATAAAAGCAGTAAATACTTTTAATCCAAACAAAAATATCAAATTAGCTACATATGCATCAAGATGTATTGAAAATGAAATATTGATGTATTTAAGAAGAAATAGTAAGAATAAAATAGAAATCTCCTTTGATGAACCGTTAAATATTGATTGGGACGGGAATGAATTGCTGTTGTCCGATATTCTGGGGACGGAAGAGGATGTTGTCTATAATAATTTAGAAGAAGAAGTTAATAGGGAATTGTTGAAATATGCTTTAAAAAAACTGTCTCATCGCGAAAAGAAAATCATGGAGCTTCGATTCGGCCTTGCCGGCGGAAAGGAGATGACCCAAAAGGAAGTGGCAGATTTATTAGGGATTTCCCAGTCCTACATTTCCAGATTGGAGAAAAAAATCATTAATAGATTAAAAAAAGAAATTAGAAAAATGACCTATTAAAGTGTGTATAAATGAAATATCTAAGGCAATAATTATATTAAGACCAAACAAATAAGGGGGGCAGTAATTCACGACTGGAGGACAAGCAATGCACATCAATAAAGTTGAAATATGCGGCGTAAATACATCGAAGCTGCCTGTCTTTAATGATTCTCAAATGAAGCAAATGATCAATAAAATAAAGGAGGGTGATGAAAAAACAAGAGAAGAGTTTATCAGAGGGAATTTAAGGTTGGTATTAAGTGTTATTCAAAGATTTAATAATAGAGGAGAAAATCTGGATGACCTTTTTCAGGTTGGCTGTATTGGTTTAATTAAAGCTTTGGATAATTTTGATACAAAACATAATGTTAAATTTTCTACATATGCTGTGCCAATGATCATAGGAGAAATAAGGCGATATTTAAGAGATAATAATTCAATAAGAGTCAGTCGCTCTTTAAGAGATACGGCTTATAAAGCGTTGCAGGTTCGTGAGAGGCTTGTAAAGAACAACTGTAAGGAACCGACCATTTCTGAAATTGCTGAGGATCTGCAGATAGACCGTGAAGAGGTTGTTTTTGCTTTAGATGCCATACAGGACCCTGTTTCCCTTTTTGAACCGGTATACCATGATAACGGGGATGCTATTTATGTAATGGATCAGGTGAGCGATGATAAACACAGTGACGAAAAATGGATGGATAATATTGATTTGACTGAAGCTTTGAAGAAGCTGAATAATAGAGAAAAGCATATTCTGACAATGCGGTTTTTTGAAGGGAGAACTCAGATGGAAGTGGCTGATGAAATTGGAATATCGCAAGCACAGGTATCAAGGTTGGAAAAAACGGCCATAAAGCATATGAAGAAATATATTGATAAATAATTAATCATCAAGTTAGATTTTGCTTCAAGCAAAATCTTTTTTTTATGCTCTCGAATAAATTAATCAGCTTAGAAAAAGCTCGCTGCATTTATTTCTAAACTTATGAAAACTGTAATATTCAGAAACCTTTTACTATAAGCTTTAACCATTATCTTTTAAAGTATAAGAGGCTTTAGCATTTTTTTCGAGATAAATGCATAAGAATTACTTAGATTATCAAAAGGAGGAAAAGAGCACATGATTAGTACACAAGATATAAGGGATAAAGAGCTGATCAATATTTTTGATGGGAAAAGTCTGGGATATGTGTCTGATATTGAAATAAATCTGGAGAAAGGAAGAATTGAAGCTTTGATTGTTCCGGCTCAAAGTGGCTTTTTTAGCTTGTTTTCAAGGGAGAATGAGTATATTATTAAATGGAAAGATATTAAAAAAATTGGAGAAGATGTTATTCTTGTAGAGGTGAAAAACATTTATTATTCTGAAGAGGAGAACGAAGAATATGGGGAGATAGATGATGATTTAAAGTAGACAAAAAAAACAATTGAAATTATAATGATAATAAAAGTAAGAGGATCAGCTGTATTTTATCTTTGTAATTCAAAATAAAGGAAAGATTATAATAGTGGTTGAAGGAGGGATTAATAAGTGAAATGTCCTTTTTGTGATAATATTGATACAAAAGTTATTGATTCAAGGCCTACTGAGGAAGGACATGCCATAAGAAGGAGAAGGGAATGTGACAATTGCAGAAAACGGTTCACCACATATGAAAAAGTTGAAGAGATTCCCATGATGGTTGTGAAAAAAGACGGAAGCAGAGAAGTGTTTGATCGAAATAAAGTGCTGAACGGTATTATTAAGGCTTGCGAAAAACGGCCTGTTTCAATGAATGATATTGACAAAATCGTAGACGAAATTGAAAGAGGTTTGAGCAATATGATGGAAAAGGAAATAGAAAGCCGTGTAATAGGCGAAATTATTATGGATCAGTTAAAAGGTATCGATGAAGTGGCATATGTTCGATTTGCTTCAGTATATCGGCAATTCAAAGATATCAATACTTTTATTTCAGAACTCGAAAAACTTTTGAATGATTCAAAAAAGTAACTATTGAAATCATGAAAGGAACTTTATGATCGGATTCAGTTTAGAAAAGAACAGAAATGGTGTGGTATGGTTAAAAATACCGAAGTTTGAAAAAACAGGTATGGTTTTGGCGGCCTTTACCACCCGGATCGGAGGCTGTAGTACCGGTCGGTATGAGTCTTTGAATCTTGGGATAAATACAGGTGATCAGAGAGAATTTACAGATAAGAACTTTCAAAAAGTCAAAAGGGCGTTATCTTTAGATGATACGGTTTCTTTATATCAGATTCATTCGGATATTGTGATAGAGATAAAAAAATGTAATGTTATTAGCACTATCGGACGATTCATTTATGATCAGGGAGATGCTTTGGTTACAGATGACCCGGGAATAGCGCTTATTACATATCATGCGGATTGCATCCCCGTTTATTTTTTGGATGTAAAAAAAAGGGTGGTTGGATTGGCGCATAGCGGTTGGAAAGGTACGGCCAGCCAAATAGCAGTTAAAACTGTTGAGAAAATGCAGGCTTTATATAACAGCCGACCATGTGATATAATGGCGGCTGTCGGACCGGGTATAGATTTTTGCTGTTTCGAAACGGGAAAAGAAGTTTTTGATGTATTCCATAATCAATTGGCTTATGAGAAAGTCTTTTTCAAAAAACTACCCAATGAGAAATATCAGATTGATTTAAAAGGCATCATAAAAAACCAGCTGAAAAGTAAAGGATTACAAGATATAGAGATGAGTTCATCCTGTACAATGTGTCAGGAGGATTTATTTTTTTCATACAGGCGGGATAAAGGAGATACCGGCCGTATGGCAGCAATTTTGCAGCTATTATAATAGAGGAAAGAAGTGATGGATATGGAAAAAACCAAAGTTCTTGTGGTGGATGATGAGCAACATATATTGGAGCTCCTTTCTTATAATTTAGAAGATAATGGATATCAGGTGTTTACTGCGGAGAATGGATTACAGGCTTTGGAGTATCTTACCGGCCGGAAATTTGATTTAATACTTCTGGATGTTATGCTTCCCGGTATGAACGGTGTTGAAGTATGTAAAAAAGCAAGGTTGGAATATAAGTTAAATACGCCTATTATAATGTTGACTGCCAAATCGGAAGAAATTGATAAGATACTGGGTTTGGAACTGGGTGCGGATGACTATGTAACAAAACCTTTCAGTATCAGGGAACTTTTGGCAAGGATCAAGGCAGTGATGCGGCGTTATGATCAGAAGGAACCGGATTCCAATGTTATAAAAGTGAAAGATATTTCTATTAATATTGATAAGCATGAAGTATTAAAAGAAGATCAAGTGATAGAATTGACATATAAGGAATTTGAGCTTCTGAAAGTGCTTTTCCAAAACAGGGGGAAAGTATTGACCAGAGAATTTTTATTAGACACCATCTGGGGGTATGATTATATCGGAGAAACCAGAACTGTAGATGTCCATGTCCGATATTTAAGAAAAAAACTGAGGGATGAGGAGTCAAATTATATTGAGACCATACGAGGTGTCGGTTATAAAGTGAAGTGAGTGATAAGAATGAAGCGGAAAATTCTTTTTTTTATAGTAGCTGTTATATTTCTGAGTATTACCATTACCAGCATTATAACGCTGGTATTAATGAAAGAACAATATCTGGGACAGATAGAAAACAGCCTGATAACAGATTGTGAGTTGATAAACAGTTTTTTAATGGAAGCGGATTATCATGATCCTCATTTTAACTTTGATGGTCATGCGAATTCATTTTCTGAAGATATAGGAGCAAGAGTAACCTTTATCGATACAGAAGGTACGGTTATAGGAGATTCGGAAGTTGAAAAAAGACATCTAAAGCAGATGGAAAACCATCGATACCGAGAAGAGGTGGACGAAGCTTTCAAAGGGGAGATCGGCAAAGGGATAAGAAAGAGCAGTACCATTGGAATAGATTATATGTATATTGCTTTAGCTTTCGGAAAAGATGGACATGTTGACGGTGTAACACGTATTGCTTTTCCTTTATATCAATTGAAACAAATTAATAGCCAAATAGGCGCTTCTATATTGATTGCATCGATCGTGGCACTTCTTTCGGCTGTTACGATAGGCGTTCTTTATTCCGGAAGAGTTACAAGACCCATTGTCCATTTAACGGAATATGCGCAAAAAATCTCAGAAGGCCGTTACGAGGAAAAAGTGTATATTAAAACAGGTGATGAAATAGAAGTATTAGGGGATGCTCTCAATGAAATGGGCAGAAGGTTAAATGCTTCTATTGAAAAGCTGGTTGAGAACAACAGCAAGCTTTCATCTATACTTTTTAGCATGAAAGAGGCCATGCTTGCAATCGATATGGATTACAGAGTGATTATGATCAATCATGCGGCCAAGGAATTATTCCATATCGATGATGAAGCATTGGGTCATCATTTATTAAAAGTAGTTAGGAATAATCAGCTCCATATGGCTTTTCAGGATATCCTCCAAGAACAGTATATTGGAGAGCGGGAGATCGGATATAGAGATAATGAAATATTGAAGATACATACCAGTTATATTTATAGTGAAAAAGATCATAGCAAAATAGGGGTATTGGCACTGGTTGAGAATATTACACAAATCAAGAGACTGGAAAATATGAGAAAGGACTTTGTTGCCAACGTATCTCATGAGTTAAAAACACCTCTGACTTCTATCAGTGGATTTATTGAAACTTTACAAAGCGGTGCGGCAGAAGATCCGAAGGTCAGAAAAAGATTTTTGGATATTGTATCTATAGAAACATCCAGATTAAAAAGATTGATCGAAGATTTGCTGATCTTATCCGATATTGAAAGCGGCAAGGTTGTGGATAAGGATGAGCAAATCAACGTGAATCAGGGAATTGAAGAAGTACTGACGTTACTGGATAATGAAATATGCAAGAAAAATATTAAAATCAATAAAGATTTTCCTGAAGAAAATATTATAATGAAAAAAGGCAATGCAGATCGATTCAAACAAATGATATTGAATGTCATCGACAATGCCATTAAGTATTCATACGAGAATGGTTGTATTGAGATATCTCTGATAGAAAGCAGAGATAAATTTTCAATAACTGTAAAAGACGAAGGAATAGGAATTTCTCATGAAAATCTACCCAGGCTTTTTGAAAGATTTTACAGAGTCGATTCAGCCAGATCAAAAAAGGCAGGGGGGACAGGATTGGGACTGGCCATTGTCAAGCATATCGTTATCTTGTTCGAAGGCACTATTCAAGTTGAAAGTGAAGAAGGAAAAGGAACAACTTTTAAAATTACGCTGCCAAGATAGTCGGTTGATTTTACGAATTTTTAACAATTGCTTTATCCGTTTTTAACAATCAATTTGTATACTTGCACTTGAAAGAAAAAAAAAACGGAGGAGAGCAAAATGATAAAAAGAATATTATCAGTTGGATTGATTTTAGTATTGGGTATGTTTTTACTTATTGGATGCGGTGGAGGACAAGAGTCTGCTGCTGAAAATAATGTCCCAGAAGAAGAAACCTTATCAGGTACAATAATAATCGCAGCCTCAACATCGGTACAACCTTTATCAGAAGAGCTTGGCGCAGCTTTTATGGATCAATATCCTGAGGTATCTGTTGAAGTTCAGGGTGGAGGTTCCAGCGTAGGCGTGAAGTCGGCAGCGGATAAAGTGGCAGATATCGGTGCGGCTTCAAGAGAAATTAAAGAATCCGAGAAAAGCTATGGCCTTGATGAGTATGTTATCGCTAAAGATGGTATTGCGGTAGTGGAAAATCCCGATTGTGGTGTTGATGATCTCACCATGGAACAAATCCAGAAAATATTTATTGGGGAAGTTACAAATTGGAGTGCTGTTGGCGGTTCGGATGCAGAAATTGTTGTCGTAAGCCGTGAAGAGGGGTCTGGAACAAGAGGTGCATTTGTTGAAATAACAGGAGTAGAAGGTGATGACGGAGATATGACTACTGCAAATGCGCTGGTTCAACCGTCAACAGGAGCGGTGAAACAGACTGTTGCCAATACCCCTGATTCCATAGGCTATATTTCTTTAGGTGCTTTAGACAATACGGTAAAAGCTGTAAGGGTCGAGGGTGTTGAAGCCACAAATGAAAACATCCTGAATAACTCCTATAAGATTGCAAGGCCTTTTAATTACCTTACTAACGGAGAAGTATCAGAAGTCGTTCAGGCATATCTCGATTTTGTATTCAGTGCTGAAGGACAGGAAATCGTAGGACAGGAATTTATACCTGTTAAATAGAAGAAAAAATATCAGTTTATATAAAGCCCGTACCCACTTGAGTACGGGCTTTATCGTGATTTAACATAGAATTAACAATTTATTAAAATCGAATTAATGTGGAAAGCTTAACATGGTTTATATAACCAATGTAATGGGGGCATATAATGAAAGCTTATGAAAAAGTGATTGAAAAATTATTGCTTATATGTGCGGTAACAGCCACATTATCAGTAATTCTAATAACTATATTCATTTTTAAAGAGGGCATTTCCGTACTAAGTGATTATGGTATGATTAATTTTATTTTTGGTACGAAATGGAGCCCAACAAATGGCAATTATGGGATATTGCCTTTGATTGCGGGCTCTTTATCTGTTACCATCGGGGCTTTGGTCATAGGAATTCCTACCGGTATTGCTTGTGCCGTATTTTTATCTGAAGTGGCGCATAAAAAAACAGCTAAAATATTGAAATCGGCAGTAGAGCTGTTGGCGGGCATCCCCTCGGTGGTTTATGGTTTTTTCGGTTTGTCTGTATTAGTTCCGGCTATTCGGCAGTTTATACTTCCGATTATACAATTATTTAATGAAGATGCCTCAACTTCAGGTTTCAGTATTCTTGCAGGCGCTATTATTTTAGCTATTATGATTCTACCAACCATTGTAAGTATTTCTGAAAATGCAATCAGCTCTGTCCCCATAGAATATAAAGAAGCTTCTTTGGCATTAGGGGCTAATCGGCAAGAAACCATCACAAGAATTTTAGTACCTGCCGCAAAATCAGGCATTATTTCCTCTATAATTTTAGGAATGGGAAGAGCCATTGGGGAAACCATGGCAGTTATTTTGATTACCGGAAATATGCCGAAAGTTCCCGGAGGTATGCTGGATTCGGTGGCCACTTTGACCGGAACCATTGCAATGGAAATGGGTTATGCAACACCGGAGCACCAGAAAGCTTTATTTGCTGTAGGGATTGTTCTTTTTATCATTATTATGCTTTTGAATTTATTTGCTAATTTTACGCTTCATAGATTAGGAGGGCAAGCAAATGACTAATTATGAAGAGACAATGGAATTGGTATCCTTGAACGATAATTCCCGTAAAAAGTATTACTGGAAGAATCATTTATTCTATATATTTATATACCTTATGGCTGCTATTACAATTCTTGTTTTAGTTGCAATTATCGGATATATTTTGATAAATGGAATAGGACATATTAATTGGGAGTTCCTGACCAGTGAACCGAGAAGTATGGGACGTGAAGGCGGTATTTTCTCAATAATTATTGGGACTTTATATCTGACAGTAGTTGCTATTGCCGTTTCAGCGCCTATAGGAGTCTTAGCTGCAGTATATTTTGCCGAGTATGCCAAAGAAAGCAAGTGGGTCAAGACCATCCGTTTTGGAACAGAGGTTCTTGCGGGGATCCCTTCAATCATATTTGGTTTGTTTGGATTTACTTTTTTCGTGATTTTTTTGGGATTCAGATGGTCTATCCTTTCAGGAGGGCTGACTCTATCAATGATGATTTTACCTACTCTTATCAGAGCAACTGAGGAGGCACTGAAAACAGTTCCCCAGTCCTATCGGGAAGGAAGCTTATCTTTAGGGGCTACTAAATGGCAGACCATTATCAAAGTGATATTACCCAGTTGCCTTTCTGGAATTTTGACAGGGTTAATACTGGGAATCGGCAGAGCAGTCGGAGAAACAGCGGCGGTAATGCTTACAGCAGGAAGTGCTTTAGGGCTTCCTGAGTCGTTGATGGATCCTGCCCGAACCATGTCGGTTCATTTATATATTCTGGCTTCAGAGGGGCTGTCAAAAGAAAAAACCTTTGCTACTGCTTCATTGCTAATCATATTGGTATTGCTTATCAATACCATTGCAAGTAAAGTGGTTCAAAGATTTATCAATAAAGCAAAGGCTTGATTGGAGGGTAGAAAATGAATGCGAAAATTAAAATAGAAAATCTTAATCTATATTATGGAAGTTTTCAGGCATTGACAGATGTAAACATGAATATATATGAAAAAAAAATAACGGCTCTTATCGGACCATCCGGTTGTGGTAAATCTACTTTTTTAAGAACTCTGAACAGAATGAACGACTTGATTGATTCCGTGAGGATCAAGGGCAATGTATTGTTAGATTATAAGGATATTTATGCCAAAGATTATGATATTATCAAGTTAAGAAAAAAAGTTGGAATGGTTTTTCAGAAACCAAATCCATTCCCAAAATCCATATATGAAAATATTGTCTATGGCCCAAGAATACACGGTATCAACGATAAACAAAAGTTAGATGAAATTGTAGAGAGAACGCTTAAGGAAGTGGCGTTATGGGATGAAGTGAAAGACAGGTTGAAAAAACCGGCAATGGGTTTATCAGGAGGTCAGCAGCAGCGCCTATGTATTGCACGGTGTTTGGCGGTAGAGCCGGAAATTATTCTCATGGATGAGCCTACGTCTGCTTTGGATCCTGTTGCTACACTGAGAATAGAAAGCCTTTTGGAGGAGCTGGTAAGAAAATATACCATAGTAATTGTAACTCATAATATGCAGCAGGCCGGCCGTGTTTCGGACTACACTTCGTTTTTTCTGAGTGGAAGAGTAATTGAGACAGATGAGACAGATATAATTTTTTCAAATCCGGACAACAAAAAAACAGAAGACTATATTACCGGAAGATTTGGATAAGAAGGAAGGTGAAAAAATGCAAAGACCACAATTATATCATGAACTTGAGAATATTCATAATGAATTGTTGAAAATGGGCTCAATGGTAGAAGAAGCGATACTTCATTCCATACAATCTTTGAAAAACAAGGACATTGAGCTTGCTCAAAAAGTGATTGATTACGATTATAAAATTGATGATATGGAGGCATTGATTGATGATAAATGCATCAAATTTATCGCTCGGCAGCATCCTCTTGCAGGTGATTTAAGGCAGATTATGGTCATATCCAAAATGATCACCGACTTGGAAAGAATGGGTGATCATTGTGAAAAGATTGCAAAGTATACCATAAAGATAAAAGACCAAAAATATGTCAAGGAGCTTATTGATATTCCCAAAATTGCCGATTTAGTTTCAAAAATGGTAACAAGGGCACTTGACGCTTTTGTGAAAATGGATTCAGGTCTTGCCAGAACCATATGGAAAATGGATGATGAAATTGATCATATGTACAAGGCAATATATGATGAACTTCTTGAAATCATGATGGATGATAAGGAAAAAATATTTCAATGTACGACTTTTTTATTTATTACAGCGCATCTGGAAAGAATTGCAGATTATGCCACTAATATATGTGAAAAAATTGTCTATACATGTGAAGGTGTATACGATATGAATATTGACGATTAATTCAGTAATAATTTCCGAGGGTATTGACGATACTATAAATAAAATATATACTATGTATAAAATTGCAATTAATAAAGCAATGACGAGAAGAGTAAGCGTAGTAAGAAGTCACAGAGAGTCGGGGTGGGTGAGAAGCCGATACGGATATTACGGATGAAGAACATCTCTGAGCATCTAACCGAAATCTTATTGAAAGTAGGCTTAGGCGGAGGCGCACCGTTATTAGCGAGAAGGTATCGATCGTATTATTTTGATCCGTACTTATAGTAAAGTGAACGATTATTCGTTAACAAGGGTGGTACCGCGGAAGTTGCCTTTCGTCCCTGAGAAGGGATGAAGGGCTTTTTTTATTCTAATAATAATTTTATCAAGGAGGAATAAGGATGAAATCATTAGAAAAGAGCCTGATCTTGCCTAAAGGCTATAAACCTGTGCTGAATCTGATGGATACGGAGATTGCCATCAAGAAAATGAAAGATTACTTTGAAACAGAATTGTCAAAAACAATGAGCTTAACCCGGGTATCTGCTCCGTTATTTGTAGATCCGCTGACAGGGCTGAATGATAATCTGAATGGTATAGAAAGGCCTGTGGATTTTACACTTAAGGATCTGCATGAAAAGAAAGTTGAAATTGTTCAATCATTGGCCAAGTGGAAACGCATGGCATTGGATAAATATGAATTTCAGCGAAACGCCGGCCTTTATACGGATATGAATGCCATTCGAAGAGATGAGGAGTTGGATAACCTGCATTCCATATATGTGGATCAATGGGATTGGGAGAAAGCTATTGAAAAAGAGGACCGGACTGAAACATATCTGATAAATAATGTGAGAAAAATCTACAGTGTTCTTCAAAAGCTGGATCAACATATTTGTGAGTTATTTCCGCTACTGCATAAAAAGCTTCCGGAAGATATATATTTTATTACAACTCAGGAATTAGAGGATGCTTATCCTGATTTATCGCCTAAGCAAAGAGAAGATGCTATCGCAAAAGAAAAAGGAGCAGTTTTTGTCATGAAGGTAGGAGGTAAATTGAAATCAGGTATCCGGCATGATGGAAGAGCACCGGATTATGATGATTGGAGTCTTAACGGAGATATTATATTATGGTACCCGTTACTTGAAATGGCTTTTGAAATATCTTCCATGGGTATTCGGGTAGACGAGGATACTTTACTGAAGCAGTTGAAATTGTCCGGAGATATGGACCGATTGGACCTGGAATTTCATCAGATGATAGCGAATAAGAAATTACCCTATTCAATTGGTGGGGGTATTGGTCAGTCCAGACTGTGTATGTACTTTTTAGAAAAGGCTCATATAGGGGAAGTACAAGTATCAGTATGGTCAAATGAAATGATTGATGTATGTAAACAGAATAATATATTTCTGCTGTAGTTTTGTATGAGAGTTATATTTTATGAAGCTAAGAAGTATGTAAAAATTTTTCTTAGCTTCTGCCATTTTTTTATCATTTTACAGGGCATATGGAATAAAGTATAATTAAATCATCTATGGCTTAAAATAATTTGAGGAGGCGTTCTCATGATCAGAAAAACAGGTTTTTGCATTTTAATCGTCTGTATTTTGTGTGTATTAATGATAGGTTGCGGAGATGGTAGTCAATTAGAAAATGATGTTCAGGATACTTCGTTGCAGGATATTAAAGAAAAAGGACATTTTGTTTTAGGTATCAATAAGGGTTTACCGCCATTGTCGTATATAGACAGAAATGGCGAAAATACAGGATTTGATTTGGAATTAATGACAGAAGTTGCAAAGCGAATGGGAGTAGAAATCCAGATAAAATCAGAAAATTATGAGAGCGGCTTGGAATATTTAAAAAACGGTGAGGTCGATATTTTAAATGGTTTGTCTATAGGTGAAAGCGAAGAGATTGACTATTCAATCCCTTATATAGATAGTGGAAGCCTGATTCTTGTCCGGTCTGATTCTCAACTTATGACTGACAATCTGGAAAATAAAAAAATTGGCGTTGTTTTGAACAGTAAAGGACATGATATTTTAACATCGGATGATACTTTCTTAAATTCCGTTAGTGAGCTTTTGACTTATGATACCAATCAGGAAGTCTTGACTCAATTAGGTGTTGGTATCGTAGATGCTGCTGTGGTTGAAGAGGCTTTCGGAAGATATATTATGAGGCAGCGACCTTCCGAATTCAGGATAATCGATGAAATCGAAGGTATCGTTTATGGAATGGGATTCAGAAACGACGAAGATACTTTTAGGGAAGAAGTGGACAGAATATTGGATGAAATGAAAGAAGACGGAACTATGAGTAACATTTCTCGAAAATGGTTCGGGAATGATTTAATTCTGGAATAAAAAAATGAAAAAAATTGTAGAAACCAGTTGAATTACAAATTAAGATGTGATATGATGGGTTCAACAAATTGATTTGGAAATACTTTCCACCGAAATGGCAAACCTGCCGAAAGGCAGGGACGCAAAGCTAAAGGGTCTAAGCATTAACACGATGTAAGACAGCCAGCTCCCGAAGGGGAAGTTTTGTTTTGCATAAAACAAGCCAATCTTATCATCATTTATATATATTTAAGCCTGTATTATTAATAATACAGGCCTTTTTTTTATTTCGGCCCCAAATATTTCAAATATTACAAATTTTAAAAAAGGGTTGGATATCCTTTGATTTTGTATTATAATATATCATTGTAAAATAATAATCGGGGTGTGGCTCAGCTTGGTAGAGCACTTGACTGGGGGTCAAGAGGCCGCTGGTTCAAATCCAGTCACTCCGACCAGCCGAAACCGTCTGATTGCAAAGTCAGGCGGTTTCTTCTTGTCTAAGTAAATAAGAACGAATCTAATTTAATTGGATTAAAACGGTTAAGAATTGACCCGACAATTAGCAAGTTATCAATAACAGACCGAATCGCCATTTACAATTTCACAACAGGTTGGACAGGAGCCTGGAAATGGATTCCTTAAAGCGGATGGATAAAAGCCTTTCCATATACAGTTCTTTAGTCATTTCGGAGGATAAATACATGTCTTTTAAAAAGATTTTTTCAAGTTCTGCTGTGGCCTGCTTATCATAGATAAAAGCATTTACCTCGAAATTTAAACTGAAGCTTCTTATATCAAAATTTGCCGTCCCAATAGAGGCCACGATACCGTCGACACATATCATTTTTGAATGTAAAAAACCGTTTTCATAAATATAGATTTTAGCCCCGGCATTAAGGAGTTCTCCGATATAGGAATAAGTTGCCCAGTATACAAAGGCATGATCCGGTCTGCATGGGATCATAATACGCACATCCAGACCGGATAGACATGCAACTTTCAATGCTTCAAGAATGCTGTCATCCGGAACAAAATAGGGTGTCTGTATGTAAATATTTTTTTTGGCTGAAGAGATCAGCTTAAGATATCCTAATTTGATTTGCTGATGAATTGAATCAGGGCCGCTGGAAACGATCTGTATGCCGGTATGTCCTGAAAGCATGGGTTCATTATAATAACCAAGGGAAATATCCAGATCCTCCTTTGAGGCACTTCTCCAGTCCAGTATAAACCGGGTTTGCATATCATACACAGCACTTCCCAGAACTTTTATATGGGTGTCCCTCCAATATCCGACTTTTTTCTTTTCTCCAAGATATTCATTTCCAACATTGAATCCACCGATATATCCGATTTTCCCATCAATGACGACTAATTTTCTATGATTCCGATAGTTAAATTTTAGATTGAACAGTTTAATCCTTGAAGGAAAAAAATAAGCTATTTTCCCTCCCGCCTGTGTGAATTCGTTTAAGACTTTAAGCGTGATGTTCTTGCTACCCATTGCATCTAAAAGCAGTCTGACTTCTACTCCCTCATTTGCTTTTTCTGTCAGGGCACGGATGATGGTTTTTCCCAGAGTATCATTTTGAAAAATGAAATACATCATGTGTATACTATTCTCCGCCTTTTGAATATCCAATAGCAGCTCTTCAAATTTTTCTTTTCCGTCTGTGAATATTTCTATCTGATTGTCCTGGGTAAATAGAGAATTACTGTGGATCTGGTGAAGGTGTATCATACTTTTATATTCTTCAATTTCTTTTTGTTTAAAAGTGAAAGTATTTGATTTAAAAGCATCAATTTGGTTTTTCAATGAGGATTCCAATATTCTCTTTTCTAAAATTTTAAATCTGAATATTTTCTTTCTGTAAATATTTTGAGAAAAAAGGATGTAAAGAAGGATGCCTACTACAGGTACAAGAAATAAAATCATGATCCATGCCAATGTGGAGGACGGATCTTTTCTTTCAAGAAAGATGATGAAGCATGATATAATAAAGTTGATTATGAAAAGCCATGAAAGCGCATTGGCAGTATATATTACAATGGAATTAATCATTTGGGGGCCACTCCTCCCTTTTTAAATGAAACCAAAAATAAAATGTCAAAATTTATTTGAGAAAATTATAGCACAAGTTGAATTTCATGGTAAGATGCTAAAAAGATTGTATTATTTAAATCTATCATGTATATTGTAACAGTTAATAATTAGTTTTTAATAAAAGATATAAATTATTTCAAGAATTATTTGTAAAAAGGCCCCATTAGCATGGGGAAAAACGTATTCTATATAAAGTAAAGGTGATTTGCTTCATGAAGAAACCGGCAGACAGTATCGATAAAATTATTAAGAAAATTAAAGCAGGCAATGATACCCTTAGAAGTGATTTTATAGAGCAATACAAGGCTTTTGTTATCAGTACAATATCAAAGGTGACGGGAAAATACATTGATGCTGATAATTCCGAGGAGCTCAGTATAGGGTTGTTGGCTTTCAATGAAGCAATAGACCGCTATGAAAAAGAAAAGGGAACATTTATCCGATTTGCGGAGGTTGTCATCAGAAGCAGGATCATGGACTATCTTAAAAAGGAAAGCAGGCATAAAAATGTTAGTATAGAGGAAAGTAAAGAAGCTCTGCCCTATATTGAAAGCAATTTTGACAGGGTTGAGTTGCGAGAAGAAATCAATCATTTTAAAAACGATCTCAAAGGATATGGATTTTCTCTGAAAGACTTGGTGCAAAAAGCGCCGAAACATTCCGATGCCAAAGAAAATGCTTCCCTCATAGCACGTAAGATATTGGAGCATCCTACTTTATTATCAGAGTTCGAAAGGAAGAAAAAAATTCCCGTAAAGGCATCGGCCCGATATTGCGGAACCTCGGAAAAGGTTATAAAAAGAAATAAGGTATATATTACAGCTTATATCTTAATACTTAAAGGGCCCGGAGAAAGTCTGAAAGAGTATTTAAGAATAAAAGGGGGTGCAGCAGATGGTTCATGAAGGTGTTATACTTGAAATCAAAAAGAACTTTTTCATTGTAATGGATCAGCAAGGAGATTTCATTAAATTGAAATATAAAGAAGGGTCTTATGAGGGGCAAAAAATTCTATATAACACTGAAGATATATATAAAGAAACTAAATATAAAAAGATTTCTGCATATGCAGCTGTTCTTATTCTGGTTTTGCTGCCTGCTTTTATTTTCATGAGCCTGAATCCCGTAAATGCTGCGGCAGTTATTTCAGTTGATATCAATCCAAGTATGGAATTTATGATTGATAAGAATGAAAAGGTTATTGATATCCGTTCATTGGATGAAGAGGCAGGGGCTTTAATTAATGAAAAATGGATCGGCATGCCTTATCCCGAGACACTTCTTATGTACCTCAATGAAGCAGAGGCACAAGGATATATTGTTAATGATAGTATCGTATTGGTTTCATGTACCTTTTTGAATGATGATTT
The DNA here is from genome assembly GCA_016841185.1 of Anaerovorax odorimutans. Classification (GTDB taxonomy): domain Bacteria; phylum Bacillota; class Clostridia; order Peptostreptococcales; family JAAYPU01; genus JAENZQ01. The sequence goes on from JAENZQ010000012.1 coordinate 72,297, forward strand.
GGATTCTGCTGAAATTCAGAATCATACGGAAGATACAATGAAACAAGTGAACACTGATTTTTCTTATGTTTATCATGAGGAAAATAGAGAAGATTTAAAGAAAGCTCAAAAGGAGAATCTTTCAGCAGGCAAATATAAACTATATGAGGAAATACAAAAGGTACACCCGGAAATTCCGACAGAAGAATTGAAAAATAAAAATTTAAAAGAGCTCAGGGAACTTATGGATGATACGGAACATTTTAAGATAAAACAAAATGAAAAAGATAAAAATAAGGATAAAGATAAAGATAAAGATGCATCCCCTTCCGATAATGACAGTAGAAATGATAAGCCGGACGATCAGCGTAAAAATGAAAGGCCCCGGAAGACAGATTCAAATCATCAAAACCAAAATAACCAGGGAAATTACAATAAGGATCAAGAGCGCTTAAATAATAAAGAAAAGAATAATTCTGTCCCAAAAGATAAAGAGAAGGAAGACAAAAAGAATGATAAAGACAGCATTAAAGAGAAGGACAGAGATCGTTCTGATAAAAAAGACGATCTCAAAAAAGATGTTCAAAAAAAAGATAAAGGCGAAAGAGATAAATCTTCCGGAAAAGATAATAGAAAAGGCAATTAAAGAGGCTGGCAAAAAATAAAAAAAGCTCTTCAAAAGAGCTTTTTTTATTATTAAAGTAAATTATCTATTTTTTCTTCTAATGCAGCTTGTGGAAGTGCACCGGTAACACGGTCGACGATTTCCCCATTCTTCATGAAAAGAATAGTAGGGATACTCATAACTTTATGAGCAATTGAAAGCTTTCTTTGTTCATCCACATTGACTTTGCATATTTTGACTTTCCCATTATATTTATCAGCCAAAGAGTCTAATACGGGGGCAACCATTTTACATGGCCCGCACCAATCCGCATAAAAATCAATAATTACCGGAGAAGTTGACTGAACTGCCTCGGTTTCAAAAGTTTCATCGGTAAGATGTACGATTTTATCGCTTGCCATTTTAAATACCTCCTTGATTATTCAATAATTTTTGTAATGACAGCTTTATACTTTTGTCTGAACTTTTTTTCATTCTGCCTTATCACATAGTAAGATAAAGCAAGGAAAAATAAGCCCATAAGAATTGAGTATACTTCCCCGTTTTCATTTCTAAAAAATTTAGTTCCTATGGCAATGCTGACAACAAGAATGAAAAGAGGAATAACATACATAATAAAAGCAGCACTGAGAACAGACTGAGTTTGCATACTGACCTCGACAATATTTCCAATCCCTGCATTTGCCTGATTGTCAGCTATTATGGCGATATCAGGATTTGTACCAATATGACATGCGCCGCAATTTTTGCAGGATGTATGTTTTTGTATATTTACTTTTACAGTGTTATTATCTATTATTTCAATTATTTTACCAATCTGCTCCATAAATATCCCTCCAGCTTAACACTGCTTCAATTATAATACAAATATACCCCAAATAAAATGATTATAACAATTTACTATTATAAGTTTTTCTGATATTACTTTTTTTATTTAAAAAATTGTTAAAAATATATACAAATCCAAGGTTTTTTATTAGTTCTTACAATATACAAATTAAAAAGGAATTAAAGGTTGAATTAAAAGGTGAATATATCTATAATAATGAACAGAGATGTCATAATCCGACTAAATATTTGATACGGTTGAAAGGATGAAAAAAATGAATTTAGAATATTTGGATAAAAAAGATCCTGAAATTGCACAGGCAATCAAGGATGAAATGAATCGGCAGGAAAACAAAATTGAACTCATTGCTTCCGAAAACTTTACAAGCTGTGCAGTCATGCAGGCTTCCGGAAGTGCTATGACAAATAAATATGCTGAAGGGTATCCTTCAAAAAGATATTATGGAGGGTGCGAGTATGTGGATATTGCCGAGGAATTGGCACGTGAAAGATTAAGAAAACTTTTTAATGCAGAATATGTAAATGTCCAGCCGCACTCAGGATCCAGCGCTAATATCGGTGTTTATTTTGCAATGCTTAAGCCGGGAGATACAGTGCTTGGGATGGATTTGAGCAACGGTGGGCATTTGACTCATGGAAGTCCGGTCAATCTTTCCGGGAAGTATTTTAATTTTATTTCTTATGGGTTATGTCCCGAGACAGAGAGGATCGATTATGAAGCAGTCAGGAGGCTTGCGCTTGAGCATAAACCTAAGATGATCGTTGCAGGAGCCAGTGCCTATCCAAGGATAATAGATAGCAAAAGGTTCAGAGAAATAGCGGATGAAGCAGGGGCCTATCTTATGGTGGACATGGCGCATTTTGCAGGATTGGTGGCGGCTGGCTTACACCCGAATCCTTGTGAAGATGCACATTTTGTTACCACGACTACACATAAGACTTTAAGAGGGCCCAGGGGAGGCGCGATTCTTTGTAAGGAAGAATTCGGTAAAATCATCGACAAAGCTATATTTCCGGGCATTCAAGGCGGACCGTTGATGCATATAATTGCTGCCAAAGCGGTTTGCTTTAAAGAGGCTTCAACAAATGAATTCAAAGATTATCAGGAGCAAGTCATAAAAAATGCAAAGGTTCTGGCAGAAGAGTTGATAAAGAGAGATTTCACATTGGTTTCCGGCGGGACAGATAATCATCTGGTACTTGTAAACCTTTCCAATAAAGGTATAACGGGTAAAGACGCTGAGAAAGCCTTGGATGAAGCCGGTATTACTACAAATAAGAATACTGTACCCAATGATCCGAACGGGCCTTTTATTACCAGCGGTGTCAGGCTTGGGACTCCTGCTGTGACAACAAGAGGTTTCATAGAGGAAGATATTATAAAGGTTGCAGAAGCTATTGCATTGGTCATTGATAATCATAAGGATTCGGAAAGCATTCTAAAAGCGAAAGAAATTGTAAGAAATCTGTGTATAAAGCATCCTCTTTACAAATAGAAATGACATGTCGTCAGGAAATGAAGTGGAAAGCTTGAGGGATTTTGCAATGCAAAATCCCTTTCGGCTTTTTTCTAATCATATATTAAAAAAAAGAAGTATTTGTGATAATATATGATAATATATAATGATACGAGGTTACATTGAGCAGAGGAGTGGAAGTATGGTTAAAGTAAATATTGAAGAATTCATTTTATACAGAGATATTTTCGATGATGAAATTATCAAGATTGCATTAGACCTGTTAGAAAATAAATTAGAAGAGTCAGATTTATTGAAAAACCAATATTTTTTGTTACAGTCATTATTGATAAAAAATGTAGAGCCTCCTTTCATGGGAAGCTATTGGCAGGGATATCTTGCAGAAAAAATTACATCTTCAGAAAATGTTTTTAGTTTGGAATGTGAACGAGAAAAACTACATAATAATATCATGGCTATAGCGGAAAAAGAATTTAAGATGATACAGGAGTTGTATAATTATGATTGGAGTCAACTTGCTGCAAAGTGGGGAGATAAGGATACTTCACTCATGGTGGGAACAATCAACCCTGTTTATAGGGAAACTACCACAATCCATCAGATTCTTTCCGACGGTAATATTTATGACCTGAAAGTTTATTATACTGAAAAAGGCTGTGGCATTTTCTCGCGATATATCGCTTTTAAATGGCATGAAAAAAGTGGTCTGTCCGGGATCCAAAATTATGACAAAATCACATTTGATGATCTGACCGGATATGACCGTCAAAAGGAACAGCTTATAGAAAACACCGAATATTTCCTGAACGGAAAGAAAACAAACAACATCCTGCTGTACGGAGACAGGGGGACAGGAAAATCGTCTTCCGTTAAAGCATTATTGAATAAATACAAAGATAGAAAACTTAAAATGATTGAAATTACAAAAGATCAAATATGCAGCTTTCCGGAAATCATAAAAACAATAGGACAAAGAGGATACCGGTTTATTATTTTTATTGATGATTTATCTTTTGAAGAATTTGAAACAGAGTATAAATATTTTAAAGCCATTTTGGAAGGAGGACTGGAGGTTAAACCTGAGAATACAGTGATTTATGCAACTTCCAATAGGCGTAATATTATTAAAGAAACATGGAAAGACCAAAATGAGCTGGATAATGAAATGCATATCAGTGATTCAATACAGGAAAAGATTTCTCTTGTAGATCGGTTTGGCATTACTATTACGTATCCGTCCCCTGATAAAAATCTTTTCCTCAGGATCGTATCCGATATCGCAAATAAAGAACAGGTTCAGATTCCGAAAGAGATTCTGTATCAGGAAGCAATGAAATGGGAAATGCGGTATCATGGGTTTTCAGGAAGGTCTGCAAGACAATTTATGGATTATATGGTATCAAAGAGTCAGGAATATAAGATAGCGGAGTGATGAAATGGAGTATTTTATTGGAAAATTATTAATCATTCCCGGGATATTAGTAGGCTTTGCATTACATGAGTTCGCTCATGCAAAAGTTGCTGACATGTTGGGAGATAATACACCAAGACTTCAAGGAAGGGTTACCATAGATCCTGCGGCGCATATCGACGTATTGGGTTTCTTAATGCTTCTAATAGCAGGATTTGGTTGGGGTAAGCCTGTGCCTATTAATGAGAACAATTTTAAAAAACCCGTAAAGGGAAGCATGTTGGTTTCTGTAGCAGGCCCTGTAACGAATTTTTTTGTAGCTATCGTATTTATACTTATTATAAAATTAATGATAATGGTGAATATTGGTTTTCTTTATTCTGATATCGGAAATATTGTATATCAGATCATGGACTATGCCGTATGGATCAATATTGTTCTTATGATATTTAACCTTCTCCCGATTCCTCCTTTGGACGGGTACCACATATTGTCGGGGCTTTTTGATTTTAGAGGAAAGGGTATTCATTATCAGATTTATGAAAAAGGCCCTATTATCCTTCTTGTATTGATTATTACCCGAGCTACAAGGTATATCATGCTTCCGCCTATTATGTTTATTTATAATGGACTCACTAATTTGCTTTTGTAAAAGCATCAAAGAGAGTTTAAGGTCTCAGGTGTCAGATAGAAAAATTCCCCAAAAGCTTAGAGAGATAGCCAGAAGAATTGAGTGTCAGAAGCCAAGGTTAGAAAAAGATAAGAATTAACAGATAGCATACAATTGTTGAGGAAAAAAAGGATCTTGCCGAATTAGTTCTTTTTTAAAAATGTAAAGAATTTGTATGAAACAAATTCTTTACATTCAATCTTAACTTTTAAATGTGATTTCTCCGTTTGCTTCATCTACTACGATATTGCTGTTTTCTGTCACTTCTCCTTTAATGAGTTTGGTTGCTATAGCAGTTTCCAGGTTTTTCTGAAGGTACCTTTTCACGGGCCGGGCACCATAAACCGGTGAATACGATGCTTTGGCGATAAATCTTTTTGCTTCATCTGTTAATCGGATGGAAATATTATTCTCTTTCAGTCTGCTCTCAAGGCCTTTTAAAGCGATATCAATAATCTTGATAATTTGATGCTCTGTTAAAGGTGAGAACATGACAATCTCGTCAATTCTATTAAGAAATTCAGGCCTAAAATGCATTTTCATTTCGTTTTCAACTTTATTTTTTATCTCCGATGGTATGCTTCCGTCAGAATTAAAGTTTTCCAGGAGAAAACGGCTGCCTATGTTGGATGTCATAATGATAATCGTATTTTTGAAATCAACAGTTCTACCTTGATTATCCGTTAATCTTCCGTCATCCAGCAATTGGAGAAGTATGTTGAACACATCAGGGTGCGCTTTTTCGATTTCATCAAATAATATAACGCTGTAAGGCTTTCTTCTTACAGCCTCTGTTAACTGCCCTCCTTCATCATAGCCCACATAACCCGGAGGTGCACCCACAAGCCTTGATACGGAATGCTTTTCCATGTATTCGGACATATCGATCCTGACGATATTCCTTTCACTATCAAACAGTGATTCGGCCAGAGATTTGGCAAGTTCAGTCTTGCCGACTCCGGTTGGTCCCAGGAAAATGAAAGAACCTATTGGCTTGTTTAAATCTTTTAAGCCTGCACGTGCTCTGAGTACAGCCTGAGCTACGGCAGTGACAGCTTCTTCCTGACCAATAACTCTTTTATGCAGTGTATCTTCCAGATGAAGAAGCTTTTCTTTATCGCTTTCCAAAAGTTTTGATACGGGGATTCCCGTCCATTTTGATATTACCTGAGCAATAACATCCTGAGTAACGGCTTCCTTTAACAGTCTTTTATCCTGTGAAGCAGCTTCCTGATTGCTTTTTTCAATTTCAAGCTGTTTTTCAAGATCGGAAAGCCTTCCGTATTTCAGTTGAGCCAGTTTCTCAAGGTCATATTTCCGTTCTGCCTCTTCTATTTCATGTTTCGTATTTTCGATTTCCTGTTTGATTTTTTTGATTTCCTGAATATTCTTTTTTTCATTTTCCCATTGAGCTTTCATGGCAGTTTCTTTTTCTTTCAGTTGAGATATTTCTTTATTGAGGTTGGACATGCGCTCTTTGGAACGGGGGTCATCTTCTTTGCTTAATGCCTGTTTTTCGATTTCAAGCTGCATGATTTTCCGGTTTATCTCATCAAGCTCCACAGGAAGGCTGTCGATTTCAGTCCGGATAAGTGATGCGGCTTCATCCATTAAATCAATGGCTTTATCCGGGAGAAATCTGTCACTGATATATCGGTCCGAAAGGACTGCGCAGGCAATAAGTGCCGGGTCTGTTATTCTGACACCATGATGAATTTCAAATCTTTCTTTTAAGCCGCGGAGAATAGAAATGGTGTCTTCAACATTAGGCTGATCGATCATGATCTTTTGAAATCTTCTTTCCAATGCAGCATCTTTTTCTATATACTTTCTATATTCATCTAAAGTAGTTGCTCCGATACAGTGAAGCTCGCCTCTTGCAAGTTTTGGTTTCAGCAGATTTCCTGCATCCATAGAACCTTCGGCTCTTCCTGCACCTACAATATTGTGTATTTCATCGATGAAGAGTATGATTTTTCCTTCTGATTTTTCTATTTCATTTAATACCGCTTTAAGTCTTTCCTCAAATTCTCCTCTGAATTTTGCACCTGCCACCAGTGCCCCCATATCCAGGGCAAAAATGGTTTTGTTTTTTAGCCCTTCAGGGACATCGCCATTAAGAATCCTTTGAGCAAGGCCTTCTGCGATAGCTGTTTTACCGACACCCGGTTCACCGATCAGAACGGGATTATTCTTTCTTCTCCGTGATAAGATCTGAATCGTATGCCTGATTTCTGAGTCTCTTCCGATGACAGGATCCAGTTTACCTTTGCGTGCCAATTCAACCAAATCCCGGCCGTACTTATTTAGAACATCATAGTTTTCCTCCGGATTTTGGCTGGTTATTCTTTGATTGCCCCTTACTTTTGTGAGGGCTTCAAGGAACCTTTCGCGATTGATATTAAAGCGCTTGAATATTCTTTCGGAAGGCGTATTTCTCTCATTCAGTAAAGCTAAGTAAAGATGCTCAACGCCTACATATTCATCATTAAATTTTTTTATTGCATCTTCAGCATCCAGTAAAAGTTTGTTAAAACGTCTTGTTGTAAATATAGAAGAGTCCTGCCCATAAACCTTCGGAAATTTTTCTACTTCTTTTTCAACATCATTGGTAATAAAGGATAAATTCTCTCCCATAAATTTCAGTAGTTTGGGAATTAAACCATCTTCCTGTAATAGAAGAGCAAGGTGCAGATGTTCTCCTTCGATTTGTTGATTTTCTTTTTTTAACGCAATTTCCTGTGCCAAAGAAACCGCTTGTCTTGATTTTTCCGTATATTTTTCAAAATTCATAATAACACCTCCAAAAATAATAATAATTAATAATGGAATGATGGTAAGAAATTATTGCAATTGCTATAATTCCTACCTTAACTGTTATCTGTTATATATTAATTGTTATCTATCAATTGATCAGGTTTTGAAGTTTCTCATACACTTCTTCAGCCTCCGGGGGAAGGGAAGAAGGATTGATGATCCTTACTTCTACAAACAGATTGCCCGTATTACCTTTTATGTCACGGTATCCTTTTGAGGGCACTTTTATTTTTTTGCCTGTTTGTATTCTTGACGGGATTTTAAGTTTTATCTTACCGTCAAGAGTTTCAATGATCTTCTCGGTACCGAAATATGCTTCCCAGGGATATACTTCCACCGAGGTATTAAGATCAAGATCATTCAATGTAAACTTATCATATTTATTAATAATTACTTTAAGGTATAAATCTCCCTTTTCCCCTGTAGGCCCGGCGGCACCCTGCCCTTTTAGTTTTATTTTCTGTCCTGAGATGATCCCTTTAGGAATAGATACGGATATGGACTGTTTTGACATTCCTGTATCCAGCATAAATTGTTTTTTAACACCATGGTAAGCTTCGTAAAGGCTTATTCGAATTTCTGATTCAATGTCCTGGCCTTTAAGATCCCGGCCTGTGCCTGTTCCGGCTTTGTTAAAAATATCGCCAAAATCAAAGGAAGCACTACGATGCCCATTGCCGAAAAACATGTTGAAGAAATCACTGAAATCACTATTACCAGTACTATAGGTATATGTACGTCCACCTCCAAAATTCCCAAAATCAAATTGAGAGCCGAACTGAGACGGGTCAAAATCCATTCCCTGATGGAAATTTCCTGACTGTCCAAACATATCATATTTTTTTCTTTTTTCTTTATCACCAAGCACTTCAAAAGCTTCGTTGATCTCTTTGAACTTTTCTTCAGATGAAGGGTTACTTTTATTCATATCAGGATGATATTTTTTAGCCAGTTTTCTATAGGCTTTTTTGATGTCGTCTTGGGAAGCATTTTTGTCAACTCCCAGTATTTCGTAATAATCTTTGTATTTCATATAAAACCACCTCTTTCATGGTTTGACTTTCTTTGACCTTAAATTTATTATACCCGTTTGCAGCATCTAAATCAACTGAATTTTAAAAATTTTTTCCAACATCTGAGATATGGATAGGATACCCACAGAAATCTTATACATATTTCTATATTAAATTTTCCATTAGAGTTTACTTTATTCTTAAACAAAGTATAAAAGTATATTTAAAAATCTTTTGACAGAAAGAAAGCAGGATAGTAAGATTGAATTAACCTTGAACATGTTAGGAGACATTGATATGACGTATCAGCTTTATCATTTTGGTTTATGTTGCAGAAATCTTCATAAGAGCCTTGGTTTCTATCAGGGTTTGGGTTGTGAATTGCTTAGAGTGATTGATAATGATGAATACCGTGTTGCTTTTCTGGGAACCGGCAGTGAAATCATATTAGAGTTAAATGAGAATCCATTAATGATCGAAGAAAAATATTTTACCAAAAGAAAAGGAAGCATCAACAGCATCAGCTTTAAAGTTGATAACATTTATGAAGCATATAAAGACATGGAGAAAAAAAACATGAGGATCGTCTGGAAACCCAAGGAAAAAAAAGGCATTTATCAATTTGGGTTTTTAGATGAAGAGGGCATGCTTATTAAAATATTTAATTATATACAGGAAGAGGCGTATTTTTCAAAAGACTCTTTGAATAAAGAAAAGATTATGCTGAAAGAATTATGCCTGTTAACAAGCCAATATGAGAAGACGGTTGAAGTGTATGAGACTGCTCTGGGATTGGAGAAAAAGAATCTTGACCGGGAAGTGGGATCAGATTGCAGGATGTCTTTGCTGGGGGATTCAGATGAATCTCCGTGTATTCTTATAAAAGAAATACCTGATATCGACAGGATAAATGAAAAATTGAATGCTCCATGTTTTACAGAACGTGAACGGCAATATATTTTGAAGTATGGCAATGGCTATGAGCATTTATGTTTTGAAGTCCTGAAAAAAGAAAAACAGAGCGAAATGGAAGACTGGACAATGGATCCGGACGGAAATCATATACGTTTACTTATTAAGAGCGGAGGATGATTTTCTCCAAGGATAGCAAGAATATAAAACCAGGTTGTTGAAAAACTCATTGCATCAGTTAAAAATGAATAAGCCTGTATAAATATAAATCCTTTGAGAGTTTGGGTTTTATCTTTTCTCCAAATTCAATACGGATGATTATTTATACAGGTTTATTCAAAAGAAGATTATAATATATTAACTTTTTCAGCAATCCGAAATATAAAAAGTAATTTTTTTAAATTATTCAGATTACATCAGATAAGAGGTTTTTATCGTTAACGGTACAAAGTAATGGAATATTTATAACTGCTTGCAACATGATAGTTTTCAGTATGTTCTACAGGAGAATTACTTTCCAGGAAAGTCGTACGCTGCATGTACATTAATGGTTCAGGCTCTTTGAGGTTAAATAGCTTCATTTGCTTATTAGTGGGCATAACTGCAGTAATGATTTGATTGGCATGAGATATTTTTAAATGGTATTTATCTTCTATTATATGATAAAGTGAGCCCTTTTCCAGTTCATAGGGATCCCAATTAGGTAAGTAGTGGGTGTTGATGTACATGATTTGTTCGCTAAAAGGCTTTTCATCCGCATAACGCATACGATGAACGCGTAGTAGCTTTTGCCCTTTTTTTGTTTCCAGCATCAAAGATAATTTAGCATCGGCTATCGTTTCTTCTACACTTAGTAACTGTGATTTCGTAGAGATGCCGGATTTTATTAAATCTTCAAACTGACTGGTAAGACGTTGAATGTTTCGATTAAAACTGGAAGTTGAAACATACACACCTTGACCCCGTTTGCGTTCCACAATACCTTCCTGAACAAGTTCATCAATGGCACGTCGCACCGTTACGCGGCTTGCCTGGTACGTCTGGCTTATCCAAAGTTCCGTAGGAAGCTTTTCCCCCTTTTTGAATACTCCTTCATTTATTTGTTGTTTTAAATGTTCCTTGATTTGATAATATAGCGGAATTGGATTGTTTTTATCAATAATACTCGTATCAATAACATTCATTCGAATGATCCTCCTAATCTTTGTGGTGCTGCGTATGCAGTATTTTTTTATTTTCAATAATACAATTATATTACAATAATAGGACAATAATTGTCAAGAATAAACGGTTGTAATACATTGATGGGCTGCAATTTTCAATATTATGGGAAATAAAAGCTGTTGACGTTGTATTATTATTGTGTTAACATATTGATGTAATTACAATATTAATACAATTATATTACAATTATGACGTCTTAATTAAGGAGGTTGCATTATGAAAGTAGCTCAAGCTGCTGTCAATGTATTAAAAGAACAGGATGCCAAAATAGTCTATGGAATACCAGGGGGTCAAACTCTGTTTTTTACAGATGCTTTGATGGATACAGATATTCAGTTTATTCAAACCCGTCATGAAGGAACGGCTGCAGCAGCAGCTGACGCTTGGGGACGTTTTACAGGAAAGCCGGGAATGTGCCTTGCGACTACCGGACCCGGGGCGACCAATCTGATTACCGGCGTAGGTGGGGCTTTGAGAGATTCAAGCCCGGTTATTACATACTTATTCCAGAATAAGTTAGCCGATGCAGGACGTGGAGATGCTCAGGAATCTAATCATGAGGAATTATTCAAAAGTATTGTAAAAGCATATATACCGGTGCGTCATCCCGATGCGGCTGTTTGGGCAATGCGTGAAGCCTACCGTGTTGCTATGACAGGTAAACCCGGTCCGGTTGTAGTTGATTTTTATCGTGATGTTATTGAAACAGGCGAATGCGAATACAGCCCCTTGTCGGTAGAGCAATATTGTCCAATACCGGCAATGGTCCCTTCTCATGATGTATTGAACAATGCCGTAAAACAGTTATCAGAGAAAAAACATATATGTATTTGGTCCGGGAATGGTGTTAAAATGTCTTCTGCCGGAAATAAAGTGACGCAATTGGCAGAAAAGCTTAATGCACCTATCGTAACAACGTTTAATGGTATAGGCGGTGTACCCAGCAGTCATCCTTTAGTCTTCGGACCCCGTTCCCGCCACGGCAGTAGTCTAACAAGATCGATATTAGAGAAAGCAGATTGTGTAATTGTAATCGGTTCAAGCATGAGTGGGATTTCTACAAATAGATGGACTTTAGAACTTAAAAATATCATACAAATTGACTTTGATGCATCACAAATTGGAAAGCAATATCCTGTGAGTTGCGGCGTAGTAGGAGAGATTAATGAAACTTTGGACTTGTTAATGGACAAAATTGAACCTGTTTATGAAAATGAAAGAAAAACCTGGATCAGTGAACTGAAACAACGCCGTAAGGAATGGATAGATTCTGTTTTTACAGGTCCTATAAATGATTCAAATGCCAGTCCTGCTGCACCTATTGCAGTAATACGTGAATTGAACAGTCTTTTGAGCCCGGATCAAGCTATTTGTGTTGATGCAGGAAATGCCGGCGCATGGTCCCATCTACTGCAGTTAGGAAGTAATATGCGGTATATGAAACCCGTTAATTACGGGAATATGGGCTTTTCTATTCCGGCAGGCATTGCTTGCAGTATGGCAGAACCGGATCGAGAAGTACTGTGTATTTTAGGAGACGGGTCATTAGGCATGACTCTTGGAGATTTAGACACTGTTGCGCGGTTTGGAAAGAAACTCATTATTATTGTGTTTAATGACAATGCATATGGCAATATTAAACAGGAAGAACTCTTTAAATTTGGGGAGGGGCATTATACGGGTGTTGATTTATCGGATATCAATTATGCTGAAGTAGCGAAAAAAATGGGCATGGATGGAGAAACAATCAGTAAGGCTGCCGAATTAAAAAATGCCTTTGAAAATGCAAGAAAAGAAGAAAGGCCCTATATGATTGAAGTGGTATTCGATGGTTCTTATACCATTTGGCCGGAAGCATTTTAAGAAAGCCGACAGTGGTTGAATTTTTTAATAAAGGAGGGACGCAGGATGAAGATGGAAAGGATAAATAAGCTGATCACATTAAAGCAAGCCGGTGAAATGATTTCAGATGGCGATAAAGTCGCAATTGCGGGTTCTTTAATAAGGCGCCATCCTATGGCTTTGGTCCATGAAATTGTTCGTCAAAAGAAAAAAAATCTTACCATTTTAGGATGGAATAATGGAATAGATTTTGACATGTTAATAGGGGCGGAATGTGTAAAGGAAGCGCATTCCTCTTATGTAGGTTTGTCTAATGTAGGGCTTGCGCCTAATTTCAGGCGTGCAGTGCAGGAAGGCAAAGTACGTTTTGTAGATCATAGTGAAACTTGTGCTATTGATAAGTTCCGTGCAGGTGCCACAGGTGCTCCTTATGCGCTTTCAAAGACGCCTTTACATAATGATCTTCAAAAAAACCCGGAATATCAGAAGGAAGTAACAGATCCGTTCACAGGGGAAAAATGGATTGCTTTAGAAGCATTTCGACCGAATATAGCCATTATGCATGCCCATAGAGCAGATATCTATGGTAACGTCCAATTAGATCCTCAAAGGATGATGGATAACGAAACAGATATACTCATATGCAAATCAGCAGATAAAGTTATTGTAACAGTTGAAGAAATTGTAGAAGAAGAGGAGATTATCCGTACACCGGCACAAACCGTGCTAAGCAAATTTTTTGTAGATGCAGTTGTACTGGCGCCATATGGTGCACATCCTAATTCATGTGATTTACGTTATGATTTTGACATCCAGCATTCCAGATTGTATCGAGATATGAGTTTATCACAAGAAGGCTTTATAGAATATATGGACAAGTATGTCTACTCCAGTTCAAACTGGGAAGAATACCTCGAAAAAATCGGAAAAGATCGATTAGATGCAATTACACGCACCGATATTATAAGGAGGTAAAAACCAATGAAATATACATTAGAAGAGTTATTGGCTGTAGAAATATCCCGTCATATAAAAGATGGAGAGATGGGCTTCGTAGGTGTTGGAACTGGTGGGGAAGCATTTATCCGTGCTGTGGGTATTCCGGCAGTTGCCTCTCGATTGGCTCAGCTTTGCCATGCTCCAAATTATACCATTATGTTCGGACCTATATTGGATCCTGTTTTAGATGCCGAAAGTATCCCTGAAACCAATTTCGAGCCTGACTTGATTCGTTGGCCCTGCCGCAGTCAAATTACTGTAGAAGAGGCGTTATGTATCTTTAAAAGAGGTAAAATGGGAATCGGATTTGCTTCCGGTGCTCAAATTGATGCTTACGGCAACATGAATATTGTGTGTGTTGGGGAGTACAAGAATCCCAAGGTGCGTTTACCAGGACCTTTAGCACAGCCAGATCACGCAGCTCATGCTAAAAGAGTATTTGCGATTCAAAAACATGATTGTCGAACATTAGTAGAAAAAGTAGATTATATTTCTGCTACCGGCAATCAAAACAGAGAAGGCCTTGCAGGAGGAGGTATTGCATTTGTATTTACCGATTTGGCTGTTATGGATTTTAATCCTGACACTGATCGTATGCGGCTTCGAAGTATACATCCGGGAAAAACTTTAAAACAAATAATTGAAAATACAGGTTTTGAACTGGAAATACCAGAAAAAGTGCCATTTACCCAGCCTTCGGATGACAGAGACTTAGAACTTATTCGTACACGCATTGATCCTTCTAAGAAATGGTTAAATGCAGAGATTACTAAAGAGCCGGCCACATTAGAAAAAAATGTATAAAAGAAAGGAAGATGTATCATGATCCAGAGAACATCTAAGGTCAAGAAGTTAAAGGACGCTATCTCAATGATTGCAGATGGAGATAAAGTTGCAATCGGCGGCTCCCTGATCAGACGCGCTCCTATGGCTTTGGTAAGAGAAATTGCACGTCAGCGCAAACGGGAACTCACGTTATATAGCTGGTCAGCCGGTATGGATTACGATCTTCTTATTGGTGCTGGTTGCGTAAAAGAAGCGTGGTCATCATATTGCGGATTATTTCAATTCGGTATGGCTATGAACTTTAGAAGAAAAGTGGAAAGTGAAGAGGTTCGTTTTGTAGATCTTAGTGAATCTTGTGCAAAAGATAAATTCAGAGCAGCAGCTTTCGGTCAGACTTTTTGTGTCTCTAAAGTTCCGCTACATACAAGTATGATGGAAAATCCTGAATTTCAAAGTATAATAGAATGTCCTTTTACCGGAGAAAAATATGTTGCAATGGAAGCGTATCATCCCGATGTAGCCATTATTCATGCTCATCGTGCAGACCAATATGGAAATGTACAGTGGAAACCTATTCGAATGATGGATAACGAATGTGATATTCTGATTGCTAAATCTGCTAAGAAGGTTATCGTAAGTGTGGAAAAAATCGTAGATGAATCAGTCATCATTAATAATCCAACATGGACCATGCTGCCCAAAATGTATATAAATGCAGTTGTTGAATTACCTTATGGTGCTCATCCTAATTCTTGTGATACATTATATGACTTTGATTTAGAGCACGGCCGATTATATCGTGAATATAGCCAGACACCAGAAAAATTCAAAAAATATTTAGAAAAATATGTTTATGGGTGCCCGGAATATGAAGATTATCTAAACTTATGCGGGGGTATTGAAACCCTGTCAAAAATAAGCAGAGACACTTTGGAGGTGGAATAATATGCAGGGATATACATTAGCTGAATTGTTGGCTGTAGAGGCTTCCAAATATGTAAAAGATGATGAAATGAACTTTGTTGGTATTGGAACAGGTGGGCAAGCGTGGATTATGGCAGTAGGCATGCCTACGGTAGCAGTATGCCTTGCTCAGCATGATCATGCCCCCAATGCGACATTAATGATTGGACCTGTATTGGACCCTTTGTTAGATGATATTTATGTACCGGATGCCAATTGGGAATATGATTTAATCCACTGGCCCTGCCGTTGTCAAATTCCATTAGAAGATGCACTGGGTATTTTCAGGCAAGGTAGGCTTGGCCTTTCCTTTGCTTCTGCGGCTCAGGTCGATAAATATGGCAACTTCAATATTGCACGTATCGGTACAAAAGAAAATATGAAGGTCCGCTTGCCCGGTTGTTTGGCACAGACAGATCATGGAGCTTATGCTAATAGAATTTGCGTTACGGTTCGCCATAACAGACGTACTTTAGTTGAACATGTAGATTTTATTTCTTCAGCTGGACATGAAAATCGTGAAGGATTGCCAGGTGGAGGTCCGGTTTTAGTGCTGACAGATAAAGCAGTAATGGATTTTGAACCTTCAACTGGGTTGATGCGGTTAAAAAGTGTTCATCCAGGGGTTAAAGTCGAAGACGTTATTGAAAATACCGGTTTTTCTTTGATCATTCCTTCATCAGTGCCTGAAACCTCTCCTCCAACCAAGGAAGAATTGCAACTGATTCGCGAAGTGATTGATCCCAAGAGAAAATTTCTTGAAGCTCGAATCACCCAGGAAGCAGCTGTTTTGGAGGAATAACTATGATGAAGGAATGTGTATTGACGATTGATGTAGGAACAAGTTCTTACAGAGTATCTCTATTTGATCTGCAATTTATGCAAATCGCTCAACAATCTTATAAGATTGCGAATACGCATACTTTAGACGCTGAAAGATGCTGGGATATAATTTGTGATATGACAAACAACCTGATGGCATCATTAAATGATAAGGTGAATATCCGAGGCATAAGCGTAAGTTCCCAAGTCGCTTGGTTAGGAATAGATGCTTCAGGGAATCCGGTAGCTCCTGTACTGACTTGGATGGACCAAAGCCCTGAAGAAATGCAGGCGTTGGCTTCTGTTATTACAAGTGAGAGTGTTTATGAAAAAACTGCACGTCGCTTGTCAGCAGAATATGGTGGCTTGAAGCTGCAAAAAATTAAAAAGAATAACCCCTCGGCATACGAGGCAATAAAGTATTTTTTCTCCCTTAAAGATTATATAAATTATAAACTGACCGGTGAAGCGGCAATAGACAGAACCAGCGCCTGTTACACATTGTTGTATAATCCCTTATCAGAAGATTGGGATGAAGATATTTTAGCAGCACTTTCTATTCCTAAAAAGATACTGCCCCCTTTGATAAATGGATATGAAGTTTTGGGCAAGACCCTCAATGATACAGGTATGCCTATCCCCAATGGGATACCTGTTGCCGCATCAGGACCGGATGGTACCGTAGGTGTTCTGGGAGCAGGTGGATATAAAATAGGAACGGCTGTTGATATTATGGGAACCACGGATGTATTTTTAACTTGCAGCAATCGATTCATATCAGATAAAAATCAACGACTGATTGTTAATCCTCATGTGATTGAAGACCTTTGGGTTGTCGGTGGGCCAATGGGATTATCTGGCGGCACTGCAAGCTGGTTTGTACACACCTTGATGTCAGATTTAGTCACATATAAATCCGTTAATGAACAAGCAGAAAAAATACCTCCCGGTTGCGATGGGCTGCTGATGAATCCAGGGCTTACAGGAGAGCGTGCACCATTTTGGAGTTCTGAAATGGCAGGAACTGTTTTTGGAATTGGATTAAACCATACGGCCGCACATTTATTCAGAGCAATTATGGAAGGAAACAGTTATGCAATTCGGTACTTATGTCATTTATGCAGCGAAGCCGGCAGTCCTATTGATCAGATCATTGCAATTGGCGGTGCAACGCAGCATACCGGTTGGCTACAAATTAAAGCGGATATTACAGGCATTCCGATTTATCTTCCGAGGGTACTGGAAGCTACCAGCATGGGATGTGCGGTATTAGCATGGATATCTGCGGGTGTGAAGCTTTCAGAACAACAGGACTGCCTTGAGCAGCCATGTAAAATATTTGATCCCGACAAGAACAATGAGGTCATATATAACCGTTTCTATCAAAGATACTTATATTTTATAAAAACAGCAGCAGACTTTTATAAAAATCAAAAAGGAGGAGATGCTTTATGGCAGGACCGTTAAATGGCATTACAGTCATTGATATGTCACGCTTTATTGCCGGACCATATTGTTCAATGCTTTTAGGGGATATGGGTGCGGATGTGATTAAAGTAGAAAGCAAAAAAAAGGGTGAGGATTCAAGAGGATTAATTCCTTTTGCAGGAAAAGGAAATAAAAAAGTCAGTTTATATTACACCCAATACAATAAAAACAAAAGAAGTATTACAATTGATTTTTACAACCCAAAAGGAATTGATTTGCTAAAACAGCTCATAAAAAAAGCTGATGTGCTTGTGGAAAACTTCAGACCAGGTACTTTGGACAAGATGGGCCTAACTAAAGAAGTTTTAAATGAGTTGAATCCTTCTTTGATTGTAACTTCAATTTCAGGTTTTGGACAGGACGGGCCGTACCGTAATCGGGCAGCATTTGACTGTATTGGGCAAGCCATGGGTGGCATTATGGGCTTGACCGGTGAGCCGGATGGTTCTCCTCTTTTAACTGGGACATGGATTGCAGATTTCACAACAGGTATCTATTCTGCTTTTGGAACAGTTTGTGCTCTTTTTAATAAACAAAAAACAAATGAAGGACAGTTTTTAGATTTATCGTTATTGGAATGCGTGGTTTCCCTGCTGGCAACAGCGATTCCTAATTATGTGGAGTCCGGAGAGATCCAGCCAAGAAGAGGCAATCGAGATAATGTGACCGGCCCGGCCAATGCATTTAAATGTAAAGATGGCATGATTTACTTTCATGCAGGAACAGATCCATTGTTTAAACGTTTAGCAACGTTAATGGGGCAACCGGAACTTAATGAAAATCCAAAGTACTGTACAGCTGACAGACGAATGGAAAATATTTTTGATATAGAAGAAATTGTACAAAATTGGATTAAAGAATATTCAACCAGTGATGCTGAAAATCTTTTGGCTGAGGCAGGAATACCCGTATCAAAGATTGCTACTGTTGAAGATGTTGTGAACAATCCTCAAATAAAACACAGAGAAGCAATTGTATATCGCGATTATCCGGGTGTAGGTAAAATCGCTTTGCCGGGAATTACAGTGAAAATGTCAAAAACACCGGGTGAAGTAAAGAGAAGGCCGCCGACTTTAGGAGAACATAATGTTGAAATTTTATCAAAATATCTGGGTTTATCCAATGAAGAAATCAACAAGCTTAAAGATGAAGAAGTTATTTAATTAAATCTGTATAACAGAATTATTCCTTTAGAAAGGAGAAAAGCATGCTGGTAAAAATTAGAAAAATAATGGACCTGATGTTATCCAATATTGCTGCCATACTATTTTTGATATCTGTATTATCAGCATTTTTAGGTGTAGTAGACCGTACATTTGGTTTAAACTTAAAAACAGTATGGGTAGAGGAATTAACACGTTTTACAATGATATGGGCAACATTAATTTTGATTGGCATTGGTATTCGAAAAGGTACACAGACAAGGTTGACTTTGCTTGCAGAAAACCTGCCTGAGAAAAAAAGCAACATCCTCAATATTATCATAATGCTATTGATTGTACTTTTGTTTTCAATTCTGTTTTTTTATGGTTTGAGGTCGGCAGTCAATAACAGAACCCAGATGTCTGCCGTAATGCAGGTGAGTATGTTTTGGCCATATTTGGCTATTCCTTTCAGTTCGTTTTTTGTATTGTTCGAAGTTATTACCATGATATATGAGTCTGCTTTGGCTCAAATAAAAAGCAAATAAAGAAAAAGAAAGGAGGGAAAAAGATGGCTATTTCACTATCTATATTTGGAATTCTATTAGCACTGATTCTTTTGGGTGTCCCGGTGGCTGTCAGTATTGGCCTTGCCAGCTTGGCAATTATCTACATTTTTGATTTAGGCGTTCCATTGACATTGCTGCCGGCACAAACTTTTTCAGGGATTGATTCCTTTCCTTTAATGGCGATTCCTTTTTTCATCTTTGCAGGTGAACTGATGAACAAAGCTGGGATAACTCGCCGTATTTTGGATCTGGCAGATGCAGTTGTAGGCTCTCTGAAGGGTGGTTTGACTTATGTTAATGTAATGGCTGCAATGATGATGGCCAGCATTTCAGGTTCAGGGACTGCTTGTGCAGCAGCATTAGGTGTCAGTCTGATTCCTGATATGGAACGCAGAGGGTACAGCAAACCATATGCCATTGCGTTAACATCCTGCGCTAACGTGGTGGGGCCTATTATTCCGCCCAGTACTCTGCTTATATTATTCGGGTATTATACCAATACCTCAATTGCTAAGCTATTTTTAGGCGGTGTTTTACCGGGTATTATAATCGGGATTGCATTGATGTTTGTAGGCAAGATTATTTGTGAGAAAAAAGGTTTTCGCCAGGAGGTCGATCCCTTTTCCATCGAAAAATTAATGAAGGCCTTAAAAAAGGGTTGGGCAGCCATGCTGGTTCCTGCGTTTATATTTGCTTCAATAGTATTAGGATGGGCCACAGCTTCTGAAGCAGGCGCTATCGTATGTGTTCTTTCATTACTGTTGGGGCTTGTTTATCGAACCATAACGTCCTTTAAAGATATTATGGAAGTTACCCGGAATGCAGCACATGCAACTTGTACTATTTTTGCACTTTTAGCACTATCCGGAATTTTTTCAAATGTACTTGTCCGTGCACATTTTCAGGAATTGATTGTAAATATTATGGGTACGATTGCCCATACTCAGGTTTCTACCATGCTTATTATTATATTGTTTATTTACGTATTGGGCATGTTTGTAGATGTTACACCTATGGTTATTATGTTCTCTGCACCTTTTACAGCAGTTGCGGTTAATGTAGGTATTGATAAAGTACATTTTGGCCTGCTCTTCACAATTATCTGCATGATTGGTGCAGTTACACCACCTGTAGGTGGTATCCTGTTTGTTACCACAACCATCGGGAGAATTCCAATGACTCAGATTATACCTCAATTAATACCGTTCCTGATAACGTTAGTAGTCATTACAATCTTAATGATTTTTTTCCCGCCGATTATTACTGCTTTACCTAATCTAATCTTTGGCTGACAATTATTTAGTTAAGAGAAAAGGAGAATTACTATGAAAAGTAAAAGCTTAAAACGTTTTGTATTAGTTTGTATGGTATTGTTTACTATTGCTTTAGTCGCTTGCGGTGGAGAACCGGCTCCTGACAATACTGCTGCTGGGAACGACAACGGGTATGAAGAAATAACAATTCGTTATGGTAACCTTTACAATGAAGATACGACCCAAGGACTCGCTTTGAATAAAACTAAGGAAATTATTGAATCTCAAAGTGGCGGAAATATCAAAGTTGATATCTTTCATGGCGGTGTATTAGGAAGTGAAAAAGACCATATACAGGCACAGAAGGACGGTTCACTTGAATTACTATTCTCTGGTACTGCCGGAATAGGTTTATATGTACCGGCAACTGCTGTATTTGAATCATGGTATTCTTTTGAGTCAATTGAGCAGATGGATGAAGCAGTTATGTCTTTATGGGATGATCTTGACAAGGCTTTCCAACAGCAGGGATTCAAAATGTTAGGTGCATTTTATGATGGACCGCGCCAGATATTATCCAACAAAAAAATCAATTCTTTAGAAGATGTTCAAAGTCTGAAATTACGTGCACCTGGAGCACCTATTTATGTTAACAGCATTACAGCTCTCGGAGCCCAAGCTATTTCAATGCCTCTCGGGGATGTCTATACTTCACTTCAAACTGGTGCAGTAGATGCTATGGAAGGGACCATAGACTTAATTACACAACAAAAATTTTATGAACAAGGAACATATATAATAGAAGATGCCCATGTATTCCAGCCACTGTTTATCACTTATAATCTTGATTCCTGGAATGAGCTGTCACCACAAGCTCAGGAATTGATTCAGGAAGCGGTAAAAGAAAGCTCCGAGTATCAGCAAAAGATCTATGCAGAAAATGTAGGTAAGCAAAGAGACGATTTAATAGCTGCAGGGATTGAGTTCTTATCTGTTTCAGACAGAGAAAAATGGATAAAAGCTACTGAGCAGGTATCAAAAGATTATGCTGGTCAATATGGCGAATTAGGACAAAAAATCTACGAAGTCGTAAAGAGTTATCAAAAATAGTTTTTAAAAGGTTATATGGATAAAAAACATAATGCCCATTAGGATAAATCCTGTGGGCGTTATGTTTTGAAAAAGAAGGGCGATTTAACACCCCGATCATGTTTTAATTAGTGAAAAACCCATTTCAGCTCTTGCCTGGGCATTTGTCAGATGCCTTTCGATGGCATCTTCACCTTTGACTGAATCTTTGGCATGTATGGCATCTAATAAGCATTTGTGTTCTTCTAAAACCTCATTCAACGGATATTCCGATTTCAATGCTGCTTGTCTGGTTTTGTGAATATAAAACTGATAGGATTTCAAAATATGTTCCAGAAATCTGCTATGAGTGGATTTATAGATTATTTCATGAAACCTGGTATTTGCTTCCATCATTTTTACCGGGTCTTTTCTTATGGTATAGAATTCCATCAAATCATATGCTTCCTGAAGTTCAACCAGTTCATTGTTGTTGATTCTTTCGATGGTCCATTTGATTGCTATGATTTCAACAGCTTTCCTTAATTCATAGATATCCTCGATATCCTGTTTAGAGAACCCTAATACATAAGCGCCCCTATTGGGGATATTTGTGATAAGCCCTTCTAATTCAAGCTGTTTAAAAGCTTCACGGACAGGTGTCCGGCTTACACCAAATTCCTGACAAATCTTACTTTCGGTAATCTTTTCCCCGGCTTGATACTTGCCGCTTAATATATTTTCTCTTAAATCCTCAAATAGGGAGGTGGAAAGTGAATTGTGAAATTCTTTTAGATAACTGCTCATAATCCGCAACCTCGATTCATTTATAATTTTTTAATGGTATCCATTATATAATCGGCAAATTCTTTTCCGGTTGCACCATCACTTCTTCCCGTAATGGCGATTTTCCTTTCTGAAACGGAGCAGATTTCCAGAGCTTTCAATAGTTTTTCTGCCTGCTGGGAATAACCGATATGGTTGAGAAGCATGGCACCAGCTCTGATGATACTGGAAGGATCTGCGTAAATATCACGGCCTTCTTCTACCATTCGGGGCGCAGAGCCGTGTATGGCTTCGAACATGGCGTATCTTTTTCCGATATTGGCGCTGCCGGCGGTTCCGACACCGCCTTGGAATTCTGCAGCTTCATCTGTCAGGATATCACCGTACAGATTGGGAAGTATCATGACCTGGAATTCCCTTCTTCTTTTCTCATCAATCAATTTTGCAGTCATAATGTCGATATACCAGTCATCCATTTCGATTTCAGGATAATCTAAAGCGATTTTTTTACACGTATCCAGGAATTTTCCGTCTGTGGTTTTTACCACATTGGCTTTTGTTACAACGGTTACTTTATTTTTACCGTTGTTTTTGGCATATTCAAAGGCGGCTTGTGCAATACGCTGAGTTCCCGGGGTGGTAATTACTTTGAAATCAAAGGCAATATCATCGTCAATGTTTATTCCCTGGCTTCCCAATGCATATAAATCTTCGGTATTTTCCCTGAAAAATGTCCAATCAATTCCTAATTCAGGAACCTTTACGGGCCGGACATTAGCAAACAAATCCAATTCTTTGCGCATTGCCACATTAGCACTTTCTACATTTGCCCATTTATCTCCTTTTCGAGGTGTCGTGGTAGGCCCTTTGAGGAGAACGTGGCATTTTTTTATTTCATTCAGAACATCTTCCGGAATTGCTTTGTTGACTCTTGCTCTGTTTTCGATGGTACATCCTCTAATGGTCCGAAACTCGATTTTTTCTAACTGGAGTTCTTTTTTCAGGAGAAATTCCAAAATCCGCTGAGCCTGACTGGTGATGGCAGGTCCGATCCCGTCTCCTCCTATGATTCCGATAATGATTGTATCGAGGTTTTGGTAGTCGATAAAATCTTTTTCTTCTTTTATTTTTTTAACGCGTTCTAACTGGCTTTGTACCAATTCATGAAATTTTTGTGAATAATCCATTTCATCCTCCGTTAATATTTATTTTTTTAATAAATTTATTTTTCCGCCGGCTAAAATCATTGCAAGCTCCAATTCGGAAAGATTGGGCTCAGAAATATAAGTTTCATTCTTTGTCTTGTTATAGATGGACACGGTTCCATTATTGATTTGTTTCACAGCATTTTCAATAACAAGCTCGTCTAACAGCCGGATACTGTCATAATCCGGGGTGTTTTTAAATACAAGTGGAATAATACCGCTGTTGATCAAATTTGATCTATGAATTCTTGCAAAGGATTTTGCCAGAATAAATTTGATTCCTAAATGTAACGGCACTAACGCGGCATGCTCACGGCTCGATCCTTGACCGTAGTTTTCTCCTCCAATGATCACACCGCCGTTGTTTTCGCTGCACCTTTCTGAGAAATTCTCATCGATTCCTATAAAACAGTACTTTGAAAGAAATGGAATATTAGATCTGTAAGGTAACAACTTGGCATTAGACGGCATTATATCATCTGTTGTAATATTGTCTCCAGTTTTAAGAACAACTTTTCCTTCCACATTTTCTGGAAGAGGTTTATTAAGGGGGAATGGTTTGATATTTGGGCCCATTTCTACAGGGATTTCATTCTTATTCATATTATCAGGGTATACGATAAAATTATCGTTGGATTCAAAGATTTCATCTTTTATGTGTGGGAGTTCACCATAATTTCTTCCATCGGTAAGTACTCCGGTTATTGCAGAAATGGCAGCAGTTTCAGGGCTTACCAGATATACATCGGCATCTGCTGTCCCGCTTCTTCCTTTAAAATTACGATTAAAAGTCCTTAACGAAACGCCTCCGGATTTTGGAGCTTGTCCCATACCGATACAAGGGCCGCAGGCGTTTTCTATGATACGTGCACCTGCATTTATCATATTAGCCAGGGCTCCGTTTTCTGCCAGTTTGCTCATTATTTTGCTGGATCCCGGAGAAATCACCAAACTGACGTCAGGGTGTATTTTTTTTCCTTTCAAAATATTGGAAACTTTCATCAGATCCGAATATGAAGAGTTGGTGCAACTTCCGATTGCAACCTGATCGATTTTTATTTCACCGATATTTATGACGGAATCTACATTGTCAGGGCTGTGGGGCATTGCCGCCAACGGTTCAAGTTCAGATAAGTTTACTTCCAGTTTCTCGTCATACACAGCATCAGGGTCTGCAGATAACTGGATATAATCCTCCGGTCTTCCCTGAGAATTTAAGTATTCTTTTGTGTTCTCATCACTGGGAAATATGGAGGTTGTGGCACCGAGTTCGGCTCCCATATTCGTGATGGTTGCCCGATCGGTAACAGAAAGTGTTTTAACACCGTCCCCGCTGTATTCCACGATTTTTCCTACACCGCCTTTGACACTTAACTGTTTAAGGACATAGAGAATAATGTCTTTTGCCGATACCCATGGTTTCAGCTGTCCTGTAAGCTTAATATTGATTACTTTTGGAACGATCAGACTATAAGTGCCTTTTGCCATAGCTACTGCTACATCGAGACCTCCTGCGCCGATGGCAATCATTGACAATCCTCCGCCTGTAGGTGTATGGCTGTCTGAACCTAAAAGTGTTTTGCCG
Source organism: Anaerovorax odorimutans (assembly GCA_016841185.1). Classification (GTDB taxonomy): domain Bacteria; phylum Bacillota; class Clostridia; order Peptostreptococcales; family JAAYPU01; genus JAENZQ01. Next base: position 97,783 of record JAENZQ010000012.1, read on the forward strand.
GGCTTACCATAATTTTCGAGATGGAGCTGATGACAAATTCCATTTCCGGGTTTCGAAAAAAGTATGCCATGTCTTTTTGCAACACTTTTAATGAATGCATGATCGTCTGCATTTTCAAAACCTGTTTGAAGCGTGTTATGGTCAATATATGCTACGGATAATTCAGTTTCAATTTTATCTACATCCATGGCTTCTAATTGGAGGTAAACCATTGTACCTGTTGAATCCTGTGTGAGTGTTTGATCGATTTTTATTGTGATTTCAGAGCCAGGATTTAAATCTCCTTCTACAAGATGCTGTTCAAGAATTTTATAAGCAAGACTTTTTCCCATAAGAACCTCCTTGAATATTGAATAATTGTATTTCTGTATACAATTTTATTATGTTCATTTTTTTTTGTCAACTGCATATATTTAGTTTTTCCCTGTTAAAGTGATATAATTAAAAAAAGTAAATTTATTATTTGAATGATTATGTTGTAATTGATAAGAATATTTGAAAAGAGGGATTTACATATGGAAAAGCTTATTATTACGGCAGCACTTACAGGAAATGTGGTAACAAAAGAAATGAATGAACACATTCCGGTCACGGAAACAGAAATCGTGGAAGATGTTATTAAATGTAAAGATGCGGGGGCATCCATTGTTCATATCCATGGGAGGGATGAGGAAGGAAAACCGACTGCGAGAAAAGATGTATATGAGAAGATATTAAACGAAATCAGAAATAGAAATATAGATATCGTTACTCAATTGTCAACAGGTGCGCGGGCAGGGGAAAATACTCCGGAATACCGGGGACAGATGCTGGAGCTTAAAGCTGAAATGGCAAGCCTGGCCGTCGGATCATCAAATTTTGCCGACAGAGTAAATGCAAACTCCTTTGAATTGATAGAAAGCTTGTCTGCTAAAATGAGAAAAAATAATATAAAACCGGAAATAGAAGTATTTGATTCTGCAATGATTTCAAACGCTCAATGGCTTCTGAAAAAAGGTGTATTAAAAAAACCTCTGCATTTTAACCTTGTAATGAATGTGCCGGGATCAATAAAAGGAACACCGAAAAATCTGCTGTTTCTTGTAGAAAGTTTACCTGAGCATTGTACATGGACGGTAAGCGGCATCGGTAATGCCCATATTCAAATGATTACCATGGCAATTATTTTAGGAGGGCATGTCAGGGTTGGGATTGAAGATACAATCCTGTATGATGGTACAATAAAAGCGACAAATGAAATGTTGGTAAAACGAGCCGTAAGGATTGCTGAAGAACTGGGGAGAGAAGCGGCGGATGTTAAGGAAGCAAGGCAGTTACTTGGCTTGCGGACAGTCTAAAGTTACAGCTTTATGATGTATATCAGGGAAGGTGCGGACATACGAATTTTCTCACAAATAATTGACGTCGAAGATATTAGATGGTACCATATATAGTACATCTAAAAATAAGTATAACTATATATCGGAGGGTGCAGGATGATAAAAGTCATTAAAAGAGATGGCACGGAAGTAGAATTCAAAGCAGAAAAAATACAGGATGCTATTGAAAAGGCCATGGCAGAAACCAAGAAAGGAATTGACCATAGCCTTATTAAGAATATTGTATCAAAGATTGAAAAAGATATTCGAAAAGCCGACAGGGCCATTCAGGTTGAAGAGATACAGGATATAGTAGAAGATTATCTGATGTCCAGCCGGAGAACGGATGTTGCAAAAAAATTTATTATTTATCGCTATGAAAGAGACAAGACAAGGGATGCAAGAAAACGGCGTGATGGAAGAGTTCTGACAGATGAATACATCAGCAAGTATAAACATAAAACTTCACCAATGAATCAGCTAGGTAATTTTGTCTATTATCGTACATATTCCAGATGGATATCCGAGGAAAAAAGAAGAGAATACTGGTGGGAAACTGTAAGACGGGCTGTAGAATATAATTGCGGCATCGTACCGACATCCAAAGAAGAAGCTGAAAAGCTTTACAGAAATATATATGAGCTTAAACAGTTTCTTTCAGGCCGGACTTTCTGGGTAGGAAGTACAGATGTATCAAAATATTATCCTATGTCCAATTATAATTGTTCATTTCAAGTAATAGACAATTTTTCTGCATTCAGGGATGTTTTTTATCTGCTGATGGTGGGGTCCGGTGTAGGTATTAGAATATTAAGCAAAGATGTAGACAGGTTGCCAAAATTGAGAACTGACGCTGAGATCATTCATGAATTTTATACGCCTGTACCGGCTGTTGAAAGACAAGAGAACACTTCATTGGAATTCATTCATAATGACACAGTAAAGATCACCATTGGTGACAGTAAAGAAGGATGGGTTCAATCTCTGGACTTTTATTTCCGGCTTTTATACAGTAACGAGTACAGGAAGATTAAAACAATTCTGCTCAATTACGATAATGTCCGACCCAAAGGAGAAAAGTTGCGTACATTTGGAGGTACAGCCAGCGGGCATCAAAGCATGAAGAATATGTTTCTGAAAATTGACAAAGTAATTAAAAAGGCTGCTTCTTTACTGGAAAATACGGAAAAAATCAAACTTAGACCCATCGATTGTTTGGATATCGCCAATATTATCGGTGAAAATGTTGTTGTAGGAGGCGTCAGGAGAACAGCTGAAATTATTTTAGTGGATCAGGATGACAAAGATACTATTCAAGCAAAATCGGGGCTTTATAAAAAAGTTGATGAAAACTGGGTGATCGATAAAGATATTGCTCACAGGCAGATGAGTAATAATTCTATATATTATAAAAAGAAGCCTACAAGGGAACAGTTGCATTGGCATATTCAACAAATGAGGTATTCCGGTGAGCCAGGATGGGTAAATGAAGAAGCGGGGAAGAAACGAAGGCCGAATTTCAATGGTGTCAATCCATGCGGGGAAATATTATTAGATTCAAAAGGATTATGTAATTTAACAACTGTCAATGTTATGGCTTTTGTAAATACTAATTGTGAATTGGACAAAGAAGGCCTTGTTGAAGCACAAAAGCTTTCGGCCAGAGCAGGATACAGAATGACCTGTACGGAATTGGAAATTCCGGAATGGAATGAAGTGCAGCAAAGGGATAAACTTTTAGGTTGTTCCGTTACGGGATGGCAGGATATGGTAAATGCTACCGGCATGACAAAAGAAGAGCAGCAGGAGTTATTGATGCTCTTAAGAAAAACGGCAAAAGATGCTGCATCTGAATATGCAAAAGAACTGGGACAAAAAGAACCTTTGCTTGTAACCACTGTAAAACCAGAAGGCACTTTGAGCCTTCTTCCGGTTGTTTCAAGCGGTGTTCATTTTTCACATGCTCCCTTTTTTGTGAGGAGAGTCAGAATCAGCAGTGATGACCCTTTAACAAAAGTATGTGAGGAATTAGGTTACCCGGTATTACCTGAAGTGGGACAGGATAAGGAGACTTGTGTTACAAAAGTTGTGGAATTTCCTGTAGAGGTTCCTGAGGGAAAGACAAAAAGCGACGTATCGGCCATTGAACAATTGGAGATTTATAAAATGTTTATGACTTATTATGTCGACCACAACTGCTCTATTACAATTCACGTCAGAGATCACGAGTGGGATGAAGTGGAACAGTGGGTCTGGGATAACTGGGATGAGGTGGTAGCATTGACATTTTTGTCATTTGACGATAATTTCTATGAATTGCTGCCCTTTGAAACCATAGATAAAAAGGAATATGAAAAAAGAAAAGGACAAATGAAGCCCTTTATTCCGTCCCTGATAAGTAAATATGAAAGGGAAGAAGTAGAGCATGATGTGGGAAATGAAGGATGTGAAAACGGTGTCTGCCCTGTAAGGTAAGATTATTTATAAAGAGATTTTGTTTAATACAAAATCTCTTTTCCTTTTACTTGTCAAGGGGAATCCAACATGAAATATATTGAAAGGATACCATAAATATTACATTGAAGAGAGCCCCTTATTCATGAATACTTATGATAAGGGGGATTATAATAATGTACAGACTTACAAGAAGAAAGTCCATTTTTTTAGGAACGATACTTATTTTTGCCGGCATGTTCATCAGGAGTTATTCATTCAGTAATGGAAATTACTTTGGTACAGCCATAGCAATCCTGGTATTATCAGTAGGCGTTGGATTTGCTTTTGCCGGTCTTTTTTCAAATGATCTGGTAACTTCATCACAGGTAAAAAAGTATATGATGGTGCCATTGACCATTGCATTGGTGATTATAGCATTTGACAAGCTTCATATAAATATGCCTATTTTACAGGTGCTGATTCTCTTTTTCATTAACATCCTGTTTTTCAGAAATGAAATCAAAAAAGCCATCAAAGGATAATTTTAATAAGCATATTCTTTATTTTTTATTCCTTACAGCCAAACTTATATCAAAATAGATAAATTCTTTTATTTTCTGAATTATAAAAAAACAGTTGCTTCTTTTAAAAAGTATTATAAAATGTAAGTACACTTAAGGAATAATCTGTTGGCAGGAATAATAGGTCAAATTAGAAAATTGGAGAATCACAGATGAAAAGAAATGAGTTGCTGGATATTCTTGAAATCAAAGACTGGAAAGAATTCCAATATTATGAGCAGTTTCTGCTTCTTATGGAACATTATGAATTGATCAATGAAGAGGTTCTTTTTAAAGCTTTTGCCAAGATCAGCCCGGAGGATCTTTCGTTGTTTCTCGAAATGTATTTTGATGATATCATGACAGGTATACCGGAAGATAATATTGATTTATATAAAATATTTTCCACTGTGAAATCTGTATTGACGGAAATGGCATATGCAAAAGATGCCATGAGGATAATGGGTCAGCTGGTCTTTGAACTATACCGGTTTTTAGGCTGGATGATGGAAGATAAACGTGTCCATTGCAGAGATTTGATAGAAAATACCGTAAAAGAGATCAGTATTTATGAGTCTTTGATCCTTTTCAGGATTGAACGTTTGAATGAGGGAAAATATGAGTTGAATTTCTCTGAAGAGATTAACTTTCATATCGATGAATTTGAAAAGGAAGAATCAGTTTTTCCTGATGAGGATACCGATCAGGATATGATGGATGATGAAAGCGGATTGATTGATCCTGAGAATCCGGTACTAATGTGAATTAATGAGTAAGAACCGAAATTCGTCTTTTATTTCATTATGGATGTATGGTATAATATATTAAGTTCTCAGTTATCGGATAAATGACTCTCAAGAAGGAGGGAGAACGATGGACAAAGATATTACGGTCAAATTAAAAGAACTTATGAAGGTCAGGGAATGGTCAGAAATAAAGACAAAAGAGCAGTTTTATATACTGGTATCTTATATGCATTGTATTGATGATGCAGTAAATGAGAATATTGTTATGTCTATAGATAATATAGAAATGCTGATAGAAGAATATTTTATTGATTATATTGACTTGATTATTGACTTGGAACCTTCAATAATGGTTGCCCTTGTTGATACAAATTCATATATTATGGAAATGTTTGAAAAAGACGATAAGCCTGAGATCAGAAAAAAAATTGCGCATGAGTTGAAAAACTTTTCACAATGGCTTGTTGTGGATTCAAAAGTAAAATATATAATAAATAACGAAACTTACATTGCCAGTGTTTTCGCAGCGTTGGAAGTTGTGAAAAAGAATAAGGATGATAAAAGTCTCAAGCTTAACCTGATGACTGAAAAACGTCAGAATCTATTAAAAGATCTTCAGGATCTGGTCAGGTACGGCATTGATTTCGGCGACAGCCCATATTTCGCAACAAAAGCGGATTCATACGGGAGCAGTGGTTATTATGACGAGATGGATGATTATGAAGAAGATTATTATCTGAATTAGAAATTCTACAGCTTGCTGTAGAATTTTTATTGTTGGAGGAATCATGAAAGAAAGGTATATCCTCACTATTGATGTCGGAACACAAAGCACCAGAGGGATTATTTTTAATGAAGAAGGAAAGATCGTTATAAAAGAGAAACGGGAATACAATCCATATTTTTCTGATTCCTTGGGATATGCGGAGCAGGATACAAATTTATACTGGGAAAACATATGCAGTATCTGCCATAGGCTTAAAGAAAAAAACAACAGGATAGTTAATGAGATTATTGGCGTAACCATTACAACCATGAGAAATACCGTTGTTCTTGCAGATCGTGAAGGAGCACCCCTAAGACCGGCCATATTATGGCTCGATCAGAGAAGAGCCGCTTCTGATGAGAAACTCCCATTTCTCTATCGTTTAGCTGTGAAAACTGTAAGAGAAGAAGAAATGGTTCATAATTTTAAAAAAGCTTTCAGATGGCAGTGGATAAAAGAAAATGAAAAAGATATATGTGAAAGAACAGATAAATATTTAATGTTATCGGCATATCTGAATTTTAAGATAACCGGCCGATTTATCGATTCTACCGCTTCTCAGATAGGATATATTCCTTTTGATTTTAAAAAAGGGAAATGGGCTGCCGATAATGATATTAAAAGCTTTGTTTTCAATATTGATAAAGATAAAATGACCGGATTGACAGAACCGGGAACACTCATTGGAAATGTGAACAAAAAAGCTGCTGAAGAAACGGGTCTTCCCGAAGGACTGCCGGTTATTGCAACAGGTTCCGATAAGGGCTGTGAGACATTGGGAACAGGTTGTTTAAACAGCCAAACCGGAAATATCAGCTTAGGCTCTGCAGTAACCATACAGACAATGGTTGATAAATACATAGAGATTCATCCGTTTTTTCCTTCTTATCCATCTGTTATACCTGGTAAGTATAATCCTGAAGTGCAGATCAACAGAGGATACTGGATGATTCGATGGTTTAAAAATGAATTTGCAGAAAAAGAAATGCAGGAATCGGTAGAAAAAGATATCCCGGTTGAAGTTTTATTAAATAATCTTCTTGAAATGGTACCTCCGGGTTCAGACGGATTACTTCTACAGCCTTATTGGGGAGGAGAGCCAAAGGACCCCCTTGCAAAGGGTGCCGTTATTGGATTTACAGAGGCACATACCAGAGCGCATCTTTATAGAGCCATTGTTGAAGGTATTAATTTTGCAGTATTGGATGGTATAGAATCCATTGAAAAGAAAACAGGAAAAAGAATCAAAAATCTGGCCATTTCAGGAGGGGGATCTCAAAGTGATAACATTTGCCGGATTACGGCCGATATGATGGGAAGAAATGTATATCGGGTCCAGACTTTCGAAACTTCCGGATTGGGTGCGGCCATTGCAGGCTTTAAGGCGCTGGGCATTTTTAACACATATGAAGATGCAGTACGTCATATGGTTTTCAGACAGTCTTCATTTCAACCAAATCATGAAAATACCGTAAAATATAAAAAACTTTACAGTGTCTATAAAAAGATTTATCCGAATCTTAAAAAGCTGTACGGAGAAATTAATAATATCGTGAGATAAAAAGCGGCGGATTTAATCCGCCGCTGGAGATTGTTGAAAAAGCCTACAATCTCCAGGCTTTTGAAAAATTCGAAGTTCAAGGCGCGCTGAGAGCGAGCAGCGGAGCTTACTTCAGGTAAGTGAGCATGTTCGCTTGAAAGCAGCAACGCAGAAATTCGGAGATTTTCAACAGCCTGAAGCGGCGGATTTAATCCGCCGCTTTACTGTGCTCCAGCTCTTCCAGATCAAAATTTTTAAATACAACTTTTACATTTGTATTTCCAAAAATAGCATCGATCATGTTGATAAAATTTTCTGAGAGGTCGCTGGCATAAAAAGTGTTTTCAAAATAAGGCATATCTGACAGAAGTTTTCTTGATGTCAGTGCTTTTTTTATACTCGCAATGATCTCCTGAGACGGATCGATTATTTTCAGACCGGGATACAGATATTCGATATTTTTCCGGATCAAAGGATAGTGGGTGCATCCCAGAACCAATGTATCTATCTGATTTGAAAAAATAAAATCATCCAAATAATATTTAACTGACAAATTCATGATTTCATTATTGATGATGCCTTCTTCAATAAGAGGAACAAAAATAGGACAAGGCTTATCATAAAGATTTAAATTTGAATTGTATGATAAAATTGAATCGATGTAAGTTTTATGATTGATTGTAACTTTTGTCCCGATTATGCCAATGTGATGACTTGAGTCTAAAGAATCAGCCACTTTCTTAGATGCGGGATCAATGATGCCGATAATTGGGATGTGAGGATATTTTTCCTTCAAGTCATACAGGCAGGTTGAAGTAATGGTGTTGCATGCGATGACCAGCATTTTTACATCATTATGAATCAGAAAATCAGCAATTTGGTATGAAAAATTTCGTATAGTAGAAATAGCCTTAGAACCATAAGGTGTTCTGGCGGTGTCTCCAAAATATATAATTCTTTCATTGGGAAGTTCCTGCATTAAGTGGGGGATACAAGTAAGCCCTCCCAAACCTGAGTCAAAAAATCCAATAGGTCTGTTTTTCATGATATCTCCTTTTAATTCCTTAATGAAGTGAGCCCCGCCAGTGAGTTTCAGGCTCTCTGCCGGCGGCAAGACAATTAGCCTTTACTCTCTGTACCTTTTCGCAGTTTATCCTTTAGGAGGACAATACAATCATCTATATCGGCACGGCCTAAAGCAATATCTTCGGCTAAAGCTTTACATGTGGGAGCGCCACAGGCACCGCAGTCAATATCATCCGGTAGCTGATTAAATATTTCTTCTATTTTTTCCATCATGTTCATGGATTCAATCATGTTTTTGCCAAGGGTTTCAATATTCATTTTTTCTATTGGCTGAGTAAATATAAAATCGTTTATATTCAAAGAAGAATCTATTTTGGGCACAGCGGTTTTATCTTTTGGCAATGATGCATATTTTTCTGTCAGATAACGAATCCTGCGTCTTGCAATATATTTGTTTTCTACATTTAAAGGGCCACCGACACATCCGTTAGGGCAGGATGTGATCTCAATAAAATCAATATGCTTCAATTTGCCATTTTCAATAGTGTCCAATACGCTGATAGCATTATCGATCCCATCTACCGAGAGATAGTTTTTGATACCAAGGGCGATAACTTCTCCGTTAGGTTTTGCCCAGCCAATACCTGTACTTGACGTATAAACATTTGTTTCATCATCTTCTGCCTTCTCCAGATTTTTCATGATTAACGGATAAACGGCTGACATGGATAATACGCCATTGACATTGGATTTTTCAGCGCCAATGGGATTGGCAATACTTGTCACTTTTGCCGGGCACGGGCTTATGAAGAAAACTCCGATTTCATCGGGTAATAAACCCGGATTTGGCTCCAAAGCTTTTTTGCGGGCCAGTATGGCTGAGATTTCCATAGGAGATTGCAGTGGAATCAGGTGTTCGATCAAATTAGGGAATCTTGCCTGTATCAATCGTACGATAGCAGGGCAGGATGATGAAATTAAAGGCCGTTCTGATTTTTCTTCCAATAGCTGCTTGGTATAATGCGTTGCAATGTCTGCACCTCTCGAGACCTCATATATATCATCGAAACCTGTAAGTTTCAAAGCAGACAGAATTTTACCAGGGGGGATGTTTTCGTCAAACTGTCCCATAAGTGAAGGAGCTGTCAGCGCAACTTTATATTTAAAGGATTCTGTTTTTTCAATAGAATCCGTAATACTTTTTTTTGCACCCTGAGGACATGTTCGAATACATTCCCCGCAATCAATACATCTTTCTTTCAGGATCATTGCTTTGCCGTCTTTTACCCGAATTGCCTGTGTGGGGCATCTTTTTATACAATTCGTACACCCTATGCATTTATCATCATCTAAAACAACGGAATGAAAGTACTTTTCCATATAAATTTCTCCTCGATCATGTAATGGAGTGAATTGGTTTTACCGGTCAAATTATTTGTTGTATATACATAATACTTTATTATACAATAAAATATATATTAATGAAATAATTCAAATTGCAAATAATAATTTCAAGTTAAGTTTAAAAGCGGAGGGATCGTATATGAGCCATGATTCAAAGAAATTAAAAAAAAGGGAAGAAATTGAAGAAAATTACAAGTGGGACCTGAAAAAGATGTATGCAGACGATGAAGCCTGGGAAAAAGACTTTAATACTGCAAGGGAGAAGACGGAGGAAATCCGGCAGTATGAAGGCAGACTGGGAGAAAGTGCTCATACGTTGTTTGAAGCGCTATCCAAAAAAGATCAATTATCACGGATTATAGGAAACATTTATGTTTATGCACGCATGAAAAAAGATGAAGACAATCGTATTACTAAATATCAGGCTATGAGCGAAAAAGCACAATCACTTTCTGTAGAAATTGGAACCAAGCTTTCGTTTTTTATTCCGGAGATAACTGAAATACCTGAGGAAAAATTGTTGGCTTTCATTGATGAAGATGAAGAATTAAAGGTTTACGAATTCTTGTTGAAGGATTTGATACGTTTGAAAAAACACGTATTGACCAAACAGGAGGAATATATTGTTGCACAATTTGGGGAACTGGTTTCTGCCCCGGAAAATATTTTCAGGATGATCAATAACGCAGATATAAAATTCGGTTTTATTAAGGATGAGGAAGGTGAAGAAATCGAAGTTACTCACGGCAGGTTTATAAAGCTTCTTGAATCCTCAGACAGACGTATAAGGAAAGATGCATTTGATGCTTTATATACAGCTTATGAAAAGCAGAAAAACACTCTTGCTTCAACATATAACTACAGTGCAAAAGGAGATGCGGTAAGCGCGAAACTGAGAAGGCATGATTCTTCACTGGCACAGGAATTGAGCGGAGACAATATTCCCGTCGAAGTGTATGATAATCTCATAAAAACTGTCCATGAGAATATTGAATTGATGTATCGATACATAAAAGTGCGGAAAAGAATACTAAATCTTAAAGAATTGCATGTTTACGACCTTTATACTCCTATGGTTAAAGAGGCTGATCGGAATATACCTTATGAGGAAGGTTTAAAAATCATTACAAAAGGGTTAACTCCGTTAGGAGAAGAGTATATTTCAATTATGGATGAAGGCTTTAACAGCAGGTGGATAGATGTATATGAAAACGAAGGGAAGACAAGCGGTGCTTATTCTTTTGGAACTTACGACAGTCCTCCTTACATTATGCTGAACTATACAAATACCATTAAGGATATTTTTACTACAGCCCATGAAATGGGTCATTCCATGCATTCTTATTATACAAGGCATCACCAGCCTTATGTATATGGAGGGCATTCGATTTTTACAGCTGAGGTGGCATCTACCGTTAACGAAGCTTTGCTTATGGAATACATGATCCAACATGCTCGGGATAAAACGGAAAAAATGTATTTGCTGAATTATTACATGGAACAGTTCAGGTCGACGCTTTTCAGACAAACCATGTTTGCAGAATTTGAAAAAATGGCTCATGGTGCTGTTGAGAGTGGGGAGGTTTTGACTGTAGACTGGCTTTGTGATAATTATTACAAATTGAATCAATTTTACTATGGAGATGAATTGATCCATGATGACAAAATTCGAATGGAATGGGCAAGGATACCACATTTTTATTCTGCTTTTTATGTATATAAGTATGCTACAGGGTATTCTGCCGCAATTGAATTATCAAGGCAAATAATGGAAGGGGGATCTCTAAACCGGAACAGATACATAGATTTTTTGAAATCCGGAAATTCGGATTATCCAATCAATTTACTGAAAAAAGCAGGTGTTGATATGGAAAAACCGGAGCCTGTCGCAAATGCTTTAAAAACTTTTGAAAAATTAGTTGAACAATTTGAAATGTTTGTGTAATATTTTTAATATGTCGTAGTATGTGAGGGGGAATTATTTTGACTGAGTTATTAAAAGATAAAAACATTTTGATTATGGGAGTGGCAAATAAATGGAGTATTGCCTGGGCAATAGCCGAGCAATTATACCATGCCGGTGCCAATATCTCCTTTTCATATTTTGGAGAGAAAAGCCTTCGAAGCCTTAAAAAGCTTACTGAAAATATGGAAGGGGTTGCCTTTGTTGAATGTGATGT
>JAENZQ010000087.1 GCA_016841185.1 Anaerovorax odorimutans
GCGAGCCTAAGATAGGAGTTATCTAAGGCTCTCGGTATCGCGAGTGCCAGACGTTTTCCAAAACCACATGCAATAGTCGCGGCGTTCTGACGCGTATTATAAAAGCATATGATTTGGTTGTGTATTGGTACATATTAGTAGGAAAAACGAAATATGTAAAGCAATTATGTATTATAAATGTGTTAAGAAAGGACGGCTGCAAATGAAATTCAGTAAAAAAATACGGGCAGTACATATTTGCACCATACTAGTTCTTTATGTAGCGGCATACCTGATTTGTCGATATATTTTTGATGTAAGAGGCATTTTGCCGATTTACACACCGGGCTGGACGGGAAGGAATTTTCTTTGGTTTGCGGCGGTTATATCAACGTTGCCGACATTTTTCGGCTGGATTAAGTTCCCCTATATAACGTTTGCAGGTTTTGTATCGGGTAATGTAGCCGGAGAATTACTCGGAGGGTTCCAGTCCGATATTCCCCCTCGATATCTACATCACGGATGGTTGATTTGCATCGTTGTATTTCTTCTGTCTTGCGCCGTTGGAGTATTTATTGAACATAGATTTAAATACCGGACGGAAACTTATAAATAGACAAAATTGAGATACTCTGAAGCGACTAAGCTGATTGAAATAAGGCGTTAACCCTGAACAGGGAAACTACATATTCCAATTTGTAAGGCCGATATAACATGATTTTGGCCTCAATTATGCCGTATTTTTCTAATATTGTACATTAGTAGGATTATGTGTAGCATGAATCACTCGTAATTTAGAAGGGTTGTACATATATGCTCAATATTTATAATAGTTAGGAGAGTATCGATGAAAGAAAACAAATACGATAATAATATTTTTTTTGAAAAATACAGTCAGATGAGTCGTTCGAAAAAAGGACTGGCAGGTGCAGGTGAATGGGAAACATTAGAAAAGTTGCTGCCAGATTTTAAAAGCAAGCGAGTGCTTGATTTAGGATGTGGCTATGGTTGGCACTGTATCTATGCCATAGAGAATGGTGCATCTTCAGTTGTAGGTATTGATATATCCCATAAAATGCTGGAAGCAGCAAAAGAGAAAAATGATTCACCACAAATTGAATATAGATGTTGTGCTATAGAAGATATAGACTTTCCATGGGAAAGTTTTGATATCATAATTAGTTCACTTGCATTTCACTATGTTAAAGATTATCAAGCTTTAATAAAAAGGATATATGGGATGTTAAAGGCAGATGGTCGTTTAGTTTTTACAGTTGAACATCCTGTATTTACTGCTAATGGAAATCAAGACTGGTACTATAATGAAAATGGGGAAGTACTCCATTTCCCCGTGGATAATTATTACTATGAGGGTAAACGGACAGCTGTGTTTTTAGGAGAAGAGGTTATAAAATACCATAGAACACTAACCACCTATATAAGTGCGTTACTTAATAATGGATTTAGAATAGAACAGGTCATAGAACCACAGCCCCCAGAAAATATGATGGATATTCCAGGAATAAAAGATGAAATGAGACGACCTATGATGCTTATCATATCGGCAATAAAATTTTGATTGATGAACATAAGTAGAATATTGCGTCACAAGAAATATTTATAAAAAAAACTATAATAGGAATTTAAAAGGAG
>JAENZQ010000046.1 GCA_016841185.1 Anaerovorax odorimutans
ATTATTATTTTTGTAGCCGTTACATTATGCTTAAATTTATTAATGGCATTTCGAATAGAAACTCAATCCCCACCTATTAAGGATGGCTTGCCACCTAATGAGAAGGCAAGGTTCCATATTCTGTATTCAGATTATAAATTTTATTAATTAGCATGCTACCATTTTATCGAATTGAAATCGCATGATGTTGCACTATACATTCAGTCTTGTGCGACCTGAGATTGCGTTTTTTGACAAATCATGGTATAATATTTTATCATTGTGATATATTGATTAAGAATTGAGGTGTGTCCGGAGATGAAGATCAGTTATAAGAAGCTTTGGATAATGCTCGTTGAAAAGGAAATGAGCAAGCAGGAATTAAGGAAAGCACTTAACCTTGCAACCGGCACAATGACTAAGCTGAGCAAAGGACAAATCGTCTCGCTGACTGTTCTATTGAGGATTTGTGAGTTTTTTAATTGCAATATAGGAGATATATGTGACGCAGTGCCGGACAATACTTGTAAATAACTCTTGCTAGAAGAGAGATAATCGTTAGTTAATGTGGGGGTGGAAGTTTGGAAGTATTCGATAATATAAACAAAATTGTAAAAGATGACCTGGCAGTGACCATAGAAAATGAAAGCCGTCTTTCGATTGCTGCCGCCTGCTTCTCTATTTATGCTTATCAGGTATTAAAAGACCAACTTAATGGAATAAAAGAACTCCGATTCATTTTCACTTCCCCTGCGTTTGTTAAAGAAAAAGCTCCCAAAGAAAAACGTGAATTCTATATCCCCCGCCTAAACCGAGAGCGCAGTCTTTACGGAACAGAATTCGAGGTAAAGCTCCGTAATGAATTATCCCAGAAGGCCATTGCCAAAGAATGTGCGGAATGGATACGGCAGAAGGTAAGCTTCAAGTCAAACACCACAGGCGGACATATCGATTCACTCGTTGATGTCGATTGCAATGGTTCGGGGTACTCCTATACCCCCTTAAGTGAGTTTACTACTACAGATTTAGGATGTGAGCGTGGCAATCATATTACTCATTCGGTTATCAAGATGTCACACACAGAAAGCTCACAGTTAATTCAAAGTTTTGAACAGGTCTGGAATGATAAGAAGCTGCTTCAGGACGTGACAGAGGAAGTCATTGACAGTATTACTGCCGCCTATAACGAAAACGCAGCTGATTTTCTCTATTTTTTTACCTTATATAATATTTTCAACGAATTCCTAGAGGACATTTCCGAGGATGTCCTGCCAAATGAAGCCACCGGCTTCAAGAACAGCAAGATATGGAATATGCTTTATAGCTTTCAAAAGGACGCAGCACTTGCCATTATCAATAAGTTGGAGAAATATAACGGCTGCATACTTGCCGACAGTGTAGGACTTGGAAAGACCTTTTCCGCGCTTGCCGTTATTATATATTATGAAAATAGAAACAAATCGGTTCTCGTTCTCTGTCCTAAGAAACTGGCTGATAACTGGAATACATTTAAAAGCAGCTATAGGAATAATCCACTAATAACCGATCGTCTGCGTTACGATGTACTCTTTCACACTGACCTTTCACGTCAGCATGGCACTTCAAACGGTCTGGATCTGGATAAGCTTTACTGGGAGAACTACGACCTCGTTGTCATTGATGAATCCCACAACTTCCGTAACGGCGGTTTAACATATGGCGATGACGAACGTGAGAACCGCTATCTTCGTCTGATGAACCGAGTAATACGTCCAGGCGTCAAAACAAAGGTGCTGATGCTTTCAGCTACGCCCGTAAACAACAGATTTACCGACCTGCGCAATCAGTTACAGCTTGCCTATGAAGGCAACCCCAATCTTATTAACGATAAGCTGGATATTTCGCATTCCATTGATGAGATCTTTCGTAATGCTCAACGTGTTTTCAATCAGTGGAGCCGCTTTGAGCAGAAGGAGCGCACGACTTCCAATCTTCTCCGGATGCTTGATTTTGATTTCTTTGAGGTTCTTGACAGCGTAACCATTGCCCGTTCTAGGAAACACATAGAAAAATATTATAAGGTGGAAGAAATCGGCCGCTTTCCTGAAAGGTTAAAGCCGATTTCAAAGCGCCCGAACTTAACTGACCTGAACAACGCAATAAACTACAATGATATTTATACTGAGTTGATGAGCCTTAATCTCGCAATTTATATTCCTACTGATTTCCTGCATCCGAGCAAGGTGGAAAAATACATTGACCCCACCACCAATATCAACCGTGCCGGACGCGAAATGGGGATTCGCCGCTTGATGAGTATCAACCTCCTGAAACGGCTGGAAAGCTCGGTATATTCATTCCGGCTTACATTGGAGCGCATTAAGAAATTGATAGATAAAACTATTGCCGACATCGACAGCTTTGAAAAGGGCGGCAGCACAATCGTTGAAACCATTGATATTGGCTCTGAAGATGATTTTGACGATGATGACCGCAACACCGACATCTTTACTACCGGCAGCAAAATCAAGGTAGACCTTGCGGATATGGACTATATAAGCTGGCGTAACGAACTTATGAAAGACGCGGATACTCTAGGACTGCTGACCCTAATGGTATCCGACATTACACCGGAGCATGATACAAAACTTCAGGAGCTTCTGCGGCTGCTTTCAGACAAAATCGAAAGACCTATTAACCCGGGCAATAAAAAGGTACTCATCTTCTCTGCATTCTCAGATACAGTCGAGTATTTGTATCAGAACGTAAGCAATTACATAAAAAACAAGTACGGACTTGATACGGCAATGATAACCGGCAACATTGATGGAAAGACCACTATCCCAAAATTCCGTGCAACGCTGAACAATGTGCTGACCTGCTTCTCCCCCATTTCAAAGGACAAGCATCTTCTCATGCCGGACAGCGGAACCGAGATTGATATTCTTATTGGCACAGATTGTATCTCCGAGGGACAGAATTTACAGGACTGCGATTACTGCGTAAACTATGACATACACTGGAATCCGGTTCGTATTATCCAGCGTTTTGGGCGTATAGACCGTATTGGCAGCAAGAACTCGGTCATTCAGCTTGTAAACTTTTGGCCGGACTTAACACTTGACGAGTATATAGACCTCAAGAACCGGGTAGAAACTCGGATGAAGATTTCAATAATGACTGCCACAGGAGATGATGACCTGATAAACGCTGAGGAAAAAGGTGATCTTGAATACCGCAAGGCGCAACTAAAACGCTTGCAAGAAGAAATTGTAGATATAGAGGATATGTCCAGTGGAATCTCAATAATGGATTTGGGGCTGAATGAGTTTCGCTTGGATTTGCTGGACTACACAAAAAACCACGGTGATCTGGACAAGACCCCATTTGGTCTTCACGCAGTGGTTTCGGCCACAGCAGGTGCACAACCGGGTGTAATCTACGTACTAAAAAACGTTAACGGCGGCGTGAATATCGACAACCGAAATCGCCTCCATCCGTTCTATATGGTGTATATCGGTATTAGTGGTGAAATTATCTGCAACCATCTTACTCCTAAGGAAATGCTGGATACCATGCGTCTACTATGTAAAGATAGAACTTCACCCAACTATGAACTTTGCAGTATCTTCAACAAGGAAACAAAGGATGGTAAGGACATGCGGAAGTATTCTGCATTGCTGGGCGAGGCCATTGCTTCAATTATAAAAGTAAAAGATATTAGCGAACTGGATAGTTTCCTGAACGGTGATACCGTAAGCTTTCTATCAAACAAGATAAACGGGCTTAACGATTTTGAGCTGATTTGTTTCCTTGTAGTACGATAGCGGGGTGATAGGGTGTTTGGATTACCACAATCCACGGAGCTGAATAGACAACTCCCCAAGATAAGAATCTTTAATAAATACAAGATGAACACATCGGACAGGACACGATTTGATGCGGACATACGCAAGTTAACGATTATCGGTGAAGTTTCACCCCCGACAACCAACATATCGACCGGTGAAAACATCTCAGCGTTCTATGTTATACTCGTGTTCCTGCGTACCAAAGACTATAACAAAAAGAACATTGTCTTGCTCTCGAAGCTGATAGATCAAAACATGCTGTTCATTCTAGAACATGAAGGCAAGGCGCGACTGGCTGTGTTCCATACTAAGCTTTTGCAGTCAGATTGGATTCCACTTCAGGAACTGACTATCACGCTAACGGGACCGAACCTTGATAAAGTATGGGAGAATATAATAATCCAAGTCGGCAGCGTGAAGGTTGAGCAAGGTAATACGCTTGACGAGCAAATTGCGATAGACGAAGAACGGGCAAAAATAAGGCGGCAGATAGACAAACTCGAACGACAGGCGCGAAACGAAAAGCAGCCGCGAAGAAAGTTTGAATTGGCGCAAGAAGTCAATCGCCTTAGAAAGGAGCAAATAAATGATTTCTAAAATTGATATTTGTAGTGCTGCTACGTTTGGAAATACCCCACAAGCGATCGATAACCTAAGACAATTCAATTATTTATTTGGTGCCAATGGGTCAGGGAAAACTACAATAAGCAATATTATTGCCGACCAATCACATTTCCCCCATTGCAGTGTTACTTGGGAAAATGGTCTTTCATTGGAAACAAGAGTTTATAACCGAGATTTTGTCGATCGAAACTTTAATCCACAGAGTAAACTAAAAGGCGTTTTCACTTTGGGCGAACAGGAAGCAGACACTCTGCAAAAAATCAACACTACTAAAAAGGATATCGATGATCTAATTGACAGCATAAAGCAATTGACAAAAACGCTTAAAGGCGAGGATGGCAATGATGGGAAAGTAGGCGAACTGACGCAATTAGAAACTAAATATAAAGAAAAGTTCTGGATACAAAAACAAAAATATGATTCTAAATTATTAGGTGGTTTTGAGGGAGTAAGAAATAGCAAGGATGCTTTTAAGGCAAGAGTTCTCGCCGAATACTCAACCAACGCAGAGGCGTTGTTGTCAATTTCAGAGCTTGAACAAAAGTCAAAGAAAGTATTTACCAGTACACTTACGCCAGCACAAAACATTACCGTTCCTAAAACTGATAGTATTCTCACACATGAGCAGAATCCTATATTAAAAAAACGCGTTATCGGAAAAGACGATGTGGATATAGCTGCGATGATTAGTAAGCTAGGTAACAGCGACTGGATTCGTCAAGGGCTATCATACTACGAAGCAAATGGTGGTATGTGCCCGTTCTGTCAACAGAAAACGGAAGAGAGCTTCTCTAAGAGCCTCAGCGAGTATTTTGATGAATCCTTTGAAAGAGATAATAATGCGATAAAAAGTTTACTGACTGATTATTCGACTGATGCCAGTCGACTTCAACAACAAATCCAGGGATTAATTAATACTCCTTCCGAGTTTCTTGATTTGGAAAAGTTGAAAGGTGAAAGGCTTATCCTTGATTCCCTTCTCATCGTCAATATTCAGCGTATAGAACAGAAGAAAAAAGAGCCAAGCCAAGTTATAGAGCTTGACTCACTCAAAAATGTTCTTGCTGTAATTAATGAACTTTTAACAATGGCTAATAAGCAGATTGACGAACATAACACGATTATTCGGAATATCTCAACCGAACGAAAAATTTTAACCAGACAAATCTGGAGGTTTATTCTGGAAGAATTAAAACAAGACCTTGAGGACTATAGCTCACAAAAGATGAAACTCGAAAAAGCTATTACTGCCTTAACAGCACAAATAACAAAAAAAGAAGCGGAAAAAGCCCGCAGATTTAGAGAATTATTGGAGTTAGAAAAGCAAACAACAAGTATCCAGCCTACGCTTGACGGTATAAACGCTCTGCTCTCATCTTTTGGTTTCACGAGCTTTAGCTTAGCGAATGGCGATGACGATAAGACATATAAACTGATACGAGCAAATGGTACAGATGCTCAAGGTACATTAAGCGAAGGCGAAAAGAATTTTGTGACATTTCTTTACTTCTATCACCTTCTTAAGGGCAGCCAAACCGAAAGTGGTATTACAGCCGATAGGGTGGTTGTTATTGATGACCCCGTTTCCAGCTTGGATAGCGATGTCCTTTTCATTGTCAGCAGTTTAATCAGAGAGCTATTTGAAGATGTGAGGAATAATAGAGGCACCATTAAACAGGTTTTTGTGTTAACGCATAATATTTACTTCCATAAAGAAGTGACATATAATTCTAAAAGGAATGGCAACTCATTATTTAAAGAAGAAACCTTTTGGTTGGTAAAAAAAATTGGGAACGAATCCGTTGTGGAAAGGCAGCAAACCAACCCAATTAAAACTTCGTATGAACTGTTATGGGCTGAAGTTCGCAATAAAAATCGTTCCAATGTCACGATTCAAAATACCTTGCGACGCATTTTAGAAAACTATTTTAAATTATTAGGCGGGATTCCTTTAGAGGATTTATATACAAAATTTGATGGACAAGACAAGATAATCTGCAAAGCTCTTTGCTCCTGGGTGCACGATGGTTCCCATAGTGCTTTTGACGATCATTATTACACCCCCTTAGATGCTACAAGCGTAGATAAATATTTGTATGTATTTAAACGAATATTTGAAAACTGTAATCACATCGCCCATTATAATATGATGATAGGAACAACTTCTAAACAAGACGCAATTGAGGAGGCTTAATAATGGATAACCTGAAAATGCATACCCCTGACAAAACCAAAGTGAATTATGAAAAGCTCGCAGCATTGTTCCCGAATGCCGTCACTGAAACCATTGTGGATGGTGAAGTTGTTCGCGCCATTGACGCAGACGTGTTACGGCAGGAAATCTCAGAAACGGTGGTGGAAGGCTCGGAGGAACGCTATCAGTTCACCTGGCCGGATAAGAAGAAGTCGGTTTTGCTTGCCAATTCTCCTATTGCGGCCACCCTACGCCCCTGCCGTGAAGAAAGTGTGGACTTTGACAATACAGAGAACCTATACATTGAAGGCGACAACCTTGATGTATTAAAGCTTTTGCAGGAAACCTATCTTGGTAAGATAAAAATGATTTATATTGACCCGCCATACAATACGGGCAATGATTTTGTGTATAACGATGACTTTACAGAAAACGCTGGCGAATTTTTAACCCGCGACTATCAATATGATGATGATGGCAACCGGATGGTGAAGAACCTTGACAGAAACGGACGGTTTCATACAGATTGGTTGAATATGGTTTATCCGCGTTTGCGTCTAGCGAAAGATTTGTTACGGGATGATGGTGTTATTTTCATTAGTATTGATGACAATGAAGTCGCACAATTACGGAAAATTTGCGATGAAGTGTTTGGGGAAGGTAATTTTATTGCACAAATCAATTGGCAGAAAAAGCATTCTCCACAGAATGATGCAAAATACTTCTCCGATATGCACGATTATATAGTTGTATATGCAAAAAAATCATATAATGATAATGGATGGCGGCGGAATTTATTGCCCAGAACCTCAGAGCAGAATGCCAGATACAACAATCCTGATAATGACCCACGTGGAGTTTGGACAAGTGATAATCTATTAAGAAAAGATGTTCAAAAAACCGGTTTATATAAAATTATTACACCTTCAGGTAGGGAGTGTTTACCGCCGGTGGGAACAAGTTGGCGAGTTCCTGAATATAGATATCAAGAATTATGTAACGATAATCGAATTTGGTTCGGAGCCGATTCAAATGGAGTACCTCGGTTAAAACGCTTTTTGTCTGAGGTGCAAGATGGTCGTGTTCCAACTACATGGTGGACAAGAGAAGAATTTGGCGACAATCAACAAGCTGTAAGAGAAATAAGAGATATTTTTAATAATAGCAAACCTTTTGATACGCCAAAACCTGTAGTATTAATAAAGACAATAATTAATATAGCAACCGACAATCACGGAGAAGATATAATATTAGATTTCTTCTCCGGTTCCGCCACCACAGCCCACGCAGTCATGCAGTTCAACGCTGAAGACGGCGGTAAGCGCAAGTTTATCATGGTGCAGCTTCCCGAGGCGATCGATGAGAATAGCGAAGCCGCTAAAGCGGGTTACAAGAACATATGCGAAATCGGCAAGGAGCGTATCCGCCGAGCAGGAAAGAAAATCAAAGAGGAAAGCCCACTTACGACAACAAATCTCGACATAGGCTTCCGAGTGCTCAAACTGGACAGCTCTAACATGAAAGAAGTGTACTATACTCCCGATAAATACGAGCTATCGTTGCTGGACAAGCTTATCGACAACATAAAAGAGGACAGGACACCGGAAGACCTGTTGTTCCAGGTGATGCTCGATTTAGGCGTCTTGCTTTCCAGCAAAATCGAACAGCGTAAAATCGGCGGCAAGACTGTATTCTCAGTCGAAGAAAATTTCCTGATTGCCTGCTTTGAAAATGATGTGGGCGATGATACCATTAAGGAAATCGCCAAGCTAAAACCTTACTATGCTGTATTCCGCGACTCAAGCTTTGCTTCCGACAGCGTAGCGGCGAACTTTGAACAGATTTTCGCTACATACAGCCCCTCTACGGTCAGGAGGGTATTATAATGGGAAACAATGAAAACAATTTGAATATTTATCAGAACATCCGCCAAACACTGGTTCAGGCGCGGACGAAAGTATATACAACCATCAATGCTACAATGGTTGAGACATATTGGGAAATAGGGCGGCAGATTGCCGAAGCACAAGGGGAACGAACGGAGTACGGAAAACAACTTTTAAAATATTTGTCGGAGCAGCTTACTGCAGAATTCGGAAAAGGCTTTACGGAAAGGAATTTGCGTGCCATGCGTCAATTTTTCTTGACGTTTCCGATTCGGCACACATTGTGTGCCGAATTAAGCTGGTCCCATTATCGTTTGTTGATGAAAATTGACGATATTAAGCGGCGTGATTTTTATATGACGGAATGCGCCGAAAGCAACTGGAGCGTACGTCAATTAGAAAGGCAAATCAATTCTTTTTTCTACGAACGTCTGCTTGCCACTAAAAAGAGCGGACGTGAAAGCGTGAAAAAAGAGATCCAAACTCTGGAGCCTAAAAGCGACCCCGGCTATATTCTGAAAGACCCATATATTCTTGAGTTTCTGGATATAAAAGAAAACAAGAATTATCATGAGAGCGAATTGGAGCAGGCACTCATAGACAATTTGCAGGAATTTCTGTTGGAACTCGGAAAGGGATTTTCCTTTGTGTCGCGTCAGAAGCGGATTACAATTGACGGGGACCACTATTATATTGACCTTGTCTTCTACAATTATATCCTAAAATGTTTTGTAGTCATTGATCTGAAAACGGGAAAGCTAACCTATCAGGACGTAGGGCAGATTGATTTTTATGTCCGGTATTTCGAGGACAACGTAAAGATGCAGGAGGATAACCCGACAATCGGCATTATCCTTTGTGCCGATAAAAACGATACAATGGTGAAATACTCGGTTTTGGCAGATAGTGAACGCTTATTTGCATCAAAATATAAACTGTATTTGCCCACGGAAGAAGAATTGAGGAGAGAACTGGAGCGGGAACGGGATATACTGGAACGCCGGAAACGGGGTGATGCAGAGTGAAATTTAATTTCAAAATCCAACAATTCCAGACAGAGGCTGTTGAGAGTGTTGTCAGCGTGTTTAACGGGCAGCGCAACCACAGGCCGGATAGCTTTCTCCGCGACCTGGGTACCGGTCAAACAGGCAGCATTCAGTTTCGCTATGACGAAAATATGGAACTGGCCGATGACATTACCGGTTATAAGAATGCTTCGGTGGAACTGAGTGATGAGCAGCTTCTTGCTAATATCCGCGAGATACAGGGGCGTAACAACATTAGACTCTCGCCTTCCCTTGTTAAGGACCTTGGCAGGATTTCCCTTGACGTAGAAATGGAAACCGGCACAGGCAAAACCTATGCCTATATAAAGACCATGTTCGAGCTGAACGCACGTTATGGCTGGTGCAAATTTGTCGTTGTCGTGCCGAGTATCGCTATCCGTGAGGGCGTAAAAAAGACCTTTGAGATCACACAGGAACATTTCATGCAGTTGTATGGCAAAAAGGCGCGTTTCTTTGTTTATAATTCCTCAAACCTACACCAGCTAGATGAGTTTTCCAGCGGATACGGCATAAACGTAATGATTATCAATATGCAAGCGTTTGCATCGTCGCTGAAAGAGGACGGGCGGAGCAAGGAAGCGAAAATCATTTATTCCAAGCGCGATGAATTCAATTCACGCCGCCCTATTGACGTAATTAAGACGAACCGCCCTATTATTATTCTCGACGAACCGCAAAAAATGGGTGGTGCGGCAACTCAACACGCATTGAAAAATAATTTCAATCCGCTGTTCTCCATTAACTATTCGGCAACGCACAAGACACAGCACAACTTAGTCTTCGTCCTGGACGCCCTTGACGCATACAACCGCCGTTTAGTGAAAAAAATCGAGGTGAAAGGATTTGAAGTCAAAAACCTGCGAGGAACGGACAGATATCTATATCTTGAAAGAATCATTCTTAGCAGCAAGAAGCCTCCGAGGGCACGGCTGGAACTGGAAGTCAATTATAAAAGCGGCATCAAGCGCGAGGCGCATATTCTCGGCATAAGCGATAACCTGTATGCAGAATCGAATAATCTGGAACCGTATAAAGACTATGTTATTGCAGAAATTAATCCGGTTCGCGGCAGCGTAACTTTCAGTAACGGCGAAGTACTTTTTACGGGCGATGTTGTCGGAGACGTGTCTGAAGCTGATATACGCCGCATTCAGATACGGGAAACGATTGTATCTCACTTAGAAAAAGAAGAAAAGCTTTTTGCAATGGGTATTAAATGTCTGTCATTGTTCTTCATAGACGAGGTGGCAAAGTACAGGCAGTATGACGACAATGGAAACGAATTGCTTGGTGAATATGGCAGAATGTTCGAACAGGAGTATATTGATATTTTAAACGATCGCCTTACTTTGTTTGAATCGCCCTATCATGATTATTTGCGCCGGATTTCCGTGCACGATACACACCGTGGTTATTTTAGCATTGATAAAACCGGACACGCTGTAAATAGCACTGTCAAGCGCGGCAGCGAGTTTTCTGATGATATTTCGGCCTATGATTTAATTTTGAAGAACAAGGAGCGGCTGCTTTCCTTTGAGGAGCCAACACGCTTCATCTTTTCCCACTCTGCTCTGCGCGAAGGGTGGGACAACCCAAACGTGTTCCAAATATGCACTTTGAAGCATTCCGACAACACTACCGCAAAACGGCAAGAAGTAGGACGCGGCCTACGCCTGTGTGTAAATCACGAAGGAGATCGGCAGGATGCTGACATTTGCGGGGAAAAGACAGTCCATGAAGTCAATCTGCTGACCGTCATTGCCAGTGAGAGCTATTTCAATTTCGTTGGTGATTTGCAGAAACAGATACGTGAAGTGCTTTATGATAGACCGAGCAAGGCAACGGCATCATATTTTGAAGGCAAGACGGTTATGATTGGCGAAGAAGCCCATAAGATTACTAAACAGGAGGCCGATAGGATTCATCGGTATCTAATTAAGAACAATTATGTGGACGATGATGATAACATAACCGATGAATACCGAATAGCAGAAGAAAGCGGTCAGTATGCTGTTTTGCCTGCAGAGCTTTCTGTTCTTTCGGCAGGGGTACATACGCTTGTGCAAGGAATCTTTGATGACAGTGTACTCAATAAGATGATAGATAACGGCAATAAGACGAAGGTGCAGGAGAACCCTTTGAACGACAATTTTTACAAACGGGAGTTCAAGGAACTGTGGAGCTATATTAACCACAAATATGCCTACACAGTGGGCTTTGATTCCGAAGAATTGATTCAAAAATCCATTGCCGCCATCAACGCCGGGCTTTTTGTAACAAAACTTCAATATACACTTACTACGGGCACGCAAAGTACCGACATGAACCAATATCAATTGGAGCGCGGCGAAGCATTTGATGCCTATAGAACACGGACGCGGACGCTCGAGCACTCAGAGGTTAGTCAAGTCCCCTATGACCTTATAGGAAAAATCGCGGAGGGAACGGTTCTGACACGGAGGACTGTTGCCGCCATTCTGAAAGGAATCTCTCCTGAAAAGTTATACCTTTTCCGCGTCAACCCGGAGGAATATATTTCTAAAGTTATAAAGCTGGTTAAGGAAGAGAAAGCAACAATGATTGTTGAACATGTCTCCTACAATCAGATCGAAGGCGAATATGACAGCAATATCTTTGCAGTAAGCAAGAACTCTCAGGAATACGAGAAGGCTTTCCGCGCCCAAAAACACATTCAGGACTATGTGTTCACAGACAGTTTAACTGAGAATAGCGTTGAGAGACGATTCGCAAAAGATTTGGAACTTGCCGAGGAAGTGTGCGTTTATGCTAAACTGCCAAGCGGTCCCAAGGGATTCTATATACCTACCCCCGTTGGCAATTATTCACCGGACTGGGCAATCGCCTTCAAGCGAGGGGCGGTGAAGCACATTTTCTTTATCGCAGAAACCAAAGGCACAATGGACAGCCTAAACATCAGACCAATTGAACAGGCAAAGATCAACTGTGCAAAGAAGCTTTTTAATGAGATTTCTACAAGTAAGGTTAAATACCATGACGTGGACAGCTACCAAAGCTTGCTCAACATCATGAAGTCGTTGTAGTGAGTAGAAAAATGGTAATACCCCGAGTTTTGTGTGAACTCGTAAATCTGACATAGAATTTGAAAATAGATTAGGGGTCAAGGGCAATTTATAGGAACTTGACCCTCAATTGCATTATTTCGTCTTTCTCTGAAAGTACTCACACAAATCCCTTAGCCCTTTATTGTTCTTTCGAACATCACTTTAGCATAGTTCTCAAAATCATCAAGCACTAACACATTGTATTTCTGTTTTACAGTGGCAAAATACTCACCAACCAACTCTTCACTGATAATACGATTGAAATGTAAGGCCGCTTCGGGCTAAAAGATCTTTTTTTGAGCATTTTGCCATAAAAAAGTGCACCCCGAATATTAGATTT